>JAKQPV010000091.1:0-276449 GCA_029564515.1 Spirochaetota bacterium | reverse complement strand
TGACTTTTTCCTCATTAATTTCGATAATCTTATCAGTCATACAAGTCCTCCTCTGAGAGTTAAATTTTGTGGTTATTATTTAAATCGTCAGATCGAGGACTTTTTTATTATCTAAAAGTGCGAAAGATATTTTACACTACCAACCTGGTGCGGCTCTCCACGCGGATGACGTCGGTGGGCTCGCCCGACGGGGAATCGAAAAGGAGCAGGTAGACCTCGGTTGCGTCCTGGGAGAACAGGGCGAAGTTAACGCCGCCGTCGCGCACCGAGGCCCCGGCAGGATAGAATTTCCCGGCGGAGAGCTTTTTGCTGGTTTTGTGATTCAGCTCCATAGTCTTCCCTCACTCATTCAAGATCGGGCACAGTCATGAAGCACGAATGGACACGAATAAATAATTCAATAATACGTTAAACAAACACTCTGAAACAAAGAAGCGATTAAAACTTCCCCGAGCACCTCAGCCCGCGAACAGGGCGAGGTGCTGAAAGGTTCTGATTTTGTGTGCGTAGTAAGACGAAATTCATTTTTTAATAAATTCTTCATTCATGAATATTATTAGGCCAGTTTCAGGGTTGATTTTCCAAATCTGTTTATAATTACCATATTCCAGTTTTTTATGGAATTTAACGCCCTCTACGGTAACATATAACGTTTGAGAATCAAATGACCAATTCATAAAACTAAAAGGATAGCTATAATAATGACCCTCGATTTCGCGAGATTTAATAATTATTGTTTTTTGATCCTTGATATTATAAATTATAAATGGTTTTACATGACTTGAGTCAATAAATAAAATATAATTTTTATTTGGTGAAATACAATACTTATAATAATCAACTTTAATAGAATAATAGTTATTATTCTTTTCAAGGATCACATGATTATGATGTATAAATATTTGTCGGAATATTGTTGTTTCTATAGATGGAAATAATTGGATAACACAACTGCTATCACAAAATGGAGTTAATAGATAGATATTTAATTTTTTCCACTCAATATAGGAAAGGTCTTCAGTAATATTGATAGTTTTTTTATATGGCAAGCCAATGAAAAAGGAAATTTGGAAAACAATAATTACAATTATTGCGTAGATGATGTATTTAATAACTTTTTTCATTTTTTATAAATTAAATTTCGCCATATTACGCACAACTCATATTATACAACATTCGTGTATATTCGTGTTCATTCGTGGTTAATTGTTTAAACAATATCATGATTAAATTTTAATGCAACAATAAAAGAGCATGGTCATAAACAAAAAATCTGCTCCAGCGGAGCAGATTTTTTTCATTAATTGTTCATTGTTAATTATTCATTCTTCATTGCTTTATAGCGCTGCTTTCAGCACCTTCATAAAATCATCCTGCGTAACGGGTATCATGTTACTTGCATGACATGGATCCTTCTGTGCTTCCGCGCTCAGGGCGGCCAGGCCGTCAGCCGGCACCTTGTTCTTCGCGAGGCCGAGCTGTATCCCCACCGCCTCGCAGAACGCCCGGCAGCTCTCGGAAAGGCTTCCGCGGCCGAACCCGCACTCCGCGAAGATGGCGCGCACCTTCTGGACCTTGCCCATCTGCTCCGGCGTGAGCCTGCTTTTCTCTATGAACAATATCGATTCCGGGAGGCAGAGCGCGTTGGCGAGCCCGTGGTGGAGTCCGTACATGCTCGACAGCGGGTGCGCCATGGAGTGCACCATGCCGAGTCCCTTCTGGAACGCGACCGCGCCCATGGACGCGGCGATCTGCATCTTTTCGCGTGCCTCCAGGTTGTTGCCGTCGCGGTAGGCCTCCGGCAGCCACTTGGCGACGAGCTCTATTCCCTGTAAAGCGATGCCGTCCGCCATGGGATGAAACATGTTCACAAAATAGGCCTCCAGGCAATGCACGAGCGCGTCCATGCCGGTCGCCGCGGTGAGCCAGGGCGGCATGCCGGCGGTCAGCCCGGGTTCAAGGACCGCTATGGCGGGAAGCAGCTGGGGATGGAAGAATATCGTCTTTCGCTTCGTGTCCCTCATGATGATGACGCCGGAGCGGCCCACTTCGCTCCCGGTGCCGGACGTAGTGGAAATCGCGTACAGAGGCGGCATGGGCTTCGTGATAAGCCGGTCTCCACCCAGGCTGTCGTCATATTGCGCGAGCGGCGGCGGGTTGGACACCATGACCTTGATCATCTTGGCGACATCGATCGGGCTTCCGCCGCCGAGGCCGATGATGCAGTCGCAGTTCCCGGCCTTGTACGCGGCAACGCCCTTCTCCACGTCCTCCTCGACCGGGTTGGGATGCACGTCCGTGAAGACCGCGTAGGATATGCCGGCGGGCCCCAGCAGGTCCGTCAGCTTTTTCACGATGCCCAGCTTCTCGACCATTGCGTCGGTCACGATGAGGATCTTCTTGTGATTCGCCGCTTTGAGCCTGTTCACGAATTCGGCCAGTGAGCCCTGGCCCAGCAGTATGGTAGTCGGATAATTGTATTGTACCATGACGGTCCTTCTTGATTATAGTATATGTCATTGCGAGGAGTCCCGATACAATCGGGACGACGAAACACCCTTCGACTCACTTCGACAGGCTCAGCGCAAGTCGCTCAGGGATCAAGCGGTTGCCGAGCGTAGCCGAGGCGCACTTCGCTGCGCTCGCGATGACATTGTGGTACACCATGTCCATGGTATTACCAATATCATTATCGCAACGTCGATTTTTATGTCAAGTTAAAAGAGCGCGCCCGCTACAAATTGGCTATCCCCTTTCTGGACATGATCCAGAGGACGAACATGAGACAGGCGCTCGCGGCGGCGACGAACACCAGCATGATCAGAACAGGCAGCAGGTCCTTGTCGTAGTGCTCGTACATCCTGCCGATTATCTGCTCCTGGAAGATGGGCCCTATGGAGCCCATGCCATTGATGATGCCGGCGGCCGAGAGGGCGCCCCGGCGCGATCCGACGTCGATCGCCCCGACGCCCGACAGCAACGAATCGGGCCCGAACAGCATGAAACCCGCGAACCCGATGGAAACGGCAAACACGAGCAGATTTGCCGAGCCAAGCAGGTACATTATCAAAAACGACACCGTCATGAGCACGAGCATGACCAGCGAGACCATGGCGCGCCTGCCTTTGAATATCGTGTCCGACACGAACCCGCTCGCAATGACCCCGACGAAGCCGCAGATATCGAATATGGTCGAGAGATACCCGGCATTGTCCACGCTCATGGAGAAATTCTTGTTGAGAAAATACGGAAGCCAGCTCCAGAGCGCGTATCGCAGGAACTTGATGCAGAAATAGATGAGGCCCATCATGGCGATGGTCATGACCACCTTCCGGTCCCATCCGATGGTTTCGGTTTGCGGCGCGGGATTGCCGGGCTCGGTATCGTCATCGGACAGCTCCGGCAGGCCCACGTCCTCCGGCCGGTTCGGATGAAGGGCCAGCACGATCAGCCAGATCGCGAGGAGCACAAGAGAGCCGCTGTAGAAGGACCAGCGCCAGCCCCACGCGGCAAGCACGAAGGAGGCAAACGAGGTTGCCGCGATGGACCCGACCTGGTAGCAGGTCGACCAGACGCCCAGGACCCTGCCCCGCTGCCGCCGCCGGAACCAGAACGCGAGGCTCCCGATGCAGCCGGGCCAGCCGGTCCCCTGCGCCAGGCCGTTTACGCTGATGAACAGCATGAGCGTCATCAAGCCGTTCGACATGCCGAAGGCCGCGCCGCATACGATCGAAAGGCCCATGCCGGCCAGCAGGAGCATCCGCGGTCCCAGCTTCCTCCCGAAATACGCGCTGGAAAACTGCCCCAGCATATACGCGACAAGGTAGGCGGTGCCGAGCTGCGCCAGGTCGACGGCCGTGAGGCCGAGCTCCCCGGATATGGTTGCCTTGGCCACGTAAAACGGTTTCCGGCAGAAATAATAGCCGAAATAGGTCAGGAACGTGGCAATGAATATCCTGATCTGCCACGGCCGGTAGGCTGCGGATTGGACGGAGTCCTGGCTTCTGTTGGCAGCTCCCGTAGTCACGCTTACTTGCCGGGAATGACGGTGCGGTAATGAAATGACTTGGGTCTTGTCAGATACTCAAACCCTACTTTTGAAAGGGTGCATCCCCTGCCGGAATTTTTAATCCCTACCCACGCCAGCTCGGGATCAAGATAATCGCACCGGTTCATGAATACCGTGCCGGTCTCTATCAGGTCCCCTATCCGGAGGGCCGCTTCAACGTCAGACGTCCAAACTGAAGCGGTCAGGCCGTAGGGGCTGTCGTTCATCAGGGCAATCGCTTCCTCGTCGCTCTTTGTTTTCATGATGCCGACCACCGGACCGAAGGTTTCTTCGTACATCACGTCCATCTTGTGGGTGACGTTGACCAGCACCTGGGGCGCCATGTATGTCGTTCCCCTCCGTGCTTCAGGGAACGCTTTCTCGTCGACAAGGGCTTTCGCGCCTTTGGAAACAGCGCTGTCGATCTGCGTTTGTATTGCACCCGCGCTTGACAGGTTGACCACCGGACCGAGTGTTATATCCGGAAGGAGCGGATTCCCAAGCTTGTATTCCCTGACAAGCGCCACGGCTCCTTCAACGAATTTGTCATATACTTTTTCGTCCACATACACCCGCTCGATCCCGCAGCAGGACTGGCCTGAATTGAAAAAGGCGCCGTCCACGACATTGTCGATCGCAAACTGGAGATCGGCATCGCTCCGCACGTACGCGGGGTCCTTGCCGCCCAGCTCGAGCCCCATTGTTATGAAGCGGTCGGCCATGGCATGCTGGACATCGCGGCCGCCCTCGACCGAGCCGGTAAAGGCGACATGGTTGACCTCCTCGCGGCCGATCGCTTCAGCTACCAGCGCGTGGGACATGTGGAGGAACTGGAACACGCCCTCCGGCATCCCCGCTGTACGGGCGGCCTCGAAAAAGCGCTCGGAACAGAGGGGTGTCTGGGCCGAGTGCTTGAGGATGACCGTGTTGCCCGCGAGGAGCGCCGGGACCACCGCGTTCACGGCGGTCAGGTACGGATAATTCCAGGGCGCAAGCACCAGGGCAACGCCGAGCGGCTCTCTCCTGATGAAACGGGTGAACCCCGTATGCGCGTCCGGGACAACGTCCTTCAGCGCTTCCGGCGCAAGGCGTACCATCATCCGCGCCCGCTCCTCGAACCTGTCTACCTCGAAGGGCGTGTAGCGGATCGGGCGGCCCATCTGTCGCGTCAGCTCCTCGGCAATTTCCTGTTTTTTCGAGACAAACGCGTCGATCATGGCGTTGACGTATTCAATGCGCTTGTCCAGGGGCGTAGAACGCCATGATGCATGTGCTTTTTTTGATAATTTAACCGCCCTGTCAAGGTCCTGCGAGGTTGCAAGTTTGCGTTCAACGAACTGTTTCCCATCTATGGGGGATATTGTTTTGATCATGATGTTTCACCTTTAGTTTCTTTCAAAGACATTTGATTTTCATAAACTGCATTAAAACAGTCAAAACTAATTTTTTCCGTTGGTCACTAAATATGTATTGACATAATTCCGTTTATTATCGTTTATCGATAATCGATAATAAATATGTGTGAGGCCGACATGAATCATAAGATCGAAAACGATCAAATAGCCGGGACGCTTTCAGCCCATCGGGAATTCTTCTCGACCCATATTACGAAGGAGTATGCCTTCCGGATTGATAACCTCGTTAAATTGAAAAAAGCCATCTCCAGGTATGAGAAAAAGCTGAGCGAATCGCTTAAAAAGGACCTGAACAAGTCCCCGTTTGAAGCCTATATCACTGAAATCGGTTTCGTGCAGGAAGAGATATCATATCATATACATCATTTGAAGAAATGGATGAAACCGGAAAGGATCCGCACCGATCTCGTGAATTTTCATTCCAGGAGCTACATACTGCGTGAGCCGTTCGGACTGGTGCTGATCATGTCGCCGTGGAACTACCCTTTCCAGCTGCTCTTCGATCCCCTCGTCGGCGCGATCTCTGCCGGAAACTGCATGGTTCTCAAGCCCGCACACTATTCGGAACATACGTCCGCAACAATCCGGGAGCTTGTTTCCGAGACTTTCGATCCGCGTTACATAAGCGTTTTTACAGGAGGACGCGATGTTATCCAGGAGCTCCTCGGCCACCGGTACGACTATATCTTCTTCACCGGAAGCGCCTATCTCGGTAAAATAGTTATGGAAAAAGCTTCGAAATTCCTCACACCCGTGTCCCTGGAGCTCGGGGGCAAAAGCCCGTGCATCGTGGAGGATGACGCGGACCTGGACGTGGCAGCGCGCCGCCTTACTTTCGGAAAGCTCCTCAACTCGGGGCAGACCTGCATCGCTCCGGACTATATACTCGTGAACAAAAAAGTAAAGAAAGAACTGGTAGAGAGGATCAAGAAGTGCATCGTCTCATCATACGGCGCCAATCCCCTTGAGCACCCTGATTACGGAAGAATTATAAATAACGATCAGTTTGAAAAACTATCTGCCCTCATCAAGACCGGGGAGGTAATTTTCGGCGGTGAAGTCAGGAAGCAGGACCGCTGTATATCGCCAACGATTCTCGATAATGTGCGGCCGGAAGATCCTATCATGCAGGACGAGATATTCGGCCCTATCTTCCCGATCATGGAGTACGGCGATATTGACGAGGCCATTTCGTTTGTCAACAGCAGGGAAAAACCTCTCGCCTTCTATCTGTTCACATCAAGCAGGAAGAAAGAAAAGATGGTTTTCTCCCGCACATCTTCCGGCGGAGGGTGCGTGAACGATACGATGCTGCATCTTACGAACCCGAGGCTGCCGTTCGGCGGTGTCGGCTACAGCGGCATGGGCATGTATCACGGTAAACACAGCTTTGATACGTTCAGTCATCACCGTTCGATACTCGCCAAATCCACATGGCTTGACGTACCCCTCCGGTACCCGCCGTACCGCGGTAAGCTGGGGATAGCCAGAAAAGTCTTTAAATGACGGCGGCCTGACAGGACGGGGCGGCTAACGCAGCAGCCGGCGGTCCGTGCTTCAGTCCCGCGGAGCAGTCGACAGGATCGAGAGGGCGAACTTCTTCTCATTCTGCGTGTATTCCCGGATGGTCTTTACCAGCTTCTCGAGGTTGGCCTCCAGCATGTACTTTTCCAGAAGCTTGAAATACTTCACGTTGCTTTTCAGCTCGTTCTTCCGCGCCCTGAGGGTCATGTACTCAACCCGCTGTTTATTGGGCCAGAGGTCCGAGATGATCTTGGTCAACACCGGGCTCTGTACCGCTTCGAGCGCGATGTAAGCGAATTCGAAGATGCTTTTATGGTAATTGTCGAAATCGGATTTTTCCGCGGATGTTTCAAGCCTTTTCAGAACATCGATAATGCGCGCGACGTTCTCCGTCGACCGGTGCTCCATGGCCTTGATAATCAACAGGGCATACAGGTCCGTGACGATATCATACATGATTTCAATGTCATTATTGGACAGCTCGGTCACGAACGTGCCGCGGCGCTGGTTGGTCTCGACAAGACCGCTCTGCTCGAGGATGCGGAGTGCTTCGCGGACCGAGCTCTGGCTGACAGAAAGCTCTTTCGCGATTTTAGCTTCGAGTATTCTCTGCCCGGGCTGAAGCTCGCCATGTATGATCTTCTCCCTGAGGAGATCGGCAATTTCATAGGCCAGGTTCTTCGATTTCAGGACAGTCATCAGGCGCTCCCCGGTGCTTCATGTTTTGCACCGAGCAACTATAACAATGTTTCCGGTTACGTCAATCCGTTTATTTCAGGTGGGCCGGCCGTGCTCATGGGGCATCAGAATATGAAATCCGTCGACAAAAAACCGGACTTCTTGTCCCTGAGTATTTCTGTTAAAATCTGCTTGTTCCTGTCTGTTTCCTTGACCGCCACCAGCGTCCGGATGCTGAAGACCCTGAGCGCGTCGCTTACCGAAAGGGTCCCCTCCGCGCTGTCCTTCCTGCCGGTGAACGGGAACGCATCCGGCCCCCGCTGGCACTGGGAGTTGATGTTGACCCTGCAGACCTGGTTTACCAGCCGGTCGACCAGCTTCGCGATCTGGCCGGTATCGTTCCCGAAGATGGCCGCCTGCTGGCCAAAATTGGACTCTTCCACGTACCGCATAGGCTCTTCGATGTCGTCGAACGGCACCACCGGCACGACCGGGCCAAACTGCTCCTCGCCGTACAATCTCATCCTGCCGTTCACGGGATACACGACGGCCGGGAACATGAAGGTGTTATTCACGGTGCCGCCGTCCGGGTTGACGACGGCCGCGCCGTTTGCAACCGCGTCGTTAATATAATCGCTCATGTACCGGGTCTTGTCGGTTTCAGGCAGCGGCGTCAGGTTCACGTCCTTTTCCCAGGGCATGCCCGGTTTCAGGGCGCTGACGGCATCATTGAACTTCTTTAAAAAAGGATCCGCGATCGAGCGGTGCACGAAGATGATCTTGATCGCCGTGCAGCGCTGGCCGTTGTATGACAGTGAGCCGAGCACGCATTCCTTCACCGCAAGCTCGATGTCGGCGTCGCCGAGGACGATGGCGGCGTTTTTCGCGTCCATGCCGAGCACCGAGCGGAGGCGGTGCGGCCGGGGATGCTGCTTCTTGATGATGTCCGCGACCCTGCTCGATCCGATGAAGGCGAGCACATCGACTCTTCCCGACGTCATGAGCGGGCCCACGATGCGGGCGCCGTCTCCGAATAGTACATTTACCACTCCCCCCGGAAAGGACCGGCGGAACGCATCAAGGAGCGGCCCATAGAGGAGCACGCCGTACTTCGGCGGCTTGAGGATGACCGTGTTCCCCATGAGCAGGGCCGGTATCAGCGTGCTGAAGGTCTCGTTCAGGGGATAGTTGAACGGCCCCATGCAGAGAACCACGCCGAGCGGCGCCCGCCGTATCTGCCCGATGATCCCGCCCCGTATCTCGAAGCGCGACCCGGCGCGGTCAAGGTCCTTCACGGCGTTCACGGTGTCGGCGATATACTCGACGGTACGGTCAAACTCCTTCGCGCTTTCGGCGAGAGACTTTCCGATCTCCCACATCAGCAGGTTTATGATTTCGGACCGTTTCTCCTTCATCATGAGCGTGAACGCTTCCAGCCGGCGGATCCGTGCCTCGACCGGCATTGCCGGCCATTCCCCGGACCCGTTATCGTATGCCGCCACGGCCGCATCGAGCGCCTGGAGCGATTCTTTTTCCGTCATCAGGGGATAGCTTCCGATTGGTTTCCGGCTCGTGCCCTGTCCGGAGCGGATGCATACCGGCGAAAGGACCTCCTGCATCTCGCCCTTCCACCGTCGCAGCTCGCCGCCGATCAGGTATTCATGCTGCGCGACGGGAAATGCCGGGCTGTACTCGCCCGGTAGATCGTTTTCACGCGGGAACAGGTCCTGGATTTTTTCTTTAACTGTCATATGAGGCTCTCCTGTGGTGCCTGCGGGGCGATACCCGTCATTGTTTCCCGTAATGCAGGGCATCGAGAATGATCTCGGAATAGGACGGATGCACGAACATGCGTTTCCTGATATCCGAGGCCGTCATGCCGGATCCGACGATCAGAGCCAGCTGGTTCATGATGTCGGCTATCTCGTCGCCGACCGCCGACGCGCCGATTATGCGGCCGGATTCCTTGCTTTCGATCAGCTTGACGAAACCGGCGTCATGCCCCTCCATCACGGCCTTGCCCAGCGCCCGGAAAAAGTATTTATATACGGTATGGGCTGCATCCTGCTTTTTGAGCGAGGATTCTGCCGGACCGACGCTCCCCACCTGGGGCGACGAGAAGACCAGGCGCGGCATAGACGCGTAATCGACCGGCTCATGGTGAACGCCGCACATGTGCGCCACGGCGGTTTCGGCCTCCTTATATGCCGTGTATGCGAGCATCGGGGAATCGATGCAGTCGCCTGCGGCGTAAATATTCTCGGCAGACGTCAGCATAGCCCCGTTTACAGTGATAAAGCCTTTCCCTGACACGCCCACTCCCGCCTGCTCGAGCCCCAGGCCCGCAGTGCCGGGGACCCGGCCGGTCGTTTCGAAAATCATGTCATACGCGCCGCGGATTTCCCGGTCGCCCTCCATCATGACAACCTCGTTTCCGGGACCTATGTCCGTCACCCTTGTTTTTTCGTATACGACGATACCCTTCTTTTTGAATTCGCGGCCGAGGGTGCGCACCGCCTCCTCGTCCTCGCCGTAGAGCAGGGAATCGAGCACTTCCGCGATCTCGACCCGCACGCCGACAGACGCGAGGAACGACGCGTACTCGCACCCTATGACGCCGCCGCCTATCAGGAGAACGCTCGCGGGGACCGGGTCCATGTCGAATATTTTTTCGGACGTGAACACGTTCCCCGCATCAAACAGGCGTTTTGGCCGGGAACCCGATGCGACCAGGAAAAACCGCGCGGCAATTGTCTCTCCGGATACGCGTATTTCGCGCGGCGAGATGAACGCGGCTTCCCCCTGGATAAGCTCGATGCCCTGCGATGAAATCCGCGATTTCAGGCCGGCGCGGATCTGCTCGACCCGCTTCATGACCATGTCCCGTATCGCGGTATAATCGCCGCCGCACTTTGCATGGTAGAGCAGTCCCTTGAGCGGAATGCAGCCCTCGCTCAGGCATACTCCCCCGAGGCGGGAGAGATCGCGCTCTATGAGGGCGGTCTTCATCTTGTTTTTCACCGCCTCGAACGCTGCTGTGTATCCCGCCGGACCGGAGCCTATTATGACAAGATCATATTCTTTCATGGCATTATTTATTAATTGTTTTTTTACCACAGAGGCGCAGAGACACAGAGTAAGATAATATATTGTTAATACTATCAGATAACATATTAATTATTTGATGTGTTTGTTTAATTGTCAACCTCTCTATTTATTCTATCCTCTGTGTCTCCGTGGTAACATTGAGCAGCACTATTATTCATTGTATTTCTCCGCCATATACGAGCTCCGGACATACACGCCGCTCTCCACATGGCTGAATCCCATCTCCCGCGCCAGGTCCCCATACTCAAGGAACCTCTCGGGAGATACATATTCCGTTACCGGCACGCAGCTCCGGTCCGGCTGGAGATACTGGCCGATGCTCAGGTAATCGCATCCCGCGCCCCTGAGGTCCCGCAGCGCCCCGATCACCTGGTCGCCGGTTTCCCCGAGACCGAGCATTATCGCCGACTTGGTGCGGAGCAGCGGTGAAAGCTTTCGTGCCGTTGCGAGCACCCCGATGCTCCGGGCATACTCTCTCCTGTTCATTGACTCGTAGAGCCGGGGCACGGTCTCTATGTTGTGCCCGAATATGTCCGGCCCCGCGTCCACCACCGTCCGGACCGACGACTCGTCCCCCCTGAAATCCGGGACCAGCACCTCGATCGATGCGCCCGGAACGGCGTTCCGCACGGCGCGCACTGTAGACGCGAACAGGGCGGCGCCGCCGTCATCCAGGTCGTCCCTCGTGACGGACGTGATCACCGCGTGACGGATGCCCATCCTCCCGACGGCTTCGGCCACGCGCTCCGGCTCACCGGGGTCTTCGGCTGCGGGTTTCCCGCCGGTGACGCCGCAGAAACGGCATGACCGGGTGCACGCATCACCGAGTATCATGAATGTGGCGGTACCGCGCGCGAAGCATTCGGAGATATTGGGACAGCGCGCCTGGTGGCAGACGGTATGCAGACGCAGCCCTCCGAGCATGCTCTCGGTCGCATGCATGGCACGAAAGTCGATTTTCTTATTGATCCATGCCGGTCTCACAGTATTACACCCCGCCCGCCATTACGTTTTCCGTCCATTGCCCCGAGGAATACTTGTTCAGCGCAAGCGCCCTGATGATGTCTTCTTCCGAATCTTCTATCTCCTGCGCGTAATAATCCACTCCCATTACGTTACGAAACGCATCCATGACCGCCCGGGACAGCTCATCGATGCCGATCTCGCGTCCGCTGGCTTCGCCCAGTGATGTAAAGTTCCCGGTATCTACCGGATCCCTGAAATAGCGCTTTACCCGGTCCGTATCCACTGAAAGGGGTATGGACCCGTGCTGGAGCAGCGCTCCACGGACCCGTCTCTGCGCATTGCCGCCGATCTTCTTGCCTTCTATAAGTATATCAAAATCCTCGTTACCGGAAAAGCAGAAATCAGTGCGGCCCGGCGGGATGTCCCGGCCGGCGTCCCGTGCATACACCGGTTTCAATCCGAGAGACCGGTATGTCTCCAGGATAAATGCGTTGATTTTTTTAAAAGAACCGGCGGTTGACTCCGGCATTTCAGGGTTGTCGGCCGGCCATACGACCGAATAGGTCAGCTCGTTGTCATGAAGGATCGCGCCGCCCCCGGTAATCCTCCTGACCAGGCCCACTCCATCGATCCGGCATGCGTCACGATTGATGCATTCAATCGCCTGGTAGCGTCCCAGGGTTATCGCGGAAGGACTCCATCCGTAGAGCCGCAATACGGGAAAACCGGTGTGGCCGTGCTGTACAAGGAGGTGCTCGTCAACGGCCATGTTTTCCTGGCCGGCTCGTATCCCGTATGGTACGAGCCGCGCCTTCAGAGGTTGCATGTCAATTTCAGTTCACGAGCCGCCCTGGTCTCATCAGGCCTGGATACCGGTGTATTCCCGGGAGCTTTCCTGAGCGCCTCCGGGTCCGTTTCGGCGAGGCCCGCGATCTCGATCATCGCGGCGATGAACTCGTCAATCGTCTCTTTTGACTCGGTCTCTGTCGGTTCGATCATGAGGGCCTCGTCCACAACCAGCGGAAAATAGATGGTCGGCGGATGAAACCCGCGCTCTATCAGGGCCTTGGCAATATCGATGGCATGAATGCCGTTTTTCTGAACCTGTCTCCTGGCCGAAAAAACGCATTCGTGCATGCACACCCGGTCATACGGGAGATCGTAGTACGGTTTCAGCTTGACCCGTATGTAATTCGCGTTCAGGACGGCTTTCTCGGAAACGTCGACCAATCCTTCCTTGCCGAGCATCATGATGTAGGTATACGCCCTTACCAGCACGGCAAAGTTGCCGAAAAACGAGGCCATGCTCCCGATGCTGTTCCCGTCGCCGAAATCGAGCCCATACGACCCGTCCTTCGACCGCGCGACGTTCGGGACCGGCAGGAACTTGACGAGCTTGTCCGAGACAGCGACGACGCCTGCCCCGGGCCCGCCCCCGCCATGCGGCGTGGAGAAGGTCTTGTGCAAATTCATGTGGACGATGTCGAAGCCGATGTCTCCGGGCCGCGTTTTCCCGAGTATCGCGTTCAGGTTCGCTCCGTCATTGTAGAGGAGCGCGTCGTGCTCGCGCGCTATCTGCACGATGTCGCAGATGCGCCGGTGGAAAGTCCCGAGCGTATTCGGCAGCGTCAGCATCACGCCGGCAACCTCGTCCGTCATCTTCTCGCGGAAGGCGTCCACGTTCATACCGCCGTCGCGGTCCACGGGAATCGAAATCACCGAGTACCCGCCCATGGCCGCGCTTGCCGGGTTTGTGCCGTGCGCCTCGTCCGGTACGATTACGTATTTCTTCTTATTGCCCTTCGCCCTGTGATACGCGGCCATCAGGAAAATTCCCGTCAGCTCGCCGTGCGCGCCGGCATAGGGCTGGGTCGTCACGCCCTTCATACCGGTGATCTCTCCCAGGAACGAGGAAAGGCGGTATACGAGCTCAAGAGAGCCCTGCACCGTCGCCGGATCGAGATAGGCCATGAAGGGATGCACGCCCGTAAATCCCGGAAGCGCGGCTACCGCCTCGTTCACTTTCGGATTGTATTTCATGGTACAGGAGCCGAGCGGATAAAAATGCGTGTCGACCGAGAAATTGAGCTGCGACAGCCGGATATAGTGCCGCATCACGTCCAGCTCGGAAAGCTCGGGCAGGCAGTTGTCGATCGCGCGCAGATATTTCAGGTCGAGGCTGTCGCCCGCGCCCGCGGGGACCGCTCCGGGATCAACGCCGATCCTGCCGGGAACGCTTTTTTCGAATATGAGTTTCATGACAGGGCCTTCCTGACCGCATCCGCGAACGCGGTTATTTCTGCTTCGGATCTCTTTTCCGTCACGGATACTATCATGATACGGTCCATGTTTTCATAGAATAACGACGCGGCCAAACCTGCCGCGTAACCGGTACCGATCATTTTCTTGATGAATGCTGCGGCGGGAACCGGTAATTCAACAGCGAATTCATTGAAGGTCGGGCCTTCCTTGACGGAAATTCCCCTGATTGCTTTCAGGGCCTTTTTACAGTATTCGGCACGGGCATTATTGATGAGCGCTGTTTTTCGGAAACCCTCCTTGCCGATCAGCGAGAGGTAAACAACCGCCCTGAGGGCGCAGAGCGCCTGGTTGGAGCATATGTTGGAGGAGGCCTTTTCGCGGCGGATATGCTGCTCGCGCGCCTGGAGGGTAAGGACAAATGCCCTCCGGCCGTCGCGGTCGACCGTCTCCCCGACTATCCTGCCCGGCATCTTGCGCACGAATTTTTTAGCGACCGCCATGAGACCGAGGTACGGACCGCCGAACGACAGGGGCAGGCCGAGCGACTGGCCCTCGCCCACCGCGATGTCCGCCTTCATCTCACCGGGGGTCTTGAGAAGCCCGAGCGAGAGCGGGTAGAAGACGAGTATGCTTACTATGTTTTTAGAACGCGCGAATTCAAAGACCTCTTCGTAATCATCGACCATGCCGAAAAAGTTCGGGTTCTGCACCACCAGGGCCGATGTTTCGTCGTCGAGAAGCGAGCGGAGCTTTTCCCGGTCAGAGCGCAGGTCTTTCAGGTCCACTTCTTCTATGACCACATCGATATTGAGGATGTACGTCCGGATGATGTTCCGGAACAGCGGGTTCACCCCGCGGTCTACCAGTACCTTCCGGCGGCCGTTGGCATGCACGGCAATCGCGATCGCCTCGTACAGCGCCGTCCCGCCGTCATACAGGGATGCGTTTGCGTAGTCGAGGCCCGTGATGCTCGCGATCATGGACTGGTATTCCATTATCGCCCGCAGGGTGCCCTGTGAAGCCTCCGGCTGGTAGGGCGTATACGCGGTGAAGAATTCCGAGCGGGACGAGATCGAATCTACAGCCGAAGGAATGAAATGATCGTAGAACCCGCCGCCGACGAACGATACCAGGTCCGTGCGGTTGCGGCCGCTCAGCCCGTTAAAAGCCTTCAGCGCCTCGTTCTCCGTAATCCCTGCCGGCAGGTCGAACGATTTCGGCCTGAGCTCAGGAGGGATGTCCGAGAAAAGCTCCTCGACCGACTTGACGCCGATGACATCGAGCATGTTACGGACGTCGTCTTTCGTATGTGGCGTGTAACCCGCCATCGCTACTCAAGTCCCGCAGCGTATGTTTTATAGCTCGCGGCGTCCATCAGGTTTTTCGTCTCCGCCGGGTCCGACAGCTCGATCTCGGCTATCCAGCCTTTTTCGTAACAGGACTTGTTGACGAGCTCGGGCTCGTCGTCCAGCCGTGGATTGTTCGAGGTGATCGTTCCGGACAGGGGCGAGTATATGTCGCTGGCCGCCTTCACCGATTCGATGCCGGTCAGGAATTCGGCCTGCTTTACAGCCTTGCCTACCTGCGGCGGCTCGATGTAGGTGATGTCGCCGAGCTTCTGCTGCGCGTAATCGGTAATACCGACTTTTGCTTTATTGCCTTCCACCTTTGCCCATTCGTGCTCCCTGGTGTAGAGATATCCTTCAATGACAGTGATCTCCATCTCCCCTATGCCTCCGTGTGTTTAATTGAAGTCTGTTTTATAAAGGGTACCGGCGCAACGTTCGCCGCTATCTCCCCTTTTCCCGTGTCAATCGCGATTCCGTTCCCGTCGGCGGCGTGCGCCGCGTCGATATACCCCATGCCGATGCCGCAGTTGAGGTGCGGAGAGAACACGCCGCTCGTCACGATCCCCGCCTCTGTACCGCCTGCCAGGATCCTGTTTTCGTGCCTGGGGCTCCTCCTCCCGCCGGCGATGAATCCGACGAGCCGGCGCCGGGCCCCCGTCTTCTGCAGCGCAGCGACGGGCTCCTTCCCGGTAAAGTGCTTGCCCATGTCAAGAAAGCGCTCCATGCCGGCGTCTACCGGCGTTGTATTTTCGTTAAATTCGTTCCCATACAGGGGAAGGCCCATCTCCAGCCGCAAAATATCACGCGCGCCAAGACCGGCCGGTTTAACGTCCGGGTTTTTCAGGAGCTCCTTCCACAGCTTCAGGCCCGTTTCCGGATCCACATACACCTCGAACCCGAGCTCGCCGGTATAACCCGTCCTGCTTATGATATGGCTGCCGCCCATGAACTTGAAAAAATCGAATCCGTAGTAGGAAAGTCCGGCGATGCCGGGCCCTGCGATCTGCTTCATGACACCCATGGACTTTGGACCCTGCACGTCCAGCTTGACGATCCTGGAGGAAATATTCTCGATGGCAGCCCCGCTCCCGAGCCGCTTGCTGATGGTGTCGAAATCCCGCCGGACATTCGACGCGTTGACAACAACCATCCACTCATCGTCCGCGATCCGGTACACGATCAGGTCGTCGAGGATCCCGCCCTTCTCGTTAAGCAGAAACCCGTAGCGGCACCGTCCCTTTTTCATCGCGGTTACCGGCGTCGTGATGGCGCCGTCGAACGAGGACGAGCCGGGTCCCTCTTTAACGATGAATTCGCCCATGTGGGTGATGTCGAAGACTGAAACGGCGGACCTCGTGTGCCGCGCCTCGTCGAGAATGCTGCCGTAATGTATGGGCATGCCCCATCCCGCGAACGGGGCCATCAGCGCATTCAGCGACACGTGCTCTTCATGAAGAGGAGTAAATTCTGTTTCCATTTGCACTCCCAGGGTATGTCGGGCTTGGGACTAGTATTATAAAACGTCCGCCGCAACGATTTCGATGTCAATATCCATGCGCTCACCGAGCTTTTCCAGCTCTTTCCGCACCGCAGACAGCTTCAGCTCAAAGGGGATATTGATGATGCATTTCATCCTGAATATGGGCGCTCCGCTCAACGGCGCGTTGACCACCCGGGTTTCCATTGATTCGATATTGAATATATCCGGTCATACGAACACCAGGTCATGATCTGAAATATCACGGAATATCATGAACATTCCGGAGGATAATTAATTACGTCTCAGTTTAAAAATACAAGTTAAAATTTTTATGTCGTATAAAATTTTATCAATACATGGCATATCGTCTCCCGATCTCACATGCTGCCGTTTTTAGACTTGACAATTCGCATTTATTGGCGGCTTTTTATGCGTGTATCGGAGCGCTGCGCTCCGCACGTTGTATCGTTACGGACGAAGATCGCCGCCCGGAAATCGCCGGCAGGAGGTTCGAAATGCAGAAATATGCAGTAATCGGCCTGGGAAGCTTCGGCGCCCATCTCGCCAAGTCCCTGAAAGAGTACGGCAGCGAGGTCACCGGGATCGATTGCAACAGGGAACGGCTGCTCTCTTCAAAAGAATTTCTCGCCCATTCCATCAACGGCGATGCCACGGAGCCGTCATTTCTCCAGACCCTTTCGATCAGGGAGCTGGACGGCGTGATCGTCAGTGTCGGCGACATCAGCTCGATGTTCATCATACTCCTTTCGCTGAAGGACCTCGGCGCGAAGCGGATCATCGCGTGCGCGCGCTCGGTGAAGGAACAGCACGCTCTTGAGCGCCTGGGGTTCCCGGACATCATCTACCCTGAACGCGATACCGCGGCCAGGATCGGCAAGACCCTGGCGATGAGAAACGTCCTCGACTACGTGCCCCTTACCGGCGAGTACGTCGTCATGAACATCCAGCCGCCGGCAAGCTTCATCGGCAGGAACATACGGGATTTACAAATAGGCGCGCGCTTCAAGTGCCAGATCCTCGGCATCAAATTCCTGCAGGGCAACGAGCACTGGAGCCCGGACGCGCCTGAATGGGAAAACATGAAAATCGCTCCCACGGCGGACGACATCATACCCGGGCATTCGGTGCTGCTGTTCCTGGGCCGGAAATCGGATTTAAAAAAAATTCAGCAGCTCGATTGATCCTGCGCGGATACATTTCACGACAAGGCGGTGACCATGGCCGAACTGAAGACACGGGGCATGCTGACCCTGAAAGAACTCGAAGAGAAAGCGCGAACCGGCGAAATCGAGACGGTTATCGCGGCGTTCCCGGACCTGTACGGCCGTCTCTTCGGCAAGCGCATCACGACCGACTTTTTCCTGGACCAGATCGCACGTTCGGGCATGCATGCGTGCAATTATCTTTTCACGGTTGACATGGACATGGACCCCGTGCCCGGGTACCGGTATGCAAACTGGGAGAGCGGGTACGGAGATTTCCACTGCGTTCCGGACATGAACACGCTCCGCTGCGCTTCATGGCTTGATAAAACCGCCCTCGTCATTTGCGACGTGTTCGACGAGCATGAACACCGGCTCACCGCGATATCCCCGAGGAGCATACTGAAGAAACAGCTTGCTGCCGCTGAAGAATCCGGTTACCGGGCCATGGGCGCCTCCGAGCTCGAGTATTATATCTTCAGGGAAAGCTACGACGCGGCCAGGGATAAGGAGTACGCCCGCCTCAGGCCTTTCGGGTCTTACCTTGAAGATTACCACGTCCTCCAGGGCACGCGCGAGGAGCCGCTCAACGCTGCCGTTCGCCGCCATCTCGCAAACAGCGGCGTGCCGGTGGAATTCAGCAAGGGAGAATGGGGAAAAGGCCAGCACGAGCTCAACATCCGCTACGCGGACGTTCTCGCCATGGCTGACAGCCAGATGATATACAAGCAGTGCTTCAAGGAAGTTGCGGACAGCCTTGGCCTCTCCGTGACCTTCATGGCAAAATTCGACGCGGACAGCGCCGGCTCGAGCTGTCACATGCACATGAGCCTCTGGGACCGTTCCGGGAAAAACAACATGTTCGCCGGGGACATCCCCTTCGGTCCGGTAACCGGTTCCGACGCATTCAGGTGGTTCCTGGGAGGCTGGATACGGCACGCCGCGGAGATGATGGTCTTTTACGCGCCGACGGTCAACTCGTACAAGCGCTACCAGTCAGGTTCATGGGCGCCGACCAGCCTCGCGTGCAGCTATGATAACCGCACGGCAGGTTTCCGCATCGTGGGCAATGGAAGCTCGCTCCGCATCGAGTCCCGTATCCCCGGCGCGGACGTCAACCCGTACCTCGCCTACGCGGCCGCGCTCGCCTCCGGCCTGGATGGCATCAGAAACAGGATTGAGCCCCCGCCGCTATGCACCGGCGACATGTATTCGACAAAGGACCTGCCGAGGGTCCCCGCCACGCTTCGCGACGCCATCTGCGAGCTTGAAAACAGCGAATTCGCACGAGCGACACTGGGAAGCGACGTGGTGGAGCATTACTTGCATTTTTTCAGGACCGAGCAGCGGCAGTACGACCGGGCGGTTACCGACTGGGAGCGCAAGCGCTATTACGAGCAGATATAACGTGCCGTATCCGGTTCCTGCAATCGGCCAGGATACCGGTATTTCTCGACCAAGAGGACAGTTCAATGAACCTTAGACCTTCCTGGTGGCTGGATTTTTTAAGAGTGGTGTGGCCGCTTACATACCTGAGCGCGAAAATGACACAATGGCCCGTTGTGGGGAGGCTGTTCTCGGTCATGGTGCGACCCATCTTTACCGGCAGGAATTTCAACATCTCGCATATCCCGGTAAACCGCGACATCAGGGGCGCGGGGAGCACATTCCTACCCGAACGTCTGCTCGAGGAGCTCATACGCCGCTCGTCCCACCGCATCATCATCAACCGGTGCACCTGCCGCGAATCGGAAGAGTGCCGGCACTACCCGATCCATGAAGCCTGCCTGCAGCTCGGCGAAGGCACGCGTGCCATACCCCCGCACATCGCCACCCGCCGCACGGTCGACGAGGCCCTCGCCCACATGCGAAAAATGGTCGGGATGGGCCTTATCCCCATGATCGGCCGCGTCCGGATGGATGACTTTTTTTACGGGACACCCAACACCGGCAGGTCTCTCACGATCTGCTTCTGCTGCACCTGCTGCTGCACCATATTCAAGTCCGCCCGCTACTTTCCCGGCGAGGTCAAGGAATCGCTGGTACGCCTGCGCGGCCTCAGCGTTACGACCGACATGGCCGCATGCACCGGCTGCGGGACCTGCGTGAGCGAGTGCTTCACCGGAGCGCGCACCCTGTCCGGCAATCGCATCATCCATGACGACGCGCTCTGCAAGGGATGCGGCCGTTGCGCCACCGTCTGCCCCTCCAAAGCGGTCGCCATCAGCATCGAGAACATTGACGGCGCGATCAATGAAATCATGTCCCGCATAGAACAGCGCATGAAGATCGATTGACGCCCGTTCGTCAAATGCAATTCCGGTGCATTTTGATTAGACAAACCCGATCATATGGCGTTATCTGTTACCATTCATGTTCAGCGTTAAACCGCCAGCGCCGTGAATTTTTTCGCCCATGAAAAGCAGGGACATTATCGCGGAGGTACACCGTGGCCATAAAACTCGTATCCATGGCGCCGCTCAACGAAGCAGTGCTGACCGCCATGATGAAGGGCGCCGGCCTTTCACTACAGGACGAAATTGAGATCGTTAATGTCAACTCTCTGCCGGACGATAAAATTATCGAGGAAGTGAAATATGCCGACATCATCCTCGGCGACTTCACCTTTAATAAAAAGATAACCCGCGAGATCGCGCTTGCGGCCGGTCATGCCAGGCTGATCCAGCAACCCACCGTCGGGTATCAGCACATCGACATCGACGCCTGCACGGAGGCGGGTATCCGCGTCGCCAATACGGCCGGAGCCAACACGATCGGGGTGGCCGAGCATACCGTGATGGCAGGGCTCTGTCTCATGAAAAAAACGGTCGCGGCCCACCTCTCCACCCGGGCCGGCGAATGGAAGCAGCTTGAGATCGGACCGGGCGAGATCTACGGCAAGACCTGGGGGCTGGTCGGCATGGGCCGGATCGGGAAGGCCGTGGCGGAGCGGCTCATACCGTTCGGCGTCCGCGTACTGTACCATGACGCGGTCAGGCTTTCGGACGACGACGAGAGCAGATACCGGGCCGCAATGGTGACTTGTGACGACCTGCTGAAGAGCTCGGACATCATAAGCCTTCACTGCCCGCTCACCGACGAGACGCGCGGCCTGATCAGCAGGGAGCGCATAGCCGCCATGAAGCCGGGCGCGCTCATCATCAATGTCGCGCGCGGCGAAATAATCGACGAGACGGCGCTCGCTGAAGCCCTCCGGGACAGGCAGATCGGAGGCGCCGCGCTCGACGTTTATACAGAAGAGCCCCTGAAAAAGGACAGCCCGCTCCTGTCGGTCGATGCGAACCTGCTCCTCACCCCACACATAGCGGGCGCAACGACGGAGTCGAAGATACGGATCATCGGCGCGGCAATCGGGAACATTGTGAAAGTACTGAACGGGGAGAAACCCGACTTCATTATAAACAACGTGTAACAAGGAGACGGCAATGAAGAAAAAGAGCCAGGCAATATTCGATACCTCCGACTTTCCCGTCGGACTGATGCGCACCGGCATTTTCCGCGGAACGGGGGCCGATCCCGACGAGCTCAAGGAAAAGCCGATGATCGCGATCGTCAACTCCCACACCGACATCAATCCCGGGCATATCCACCTGCGGGAGCTCGCCCAGAAAGTGAAGGACGGCGTCAACGCCGGCGGGGGCGTCCCTTTTGAATTCAACGTGCCCGCCCCCTGCGACGGCATGACCGAGGGGCACGAGGGCATGCGCTATGTCCTGCCTCAGCGGGACCTTATCGCAGACATGATCGAGACCCACATGCACAGCATGATGTACGACGGCATGGTCATGATCGCGAGCTGCGACAAGATAATCCCCGGCATGCTTATCGCCGCGGCGCGCCTCGATCTTCCCGCCATTTTCATCACCGGCGGGCCAAACTCCATGCACGTGCGCTTTCTCCCGTCCATGAAGGGCAGCATCGACCACAAGGACTATACCACCGACTACGGCGCCAAGCTCGCCTCCGCGACCTGCGCCACCTGCGGTTCCTGCGAGGTCATGGGAACGGCGAATACCATGCAGTCCCTGGTCGAGGCGATGGGCATGTGCATCCCCGGCTCGGCAAATGTTCCCGCGTTCCACGCCGAGAAGTCGGTCTTCGCCCGCAAGACGGGCATGCGCATTGTAAAGATGGTAGAGGAAGACCTCACCGCCCGGAAGATCATGACGAAAGAGGCGCTCATCAACGCACTGATCGTCGACCTGGCAATCGGCGGTTCAACCAACACGGCGCTGCACCTTCCGGCAATCGCGCACAACCTCGGGATAGAGCTCCCTCTAACGACATTCAACGAGTACAACAGGAAGATCCCCACCCTCTGCTCCATAAGCCCGAGCGGCCCGCACGGGATGGTCGACCTGTACAAGGCCGGCGGTACCATGGGTGTCATGAAGGTGCTGAAAGACGACCTGAATCTGGACTGCCTGCTGGCCAACAACATGAAGCTGCGCGACATACTGGAATTTGTCATCATCAAGGACGAAACCGTTATTCCGCCGCGCGAGAGGGCGTTCAGGAAAGAAGGCGGCACCGTGATCCTCACCGGAAACCTTGCACCGGACGGCTGCGTGGTGAAACAGAGCTCGGTCATACCGGAGATGCTCACCTTCACCGGCCCGGCGCGGGTATTCGAGTCAGAGCACGATGCTCTTATGGCATTCCGCGAAAAAAAGATACAGGACGAAAGCGTGCTGGTCATCAGGAACGAGGGCCCCAGGGGAGGTCCCGGCATGCCCGAGACCCTGGCCATTACGCTGGCCATGGACGTATCAGGCCTCAAACACGTTGCCATGATCACCGACGGCCGTTTCTCGGGGGCCTCGGCCGGGCCCTGCATCGGGCATATCTCGCCGGAGGCTGCCGACGGCGGGCCCATAGCAGCTGTCAGGGACGGCGACATGATCACCATAGACATACCGGGCCGCACGCTCACAGTCAAGCTCAGCGACACCGAGATCAAGAAGCGGATCGCCGATTACCAACCTCCGCAGCGGGACGTAGCCGCATCCTTCATGCGGCGTTACATCAAGCATGTTTCATCCGCGGCCCAGGGCGCAGTGCTCAGGGATTAAAGACTGGATAAATGAAGACCTGAAACGGAAAGCCCCTGCCGTTGAACCGGCAGGGGCTTTTTTATTATCACATAATAACTCTTTTTCATTAATCAATTAAACATGAATTGAGCTTGTGCTTTTCTTCCGGGCGAAGATCTATAAAGTGTATTCCTGCGTTGTAAGTCCCATCTTCCGCCTGTTCAACACGGACGATCCTGCCCGTTCCCTTGAACATATCGAAGGTGCGGGGCTTCATGAAGATAACGCTCAGGATGGTCCCCGGCTCAACTTTTTCATTCATGTTTACCAGGAGGCCGCTTCCACTGACATTGATGGAGCTTGAATCAGGCAATTCCACCATCACCGTGCCTGTTCCACGTTCCCTCCTGACGAGGCGCACGTTGAACTGATCGCTGACCCGGATGAATTCTCTTCTATCTTCTCCGCCTTCCATCTGTTTTCTCTCCGTATGCACGGTGCGGCAACGAAACTGGCGCGATGGCTTATGCCTTGGCGTCTATCTTGAAGCCCTTGTCCAGAACGCTCTCTTTTTTCGGCTGCAGCATCGGTTTTGTTTTCTTTTGTGCCGCATTTTCATTCACCATATTTTTATAATTCTCAGATATCCCTTTTTGATACAAGTTGTTGTTTATCTTCTCGATTGCCATATATACCTCCCTTTATATGGTTTGCTTCCTGTCAGCAATAGCCCTGATCCGTGCCGCCCAAAGCACCGTCTAGCTGGCATTAATGTACGGGGCCGGCTGGAATTATTCAACCAAAATTTGGTGATCGTGTAATAATTATTGCCATTCCCCGCGATTCAGATTGTTTCAATTATCATTAAAATAATTGTTGATTTTTTTCAAATTAAAACCTTTTTGATATTGCATTAAATGCCTGATAAAATGAGAAATTGTTACCGTGACCAGGACCTTTTACATAGAAACATTCGGCTGCCAGATGAATAAAAACGATTCCGAGCTCATGGCGCTGTCCATGACAGAGGAAGGGTTCCTGCCCGCTGCAGCGTCTGAAGAGGCTGACATTGTCATCTTCAACACCTGCTCGGTCCGGGATCATGCCGAAAACAGGGCCCTTTCCCGGATGCGCGGCAGCCGGAAACAGGGCCGGTCCCGGGGCGCACTCCTGGTGGCTGCCGGATGCATGGCACAGCGTATCGGCGGCGATCTGCTCAAGAGGGGAACCGCTGACATGGTCGTGGGTCCCTACCAGGTCCCGGTGATCGGCCGGCTTGTCCAGTCATACCTGGCCGACCCCCGTGAAAACACCTACCTCTCCCAGGAGACGGCCGATTTCACCGGCAGGATAAACCCGAAGCTCTGCCGGACGGAGGACACCCCGGGCTGGCATCGGTGGGTCACCATAACCCACGGGTGCGAAAACTACTGCTCCTACTGCATCGTTCCCCGGGTACGCGGCCGGCTCATCTCGTTCCCCTCCGCACAGGTCCTTGACTATATTCGCGGGCTTGCCGTCACCGGCATCAAGGAGATTACCCTCCTGGGCCAGAACGTGAACCAGTACGGGACCGATTCAGGCGATCTCCCGTTTTACCGCCTTCTGGAACAGGCCGCATCCATCCGGGGCATCGAGCGGATCAACTTCCTCACGTCGCACCCGAAAGATTTTTCCGATGAGATCCTGGACGTTATCGCCGGCCATTCAAACATCTCACGCTCGATACACCTTCCGCTACAGAGCGGATCGGACCGCATCCTCTCCCTTATGAACCGCCGGTACACCCGCGCGGATTACCTGAAGATCGTGGAGAGGATTTCGGCCCGGCTCGGGACCTATTCACTTTCGACCGACCTCATTGTCGGGTTTCCCGGTGAAACGGAAAAGGAATTCATGGACACGCTTTCCGCCGTCGAAACGATCCGTTTTGACGACGCGTACAACTATGCCTATTCTCCCCGCACCGGCACGCCCGCCTGCGCTCTCCGGGAAGAGCTTTCGCGGGACGAGAAGATCGACCGGTTGCAGCGCCTCATAACCCTCCAGCGCGGCATATCCCGCCAGCGCCTTTCAGAAAGGATTAGCAGCGTCGAGGAATCCATCATAGAACGGTACAGCAAAAAGTCCGGGGACAGCGTCATGGGCCGGACCTACCTGAACCATGTCGTCATTACGAAAGGGTCCAGCGATGACTTCGGGAAGCGGCTGCAAATACGCATAGACAGTGTCCAGGGAACGACCCTGCAGGGTACGAGAATTGCATAGACCTGCCGTCATCTGCGCTACGATCCTGCTGCTGTCAGCGTACGTCTCTGCCGATCCGGCACAGAGGCCCGGGAAAAAAAGACTAACCGAGAAACAGTACATGGACCTCATCGCCCGGCAGACAAAGCAGCGCAACTTCGCGGCCGCGAATAAATCGGCCGCCGCATTCTTCAAGGCATACCCGAAAAGCCCCGGCGCGCCGGACGTGTGGATCATGCTGGGCGACATGGAAACCACCCCCGACCGCGCGGTCGAGCACTACCGCGCGGTCTTGACCGGCTATAAAAAATACCGACGGTGCGATTACGCGCGGTACCGGATATGCGAGATACACTACCTTCTGTCCCGGTGGGAACCGTTGAGGGACGACGCGCTGCCCGGCACGCGCCTTGCAAAGAGCCGCTACTACGACGCGTTCCTGTTTTTCAGCGTTATCTCGCTCATGCGCACCGACGACTACGAGCGCGCCGAGCAGCTGTGCCGCGCCCGCATCGAGTCCGACCATGACTACAACAACCTGGCGCGCACGCTCCTGATCCTCGCTTCCATCCACAGGGCCACGACCGGACATTCCCGGGAATACATCAATTCGATCCGGGAAATCGCCGTCGGTTACCCATCCGCCGATGCCATGCCGGCGGCCCTGTTCATGCTCGGCGATTTCTACGAGCGCAAGCGTATGTACGACGAAGCATACTCCGCCTACTCCGACCTTATTTCCGGTTACCCGGGGTCTCCCGAAGCCGCGGAAGCGGCAAAAAATATCGCCGCCGTGAAAAAGCACAAGCCGCGCCGGGTCTTTTACCTGCCGGCGAAAAAAATAGTGGACGACGCCGAGAGCCTGGACATCAGCCCGGAAAGGGACCTGCCTGACGAGGCCGATGCGCCGGTGTATTACGCCGTGTCTGTGGGCCCCTTTGATTCCATGAAAACCGCCGCCGGAATCAAAAAAGAGCTTGTTGAGTTCGATCCGATAAAAACAGTACGGTTATCGAGCGGCTTCGCACTGTACGTGGGCAGGTGCCGCGATGAAGCATCCGCCCTGGAGCTCCGGGTGCGGCTGGCGGAGGAAATCGGGCTCAACGGCAGGATCGTGCGGGTGTCTTCCGGCGGAAACAGATCGTATATATACGGGGAATAGGCATGGACCCAAAAATCACCCCAGCCATGAAGCAGTACCTCGACATGAAAAAGCAGTATCCGGAAGAGATACTCTTTTTCCGCATGGGCGATTTCTACGAGATGTTTTTCGACGACGCCCACGCCGCGTCGCGCATCCTTGACATAGCCCTCACCTCGCGCCAGAACGACATACCCATGTGCGGCATCCCGTACCACGCGGCCGAGAGCTACATCGCGCGCCTCATCAAGGCCGGGAAGCGCGTCGCCATCTGCGAACAGATGGAAACGGTCCCCTCCGCCGGCACCGTGGTCAGGCGCGAGGTGGTCCGCGTCATCACGCCGGGCACCGTGGTGGAGGCGAACCTCCTCCAGTCGGACGAGAACAATTTCCTCGCGTCGATCATTCTCGGCGACGACCGCATCGGGCTGTCGTTCGTCGACATCTCCACCGGTGATTTCTTCCTCTCGTCGATCGGCAAGTCGATCGAGCTGTTTCGCGGCGAGATGGCCAAGTTCTCGCCCCGCGAGGCCGTCTTTTACGGCGGCTCCGCGCCGGACGGCGAGGCCTATGCCGAATACCTGTCCCAGCACGATATCCCGGTCTACCGTATCAACGAATGGCTCTACGACGCGGAATTCATGACCGCGGTCATATCGGAAACCTTCCGGATCTCCGGCACCAAGGGGCTCGGCATTACCGACGATCTGGACATCATGGCCGCCGGCTCGATTTTGCAGTATCTCAGGGACACGCACAAGAAGACCATCGACCACCTCAAGTTCCCTAAAACCATCGTGTCCCGCGACTTCATGGCGCTCGACGACGCTACGATATCCAACCTGGAGCTGGTCCGCAATACCACCGACGGGTCCAGGAACCGGACCCTTTTTTCCGTCCTGGACTATACCCGAACGGCCATGGGGAAGCGCACGCTCGAGCGGAATATACTCCAGCCGCTTCTCGACACCGCCCTTATAGACAGGCGGCTCGACACCGTCCAGTACCTTCACGAATTCCACGAGCTGGCCGGAAAGCTCGTGCAGTTTCTAAAAGAGATACAGGACATGGAGCGCCTCCTTTCCCGCTTCATCATCGGAAGGACCTTCCCGAGGAATTTCATCGCCCTCATGAGCTCCATTATGGCCGCCATGAAGATAAAATCATTGCTGGCCGAACAGCCGCACGAGAGCATGACCCGCCTCTCGGAAGCCATGCCCGACCTCTCGCCGCTCGCGGCCATGATAAAGACCGCCGTCGAGGACGAGCCGGCCCTTTCCCCCGAGCACGGCCGCGTGATCAGGAAGGGCTTCAACCAGGAGCTTGACCGCATCTACGAATTGAAAACGAACGCAAAGAACTGGATCGTCGATTACCAGGAAGAGGAAAAGAAGAAGCTCGGCATCTCCACCCTCAGGATACGGTACAACAAGATCCTCGGATATTTTATCGAGGTCAGCAAGGGGCAGGCGTCCGGCATACCGGAGACCTACTACCGGAAGCAGACGCTCGTCGGTTCCGAGCGATACACCACGGAAAAGCTGCAGAATTTCGAGTCCGAGATCCTTTCCGCGTCCGAGACGATCCAGCGGATCGAGAACGAGGAGATCGACAGGCTCCTCCGGGCGGTCATAGCGGAGCGTGACCGCCTCCAGTGCCTTGCCGGCACCATCGGCGATCTCGACTTTTACTCTTCCCTTGCGCTCTGCGCCCTCGAGAACCGCTTCGTCCGGCCTTCGTTCGATTCCGGCAGCAGGACCCATATCAAGGACGGCCGCCACCCTGTTGTCGAGAAATACTACACCCGTGAGGTGTTCATACCGAATGACATCAACCTGGACGGCGATGAGAACATTATCAAGATCATTACCGGTCCGAACATGTCCGGCAAGTCCACCTATATACGGATGGCCGCGATCATCCAGCTGATGTCCCAGATCGGCTCGTACGTGCCGGCGCGCGAGGCTAACATATCGGTCGCCGATCGCATTTTCACGCGGATCGGCGCCTCCGACAACATCTCGCGCGGGGAATCGACCTTCCTTGTCGAGATGAATGAAACCGCCGGCATACTCAACAACGCGACCGATAAAAGCCTGATCATCATGGACGAGATCGGGCGCGGAACGAGCACCTATGACGGCCTCTCCATAGCCTGGGCGGTGGTAGAGTACATACTCCGCTACCTGAAGGCGAAGACCCTGTTCGCCACCCATTACCACGAGCTCACCCAGCTTGGCGGCAGGCGCGGTATCGTCAATTATACCGTCATGGTCAAGGAGCACCTGAGCGGCGTCGATTTCCTGCATAAAGTGGTGCGCGGGGCAGCCGACAAGTCATACGGCATCCACGTCGCGAACCTGGCCGGCATACCGAAGCCGATCATCGGCAAGGCGGAACAGATGCTGCAAAAGCTCGAGCGGGGCGGTAAAAGCATCAAACCCGGCACGCTTGACGCTGAAGAGCCTTCCGGACAGCTCGAGATTTTCAACGCCTCAAACCATATCGTTCTTCAGGCCATCAAGGGCATTGACCTCAATACGATCACGCCGATTGAAGCCCTGAACGAGCTTAGCAGGCTGAAAAAGATGATAGAATGAGCAGGCTTCCTGAATTCAACATCGCAGAAAATTTTTTATCTGGACAATTTAATTAAATTGGGTCAGTTTACCATAATGTCAGGGTATATTCCGTACACGGTTAAGCCCCATTTTTTAATTCCATGACCTGATATAAAAAACTAGAAATTACTTGATTTTTTGCCGAATTTAATAATAGTGCTCTATATTATCTGATTTCATGAAGAGGAAGAATGGCCGATACCCAATTTAAAGTAGAGAATTATCTCGCTAATTCTTTTATCATAGTTGAAGGTAAAAAGAACGCCAATAATTTTTATATAATTCTCAAGGGAAAAGTAAAAGTCGCCAAGGATAATCCGGTTGTCGCCACTGAGCCGTATTCGATCCTCGGTCCCGGCGACTTCTTCGGCGTCGTGTCCTGTATGAGCGCTCACAATCGAATCGAGTCTGCCGTTGCGCTTGAAAACGTATCCCTCATATCGGTCGAGAGGGAAAAGTTCGGCCTCCTTATCCAGAAGAACCCGACCGTTGCGATGAAAATCATCCGCTTCTTCAGCCGCAAGCTCAGGGACTTCGACCAGGCAATCACCAATCTCACCTTCAAGAATGTCGCAGAAGAAGATCCTTCGCACCTCTATAATATCGGCGAGTACTACATCAAGAAGAAAATCATCAACCACGCCACCTATGCGTACCAGAGATACCTCCAGTACCGCCCGGACGGCGAGAACCGCGACAAGGCCATCCAGCGCCTCCAGACGCTGAAAGCGCCGTTAAAGGCCCCCGCCCAGGGACAGATGGTCGGCATGAACCGCCGCTACAAAGACAATACGATGATCTTCTGTGAATACGAGCCGGGCGAAGAGCTCTTCATCATACAATCGGGCAAGGTCAAGATAACGAAGATCGTGAACGAGGAGGTCCTCCTGGCGGTGCTCAAGGCCGGGGATATTTTCGGCGAGATGGCCATTCTCGACAACAAGCCGCGCAGCGCGTCAGCCATCACGTTTGGAGATGTTGAAGTACTCGCGATCAACAAATCCAACTTCGAGGGCATGGTCCAGGCCCAGCCCCAGCTGGCGACGCGCCTGATCCAGATCCTCAGCGAGCGGATCTGGACCGCTTACCGCCAGCTCGAGAACCTGATGATCCGCGACACCCTCGGACGAATTTACGATACGCTGCTCATACAGATTGAAAAACACAAGGTAAAGATCGATGCCAAGCAGATGCACAACTTTGAATTCGGGACCAAGGAGCTCATCAACATGGTCGGTTTGCCCCCGGAAAAGGGCGACATGTTCATCGTCCAGCTACTCGAGGACAAGCATATTACCCTCGAACAGGGAAAGATAATCTGCATGGACCTTCTCGAGCTCGAGAAGACCGTCCAGTTCTACAAGAAAAAATCCACGATGGAAAGGAAACGTGAGGCCAGCAAGAATACTTAAGTTTTCCTTCCGGTTCCTGTTAGCAGCTCTTATACTCCTTATTCTCGGCGCCCTGCTTTTTATAACGCTTTATCCCGCCGAAAACATTTTAAAGCTGGTCACAACGAACGCAGAGAAGGCCCTGGGCAGGAAGGTAACGATAAAGGATATCGGATACAGTCTTGGAGGCATCTCCCTTGACGGCCTGGTGATTTACGAGTCGGATGAAAAATCGCCGGTGCTGGCAAGCGTGGAAAGCGCCGACATCAGATTTTCCTTCCTGTCGCTCCTGAGGTCCGAGTTCGACGCCGACGCCATTTCGCTGAAAAAGCCCGTCTGCAATATTTCGTTCAACAGTGCCGGAGAATCCAACCTCGAAAGCCTGATCTCGAGCCTCTCCAGGAACAAGGGCTCAGGAATGTCGGCGAAAATATCCAGGATATCGCTTACCGACGCCACGCTCACGCTGGCCAATCCGCCGCCGGTGCTCGCTCCTCTTGCCGGCACCTATCTGCTCGATGCCGACGTATATCTCAGGAAAAAAATCGAGATCCGGGACTGCACGGTCAGGCTGCCGGAAAACCGTGGCGTGCTGCGGCCGGAAGTTGATATTGAGATACTTAAAGGAGATTTCAAGATCACCGGCGCGGTCAACCTTGAAAATGCCTCTCTCCTCTGGGTCTACCGCTGGGGCGACAACGTGACTTTGCCGTACAATATCATCAATGGATCAGTTACGAACCTGATCATAACCAAGAATTACGTAAAAGGAAACGCGAACGCCACGTCCACCCTTCTCAACTCGCCTCTGCTCCTCCATGCAGACGGCTTCTGCCACGTAGACATCGCCGGACGGACCGTGCTCATCGCGAAGACCCAGGGCGCCATCAATAAATCCGCTTTTTTCGTGGAGAACCTGCATTTCACCTTTGCCGGCAACCTTATAACATTCAGCATCAACAAGATTGCGGCATCCATAACCGATACGATGCCGCTGCTCAAGTTCATGCCGAAAAAGTTATACGGATACGCCGAAGGCAGCCTCGGTTACGGAGGCGGCGTCTATAACGGCACGCTCGCCATCAGTAATGCCGGCTACGATCCGGCGACAAAGATCATAAGCGGGCTCTCGACGACTATTACCGTGACGAACAACACCTTCCAGAAAACCGCGATCCCGTTCAATTTTTACGGCAATCCCTGTACCCTGTCTATCGCCTCAACGGACCGTTCCCTGAAGCGGCTTTATGTTAACCTGGCCGCCGATACCATATCGATCGACTCTCTGAGCGACAAATTTTCAAAATCCGAGGCTTTGGTTTCCCTCCCGATGGAGATACTCGGCACAATCGGGATTGCCCGAGTCCAGTACGGCCCGTACCAGATGGGCAATGTCCAGCTGCACTACAACCTTTCCGGGAGCACGCTGGCCATCAAGGGATTTCAGTTCTTCTTTTCTGACGGTAAGATCTCAGGCAATGGCTCCATCAACCTGGCCCAGGTACACCCGCAGGCCTCGCTGCAGCTGCAGATAAATAATCTTGTTGTTCAAAAAGCTATCGCCTCCAACGATAAGTTCAGGAACCGTTTTTTCGGCATTGCCGGGGGCAAATCGACGATCGATTTCGAGCTGAGCAGCAACATATTCAAGACGGCCCGGGGAAATGCCGAGATCACCATCGACAAGGGGAAACTGGTCGACACCGGCATACAGAACGGCCTGGGCCTTTTGCTCGCCGAGCTGAAGTACAAGCTCAGGGACCTTGAGTTCAACAAGATATACGGGAACGTGGATATACGGGGAACGAATTATCTCATCAATTCGTTTATTTTTAATTCAAATAATGTCCGCCTGAAAATCACGGGCGCCTTTGACCAGAAGCTCGTGGCGGCCCCCCTGAACATACAGCTCGAATTCACCCGGGATTTCATCCAGGACCTGCCGGGCGCTTTGACCCTGACACTGGGCAGGTACATCCGGGGTGACTGGTACATTATCCCGTTCATCATGAACGGCGACATGACAAACAGCCAGAACGTCCGCCGCGCGCAATAACGCGCCTGCCCCTCCATGAGGCATCAATAACGAACGTCCCCGTGCATGGTGTATGTCAGTATTTTTTATCAGCGTATTCGAGCCAGCCACCCGCTATTACGAGCTGCCGGTCGAAATCGGATATGGTAAAACCGATGCGCTCGGATTCGCCGCCGGCGTGAACTACGAACTGTCCCCTTTCGAAATCCGTCTCGACCGTGATCTCGCCGGCCGCCCCGAGCCTGAAGAGGCGGTCTATCGTGTCAGGATGAAGCTCGACCGCAAGCATTCCTCCGTTGTACATGTTCTGCCGGAATATGCGGGCAAATCCTTCGGCGATAACGAGATTTATCCCGTTCACTTCCAGCGCCCAGGGAGCGTGCTCCCGGGACGATCCGCAGCCGAAGTTCGACCGCGTGATGATGACGCTTTTTCCGGGAATATCGCGACGCGGATCAAAACCGTCGAGATGGAGGCCTTCGAGGAGGTACGGCTTTAACGCATCCTTGGTAATCTCCGTAAGATACCGGGCCGGAATAATCTCATCCGTATTGATGTCCGACCTGTTGAGAAGGAGCGCTTTTCCGCTGAAATTTTTCATGTCACTTACGCCCGTCATAGAGATGTGAGTTGGTGATCGTCCCGGCTATGGCCGAGGCAGCGGCCGTCGCGGGGCTCATGAGGTGGACCATGCCGCCTTCTCCCATGCGCCCCCTGAAATTGCGGTTAGTCGTAGCCGCGCAGGTTTCCCCGGGAGCCAGGACGCCGTTGCTCATCCCCAGGCAGGCCCCGCAGGTTGGATTGGTCACGCAAAATCCGGCTTCCATGAAAATATCGATGAGCCCTTCCCGCAGCGCCTCGCGGAATACCCCCGGGGTGGCCGGGGACACGACGCCGCGGACCTTCGGGCTTATCTGGTGACCCTTCAGGATCCCGGCAGCAATACGCAGGTCCTCGATGCGCCCGTTGGTACACGACCCGATATACACCTGGTCTATCGGCGTTCCTTCCATCTCGCGTACCGGTTTGACCTGGTCCGGCTTGAAACCGAACGTAACCAGCGGCTCCATGTTCGATACATCGATGCGCAGCTCCTTTTCATAGGCCGCGTCAGGGTCCGATATCCATTTTGAATATTCATCAAGAGCGGCTTTACGGTCCCGGAACTCGCCCTTGATGAATTCCCACAGATATTCCACGGTGACATCGTCCGGGTAGCAAATCCCGCTCGTCGCTCCGGCCTCCACCGACATGTTGCAGAGGGTCATGCGCGACTCCATGCTCATGGCGGCGATGACGGGGCCGGTGAACTCAATAACCAGGTTCGTAGCGCCGTTCACGCCTATATTCGCGATAATCGAAAGGATGACGTCCTTGGCGTACACGCCTCGCGGCATCTCACCGGTAACGATGATGCGCATCGTCCGCGGCGAGTTGAAGGCACACACTCCCTTGAGAATGGCCACCTCCAGGTCGGTGGATCCGACGCCGGCAGCGAAAGCACCGAAGGCCCCGTGCGTGCAGGTGTGGGAGTCACCCATGATGACCGTGTACCCCGGCCTTACAAAGCCCATTTCGGGGAAAAGTGCGTGACACACCCCGTTCCTGCCGATATCGAAGAAATCCCGTATCCCGTGGCGATGCGCCCAATCCCGCAATATCTTTCCCTGCTCAGCGGTCTTGGAGTCCTTTGCCGGAGTAACGTGGTCGATCACGGCCTTTATCTTGCCAGGATCGAAAACGCGGTCTTTCCCCTTCTCGATCAGGTCGTTGATGACGATCGGAGTCGTTATCTCATGGCAGAATACCGCGTCCAGGGTCAGAACATGAATGGTATTGTCGATTGTATCTATTCTGTGGGCATTGAAAATTTTTTCAGCTATGGTATATCCCATCTATTAGAGTCCTTTGATCTCGATAGCATTGCTTTCCAGTATGTCGGAGTCGAACGCCCCGTCCACGTCGTCATCGTCCGGCGTTCGCGGAATTGCCTTGAACGCTATGTTCTTTCCTTTCAGGACCACCTTCAGTTTCAGGTTCTCCCGGACGTTGCCCTTCAGGAGCTCGTTCGCGAGCGAGTCCTCAATCTCGCTCTGAATGACGCGGCGTAGATTACGGGCGCCGTAATTCTCGTCAAATCCCCGTTCCATGAGATATTTTTTTATCCCGGTCGAAAAAACAAGCTCGATTTTTCTTTCCCATAATTTTTCATTGATCCGGTCAAGCATCAGGTCCACGATCCGTCGTATATGCCCCCGGTCGAGCTTGTGAAAATATACCACCTCGTCGATGCGGTTAAGAAACTCCGGGCTGAACAGCTTCTTCAACTCATCGCCAACTTTCTCGACCGTGCCGGCCTCGGGCTTTTCATGGCTGAAGCCCATCTTGCCGATTTTCTGGTATTCGCGGTTGCCGATATTCGAGGTCATGATGATGATCGTGTCCCGAAAGCTCACGGTCGACCCGGAGCCGTCGGTCAGCTCGCCTTCCTCGAACACCTGGAGCAGTATGTTGAACACGTCCTGGTGCGCCTTTTCAATCTCGTCGAGCAGTATCACCGAATATGGCTTCCGCTTGATCTTCTCCGTAAGCTGTCCACCCTCCTCGTATCCGATGTAGCCCGGGGGGGCTCCGATCAGTCTCGAGACCGAGTGCTTTTCCATGAACTCGGACATGTCCACGCGGACAAGGTTCCGCTCATCGTCGAACAGGAACTCGGCCAGTGCTTTCGCCAGCTCTGTCTTGCCCACGCCGGTTGGCCCCAGGAAGATAAAGGCGCCCATCGGCCTGTTCGCACTGCCCAGTCCTATACGCGATCTCCGTATTGCCCGGCTCACGGCCTTCACGGCGTCATCCTGACCTATGATCCTCCGGTGGATATCCTCCTCCATCCGCATCAACTTTTCGGATTCCGATTCCTCTATGCTCTTGACGGGGATCCCCGTGCTTTCGGAGACAATCAGGGCTATCTGCGCCGGGCTCACCATTATCTCATATTCGTTCTTTTTTTCATGCCAGTTGTCATGCTTGGCGGCGAGGATCTCGCGCTTTTGGTTGACCAGGTCGCGGATGGCTGCCGCCTGCTCATACTCCTGGGAAAGGACCATCTCGTTTTTTTTGCCGACGAGCCCGTCGATTTCCGCCTCGAGGGCTATGATGTCCTCCGGCACGTCGAAGTTTTCAAGCCTCGCCATCGCTCCCGCCTCGTCAATGACATCGATCGCCTTGTCGGGAAGGCAGCGATCGTTGATGTAGCGGTCAGCCAGATGCGCCGCGTTCACCAGGGATTCGTTCAGAAACTTCACCTTGTGGTGAGCCTCGAAGCGCTCCTTCAGCCCCATCAGTATCTTAATCGTCTGCTCAACGTCCGGCTCTTCCACGAGTATCGACTGGAAGCGCCGCACCAGCGCCGTGTCCTTTTCAACGTACATCTTGTACTCGTTGATCGTTGTCGCGCCAATGCACTGCAGTTCGCCCCGGGCCAGCGCCGGCTTCAGGATATTGGCTGCATCGATGGCCCCCTCTGCGGCACCCGCGCCTATCAGCGTATGGACCTCGTCGATGAAGATGATGATGTTGCCGTCATCGATAATCTCCTTTACAACCCGCTTGAGCCGTTCTTCAAACTCGCCGCGGTATTTCGTGCCGGCGACGATGGCCGCCATGTCAAGTGAGAGCACCCGCTTGTCATGGAGCGGCTCCGGGATCTCCTTCCGCACGATCCGTTGCGCCAGTCCCTCGACGATGGCGGTCTTTCCGACTCCGGCCTCGCCGATCAGGATCGGATTGTTCTTGCGTTTCCGGGAGAGGATACGTATCACCCGGGTGATCTCCTCCTCGCGGCCGATAACGGGGTCCAGGAGGTTGTCAGCCGCCATCCTGGTGAGGTCACGGGCAAACTCGTCGAGCGCAGGCGGCTTAACCACCTTCGCCTTGGCCTGCTTCTCGTTGTTGACCTTGACGCCGAGAACCCTCAAAATCTCGTTGCGTATCACCGTGTAATCGATGCCCGAGCGCGTCAGCGTCTCAAGACCGGCGCAGGTCCCATCGCGGAATATCGCGAGCAGCAGGTGCTCCGTTCCTATGTAGGAGTTACGGAGCTTGCGCGCCTCCTCCTTGGACATCTCGATAATCTGCTTGTACTTGGAGCCGAGTGGCACCTTCCCCAGGATTATCGTGGAATGGTCGCGCCGCGACGCGTTCTCGATCTCCTCGACAAATGCCTCGAAATTGATTCCCAGGTTTTTCATGATGCGGGCGGCAACCGACTCCTCGTCTTTCAGGAGCGAAAGCATAATATGGTCCGGCTCCAGCATGTCCGAGTTCAGGCGCTTGCCCTCCGCCTGGGCCATCAATTCAAGTATTTTCCTGGAGCGCTTGGTAAATTCAAACATCATTGAACCTCATACTGATGCAGGGTCTTCCGTATATATTCGGCGCGAAACTCATCGCATTCGTTCGTACTTTTAAACAGGAGGTTATAATGCCTCTGTAGATGTGCCCACTGTATGTTGACCATCAGGTCATTGATTCCCTTTACCTCCATGTTTTTCAATACCGCCATAATTACGCCGAGGCGGATGTTCGACAGGTGGTCCATGGATTCGATATAGGTCAATCGCCGGGCGTGAAGAAGTATACCGAGCGAGCGCCAGATACGATCCTCTATTTCGAGGCGCGACAGTGTAAAGAGCTCGTCGCGGAGCGCGTCCTCGGTCGCCATGATCCTCCCCAGCACCTCGTCAACGGTCTCTATGATATCGACCTCAGAAAGGCCGAGCGAAATCCGGTTTGAAAGCTGGTAGAGGCCGCCCAGGGTTTTGCTTGACGGACCGATCGTTCCCTTTATCTCAACGGCGCTCTTCTTCTCTTCCGGGATCAGGTCACTCAACCTGTTTTTCATGGTTATGACCGGCAGATGCACCAGGACGGAGACACGAAGCGCCGTTCCCAGGTTTGAGGTGCATGCCGTCAGGTATCCCAGTTCCTCTGAAAATGCGTACGGAACGAAACGGTTCAGCTCCGTATCGACCCTATCGGCGGTCCGGTACGCTTCCATGAGCTGGAGACCGGGCCGGATGACCTGGATACGAAAGTGGTCTTCCTCGTTGACGAGGATGGTATAATCCTCAACATTATCGATCGCCACCAGGCTGTTCTCGGAAACCTCAATTTCGTAGGTGATGACGTTTCGCTCCCTGAGGAACCGTTTTTCGCCGCTGTCGATTTCCCGCAGGTCCAAGATCGCTATGTGATCGCGGCAGGCCGACTCCCCTGCAAAGCGCTGAATGGCATCGCGGACAGGGTGAGACTCGTCGAAGACCATGCGGTTGGGGAACGGCACGGAAGACATGTTACGGGCGAGACGCACCCGGCTCGAAATGACTATATGGCTGAAGGGCCCGCATGATGTCCAGAAGCCCGACTGTTGTAACACTTCTTCAAACACTATTCACTCCCCTTATTGCGTTCCATATCATTGATCCGGTCCCTCAGTACCGCGGCCTCTTCATAGCGCTCTTCATAGACCGCGCGCTTGAGCTGGTTCTTCAAATCATCGAGTGACTTTTTTATCGTGACGGTTCTGGTAGTGCGCACGTACGTATCCGTTGCGATACTGCCAGGAACCGAGGGCTGCTTGCCGACATGCCTGGCGGCTCCATGATACCCTGCGATCACAGATTTCAGGGAATCCTTGAGGTGCACGTAGCAGTCGGGACAGCCAAGCTTGTTTTCCCTGCTGTAGTCCATGAATGAGAGCCCGCATGACTTGCACACGGATCCCGCCGGGTATTCCTCGATCTCGCTGACATCAAGGAAGGAGAGCATCTCCGGTATTGACAGGGAGAAACTTGAGAGCTTGGAATTGAGGCCGATTTCACGGGCGCACGACTCGCAGAGATGTACCTCGGATTTGACGTCCTTGATAATCTCGGTCAGGTGGATCGTAGCCTCTATGTTTCTGCAACGTTCACAAAGCATGTTTCACTGATCCGTATATATCTAATATTGTTTCCATAATTACTTTTAATATACATAAAATAATATAATATACTTATCATTATTCTTAATTCAAAACTTGATTTTAACATTATTGTAATCAACCATTAATAATCATCTTTTTCGCAAAATATATTTAATATTGTTCTATGTAAATAAAAAAAATGTCATTTACTAAATATTGTATATTTTCAATTAAATGTCTTTTTTAATATAGACAATATATTATATTTGCATATAATCTGTAAAACGTTTTTTATTCTAAAATCCAGATCATTTAATTATCGGCATAATCCAGAAAGCAATTACTGGAATACCTGTTATTCACCATCAGCGATTGTAATAATAATGAGTTGTAAGCAATATCATCTTTCTAAATATCAAAAATTCATCCGCAATGCACATCCGGTTTATCAATGACGATAATTCTTGATTATTCATACGGCTGTTATAGTTTACATTGAATGTGAATACATTACATCCATAATCTTGTTGACGCATGCCATCAATAATACAAATATAAACCATGTTCTTCAGAAGAAAGAAAGCCCAGCAGGTAAATTATTTCGTTTCCATCGGGGCGGGGTTAAACCAGATCCCTTTGATTAGAGAGGCCAAGAAACTGGGTCTCCATGTCATCGGCATTGACGCTAATTCGTCAGCGCCCGGATTCTATCATTGCGACCTGAAAATACAGGAATCGATCGAAAATTTTGACGTGATCTACAAGAAGCTTCTTGAGCTGCTGGTCGACGGCGAAATACACGGCATTATGACTAAGTCATACGGTACGGCCATCATGACGACGAGCTACCTGGCCGAAAAATTCAACATACCGTTCCTGCCTTACGTATCCAGCGTCGGCTTTATCAATAAAAGAAAAATGAAGTCCATTTTCATGGAGCACGATATCCTGACCCCGCACCTCATTCCCATGACATCGCGGACCAGGCTGGACAAAATATCCCCGGGCAGTTATCCTATTGTCGTAAAACCCAATATAGGGCATGCAAAAGTTAACGTCAGTCTTGCATGCAATACGGCCGAGTTACAGCATTTCTTTACGATGCACGACCGTTTTGCCGATGAATTCATTCTTGAGAAATTTATCAGGGGTGATGAAATAATAACCGCAGGGATCGTGCATGACAGTCTATTCCACCTGGTGGAGATAACCGATAAAAAGACCTCCTACCCGCCCTATTTTATCGACCTGATGCATGTATCCCCCTCAAAATACGCACACCTGTTTAAACGTATCGAGGAAATCGGCCAGACAGTTGCTGAATCGTACGGCATCAGAAGATCACCCCTCATCATGGAGTTCGTAATTAATGAAGACGGCGAGCCGTTTCTGATTGAGGCAGTTCCTGAATTCGGAGGAGAGTTTCTCCCTGACGTCCTCATACCCGCCAGCGCTCAATACAATATCCTCGAGGAGGCCATCAAATCCGCCACCTCTCGTGGATTCCGGCCGCCACAGCCCAGGAAAAATAAAAATGCCGTGGTCGTACGGTATGTAACCGGTCAGAAAGGCATACTTGCCTCATGCAATCCCGACGGACCGGGGCAGTTAAAGGGCACCATTTTTTCCCGTGTCCTCAAGGATATCGGCTCCCCCATCAATGATCCGGTCAACAACCATGATCGCGTCGCAGTCGTTGCAGTGACCGCACCCACGGTGGACGAGGCTATCGCGCTGTCCGAACAGGCGGTTTCAAATTTCAACATGAGGATCAAGTGACCTGTGGAAGCCCGATCCTGGGACAACCATTATACCCGCATTAAGTCCGAGCTCCTGTACCCGGACGAGAACCTGGTCCGCCTGCTAAATAAAACAGTCCGGGAACCCGGGGCACTGACTGCCGTTGACCTGGGGTGCGGCAGCGGCAGGCACCTCAAGCTCCTCTCGGATATCGGTGTGGCGCGTATCGTCGGGCTTGACATGAGCCACGGCGCCCTCGCGATATCCCGGAAAACCGGCCAGGCACTGCTGGCCCAGGCCAACAACACCCGGTTGCCGCTGAAAGACGATACGGCCGATATTATTATCGCGTGGGGATCTCTCCACTACAATGTCAAAACCGACCTCGCGCCAATGCTCGCAGAAATCATCAGGACCCTTAAAAAGGACGGATACTTATTCGCCACACTCAGGTCGTCCCGGGACACATACCTGAAAAGAGGCAAACATCTCGGGAATGACACATGGATAACCGACCTGAAAGATATCAGCGGTTCAACGGCGTCCTTTTATTCGGAAAACGAGATCAAGAAAGAGTTGTCCGTGTTCAGCGAGTATTCGTACGGCCTGATAGAACGGACCCTGATGGGAGATATGTCCAGCATTATATCCCACTGGATAATCCAGGCCCGGAACTGATTCGCTTCCGGACCGGACCCGGCACAGGTGCACGATGCCCAACAATGACCTATTTGAAGCACCCGCAGAACGCTGTCCCCTCTGTATGGGATACACGCTGGAGCGCCGGTATGAAATCCGGAGATATACTCCCGCGTTTATTATCGATCGTTGTAAAAAATGCGGGTTCATGTTCATGAATCCACGCTTGATCGACGAGGCGATCAACGGACTGTACGGCGAAGGCTATTATTCCGGCAGTGCCGAATATTCCTACCTTGACGAGAGGGAAACCGAAGCATACTCAATGCACGTGTGGAATAAACGTATAGATCGGCTCCATGAGATCGTGCCCGCCGGCAACTATCTTGATGTCGGATCATCCTTCGGCGGTTTGATGAAGTCCGCATCGCGCTATTACCTCCCGCACGGCATCGAGCTGTCGCCCCATGCGGGCGGATACGCTAAAAAGCTGTTTGGCGACAGGGTCCATATCGGGTCACTTCGCGATCATCCTTTTCCAGAAAAATATTTCTCGGTGATTACCATGGTTGAGCTCCTGGAGCATCTCCCCGATCCGGCTGCAGCGCTCAGGGAATGCTACCGCCTGCTCGATGACAACGGCCTTCTGATGGTTCAGACCGCCAACATGGAGGGGCTCCAGGCGCGGTATTACGGTGCGCGCTATGCATATTTCATGCCCGGCCATTTGTCATATTTCTCCCGCAGAAACCTCGTCATGACCCTCAGGGGCTGCGGTTTTAACCCGGTTACTGTATTCCACCCGGTCGAATTCGGGCTCCTGCCCAAACTTAAAAAATCGCGTGGCTGTTTTTCCTCCGTATGGGATTACCGCGCATGGCTTCGTATCGCGGCATATCACGGGCTCAGCAAGATTCATTGCGGAGATTTCGCGCTTACAAGCTCCATGGTTGTATATGCCCGGAAAGGCAGCTCCCCGACCCGTGTTTCCTGAACCGGCAAAGTGCTTGACCCGCACCCGTATCTGTATTTCCTGTACCACAAAAGACCGGGATTAACGTGAAATGAACTGGATACGAACAATAATCAAACCCCGCTACTCGTCGATTGTGCCGCTGCTCATTCTGCACGGCTCTATCATAATTCTCATGAACATCCTGTACAGGGTCAGGGTGTACTCTCTTGTCACGGAGATCTATCCGGACCTCAAGCTGAACGGCATTTACGAGTTCCTCTCGCTTTCGTTGCACCATGACAGCATACTGATCGTTTCCGCCATCCTGCTTGTTCTTTGTATCGCCCTGGTGTTTGCGGGTGCCCGGCGCGCGCTGCATGTCATTCTTGCGTCCTTCTCGGTCCTGTTTATCTTTTTCATCCTGTTCAGCATGGATTTTTTCAGGGTGTACCAGACCGCATTTCAATCTAATTTTGCCGGCCGGGAACATTTCTCCGGGCTGGGCAACGTCCTTGACTCGGCGATGGCCGAATTTTCCGGTGAATTTTACCTCATGTTTTTCCTGTTTTCAGCCATCTCCGCGGCATCCCATGCATTCCTGTATTATCGCGAACGCATCAGCAACAGGCTGAGAATGAAACGGTCCGGGCTGCTCACGACACGGCTCGCAGCGCTGACAGTCCCGGTTCTGGTACTCGTTTTTCTGCTGCTCAGCGCATCTACCGACGCTTCAATCGAACGCAACCGGTTTGCAGGCCGATACCGCGCGGACCAGATATCCAGAAACATATCTCTTCTGCATGAATTTACGGCAAATCCGATCCTGAACCTTTTCGGCTCGGGAGCCGCCTCGCCCGTTAATCAGGATTCACCGGGAACATCGCCATCAACCGAATTCAGGTTCAGGCTTGATACCGCGTCACTTGAAACCGTCAAACGACATGAACGGATAGGGTCCATCCCTCGCAACAAGCGCTATAACATCATACTTTATTTCTTCGAATCTACGCCCCGTAAGTATTACGACATGAAGATCAACGGCAGATATGTTGTTGAAACATGGCACCGCCTTGAAAAAAACAGCATCAATTTTCTTAACCACTATGCGAATTATCCCCTGTCAGCGAACGCACTGATGTCTGTGCTCACCTCGGCCTATGACCTTAACTCGAAGGACATGGTAATCCAGAAATACCCCGACATACACCTGCGCACGCTGCCGGAGATCCTCAAGGACCGGGGGTACCGCACCTGCCTCATACATACAGGTGGACTCGGCTACGCCGGACAGAAGCGCTTTCTTAAAAACAGGAAGTTTGACGCGATCGTCGAATACGATGATCTTATCGGGATACCGCCCTATAACCGGCAGATCGGATGGGGGGTTGACGAGCGCGCCATGATAAAACCGGCGATCGAATTCATCTCGAAAAAGCGTGATTCCCCCTACTTCATGGTGTTCCTCCCGGTAAACCCGCACCATCCTTACGCATATCCGGACAACTCCTTTCGAATTGCGGGTGATTCGGCTGAAGCAGCGGGGAAAAAAAAGACGTGGGTCAATTACCTGAACTCGCTTCACTATGCGGACGCATCACTCGGAATGCTCGTTGACGAGCTTGAACGCGCGGGCTGCCTTGAAGACACGCTGCTGTTCATTTTCGCCGATCACGGGGAGGCTTTCTACCAGCACAAGATGAACTATAATCACCCTCTTTTCCTGTATAACGAGAATGTGCACGTGCCGTTTCTCATATACAACAAAGAACTGTTTGACGCGCCGGAGTATTTCGAGGGAATCACCCGCCACATAGACGTGCTCCCGACCATACTTGACATACTTGGAATACCGCAACGCCCGGAGCAGGAAGGCGTTCCGGTCCTTTCGGAACATGCCGAGCAGATGGCTGTTCTCCACACCTCATGGAAAGACGACTATATGGGAATTGTCGACCAGCAATGGAAATACATACGCAGAACGTCGGACGGGGCTGAAGAGCTATATGATCTCGGTAAGGACCCGGAAGAAAAAAAGGATATCTCGGCAGAACACCCTGCCGTGGCCAGGCGTTACCGCGGGTTCATTGACAGGACGAGGATTTATAAAGACGGCTATTACAAGCGGATGCTCGGGAGGTAAGGGATACCGGACCGCCGGAATGCACGATAACCGCCCGTCCTCCACGTGCCGGTTTTTACTTCCTGTCCCTGAGATTCTGGTACTGCTTCACGTCCGAGCTTACCTGGATGTATGCCGGTCGTATGATTTTACCCTGCATGATCTGCTCGATCCGGTGCGCACACCATCCCACGACCCGCGCCATGGCAAAAATCGGCGTGTACAGCTCCCGCGGTATGCCCAACATCTCGTAGATGAATCCCGAATAGTAATCTACATTGGCACTCATGATCTTCATGCCGCGTCCGTTCAGCATTTCAGTCGCCAGTTTTTCAACCTTTTCGTAGAGCAAAAATTCGTCGTGCATTTCTTTCTTGACGGACAGTTTCCGCGCATATTCGCGGAGAATGATCGCACGGGGGTCGGAAATCGTATACACGGCATGCCCGAATCCGTAAATTTTGCCGGACATGTCGCCCACCTTGCCTTCGATGATCTTGTGCAGATATGCCTTGATCTCGCGGTCGCTCTCCCAGTCCCTGACGCTCTTTTTGAGCTCTTTCATCATGAGCTTCACGGACTCGTTCGCACCCCCGTGCAGATGCCCTGACAGGGAAGCGATGCCAGCCGCGATCGCCATGTATGTATTCGCTCCGCTTGAAGAAACGGAGCGTACGGAGAACGTGGAGTTGTTACCGCCGCCATGCTCGGCGTGGAGGATCAGCGCTATATCAAAAAGGTGCGCCTCTTCCGGGTCGGGGACATCCCCGTGGAGGAGGTAGAGGAAGTTCTCGGCCGTTGAGAGCTCCTGGCGCGGGCGAATGATTCTCAGGTCAAAGCCCTTGCTGTAGCGCAGGACGTTATAATTTGCCGCAACGATGGTCGGGAACTTTGCTATGAGATTGATGCTCTGGCGGCATACCACGTCGATGGCCGTGGAATCGGCCTCCTCGTCGCAACGGTTCAGGTGCGAGATTACGCTGTGGAGCGCGAACATCTGGTTGTCATTCTGGACCTCGCTCATGATGATCTGGCGCTCAACCTTGGAGAGAGCCCTTCTCTTCCCGAGCTCCTTTATGAATTTCCGGAGGTCGGCCTGTTTCGGCAACTCGCCCGCCAGGAGCAGATAGGCCACTTCCTCGAAACCGAAGCGCTTCTGTTTTTCAACAGCAGCTACTATGTCCTCCACGTCATACCCGCAGTAAAAAAGCTTGCCGGGCACCGGCCTGACCTCGTAGGTCCTTTTCACGGGATCTTTCAGGATCTTCTGGTAGCCATCGACCCGTCCTTTCGTGGTAATTCCGGCTACAACGCCGGTACCGTCCGGGTTCCGCAGACCGAGCTTGACGTCCTTCTCCCTGATGATGGCAGGGGTAAGGTAGTCATTCAGCATGGTCTGTTTTTCTATTTTCTTGATGATGCTGTCCATAAGCCTGCTCCTTGCGTCACATAAGAACAGCTAAGTCAGAGCAATGGTGGGTGTCAACTTTTTTAATAACGCACGGGGGGAAAATCAATAAGGACTGCCGTCATGTCATCTTTTTGCTGCTCCCGCCTTCCCATGAAACCGTATACCGATTCGAACAGCTCCTGGACCACGAGCTGCGGCATGAGGTTTACGTGGTCCAGCAGGATCTGTTTTATCCGCTCCTCGCCGTACTCGTCTGTCGGCCTGTCATGATGGCATGCCTCGATGATGCCGTCGCTGTAATACAGGATCGAATCGCCCTCGTACATGATGAAATCACAATGCGGCGTCTCGTTGTATTTGTCTTCCAGCAGCATCCTCAGGTCGCTGCTCAGGAGGTTCCCTTTCAGGGGGCGCCAGCCCTGCTCTTCCCTGTTGAGATTATACATCCCCACGACCTGTTTCTCGAATTTTCGGAGTATGATCGGGAAGAGCATGCCCCGGTTGTAGAATTTCAAGTGGAAGCGGTCACCGGCGTTACTGATGAAGGTGAAAATCACGCAGGCGAAATCATGGGAGTTCGCGCCTTCCATGATATCGGTGAACATGGTACTGATGGTGCGGACCAAAAATTCGGAATCTACTGAGCCGGACTGCTCGTATATCTTTTGCGCCTCGCCGATCGCAATGGTTACGGCCGATCTGAGGCGCACCAGATTCGTATAGGCGGGTAGTCCGTGCCCGCTCATGTCGGCGAATATGAACAGGTAGTTTCCGTCTGGAAGCTGGATGAGGTCGAAATAATCGCCCGAAAGGACCGCACCATGCGCACGCTGAAACCCGATCCCCACGTTGAGCTTCTTCCCGTAAAAATTCTGGAAGAGACCCTTGATGAGTATTTTGTCCTTGTCCCTGATAGTGTTCGCCTCGGCATCAAGGAGCCCGAATTGCCTCAGTTTTTCCCGATCGTCGTTTGAAAACACGCTGTTATCGTTCATACGCTCCTGCGGCAGATCAGGTCCGTTTCTGCCTGGCCCGGAAATACCGTATGAGAGCATTCGTCGAACTGTCATGCGCTGGCCCATTGCCGTTCCCCGGCTCCAGGTCCGGCAATATTTTCCCCGCCAGCGCTTTCCCCAGCTCCACCCCCCACTGGTCGAACGAGTAGAGGTCCCAGATAATTCCCTGTGTAAATATCTTGTGCTCGTACATGGCGATCAGCCCGCCCAGGGAAAAGGGCGTCAGCTCATCGGCCATGATCGTAGTGGTCGGCCTGTTGCCGGAAAAGGTGCGGTACGGGACGAGCCGCTCCGGCACCCTGTCAAGCCTGAGCTCTTCCGCGCTTTTTCCGAATGCAAGCGCCCGTGTTTGCGCAAACAGGTTCGCCGTGAGCTTGCGGTGGTGGTCGCCCGCGTCGTTGAGTGATCGCGTGAAGCCGATAAAGTCTGCCGGTACGAGCTTTGTGCCCTGGTGCAGCAGCTGATAAAACGCGTGCTGTCCGTTCGTGCCGGGCTCGCCCCATATCACCGGGCCTGTCTGGTAGTCCACGGCGCGCCCGGAACGGTCAACGCCCTTGCCGTTCGATTCCATGTCCGCCTGCTGCAGGTAGGCCGGGAATCGATTCAGATACTGGTCATACGGGAGCACCGCATACGACTGCGCGTTAAAAAAATTATTATACCAGATGCCCAGCATCGCCATGATGACCGGTATGTTCCTGTCAAACGCCTCGCTTTTGAAATGCAGATCCATTTCGTGGAAACCGCGGAGGAGCGACTGGAAGTTTTCGCGTCCCACCGAAATCATTACCGGGAGGCCTATGGCCGAGGTGACCGAGTACCTGCCGCCGACCCAGTCCCAGAATTCGAACATATTCGACGTATCGATGCCGAACCGCCCGACCTCTTCAGCATTGGTGGACAGAGCCACAAAATGGAACGGTATGGCTTTCTCTGACCCGAGTTTCTCGACCAGCCAGCTTCTGGCCGTACCGGCATTGGTCATCGTTTCCTGCGTGGTAAAGGTCTTCGATGCCACGATGAACAGTGTCGAGGCGGGATCAAGCCGCCGCAGGGTCTCCATGATATGGGTCCCGTCGACGTTCGAAACAAAGTAGAATTCCATGTCGCGCTTCGAGTAATACTTCAATGCCTCCGTTACCATGCAGGGCCCGAGGTCCGAGCCGCCGATCCCGATATTGACGACGTGCCGGATCGGCTGTCCCGTGTACCCTTTCCATGTGCCGCCACGCACGTCATCGGAAAAGCGCCCCATCCGGTCAAGGACGGAAAAGATCCCCGGCATCACATCGATACCGTCCACGTACACGGGTGTGCCCGAGACGTTGCGCAGGGCCGTATGAAGGACGGCCCTGCCCTCGGTTTCGTTTATCTTTTCTCCTCTGAACATCCTGTCGATCTCTTCCCTGAGGCCGCAGGCCTCAGCAAGGTCCGTAAGGAGCCTGATCGTTTCCCCGGTTATTATATTTTTCGAATAATCAAAAAAGAATCCGTTTGCCGTTATGGAAAATCTTTCAGCCCGGCCCGGATCGGAATCGAAAAGCCCACGGAGGTTTACAGACCGCATTTTTTCATAATGCTTCTGCAGAAGGCGCCATTCCTTCATTTTCATCAAACGATTTCGCGACATATCATCCCCCGGTTGCGCCATACCGCGCCGTCCAAGCGTATAGTACATTCATTAAATTCAACAGTCAAGAATTTAATCTCCGCCTGCATGCATCTCGTGCCAGGAGCAGATTCTCGCGAGACAGCATGCATCGCATGCGGGATTCTTTTTGCAATAGTCTTTCCCGTGGGCCACGATAAGCGCGTGAAATTCATTATATTCGTCCGCGGACCCTTTGAAGCACAGATGGAACAGCTCCTGTACGGCATGGTATTTCTCACCACCGGTAAGCAGGCCAAGCCGCGTGAACATGCGCACGGTATACGCATCCACGACGAATCTTTTCGCACCGAGCGAATACAGCAATATCGAGTCAGCGGTCTCCGGGCCGATCCCGTTAACCGACAGGAGCTCGCTGCGCACCGTCGTGGGGTCCATCTCCCTGAGCATACACCAGTCAAAACGGCGGGTGGCATACCAGCGTATGAAATTTTTTATTTTTTTCGCTTTCTGGTTATAATACCCGGTCGACGTTATCAGTCCGGCCAGCCGTGCCTGCGGCATCCTCATGAGCTTTTCCGGGCTTAAGAGGTTTTTCTTTTTTAACACGGCGAGCGCCGAATCAACGTTCTTCCATGACACGTTCTGGGTGAGTATCGCCCCGACGGCTATCTCGAAGAAATCAGCCGCGGACCGCGGGGCCCCTACGTGGTATTCGCCGGTACCGAGCCGGGGGTTTACTATCGGCCACCAGCCCTGCGGTCCGTGAAACGAGAGGAGACGCCGGTAAACAGCGCGAAGCAGTTTTGCATTATCCACATTCCGTCCGGATGATAGTTCGCGACCGGGCGCTGACTTTTTTGCCCGCATCGTCAGCTGACTGGTATGCGCTTGGGATCCTGCTGGTCAACCAGGATAACGCCGTCTTCCTTGTACTTTTTCAGCAAAAAGTGTGAGACCGTTGATTGCACGCCATGAATGGTGGCGAGCTTTTCAGAGACGAACAGCGCCACCTCGCGAAGGCTCTCGCCTTCAACCTGAACCAGCAGATCGTATCCTCCGGACATCAGGTATACCGATGTCACTTCCGGGAAGCGGTAAATCGACTCGGCAACCGAATCAAACCCAACCTTTCGCTCAGGTATGACCTTTACCTCGATGATCGCCTTGACTTCGTTGAGGCGTATCCTCTGCCAGTTGATGTCGGTGTGATACCCGAGAATAATCCTGTCGTCCTCAAATTTTTTTATATAGGTTTTGACCTTGTCGGCCGGGATGTCAACCTGCTTGGCAATCTCTTCCAGGTCGGTTTTTGCATGCTTGCATAATATTTCAAGAATACGTTCGCCGGTTTCATCGACTTTATACGGTTTCATCGGGCATTCTCCTTGACGGTAAAATGAATCGAATCTTTATTATTCACGATATACTCTTCGAGCGCGGCTTCCCATCGGTTTGGCCGTAACCCGGTACAATCTTCATATTTTTTCGTATCAAGGACATTATACACCGGACGATCGGCGGGAGCAAGAAATTCATCATCCCGGACCTGTTTAATATCAACTTTTTCTCCCCATCCACCGTTCCGGCCCGCTAGTTCGAGAGCCTTCGCGGCAAAATCTGCCGCCACAACCGTACCGCCCGCGCTGAAATGGTACACGCCGGTCGCTCTGCAGGCTATCAGTGCCGCTACCGCCATGGCGGCATCGGCTGTCCTCGTGGGTGCTATCACCTGTCCATCAAGCAGCGTCAATCCCTGCTGGCCGTATCCAGGCCCGATGCCATGGTTGAACAGCGGGATACCGTCGCCGTAGAGATAGGGCAAACGCACCGTAAGACTTCTGCATCCCGATTCCGCAACGAGCTTCTCGCCCAGGCTTTTCGAATCGCCGTATACATTAACCGGGTCATGCCGGTCTTCCTCGCGTCCCGGTGCCCCGCTCCGGCCGCTGAACACGGATGACGAGCCAAGGGAAACCAGCAGTGCATCCCGTTCGCGGCATACAGACGCAAGATTTTTCATTAGAAATCCGTTAACCCAATAAGCTGTTTCCCTGTCATATTCGGCTCTGTCGATATCGCCGTATTCAATGCAATTCAGGACTATATCCGGATTACAATCGTTAATGACCTTTTCGATATGTGCGTTGTCAGCAGAAGACAGTCGGTCAAGAACCGTCCGTTCAACAGGACCGGACTCTTTTAATATTGAGTGGAACGTAACTCCAGGGGTATAGGCTGAGATCGAGTTGTCGGTGGAATCGAGTATTAGAAGCATAGAGTGGCTTCGAAAGGTCAAATCCACCTTATTGTTGCCGGTATTCCTTCGCCGGGATAACGCGTAATTTTTGAGCATTATCCCGGCCGGAACATTCTGATTTGTACCGGTTCATATGATCACGTTAATGGCATTAAATACCCGTGTGTGACCCGGGAAGCGCCGGCAATACTAAGGGGTTGACTGTTCGTCAGTCCTTTTTTTCCTCTTTATTTTCTGTTTTTTCGGTCTTCTTTTCGTCCTGCTCGCCGGAAATGGACTTCTTAAACTCCCTGATCCCGTGGCCAAGATCTTTTGCTATTTTCGGCAGTTTATTCGCCCCAAATACGAGCAGAACTATAACGAGGATGATTATCAGCTCCTGCGTACCTATGGGGCCGAAAATTGCAAGATTAACCGGTGCATGTATCATGACAAAACCTCCGCACTAGCAAGTGCCAAGAATATGAAAAATTAAGTCATTAACTTTTACAATATTGTCTTTGTCAAATTAAATTCCGGGGCGTTACAGGTAATGTGGGTTTTTCCGCGTCAAACGGCAGGGCTGAACCGTATGATCTTCTCATCCGGATCTTCGTAGTACTTGACGTTATCAATCGGGCTTTCAAGGCGCTTGGTGTTCTTCTTGATGCTGATAATGGTTCCAGGGTATGCCTTGTTCTTGATGATAATGCAGGGCTCGCGCTCAAGCTTGAGCTTGTCCTGAATCTCCTTGCTCTGCTCCATCATCTTTTTAAGTTCCTTATTGTTGGCGCTCAGCTCCTTGAGCATCAGGAGGCAGCTTTTCTGCTTTGCAGGAATCAGCTTGGATATAAATTCTTTCGGATTATCAAATACTGCCTCTCCGAAACTGACCTTCAGCTTCCTCATGGTTTCGTCGACAGCGTTACGCCATTTTGCAATTTCCTTATGGATTGCCGCCAGCTCTTTTTCAATAAAGAGATTTCTGCCGACACTCAGCAGCGTTTCGGTTTCGTTGGGAGAGCCGGATACATTGACCTGTATCTCGTAGAGCGCCGTGGCCTTCCCGCCAATGATCTTGCCCTGGCGCGCGATTACGCTGATCTTCGAATTCGAAAACACATCCGAGTTTATGATCGAATCTTCAATGACAATATCACCGGCAGCCTCGACCTTGGCATTAAGGAGGTACTTGACCGTAATCTTGCCATTCGCTGTCAGCTTGACGTTTTCCTTGCCCACGACCCCCATTTTAACGGTGATATCACCCTGAGCTTCTATGAAGGCATCATCCACGTTTTTCTCGATAATAATATCGCCTCTCGCTTTAACCGTAAACCCGGGAAGGACCGAGCCGGTAATGTGAACAGACCCGTCAAAATCGATGTTGCCGGTGTCATAATTAACGTCGCCGTGTATGTACGCAACCGGAAGAACGGATATTTTTTTGCCGTCAACGTCCACGCAGCCGTCGATAGATGAAACGAAAATATTCTCGTCTTCTTTGCCCTGCTCGATGTTGTCTCCTTTATAATAACCGTCATGGCGGAGAAATTCGGCAAATATCTTATCGCCGAAGACATCATACCCGTCTGCCGGTTTTACAGCCGGCACCCTTCTGAGAATGTCCTGGTACTTTTTTATCTCGATAATGGACCCGACTTCCTTGAAGTCGATGCTTCCATCGGACTTGATCTCACCGGCTTTCTTGCTCAGATTGATAAGCGGGAGGAAGTATTCTTCGTGCCCGTGCGCCGGCTCCCTTCCCTGCGCGACCAGTATCCGGGTAAACCGTGGATTTCCCAGCTCGATGGCCTTCAGCTGCTCCTCGATCTTTTGCTGCTCAATACGCGCGAGGATCTTGTACCCGTGCAGCGCTTCCTCTATGTCGGTATAGGACGGCAGCTTGCCGGTCTTGGTAGGGTACACAGAGTAATAGGCCTTTGATTTATCCTTGCTAATCGTCAGGGGAGACAGCCATCTGATCTTCTGACCGTCAAAAACCACGAACCCATATGCCGAGGACTTGTAGCACTGGTTCTGTTCGTCAAAGTAGATGCCGGTGTCCGCCTTGATCGTCTGGAAATCGATGATATTGTAATAATCGTTCCCGGGGTCCAGCCGCGTGGGTATCTGCTCTTCGGTGTCAACCGTGACAACCCGTGCTACTATTTCGGATGCATAAACGAAATTCTTCGGAGAGGAAAGTACGAGCTTCTTTTCGCCCTCTTCGGTAATATTTTCGGTCAGTATCTTGTTGACCGTGGGATCAAAGTATAAAATAATCTTCTTCATATATATTCGTGTAGGCGATACCGCTTGATGTTACTCCGCATTGTCCCGCATTTCCCTTTGCTGAATTGCCGGCGCACGTGAGCCATTAATTCAACTAATATCATTTTCGTATAAAATGGCAAAATAAATTAGCAAATGAAGGCTAAAAAGGCAGAAATAATCGCGTAACTGCCCGTAATAACCTGATTTTGCCTGATTATCGAGCTTCCTCAACCGCCGGGATACTTATCCCATAAAAAAAAGCCCCCCCGAAATCACGGGAAGGGCTTTTCTGCTCAACCTTGCATGGTATGCCTGCTATTTAATGAGCCCTTTTTGAATCATGAGCTCCGCAATCTGGACCGCGTTGAGCGCAGCCCCCTTTCGTATGTTATCCGAGACAACCCACATGTTGATGCCGTTCGGTATCGATTCATCCGCGCGGATACGGCCCACGAAGGTGTCATCTTTCCCTGCCGCGTTAATGGCCATGGGGTACTCGCCCTTCGCCGGATTATCTATCACCGTTACGCCCGGAGCCTTTTTCAATAACTCCCTGACCTCGTCCGGGGTTATCTTCTTTTCCGTCTCGATATTGACCGATTCCGAATGACCGTAGAGCACCGGTACCCGCACCGTGGTCGCGGTGATCCGGATGGAATCATCTCCCATGATCTTTTTGGTCTCGTTGACCATTTTCATCTCTTCCTTTGTATAACCGTTATCGAGAAATACGTCAATCTGCGGCAGCGCGTTAAATGCTATCTGGTGAGGATATACTTTGCGCTGCGATATGGGCCTCTCGTTGACGATGTCTTTCATTTGAATCATGCATTCCTCTATGGCCTTGAGACCGGTCCCTGAAACCGCCTGGTATGTGCTGACCACAATCCGCTTGATACGAGCAGCATCATGTATGGGCTTCAGCGCCACGACCATCTGTATGGTCGAGCAGTTCGGGTTTGCTATGATGCCCTTGTGCCAGTCAACATCGTCCGGGTTGACCTCCGGCACGACAAGCGGCACGCCTGGATCCATGCGCCACGCCGAGCTGTTGTCCACAACGACACACCCTTCTTCGGCCGCGCGCCTGGCCACCTTCTTGCTGATATCGCCGCCGGCGGAGAACAGACCTATGTCGAAGCCCTTGAAGCAGCCGTCCGCTACCGGCTCCACCTTGACCTTCCGGCCTCCGAAATCAAACTCCTTACCGACCGTCGAGAGCCCGAGAAAACGTATGTTATCTATCGGGAACTTCCGTTCCAGTAATATCTTCCTGAATTCGATACCCACTGCGCCGGTGGCGCCGAGTATGACCACGTTAAATTTTTTCACCGCCGACCTCCTTGATGCATTGCGCGGGCCCTGGCCGACCGGGACCGCCCGTGATGTTTATGATGCATTAGTATATTCTGCCGTTAATTGTCAAGAATAATGTGCAATACTAAAGTTCAATTTTCCTCTTCGCTTCATCGCGGGACTGCCTGAAGACAATGGCAATGTTACCTATAAGGTTGAGTATTTCCCCGCCTGTCTCGGCAGCAATTTTCTCGAGAAAAGCACGCTTCGCATCCTTGAAATCTATGAACTTTATTTTTATCAGTTCATGGTCATCAAGGGCCTGCTCGACGGCAGCCATCAGGCCGTCGGTTATGCCGTTCTTCCCGATGTATACCACCGGTTTAAGGTGGTGGGCAAGGGACTTGAGTTTGCGTCTTTGTTTTCCGTTGAGCTCGGCCATCTGCTTCATTTATCCTCAACACTGATATCAGGTCCAGATGATGGAAAAAGCCGGGGGGTAATTTGGCAAGTGTTTTTCAATATATAAAAACTCAGCGGAAGGAGTTTTTATTTTCTTTGTTAGAACGTGCCGTGATTATCCAGGTCAAAATTCAGCATCATTACTTCAGTCTCCGCCACGGGCAGCGGATCGAGGGTGTCGCTGGTGCGGTCGATTTTACCCAGCCAGCCCTGGTAGAAATCAACGCCGGCAGTCGGCAGTCCGTCGCCGTCCACATCATACCATACCTCGAAAAAGAGCGGATAATCGCCAATGTTGAGCTCCGGGGTTATGACCGTGCTCATGGGAAAGTTCAGCGTCATCCAGGGCGTTGCCCAGTCGTTCGCGATATAAAACACGGCATAGATCCTGTTCGCGCTGCTCACGGGATAGAGGACTTCATCAAGCTTGACGTTAAGTATCAACTGCGGGTTCTTCGCCTCTGTCGAATCGCATCCCGGTGTCGCAAAAACGGCAGCCGCAACAACCACGGTGATTGCAAAAATAATGGCTTTTTTCTGTATCATGACGGCTCCGGTGCACTGGTCCTGTTCAATAGGTAATTGCAGGATCCAGCGTTATCGTGATCTCCTTCCATTCGAGCGGAAGGAACGTCAATTCAGTCATTTCCTGCGCGGCAGAATGCTCGGCATTTGGATATCCGGTGCAGGGCTCGCCAGCATCCAGTATTCCGTCGCCGTCCGCGTCCCAGAACGCTGCCACGTATGCGGAGAATGTACCGACATTAGGATTGATCAAGGTCTGAGTATTCCCACCGAATTGGAGCCAGGGGCTTAGCCATGTGCTGTCGGAATAGAAGACAAGATAGACCTTCTCTGTATCGCTGATAGTTATCCCTGCATTGGGCACGATATGGACGATAAGGACGGGCGACTGTTCATCTACATCATCCACACTGCCGCATGAATTGAATCCGGCGAGCGCTGATATGGCTATAAGGACCCCGAGTACTATTGCATGCCTTTTCACGATCCGTTCCCTGACTGTATTTACTATATTCATTATCTTATTCTTTGTTCAATAATTTAATACTAAAATGCCCTTATGTCAAAAAATTATTGTACGATATGCCGCTCTGGCATACAATTACACACATCATTAATACCCGGGCTATTATATCATGAAGCAACTATTTTGTCAATTATTGATATTTCTTCTTATTCTTTTCCCGGATAACTCGCATTCCAGGGCCAATAAAGCTGCCACATGGGGCTACCTGGTCCATACAGACAACCTGTCCGAAGCTTATCTGCAAAGCATCACGATAAGGTTTTCAGTGATTTGCATCACAGGATTTAAGCTGGGAGAGAACGGACGCATGACCGCACCTCCGGGCCAGTTCCTCCATACAATCAAAGTGATTGCCGGGAAAAAAGGTGTCACCCTTTACCCTGTTATATCTTTTGTCTCGACAGGTGCGGGTAGCCGCATTCTTTCCGACGAACAAGCGCGGAAGAGAGCGGCCCGGGCCATCGCTGTTCTCGCAGTAAACAACGGGTTCCCCGGCATCCATCTCGATTTCGAGTACCTGCGTCCGGAATACGCAAAGCGGCTTGGTCTTTTTCTCGGCGACCTCAGGAAAGAATACAGGGGCAGCATAACCATGGCCGTTTTCCCGAGTATCGGGTTTCCCGCAAAATGGAGCGGTTTTCATGACCTGTCGGTACTATCGCCGCTGGTCGATGCCGTTGTCCTGATGTGCTATGATCTCCATGGCTCTCATACAGGCCCCGGTCCGGTCACTGACGTCACATGGGCGGAGAATAACATTGCGTACGCCCTCTCGTACATCAAGCCTGGCAGGCTCTTGCTCGGGATGCCGGCATATGGGTACCGCTGGTGCGGAGAAAGAGCCACTGCCCTTTCATCACGAAAAGGCGCCAAACAGGCCGCACAACGCAACGCCAGGAGAGATCCTTCCGGCACACTTTTCTTCAAATCCGGGAATTCATGCATCACCTATCTATCCGACCGCCATACCCTCACGCTGTTGAAGAGCATTGCCGACAGATATGGTTTAGCAGGTACCGCGGTTTGGCGAATCGGTTTTGAAGAATAGACAATACTTCTTTTTCATAATCCAGATTCGGCCCACATGCAATTTCCGATTAATTTGAACTTACATTTTTCTTGCATTATATATAAAAATTAATCAAGTTATCCGACATAAAACCGATATTAAAGATGGGACATAAAAATTAATTAATCCGAAAAATCCAATCTTCTTGAGGGGATACTATGGCACACAAAAAAGGAAAGAAAAAGAATTTCAAACAACTGCTGACGAAGTATCTTGATATCAAGGGACTTGACATTATACTGGTTCTGGAGGACGGCAACGAAATCGAGCTCTACAAGAACCGTTCCCTGATAGGAGACATGATCGTTACATTCGACATCGACAACGGCGAAAAGCAGATTCCGCTCAAGCAGGTCAAACACGTGGACATGTACGCTGCGTAATACGTAAAGGAATAATTATTATCCACGCGGGCGGGGCCTTCCAGCCCCGCCTTCATTGTTTCATTTACTTCGTTATTTGCGTTATATCGATAAAATCCAGCTTCAGCTTCTTGAGTGTTTTCTTTTTGGGGATGCCGTTCTTATCCCAGCCCCTGAGCCTGTAATACTTCGGGAGCATTTTGTCCATCCTGACAACGGTTTTCGGCTTCCCTGGAATGAGCGGCTCGTCAGTGAACCTTCGTGCCAGCTTGTCGTGCTCCTTGTTGATCCCCTCGCGGAGGTTGAACAGCTTCTCCATATTGTACCCGCGCTCCCCGATCCTCGACCATATTCCAAAATCCATTTTCATTCCGGTAGCTTCCTTCAGGGCCTTTGAATGAGGGAGAAGGAACGGAACATGTATCTTTAACAGCCATGGGGGTGTTTTGACCGTGGCTGCGATGAGCCAGCCGACATTACTCATTACCGCTGTAACAATTTTCGAGAGCAGCGGCTTGCCCGGGACCTTGTAAGCCGGTTTGGGGACGAAGGTCCACCCCGTGAAGAGGCAATTCCCGCCCGCGCTTATGACGGCCATGAGGTTCTGCGTGAGCACGGTCCACGGCGGCTTGCCGCGGTACTTGTGCTGGTCCATGGTAATGGGGCCGGTCACCTCCATGTAGACCTCGTAGCCCGCATCAAGATGGCAGGCCCCGCGCGTGGCGGTGGCATACCCGAGCGCCTGGGATACGGTTCCCCGCGGCTCGTACGCGGGAAACTCCAGGCCCTTGACGTGCGGGGCGAAATCCTCTCCTCCGTATTTCTTTGAGAGGAAACGCACGCCCTCCGCGAGATCGTTGCCGATCCCCCTGCGGTAGGCGATGTCCTGAATCGCCTTCGACATCGCTTTTTTATCCCCGAACGCTATGCCGTTTTTCCAGATGCCCTTCTCATTGAGCTCCGCCGCAAACCCGAGGATGGTCCCGGTGCTGATCGTGTCCATTCCCAGGAGGTCGATCTCGTAGTTCCAGTGTATGATCGCCTCCAGGTCATCGATAAGGAGGTTCGAGCCCATCAGGCACATGATCTCGTATTCCGGTCCCTTTACCTCATGCCCGTTGATATTTACTACGCGCCCGCACCGGATCGGGCAGGAAATGCAACCGAAGTTTTTCACAAGGTGCTTCTCGGCGAGCATCTCACCGCTGATGTTATATGCCTTGTCATAGGTCCCCGCGCTGAAGTTTTTCGTTGGCAGCGTGTTCCTCACCGACAGCGGCATGAGAGAAAATGCCGTGCCCAGGCGTGGCGCCATAACGCCCGTGGCAGGGTGGCCCTGAAGGAGCTTTATCCACTTTTTCACAGTTATCTTGTAGTTCTCCGGATCGTTGATGGGAACGGATTTCGTCCCGCGCGCGATCATTCCCTTCAGGTTCTTCGATCCCATCACCGCGCCCATGCCGGTCCGTCCGTGACAGCGCTCCTGGGAAACGACCGCAGCAAACTTGACGAGGTTTTCGCCGGCCGGGCCGATGGCCATGGAGCCGCCCTTCCCGGTCCCCAGCATGGCTTTCTGCGCCTCCTGGGTGTCCATCCCCCAGATTTTTCCGGCCTTTTTTATTGATACAGTGTCGTCCTCGATTTCCAGATATACGGGGCTGTCCGCCTTCCCGCGTACGACCATCCCGTCCCACCCGGCACGCTTGAGATTCATGCCGAAATTTCCGCCGCTGTTTGAATGTCCGATCGCGCCGGTCTGCGGGCTTTTTGCGGAGATGTCGTACCTGCTGGTACAGGGTCCGCCGGTCCCGGTCAGCGGTGATGTCATGACGACCAGTATATTCTCGTCAGAAAGCGGATCGACCCCGGGCTTAAGCTCGTCCCACAGGATCTTCGTGCTCAGGTAACGGCCTCCCAGGAAAAGCTCCCGATCGGTATCGCTCACCTGATACTCACCGACCTTTCCTGTAGTCAGGTTGACATCCAGCATTTTACCCATATATCCCTTGTAGATACTGGTCATGTTCAACTCCTTGATCAATAATTCTTCCCGGTAATACCGCGGCAGTAAATGCCGTGTGGAACCGCACCCTGCCGCAACCGCTCCCGGTATCACCGCGCCACGGTCGAACCGGGCAGCCCGTTCGCGACACCAAGAATCACATCAATATTCCTTATCAGATCCAGCATGATTCCGAGCTGTTCGTCAGTATACCCGCTCAAACGGGCAAGTATCATCTCTATGGTGTGCACCTCGATCCGCGCGACCATGTCCTCCCCCTGTGCTGACAGGCGGATGTAAATGTTTCTCCTGTCCTTCACGTCCCTGGTTCTGGTTATCAATTTCTTTTTTTCAAGCTGATCGATCAGGCGTGTCGCCGCAAATACCTGGATTCTCAATTTTTCTGCTGTTTCGCTCACGCGAAGGGGATCGGATCGCTTGAGATATTTAAGAAGATACATCTGCTGGTAGTCCAGGCCGAATAATTCGATCTCGGTCCGCTCGAAAAGATAAATAGTCCTCAGGGCATGGTAGAGGAGCTCTTCAATCTGGTTTTTATCCATTGCTGACAATAGCGATTTCTTCATGATGATATCATCCCGGCATATTGAAAATTGGCAAGAATATTTCTTGCATTTTGCAATTATTTTTTCTTTTACCATCTATCCCGTTAAACCGATTCGTTTTTTCATTGATTTATTGAAATAGATACCAGCTTTATTGACAATCATGTCCGGGATCACGTCCCTGTCGATGTATCGGCCGGAGGTCCCGGAATCACGATACGCTGTATGCCATAATACCCGGAGGGTCAAATACTACATGAATATCATTCAACGTTTCAGAAATATACTTTCAGGCCTTTCTGACCCGCGGAAAAAATCTGTTATTTCGAGACGATTTGTCATCGCCCTCTCTGTCATATATTCCTCCCTTATACTTTCCGTAGCGATCTCCTTCTATATAATAATGCACCTGAACGCTGCAACCCTGAAGGAAACCCTTGAGTCCAACTCGCGCGATATAATGCTGGAGCGGACAGAGCTGATCGTTTCACGGGTCCAATCAGCCGGAAATCCCACGATAACAGGCATTACCAATGAGCTCAGGGCCTATAACCGGAATACCGGCAAACTCGTTGCAGCTTTTATCTTCACAAAAACGTCTGACGAGAACTATTTCCGTTTAGCCGAGTCCCTCCTTTTCCATGATGATTTCAGGCCCGGGCTGGAACGCTCTGCGGTAGTACGGGAAGAGAAAGAGACCAACTATCTGAAAAAAGGCCTGCTGCACGGCACTGTCGACCCGGCGATCTATTCACTGGGAGGGTATTGCTGGCAGAACGTGTATTACCCCTGCGCTCTCGGAAATAAAAAGGCAGTTCTGCAGCTCATGATGTCAGCATCCACCACCAGGGACACGCTTGAGAATTATACGGCAGAAACGCGCGACACGAGAATAACGATCATCGCTATCACTGCCATTCTCGTCCTGGCCGTAATCCTTCTGACACTGATATTTTTACAGAATTATTCCCTGCTGCTCGGCAACCTGTCGCAATTCATGGAAAAAGCGGCCGGCGGCGACCTGAATGTTTCGCTCAAACAGACCGGCGACGACGACCTGGACCAGCTCGCACAGTCCTTTAACACGCTCATCGAGGAGATGAAGGACCTCTCCGCCAGGCCTGTCGCCGGGCCGGAATCCGCCCCTGCGCCGGCAGCAGCAGCTGTTACCGTGCCCGAGGAAAAACCCGCCCCTGCCGCCCCGGATGCCGGGTCCGGTGCAGAGACGCCTGCCGATGAGACAAGCGCCCTGTTCACCGCAGCCGTTGCCTTGCTGAAAAACAACGAGCTCGATGACGCCATCGCCATATTCAGGACGCTCACCATCGTAAAACCGCAGGGTTTCGGCAGCTGGTTCAACCTCGGAGTGGCCCATGCAAAGAAGCGCGATTACGAAAAAGCCATACGCATGTTCGAGGAGGCCCGGCGTCTCAATCCGGTATTCGATGTTACATCCCAGTATATTGAAAAAATCAAGAGGTTGATGGGCCCGGATGCCTGAGAACGACCATATCAAACGGATCCTCTCCGGCCTGCCCGACGAGCCGGGCGTGTACCTCATGAAAGATGATGCTGGAGGGATCATCTACATCGGCAAGGCCGGCTCACTCAAAAAAAGGGTCTCCTCCTATTTCCAGAAAAGGGACCATGACATCAAGACCAGGGTCCTGGTGAAGATCATCCGCGATATGGAATTCATCGTCACCGACTCGGAGATCGAGGCGTTGATCCTGGAAAGCAGCCTCATCAAGAAGCATCGCCCGAAATTCAACATCCAGAAGAAAGATGACAAGCGGTACCCCTACATAGCCGTCACCCTCGACGAGGAGTATCCGCGCGTCATCTATACGCGTACGATCAGAAAAAACGGCACGCGTTATTTCGGTCCCTATACCGACGCCCGCGCCGCCAGGGGAACGGTCGCGCTCATAAACAACATTTTCAAGCTGAAGATATGCACGCGGGACCTCCCCCTGAAAAGCAACGAGCGTCCCTGCATGAATTTCCAGATCAACAAATGCAGCGGCGTGTGCCTTGGCACCATTTCCCGTGAAGAATACCGCGCCATCATTGACAACGCGGTGCGGTTCCTGGAGGGATCGATCGAGCCGGTCGTACAAGACCTGCAAGGCATGATGAAGCGCTTTTCCGAAGCACGGGAGTACGAAAAAGCCTCGGAAATTCGCGACATGATCTTCGATATCCAGAAAATCTCGGAAACCCAGAAGGTCGACGTGCCGATCGGCAGGGACCAGGACTACATCGGCGTTTCTAAGTTCGGAAACGAGGGTATCATCGTCCTGTTCGAGTTCAGGAGCGGGGCTCTCCTCGGGAGGAAGATTTCTATTTACGATAATGCCGAGTATGCCGATCCGGATGAGATCGTCAGGTCGTTCATCATCGGCTACTACGAGACCGCCGATATCCCCGCCCGCATCATAACCGAGCAGCAGGTCCCCGACCGGGCCATCATACAGGACTTTCTCACCGGCCGCGCGAAGCGGCCCGTGACGATTTCCGCGCCGGAGACGTCCGATGACCGCGGCATCATCATGCTCATCCACAAGAACATAGACGTGATCGCCGCCGAACGCTACGCCGAGCGGGAATTCAGGGACACCGTAAAAGGATTGGAGGAGCTGCAGGAGCGCCTGGGGCTGGACGCCCCGCCCCGCCGTATGGAATGTTTCGACGTATCGAACCTTCAGGGCTCCGATTCCGTTGCCTCGATGGTATCGTTCCGCGACGGGAGACCGGATAAAAAAGGATACCGCCGATATCGTATACGCGGGTACGAGTCGGCCGATGACCCCGGCATGATCCACGAGGCCGTGGCCCGCCGCGTCCAGTATCTTGTCAACGAAAGGATGGACCTGCCCGATCTCATGATTATAGACGGGGGGCCGACCCAGCTCACCCGCGCCCTTGAAGCTGCGCGCAATTTCACTCCCTCGCTGAAGATTATATCCATAGCCAAGCGCTTCGAGGAGCTGTATACCGATCCCGGGCAGGAGCCTCTCCGCCTGCCTTCCTCATCCCCGGGCCTCAAGCTGATCCAGAATATACGGGACGAGGCCCATCGCTTTGCTGTCTCGTACCATCGGATGCTCCGTGATAAAAAAACCACCCGATCGGTGCTTGACGAGATCCCGCTTTCAGAAAAAACGAAACGCCTGCTGCTCGATCGTTTTAAATCGATTGATGCCATAAGCAGGGCTTCTAAAGAAGAAATGGAGGACGTCGCCGGAATCGGCGCCAAAACAGCGCTGAAGATCTTTGATTTTTTCCGCAAGCGTGAAGCCGGGTGACCACCCTTCACGGCTCGGACTTTATTACAGGCAGGCGCTCGCATCCCCGACCGCTTCTGAACCTTTTTTCGAGCCGGGCAACGATCGATTCGAAACCTGCCGTATTCCGCATCGCATCGAAAGACTTTTCCTCTTTTAAAAGCGCCGGATTGCATAAACCGGCGTCTTCGGCACGCTTGAGGCTTTCGAGCGCCTTCTGCGTCTCTTTCTTCTGGGCGTAGAGGCATGCACGGTTAAAATGCGCGGCCATGTATCCGGGGTCTTTCTCTGCGGCCTTACCGTACATATCGATCGCCTCGTCCACCAACCCCAGGCGGGTATAGGTCTGTGCGAGATTAAAATAATACGCCGGCCGGTCAGGGTCAAGGATGATCGACCGGGAATAATTTTTCAAGGCCCTGTTATAGTCTCCCTTCCGATAATATGAATTGCCCCGTATGAAATAGGGCGCCGCGTATCTATCGTTCATCATAATCGCGCGGTTAGCGTCCGCAATCGCTTCGTCGAAGCGCTCTTTCCGGTTATACTCGGACGCCCGGTTGGTGTATGCAGCCGCGCCGGGATTAATTTCAATAGATCGTGTATAGGATTGGATCGCTTCATCTGTCCTGTTCTCCCCGGAGAGGCGGACTCCTTCATCAAAGTAACGCCGGGCCTCGATGTCAAGGCTGCGGATGCGCGAGTTGTCGAACCCGGCAGAGCAGGATGCGCATTGAGCGGCTGCTGCGAGAATCAGGACGATAGATATAACGTTTATTGTGCCAGGCAGTTTCAGCATTTGTAAATGGCGTCCTTTCCGGTTGTCAGGATAAACAGCATTTATTGTCCGGATGAATTTTATCAAGGATAAATTCTTCACAATAATGGAATTTTATCTTTATCCCTCCATTCTCCGGTATAACACCGAGGAGTATAGAGGTTCCGCTTATGGACACTAATGATGCACTGAGTAATGCATGTGCGCGCGTATTCAATAATTTTTCTCCATGTACCTTGTGACCTCAGCAAGATATATAAAGCAATTCAACAGTATTCGTGTTCATCCGTGGATTATTATTCAATCATACTGTCCCCCTTGCACTTTCATTTCCATGACTCGCGGGGCGGCCCGGGACAGTGCGTTTTATTGCAAGAAATTGAGAAATTTACTTTACACTTCCACCCTATTCTGTAAAAGTTGTTATAGATTAGTAACTCGGGGCGTGGCGCAGCCCGGTTAGCGCACTTGACTGGGGGTCAAGGGGTCGGAGGTTCAAATCCTCTCGCCCCGAATTCTATCTACCTTTCATGATAAAACCACTCCACTCGCTTGGAAGGCACCATGGACTTGGAAGAGTTTTTTCAGAGAAACCAGATTGTTAAAATAAAATCAACTGAAAAACAACTCGTCATCAAGGAGCTTGTCGATAAGCTCCAGGACCTTGATTACATCAACAACAAAGAACGTTATTACGCGCAGGTTATACACCGGGAATCCCTTGAAAACACAGGCATAGGGAACAGTTTTGCCATTCCCCATGCACGGACCGAATCCGTCTCCGACCTCGTCTCGATTTTCGGGGTGCTGGATAAACCGATCGATTACCAGTCGATCGATGAAAAGCCGGTGAAGTACGTACTCCTGAGCATATTCCCCACCGAGATGAGCACCAAGTACCTGTATCTCATCGGCATGATGGCCCGGCTCTTTTCCAACAAGCAGAAAAAAAAGCTGCTCGATGCCGAGCCTACCCCTGCGAAGATATTCGCCCTTCTGAAAAAAGAGGCCAGGGCCTACTACGAGTCCATATCGGTAAAGGACAGGCCGGCCCCCGGTAAACCCGAGAACCTGTCCGGCGTGCCTTCGTCCGATCTCGACCTCCTCATCCGCCTCGACAGCCTTTACAAGATGCTCGACGAGGGGAACAAGTCAGAATCGCTCGAGAAGAAAATCGATTCAATGAAAAAGCTGATCGATAACCGCTCGCTGACCTACTACGAGCGCATGCGGAAAAAGCGCGACAATCCCTTCTCCATAGTCGAAAAAAACAGCTGTTCGGGATGCCACATGGAGATACCGCCATTCTACGTCGAACAGATCAAGGAACGCAAGGGGATCTCTCTGTGCACCCACTGCGGCAGGTTTCTGATTCTGCTGTAAGCCTTCAGGGCGTACCGGCGCCCTGCCCTGCTTTCTGCCTGATCAATGAATCCAGTGAATTTTGCAGTTCTATTGGAATAGGCCTGTCTTTACGGTAATAACCGATCGTCTCGTCCTTGTCACCATGAAAATCGCTGCCGCCCGTTACCAGGAGGCCGTTTCTGCGGGCAATCTCCTCGTAGAGAGCCGCCTGCTCCACCGTGTGCATTGAAGCAAAGGCCTCGAGCCCCTCGACCCCGGCGCCGACGAACTCCATTAAACGCGTCTCGAATTCTTCCATGTCCCTGCATTCAAGGGAGATCGGATGGGCCACCACTGCAATACCGCCGCATTCGCGAACCAGCCCGATCGCATCCTCGAACCGGATCCTGACTTTCTTAACGTATCCGGGCTTTCCCTTAACCAGGTACTTCTGGAAAATTTCTTTTATATTGGAGGCATACCCATGGTTAACCATGACCCGGGCCACATGGGGCCGTCCCATGGAACCGCCGCCCGCTGCCCTGACCACTTCTTCGATCGGGATATCTATGCCGTGCTTTTTCAGGTCTTCAATGATGCGGTACGAACGACTTTCGCGGTGCTCGGCAAGCTCCCGCAGGGTTTTGACAAGACGACGGTTGCGGTAATCGATATTGAGCCCCAGCAGGTGAAATGAGCCTGCATCGTAATCTATGCTGAATTCAACGCCCGGGTAGAGCCTGAACCCGACGGAAGCGGCGTACTCCATGGCCTCCGGGAGGCCGTCCACCGTGTCATGATCCGTAATCGCCATGGCGACGAGGCCGCCCCGCATGGCAAGATCGATAAGCTCCCGGGGCGGATAAATTCCGTCAGATGCAGTTGTGTGGGTATGCAAATCTATTTTTTTCATGGTAGACAGTAAACGGATTTCACGGTACCAAATCAAGCAAATAAAAGGCGCATTCCGCCTACGCTGAATTTTTTCACTCCTGGCACGTCTGTCTTCGGCTGAATACGTCAGTTTTGTTGCTTGATTTTTTGCCCGGATGATCAATCATGTGCAGGTACATTATAAAAGGAAGGCCAGCCATGTCACCGGCGATTGAAAAATTGAATAATGCGTGGGCGCGTATCAGCAGGATAGAGCAGACCATTGCCGTTTTGAGCTGGGACATGGAAACGTACATGCCGGTAGAAGGCGTCAAGCCCCGGGCAGAACAGCTGGCTCTCCTGTCGGAGCTGTCGCACCGCTGGCTTATCTCGGATGAGACTGGCCGCCTGATCGAGGACGCGGAGGCCGAGACCCGCGGCTCAGATTATTTTTCGATCGAGGCGAGCCTGGTCAGGGCCGCGCGAAGGGCCTATGACCAGAAAAAAAAGCTGCCGGAAGAGCTGGTGACACGGCTCGCCCGCACCACGGCGCAGGCAAACTCGATCTGGATCAGGGCCCGCGAGGAAGCGAGCTTCCCTGCGTTCGCGCCGGTCCTGTCCGAGCTTGTCGCTATCAGCAGGGACATGGCAGACCTCCTGGGGAGCACGGGCCACCGTTATGACGCCCTGCTGGACCTTTACGAGCCGGACCTGACAACGGCAGAGGTCGAGCGGCTTTTCGGAGAGCTGAAAACGGGCCTGATCCCCCTCGTAAAAGAGATCACCGCCAGGAAATCTCCGGCCGATACCGCCTTCCTCACCCGCACTTACGATACCGGAAGACAGGAGGCCTTCGGCCTCAGGGTGCTGGGTGACATGAAGTTCGATTTCAACCGCGGCCGCCAGGACCGTTCGGCCCATCCATTTACCACATCCTTCACCCCCTATGATGTCAGGATCACCACGCGCTATTCGGAAGACGACCTCCTCTCCGCCCTTTTCAGCACCATCCACGAGGCCGGTCACGCGCTCTACGACATGGGGCTCCCGCTGGACCTGCTTGAAACGCCGCTGTGCCAGCCCATATCACTCGGCGTGCACGAGTCCCAATCACGTCTCTGGGAAAACATCGTCGGCAGGAGCCGCGGGTTCTGGAAACACTACCTGCCGATTCTGAAAGAGCATTTTCATGGACAGCTCGACGACGTGGGCCTTCAGCAATTCTACGCCGCTGTTAACACCTCGCGTCCCGGGTTTATCCGCGTCGAGTCGGACGAGCTGACCTATAACCTCCATATCTTCATCAGGTTCGAGATAGAGAAGGAGCTGATCGGCGGATCGTTATCCGTGAAGCAGATCCCCTCCCTGTGGAACGAAACGTACCAAGACTATCTCGGCATAGTCCCGCCAAACGATGCGCTCGGCTGCCTCCAGGACATTCACTGGGCGCACGGCTCGTTTGGCTATTTCCCGACCTATACGATAGGGAACCTGCTCTCAGCGCAGCTCTACCGGGCCGCCATTGATGCGTGCCCATCGATCCCCGGAGACATCAAAAAGGGCAATTTCATCGCGCTCCTCGAATGGCTTCGGGAGAACGTGCACCGCCACGGATCCCGTTATACATCAGCCGAGCTGGTTAAAAACATAACCGGCGGCGGAATACAGGTCGGGCCATTTATGCGTTACCTGGCCGACAAGTTCCATGAAGTATACTCACTTTCATAACGCAACTCCGGGCCGGACACTTATCAGGCACCGCCGATAATCCGACCTGAAGCATGGAGACTTAAAAACTAGCAGATCCTGAAAAAATACTTTACTAATTCAGGATAAATTTTTTTGTTAATAGTGCTGTTCGTTACTTGATCATGATCGGCGATGCAAGAATCGCATATTATTCTGACACCCGGGAGCCCTGGCACCCGGCAGTACAGAGAGAGGAAATGATGTTTGCAGGCATTGACATTGGCGGAACCAGAATAAAGGGAGTGCTGACTGATCACTCGGGAAACGAGCTCAGCTTCAAAGAGATAGAGACGCCAAAAACCGCTAAAGATATCGACGAGGGCATAGGCAGGCTCATTGAGACGCTTGCAACCTCTGCTACGGTATCGAAAATTGACATCAAAGCAATCGGCATAGGATCCCCGGGGCCCATCGACAAGGAAAAGGGCACCATCCTCAAAGCGCCAAACATACCGTCATTCAACAATCATCCGATAGTCAAGAACATCGAAAGCCTGACCGGCGCCAGGGTCTACCTTGAAAACGACGCCACTGTCGCGCTCGCAGGCGCCTGGTGGAAAGAGAACGTCAGCAGGTTCCGCAACTGGATCATGGTCACGCTGGGGACCGGCATCGGCGGCGGAGCTGTCATAGACAACAAGATATACCCGGGACAGTCCGGTAATGCGATGGAAGTCGGGCACATGTCCATCGAGTTCAACGGGCGGGCATGCCCCTGCGGGAACCGCGGTTGCTGGGAGCGGTATGCGTCCGGCACGGCCATGGTAGATAACGCCGGAACCCACCTGAAAAAACATAAGGGCTCCGCCATACTGGCACGCACGAAGCAGGAACCCCTCACCCCTCTCCTCATATTCGAGGAGGCCATGAACAAGGACGCGGCGGCGCTTATCATACTCGAAGAATACGCGGAATTCGTCGGCGTCGGCATTGCCAATCTCGTGAACATTTTCAACCCTGAAGCAATCCTGGTCGGCGGTGGCGTCTCGAGGGCGCATAAATTCATACTACCGGTTGTCAAGCAGGTCGTGAATGAGCGCGCTCTCAAGGGCTTCAAAGGGCATTTTCAGCTTCTGCCCGTGCAGGAGCCGAGCAAGGTACCGGCATTCGGCGCCGCCAAGATTGCCATCGATTTGACTAACAAGTAATCACATTCTTCTTGACTTTTAGCCCCCTTTCAACCTATTGGTTCTTATTATTATTCATTTAGTACGCCGTCCCGCCCTGCCGGTGACACCGACGTAACTTCTCACATGACGCCGACATCACCCGCCTGAGGCGAAACGGCCGGGAAGACACCGACCATGGAACAGCAATTAACCACACTCAGGGCGGAAGCCCTCTCAGCCATCAGCGGCGCGGGCACGGTTGACGCCGTCGAGGAGCTGCGCGTCAAATACCTCGGCAGGAAGGGGGCGCTGACCCTCATCCTCAGGTCGCTTGGAACCCTCCAGCCCGACCAGCGGGCAGCCATGGGCAAGCTTTCCAACGAATTCAAGGTAGAGATCGAGGCCGCTCTTGACTCAAAAAAAGTCGAACTCGCGTCGAGCGGCGTGAAGAACCTTGCCAGCACCCAGTGGATCGACGTAACGCTGGATACGCCGACCGCCACGGACCGCGAGCGCCTGGGCCGTCTTCACCCGATATCGCAGATCCAGTATGAAATAGAAGACATCTTCACCTCCATGGGCTTCGAGATTCACAACGGGCCCGAGGCCGAGACCGATTACTACAATTTCGAGGCCCTGAACATTCCGAAGCACCACCCCGCCCGGGACATGCAGGACACGTTCTGGACCGAGGACGGCAACCTGTTGCGGACGCATACCTCCGCAATACAGATCCGGGCCATGGAAAAGGTGAAGCCACCCTTCCGGGTCGTCGGGCCGGGTCGCGTGTTCAGGTACGAAAGCACCGACGCTTCCCACGATAACACCTTTTACCAGGTCGAGGGCATGATGGTCGACAGGAACATCACCGTGGCCCATCTCATCTACGTCATGAAACGGCTTTTAAAAGAGATCTTTCACCGCGAAGTAACCGTGCGCCTGCGCCCCGGCTACTTCCCCTTCGTCGAACCGGGCTTCGAGCTTGACATACATTGCCTCATCTGCGACGGCGGGGGATGCAGCGTGTGCAAGCAATCCGGCTGGGTTGAGCTCCTTCCCTGCGGGCTGGTCCATCCCAATGTGCTGCGCATGGGCGGCATTGACCCGGCCGAGTGGTCCGGGTTCGCCTTCGGCCTGGGCCTCAACCGTCTCATAATGATGAAATACGGCATAAATGACATTCGGCATTTCCTGAGCGGCGACATCCGCTTCTTGCAGCAATTCTGATTCTGGAGCTATCATATGTGGCTTTCACTTAACATACTTTCACAGATGGTTGACACCACCGGCATCGATCCCGAGGAGATGGCGCTGCGCCTCACCATGTCGACCGCGGAAATCGACTCTATCGAGCGGATGAACGCACATTTCGCGACCATATACGCCGCGCAGATACTGGACGTAAAACCGCACCCGAACGCGGACAAGCTTACACTGGTCGATTGCGACCTCGGCACGAGGAAGATCCGCGTTGTCTGCGGCGCGCCGAACCACCGGAAAGGCGACATTGTGCCGCTTGCAACGGTCGGGACCCGTTTCGGCGAGGATATGGTAATCAAGAAAGCCAGGATCCGCGGCGAAGAGTCCGAGGGCATGCTCTGCTCTGAGCGCGAGCTCGGCCTGTCCGATGATCACAGCGGCATCATGGTGCTTCCCGCCGGCACGAAAATCGGCGCCCCGCTGAGCGAGCTTTACCCGCACCGGGCGGACGTCAGGTTCGAGATCGACAACAAGTCGATCACACACCGGCCTGACCTCTGGAGCCACGTGGGCTTTGCCCGTGAGATCGGCGCCCTGTACGGACGCCCCTTTAAGAGCATCGTAAACTACGACCTGATGAAAACCTTCAAAGACCGTGAAAAGCTTACCGTGCGCATCGAGAACCCGGAGGCGTCCCCGCGTTACAGCGGCCTTGTCGTGACCGGCATACGCATTGAAGAATCGCCCGACTGGCTGAAGGCGATGATCGAATCGATCGGCATGCGCCCGATCAACAACATCGTCGACATCACCAACTACGTCATGGCCGAGATCGGCGAGCCGATGCACGCCTTTGACCGGAAAAAACTGAACGGGCAGGAAATCATCGTCCGCCTGGCTAAAAACAAGGAGCCCCTTACGACCCTGGACGGCTCCGTCTTCGAGCTCCTGCCCGAGGATATCGTCATTGCCGACGCCCGGGGCCCGGTCGCGCTGGCCGGAGTCATGGGAGGCGGCAACAGCGAGATCGAGGACGGCACCACCGAGATTGTGCTTGAGGCCGCGAGTTTCAACCCGGTCAATATCCGCAAGACCGCGAACCGCTACGCGCACCGGACCGAGGCGGCCATCCGCTTCGAGAAGTCCCTTTCTCCCGAAGTGACCGTCCCGGCGCTCCTGCGCTGTTACGATCTCATCAAGCAGGTGCTCCCCGGCGCAGAAGCTGCTTCAACGATAATCGACGCCTACCCGGTAAAGCAGAAACCGATTGTTATCAAAACAACGACCGATTTCATCCGCACCCGCCTGGGCGAAAATGTCGACGACGGGAGGATAACCTCGATACTCACATCCCTTGACTTCAAGCTGACGCCTGAAGGCGGTGCTCTCTCCATAGAAGTGCCGAGCTATCGCGCGACGAAAGACATCTCCATACCGGAAGACATCGTGGAGGAAGTCGGCCGCATTTACGGATATGACAACATTACCCCGAACGCGCCCGCCGTCCCGTGTGCGCCGCCGGAGAAGAACCTATTCCGTCTTTTCGAGCGCAGGGTCAAGACCGTGCTTTCCGGCAACCTCAACATGATCGAGGTGAGCGGTTATTCCTTCATCGGCGAGGACACGCTCACAAAGCTCGGGGTCAACGAGGACCGGGAGCTCCGGCTGAGCAACCCCCTCTCCAGCGAGCAGGATCGCCTCAGGAGAAGCCTGGTGCCATCCATAGTGAACGTTATCAAGTACAACAGCCGTTTCCACGAAGAATTTTCGATTTTCGAGCTCGGCAGGGTCTATCTGAAGAAGGAGCGCTCATCGGCCGAGCTTGCCACGGAGAGGACAATGGTTACCGGCGCCGTCTACCGCAAGAAACCGGGCGACCCGCTCTTTTACGCCGCAAAACAGATCGCAAGCGGCCTCATGCGCAAGCTGTTGATAGCGGACTGGGACCTTGTTCCGGAAAGCAGGGACCTTCCGCCCTACGCACACCCGGGAAGGGCCATGAAACTCATAGTCGGCAGACAGGCCGCCGGGCTCGTGTTCGAGCTTCATCCGGAGACTATCGCGGCATTCGACCTCTCCGGTGCGGCTGCGCTTTTTGACATCGACATAGACCTCCTGTACGGCTCCCGCCGCCAGGACACGGTGTTCACCGAGCTCCAGAAGTACCCGGACGTTCCTTTCGAGGTCAGCGTGCTTGCTGACCGACAGGTATACGCAAAGGAAATCTGCGACATCATACGGGAAAGCGGCAAGGATCTCGTGCAGAGCGTATCGGTCGTTTCAACGTATGCCGGGAGCCCGATCCCTGAGGATAAAAAGTCGGTTTCCGTGAAAGTCGTGTTCGCGTCGAAGGACCGGACCCTCGCGCCCGAGGAGGTCGAGAAGCTCCAGAAGCAGACCGTGGACGGGCTTGCGACGAAAGGGTTCCGCCTCAGATAAGCGCAACGCCGTTTTTAGTGATCGCGGGGTCGTAATAAGCCACGCTGTTCCTGCCGCTTTTTTTCGCGTGATACAGGGCAAGGTCCGCCATCTCCATCAACTCGTTCGAGTCCTTCGGCTGCAGCTCCGGCAGCGAGGCTATCCCTCCTGAAACACTGAGGCGTATCGTGCTCTCCTCGTACTCGATGCGGAGGCCCTCGGCTATCCCCCTGATCCGCTCGGCAAAGATCACAGCTTCTTCCTTACCGGTTTCCGGGAGGATCACGGTGAATTCTTCCCCTCCGTAACGGCAGGGGATGTCGATGGACCGGCAGTTCGACTGCAACACGCGTGCAAGCTCCTTGATGACACGATCACCGGCCTGGTGCCCGTAGGTGTCGTTAATGCTCTTGAAATAATCAATGTCGAAAATGACGACCGCCAGGTTTCGCTTCATGCGGACCGATCGGTTCCATTCCTCCTGGAGACGCTCACGGAAATACTTGTTGATGTACAGACGTGTCATCCCGTCCCTGATTGCCATATTGTACAGATCGGCGTTGTTGATCGCTATCGCCGACTGCGTCGATACGAACTGGAGCACCTGAAGGTCAAAGTCGGAGAATCCGCCCGTGCTCTTGTTGATGGCCTCGATGACCCCGATGATCTCACCGTTCACCGTAAGGGGTACGGCAATGATGGAGCGGGTTGTAGTCATGGCCTTCTTGTCGGCCCTGTCCGAAAAGCGCGGATCGTTTTGTGCATCATTGATAAGGATGGGTATCCCGTTCTGCCACACGGTGCCGGCTATCCCCTCTCCCATCCTGAGACTCGTATCCTTCAGTATCTCGCCCTCCTCGTCCCTGCTCAGGATCGCGAAGTTGAGACGGTTCAGGGCCCGGTCGACCAGGAGGATCGAGCTCCTGTCGCAGTTGAGAAGGACCTTGGTCTGGTTCAGGATCCTTTTTAATACCTCGTCCTTCTCAAGCGAGTTGGCTATATAGGTGTTAATCTCAATAAGCGTCGTGAGCTGCCTGTTTTTTTTCTCGAGCTCGGCCAGATGCTTCGCGGCGTTCTTCGTGTCCCTGGTCTTTTTCCCGGTGTTCATCGCAAACCTCATTCCCGTGCATTCTTCCCGGTCCCGGGATTTCCGTATTTCAGCTCAAGATACGAACGACGCTCGAAGCGCTCGAGGCCCAGCCTGCCGGCGACCCGGAACAGCTCCTGCTCTATCCGCTCCCGCTCCGAGCCCTTCATCTCGATCTCGACAAAACGGCCGACACCTTCAACCGTATCCAGGCAGACCTCCATTTCTCCAAGGCGGTACACGTCCCGCATCTTGGTAACCGATCCGAATTCGACAAAGCCGAGGTTTTTCAGTATGGCGAGGGCCTTTTCAAAGTCCGACACCGCCACCTCCTCTTCCAGCCGCGTCTTCGCTGCGGTCCCGATTTTAGGTCCCTTGTACGTCATGATGACCCTCCCGCCGGTCCGCCTGAGGCGGAGCGCCTCATCAGTGTCCTTGAAGTCGCGGCCCGGGTGATTCAGGTAGAGGTCCAGCTCCTTTTCGCTTCCTGCCGGGCGCGCACCCATGGCTTTGAGTTTCTCGACCACGGGTGCGTGATCGTCACAGTATGACTTGATTTCTATCTCGAGGATTTCCACTACTGTCTCCGGTGGAGCGGCCCGGATATGGAGAGTCCGTCAGCACCAAGCGTCTGCCTTGCCTTCCCGTTGATTTTTATGATAACGCTCCCGACGCCGCTGAATTGCGTCGCCGTGTACACTATCTGGTCCAGCCGGTTCAGCAGGATACTCCCCGCGGCGCCGTATTCTATCGCACTGTTGAAATCAATCTCTGCGGTTTTGTTCCGTATTTTCACACTGTTGATTCTCAGTTCCGGCGGGATCGCCGTCAGGAGGCCTTTTCTTTTTTCGGCCGCAGTAGGACCCTTGACCAACTCCCGGAGCGTGTTCTCAAGAAGGGGCTGCTTGCCGACCTTCCGGCTAACCGCTGCAAGATACATCTTGTCGGTTTTTTCGTTAAGTGCAACGAAGTAGATCTTGACGCTCTCGGCTTCCTTTTTCTCGGGCACTTCATTTGTTTGGGTCTGGTTGACGGTTTTCACCTCGCGGGCAGATTTGCTTTCGCGATCCCCTCCCTCCCTGGTTGGCTTATCCTTTTCCCGCTTATCCTCTTTTTTCTCCGAAACATGCTTTTCCACGGAAGACTTTTCCACAACGGGACGCTGCGGTGAATAGAACTTACCGAACAGGAGCGCCAGGGCGGTTAACAGCCCCATTATGATAAGCACGTACGCGGGGTTTTTCCCTCTGTCCGGGGGCCGGGCCGCCGCGGCGGTCTTTTGCGATTTGGCGGCTGCCGGCTTTTTATGAGCCGTGGATTTGGCTTTTTTCTTAGCAGTGCTTTTCGCAACTTGTTTTGCCACAATATTGCTCCGTTTTAGAAAGATTCGGATGCCTCAATAAAATTCTTGAAATTAATGGCCAACTGTACTACATTTTATAAAAAGAGAGCCCTGGCCGTCCGGTTCGGGGCCGCGTAAAGGTTAAGCATGAAACTCGGAACCTGCGCCGGCGCAATCATGCATTCTTTACGATATGATGCACGAATATTCAGCAAGTTAATAATATTTCAATAATAATTTTATTTTCCGGCGGCCGCTGATACAGGAGTCATCGGATGATTGCCGTTTCATCGAAAATTGCATGTGTGGTAATGGTCATAACGCTGATCCCGGTTTCCTGCGGCATTAAAGGAGAAACGTCAATGGAACAACTTCGCGATCTCATGGTCAGAAACCAGATCGAGGCCCGCGGCGTCAGCGACGAGCGTGTGCTCGCAGCCATGCGCAGGGTCGAGCGGCACAGATTTGTCCCCGGGCAACAGGTGGCGAGCGCCTACGAGGACCATCCCCTGCCTATCGGTCATGGCCAGACTATATCGCAGCCGTACATCGTTGCTCTCATGACGGAGCTATGCGACCTTGACGGGAGCGAGAAAGTCCTTGAGATCGGTACCGGGTCAGGATACCAGGCGGCCATCCTGTCGCTCCTGGCGAAATCGGTCTACAGCATCGAGATCGTGGAGCCCCTCGGGAAAAACGCTCGCCGCACTCTCGCCGAGCTCGGTTTTCGGAATGTCGAGGTCAGGATCGGCGACGGGTATGCCGGCTGGCCCGAGGAGGCCCCGTTCGATGTCATCATACTTACCGCCGCGCCGCCGAAGATCCCCGCGGCCCTGTTAGGCCAGCTTGCCGACGGAGGGATCCTCGTCGCCCCCGAAGGCAAATACGCGCAGGAGCTGGTTATAATAACGAAGCTGGGCGGCAGGCTCACTAGGCGAACAGTCACGTACGTACGTTTTGTGCCCATGATTCACGGCGAAACGACGAAGTAAATGTATTGACAAAATCAATTCACGTTTCTCTTCTATAGTAATGTTAGTATTGTCGCTCCAGTCTAACGGGTAGAAGGCTATGGCAAAAGAAAACATCCAGGACAGGCGGTTCCAGTTTCTCCATGCCCACGTTGCACGCGAACCGCACATATATGAAGTCCTCAACGAGATAATGAACTACCAGACTAACGTCCTGAATAACGGCATTGGCCACCTGGCACTCATTGACGATCTGAAAACCTCCCGGAACATCAAGATACCATTCACAATCGCCCGAAACAAGATCATTACCAACCTGCTGGACATCCTCACCAAGAATTATCCTGACATTGTCCGGTCCATCATTACTTTCACATTCACGGTCGATCCCGAGACGAAAAAGCTTTCGATCAACGAGAACCGGGAATATTCCGTACTCCTCAACAACGACGATTTCAACCGGCTGCAGGCGGAGCGCAACATGGTTTCCTCGGGGAATTTTCTGAACCTGATCAGCCAGTTCCGGCTTTTCAACCTCACCAAGTTATTAAAGAAAACCAAGGAGCGGGCCCTCCTGTCTCAGGTCATTAAGCTCGAACTCGGCAAGAGCGTTTTCACCTACAAAAACTTCACCATGGACCGTCAGGGAAACGAGACCGCCGAGGATTACTGCTTTCACCGGACCAACTACGAGTCCGTGCTCAAGATGCTGTCTCTCGACAAGATCAACAAGGTTATTGTCAACCATTCCGTCCCGATACTCAGGCGACTCAAGAATTTCGGGATCCTGAACACGGACTTCAGCGATTACCAGGACACCAAGCTCGATTACCTCCTTAACATTCTCCTGCAAGACATTTATCTCTCCCTGTCAGACGCGGAGCTGACAGAAGTTAAGAATTTCAATTCACTCCGTGCCTGCGTTCTCAAGGTCGAGACGCTTATTGACCCGATGATAACCGCCAGCGGCGACATCGCCGCATACGTGCGCGAAAGCCGCATCTGCCCGGTCTCCGCACTCTCTTCGGTAGTGCACGAAATCTCTGAAGAGCAGGTCTCCCGGTGGGTGGCGGATAACGGCGCCCGGTTTAAAATCATCCTCTTCAGGGATGAAGACGGAATAACCTATCTCATCGATGGCGCGTTTCTCCTGCCCCGTCTGACCGAGCTCCATGACATGATCTTAAACAAACCCGACTTCCTGGCAACCCTGAGCCATTCCGAGAAGGAGCGCATATTCGACGAAACGACCCTGCTCTGCAATGCGGCGAAGAACCTCCTTGAATCCCCTGACAGGCTCAAGCCGATCATCGAACGGGAGGATGGCGCGCAGAAGCTCAGGACCATAATACAGGAATACGAGAATTACCAGAACCGGCTTGCCATGGAAACGGCCGTCGAGCGGGATGACCGCTCTACCAGAAGAAAGCGCTCATTCATGGAGGCAATATCAGATTTTTTCAGGTCACTGTTCGTATCCGGCAAGGAGGAAGCCGCCGCCGGGTCAGCAGCCCGCGAGTCCGACGACGAATCCGGCATTTACCGGCCATCGGTCTCCGGCGAGGCTAAAAACATCATCTATAAAATCAAGAATCACACCGGCAAGATCGTCCCATTGTCGAATTATATAGACCTTTTACCGGCTAACGAACCCGAGATCGAGGCCATCATCAACGACACGAGAAAGCTCAACCTGAAAATAGTTATCCCGATATATAACGCCCGCCGGGTTCTCTATCCCAACCGCAGCCAGCAGTACCTGTTACCGGACATTGAGTACCTGATGGTCAGCCCGGAGGTGGCCCAGTCCCCCGAAACCATACGGGAATTCACTGATTCGCTGTATGGAGAAAAATTAAAGGACGAGAAGCTCCTGGGTCCAGCGATACTCACGGTAGAAAAATACCTGATGAGCCTGTACACGCAGAAAAAGGCCCAGATGATGAGAAAGGGCAAGCTGAAAAAATGAGGTCCGGACGCGAAAAAGCTCCTCAAAAAGGAGCTCCATCACGGAATAAATTAATAGTGGGAGATTGATGAAAGATTTCAGCCTATCCCTGCTCCGTTGACCCTCCTGAACAGTTTGCCGATGAGCAGGAATCCGCGACGGCCTTTGGTGCGCTTTCGGAATCGCCGCCCTTTTTTACCGGGGAGCTCTTGCCTGCACCGTTGCTCTTGTAATCGTTTATGTGAAAGCCCGATCCCTTGAAGATGATCCCGGCAGAAGAGAAAAGTTTTCTTACTCTGCCACCGCACTTCACGCATGTCGCAACCGGGTCGTCATTCATCGACTGAAACACGTCGAACCTGTGTTTGCACTCAAGGCATTCATATTCGTAAGTCGGCATAAACGATTTTCCTCTTTCCCCTCTCGGTAAGGCCGGGATTTCTTAATCCGACAGGCATTACATTTTCAACCCCGTGTATTGTCAATGAAATAAACGGCTCCCCACTGCGAATTTTTTATTTTAACCCGTATAATGAGTGGATTTTTTAATTGTAACCAGGTGAAAAATCCTTGAATTTTTAAAAAAACAACCACGTGTTGAGCAGACGTCAACTTTACCCAGGTCCAATATCACAGGTAACGATACCGATGCCCAAGCAACAGATAACTATCCCGATTTTCCTGCCAAACCTGGGGTGTCCCCACCGCTGCGTATTTTGCGACCAGAAGAAATCCACTTCAACCAAGCAGGTCCCCGGGCCGGAGCTTATAGACACCATGATCGAGAACTATCTACCCCATATTAAAAAAAGCGTGCGCCGCATAGAACTTGCCTTCTTCGGGGGGAGTTTTACCGGAATAAAGCGGGAAACCCAGGAAACGTTCCTCAGGGCGGCTCATCGTCACCTGGAGAATAACACGATTCAGGGCATCCGTCTTTCCACCAGGCCCGATTACATAGACGACAGGGCACTCGAGCTCCTTAAAAAATACGAGGTATCCACGGTCGAATTGGGGGTCCAGTCGTTCGATGACAGCGTTCTCGAAGCTTCAGGGAGGGGGCATTCGGCAGATGACGTATACAAAGCGGTCCGATACCTGAAAATGCACGGGTTCGATTTTGTGATACAGCTCATGCCGGGTCTCGTCGGTGATAACCGGGAATCATCGCTCCGTTCGGCCTCGGAAGCGGCATCGCTCAACCCGACAGCAGTGCGGTTATATCCAGCTGTCGTTCTCAAGGGTACCGGGCTCGAAGAGCTCTACCGCAGCGGACGCTACTCGCCGTTGTCCATTGAAGAGGCGATTGAGCTGTGCAAGGATATGTTTCTTCTTTTCAATTCATTACTTATACCCGTGATCAGGATGGGTATCCATCCCTTTGCGCCCGGAGAGATACCGAATATCGTTGCCGGCCCGTACCACCCGTCATTCGGGTATCTTGTGAAGACCAGGGTCCGCAGGGATGAAATGACCGCCTGCATGGAGCGCCATATCGGTAACGGGCTGCCGGGGGCCGATCGGGTCAGCATCCGCATCCCGGAACGCTTCATGGAGGAATATCTTGGCGCCAACAGGGAAAATATTGCTTTTCTCCAGAGCTCGTTCAATATTGGGCATATCGATTATCTGATCGAGGACATCCCGGCAGTCATGATTGCCTGAGCCCCTGCCGGCCTCAAAATAAAAGGGGGAGATACCCGATGCTGAAACCAAACAATATCCTCACCGTTATAATTATGGCAATCATGATGGCCGGCGTGTCGTCATCGCCCGAAGCCGCCCCCCGAAAGCAAAAAACCGCTGCCACGGGCAAAACCGTGCAGGGCCCTGCCCCGGTACCGGGTAAACGTGTTCTGAGTGATTTCGCATCAGCATACAGCTCGCCTTCCGGGCTGAAGACATTAAAAACATATTATATCGGCATTGCCCGGAATGCTGTCGAAAAACGGGGTGACAATAGCGTTCCTGTCCAGTTTCATACCGTAGGTGTCTCAGGCCGCCTGACCGATTGCGGCCTTATCATGAAAAATATTTATGAAGCGCGCTATTATCGCCTCGAAACAGAGTGGGTATTCCAGGACATAGCCCTGAAGAGCTCGGCGCCTGCCGGCAAACCGACTGCCAAGCTCCCCCCTTTGGATGACGATACCGCCAAAAAGCTCATAGCTGATGGGGCCGGGTCCCAGTATGGCGTGACGGTACAGGAGGTCACGCTCCTCGGGAAAAAAGGCTCCTGGAAGCTCTGCGTGCCTACATACCAGGTGACCGCCAGGGTCATGGTTGTGTCAAAAAATGATATACAGAATACCGTAGCATTCTACGAATGCCTCATGAGATCGACCATAGCGCAGGAAAAAGGGACATGGACGTTCGTAACAGCCGGCTGCGTTTACCGGGGCAAGGATGTTGCCGATTGCCATATCGGTACCATGTGCAGAACCATGACACAGGAAAGCACCATCCCGCCGATATCAGATTCAGAAGCACTGCCTGTACTGAGGAAAGCCCTCGAAGCAGAATACGGCCTCAGGAAGAACAATATAACGATTGAAAAATTCTCTCTCGTGAGCCGGTTCCCTTCTGAAACGTTCGGGACCTCCATAACCTGCGTCATGAGTACGGTCTTCGTGATCGACGAATTCAGGGAGTCACCGGCCGGCAACGGGATCCGGACCGCTGAAAAAGTGCGGGCCGTATATGAGTGCTCCGTTTACGGAAAGCTCCGCTACTCGCTCCGCGAAAGCAAATGGGAAGGTATCATAACCTCCTGCTGCGCTCCCGGCTCCTCAGATTGCGGCACATCCTGCTCTTCCCCCTACAAGGGCTGCCGCAGGCTGGGCGAAAAATAAGCCGGGAACCCCCACGCGGAGAACGAATATGCAACAGGATGTGCTGAAACGGGTGATCTGCGACAGGCTGAACCTGCGCGCCTATACAGCGACCACGCTCTCAACGGTACGCGACATCACGTCCCGCCACGGCACCTCTCCCAACGCAACTGTCGCCCTTGGCAGGACTATAACCGCGGCCACCCTCCTGAGCGCAACCCTCAAACCGGATTCGGATCAGAGCCTCCTCCTGAAAATCGAGGGAAGCGGCCCCATCAGAGAAATCCACGCCCAGGCCGATACGCGCGGCAACATCAGGGGCTACCCTGCTAATCCCGTGCCCGACCTCGATGAAGACATCGGCGGGATCAGCTTTTCACGGACAATCGGTGCGGGCTTCCTTACCGTGCGCAAGGACATCGGCCTTAAAGAGCCGTACTCGAGCATCACCCCGCTTCATGCCGGCGAGGTCGCGGAAGACCTTGCGTACTACCTTACCGCGTCCGAGCAGGTCCCCTCAGCCGTCATCATCGCCCTTACCCTTGATACGGACGGGACCATCGCCTCTTCCGGCGGTATCCTCATACAGACCTTCCCCGACACGCCTGACGAGTCTATCACCCGGGTCGAACATTCCATTACTTCGCTTGTGAAAGACCTGGGCACCAGCCTCAGGGAAGGAACTGAAATCACTTCGGTTCTCGGCGAGATTCTTGGTGGAGAGCCGTTTACCGTTATCGAATCACGGCCGGTCCAGTCCAGGTGCAGATGCGCTCGCGAGATAATCAGCGCAGTCCTTCTGAATATTCACAGGGAGGAGCTGGAGGACATGATAGAGAAAGACCATGGCGCGGAAGTGACCTGCACCTTCTGCACGAAAAAGTACCATTTCGACGAGGAAGAACTGGAACGCATCGTCAACATGAAAAAGGAGTACCGGGGCGGTGATAAACCTGAACGTCACAGCCTTCAGTAATCCATATTCCTTATTAAAAACAATCAGGAGGGGGAGCTACATATTCAGCAGTTTTTCCAGCTTGATTTTATTCAAATCGACCCCCAGGCGTCGCTCCGGGATCCCCATGCTAATTCCCAGTAACTGGGTGTACAGGATGGAAGGCATCATCGATGCCGGCTGCTCGGAGCAGGCTGCATTCGCCTGCACGGAATCAAACTGTATCTGGCAGTAGGTGCATGCCGTGCAGATACAGTCGGCACCGGATTCTGTCGCGTCGTCGATCTTGTTCTGCATCATGGCCAGGGACAGAGCATCATTCTTGCCCAGGAGCGGATTGCCGCAGCAATCGAGACGCCGGGGCCATTCAACCGGCCTGGCCCCCGTGGCAAAAATGAGATCTTCGAATATGGACGGTGCCAGCGGATCATCGAAATGGACGATATTGCTGGGCCTCAGGGCATGGCATCCATAATGCGGGGCGACATTGAGGTTTACCAGCGGCTTGGCGATGCTCGCGTATATGGCCGGAAGTCCTATGTCGTCGGAGAGGACGGTAAGGAGATGCTTTACCTTTGACGTGCCTTTCCATTCCAATTTTTCCTTTTTCAGATACCCGTTTATGGCGGTCCGAAGCGCATCATTTTCCCGCATAAAGTGAATGGCATGCTTCAGGCTGCCATAGCAGCATTTGCAGGGAGTGAGAATGTCGAGGCCCTTGTTTTCGGCCAGGGCCATGTTCCTGGCTGCAGAGAGAACAAAGGCCTCGAAATTGATGTCCCTGTTGGGATACCCGCAACAGTTGAAGTCGAGGTCAACGAGGCGCACGCCAAAGGTTTTCAGCACCGCTCTGGTGGACGTGTCGTATTGCTCGAGATAGTAGGGAATCTTGCACCCTTTGAAAAATGCGAATTTCATTTCGTTGTATCCTTAACATGCCGGATTTCCGCCTTGCAGGCGGGTATCAGCACGACTCTCCCTTTATTTTTTCGGTGCGATCGATTGTCTTTACGTGATCATAGGCCCTGTTCTTCAGCTCGTAAATTATTTCAGTTACCTTTATCCCCTGGGGGCAGTTTTCCTGGCACTGGTAGCAGGTGGTGCAGTCCCACACCATGCGGGATCCCATTGCCAGGTCGTTGAGCCCCAGCCTCAGGAGGTTCATTATCTTTTGGGGGGTTATATCAACTGCGTCCCTGGGCTCTGTGCGGGCCGCCACCACGGGGCAGACGTTGGTGCAGGTCTGGCACTGGATGCAGGGCGCGAACACATCAGAATCGTCCGTGAGGTTGTAATAACGCCCCTTCACCGTGTCCACTTCCTTCCATGACGACTCATGCTGGCGCATGAGATCGGACCATTCCGTAGCGTTGAAATCCTTAATCCACCGGTGCGGGTCCGGGTGGCCTTTTTCCGCCAGCAATTCCTTCTGGGCGAACCACTGGTCCTGAAGGTTTATTCCTGCGGGACATACCTCGGTGCACTTGTTGCAGGATGTGCAGATAAAGGCCCCTTCGGAAATGGCGGCCAGGTCGGCCGCGGACAGCACCTTCCCATTCCCCAATCTTCTCACGGAACGCAGCTTGTCCATGGGGAGTATTCCTATATTGTGCATGATCCTGTACACGGGAGCAACGGAGCAATACCGGCTGCATGTGCCGCAGCTGGTGCAGGCGTCCAGCTCCATAGCTCTCCGCGGCATAGCGCTGGCGGGATTGATATGTTTCCTGTCTGAAACTCCATTCACCAGGAGGCTCAGTGGATCGGTGACAAGATGGAAAAACTTGCTGAAGGGCAAATATGCCAGTGCAAGGAAACATGCCAGGACATGAATATAGTATAGCATCATATCAGCCTTCATGCTTTCGAAGGCCGCTGCCGCGGGTCGAGCTGTCATGGCCAGTGGAAAAGATACGAAGGCGCTTTTCGTACTGGAGTGGCAGGATACACAACTCTGCTCATTCAGCTCCTTGCCCGTGGCCAGGAGGCCAGGCGTTATCCTGAAATCGGCTTGCGGGAAAAACGTACCGTATTCCTGTGACCAGTACGCCTTCAGGGCATTCTCTTCCGCCGGGCTGCCGGCCGGGGAGTAATCATTCATCATGCGGTTGAATACCGATTCCGAAAGTATCTTTGTGCTTTCCACGAGAAATCCGGTAATCATTATCACGGCCAGGAGTACGATGGCAATGCGGTCCGGGTAGCGTGTGAAGAGCGAGGGCCCGCGGTGCCGGATCCGTCGGTAAATGGCGATGCAGACGCCTGCGACAACCATGACGCCGAATACGTTCCTCAGGTACTGGAACGGGTCGAGCGTCGAAAAATAGTTGGGAAATAGTTTTTTCGTTACCAGCTCATCCAGGGCATGCATGAGCATCAGCATGGTGAAACCGAAAAAGATGAGGGTATGCATAAGCCAGCGGATGAAATCGGTCTTTAATATCCTCCACTGGAAAAAAATATCGAGGACAAGGGCCTTGAGCAGCCACAGGATCCGCGGGCTGAAAAATCCTGCAACGCTCCCCCTTAAGACAGCAGCAACCCTTCTTGATGGCGACACCGTCCCGGCCGCCGGGCCAACATTCATGTTGAACCACCGGTACAGGCGGTACATAATCCCCGCGAAGCAGATGCCGAGGGAGGCATAGAGGCACGCGAAAAGAAAGGTAGAGCCGAGCAAGGTCTTCGCCATTACGCTGTAATCCTGTCCTGTTTATTTATAAATTTTTCAATGGCGGCATTCACGGCCGCATATGCCGTCGATATGGCAAGGCCGGAGCCGCATTTCATCCGCATCCAGTCCTGGTGTGCAAGAATGGACCCGGCAGCGTAGAGATTGTCATGTATCACAGAGCCGGTGCCGTCAACTGGCCTGAAGGTATCATCCACCTCAACGCCGGCGCTGTTTATCGGATGTCCTGCCGGGTGGAGGAACTGCTCGTGATGCCATGCCATCCTGTTTTCCGGTTGGAACAGTGGAATATTGAATAGCGGCTCATAAATCCCCTTCCTGTCCGATAAAAGGCCTTTTCCCATAAACCTCCCGGTTGCCAGTATGACCGCGCGAGCCTGTATGGTATGAGTTTCCTCGTACCCGCCGATTGTTAAAAGGAAGTTACCGCGGTCTGTGCGGGCAACGGAATCCACTCGCTTGTCTATCAGCCTCAGGAGCCCCATCTGCGGCAGTTCTGAATCGAAGATCTCTTTCAGCCTGAAGCCAGGTACAGAGGCCGGCATCATAGGGATCTCGAAAACAGGTACACCCAGGAGTTGGTGGAGATGCGCCAGGATGACCTGGGTTCGTTTAATTCCGAGAACCGCCGGGAACCCTACGGAAACCGCGTCACACAGGCGGGGCTTGATCAGTGCAGCCAGTTCCACGCGGGTCGCCGACAGCTCCAGGGCACGCGCCAGATGTACGGCGTGGATCTCGGTGCGCCCCGACATGCCGGGAAATTCGACGCGCAGCGGCCGGATGGCGGGCCATTCTTCCTGCAGTGTAGCCGCAATCTGCCGCGCGCTGAACTCCTTGAGCCCTTTAAAGTCGACGATAAGACAGGGCGCTTTCTTTTCATAAGCCTCCACGCCGGCCCACATCGATTCGGGGACACAATAAGAATATTTCAGCGTGCCCATTGAGGTGATCATCTTCTGGTTGAGATTCTTATCATAATGGAACTTCATCCCCTTCGCATTGAGGAACGATACGATTTCATCGAATGAACGCTGAATGTTCTCGTCACTGACTCGAGTGTAGGGATGATGCGATCCGGATGCCCTGAGGGCTGCCATGGCATCCCAGGGACGGCTCCACAGTTTTTTTTCCTCAACGGGGTACACCGACAACAGGTCGAAAAGGCCGCTGGTAAACAGAGTGCCCCCGGCGCTGCCGGCCTGCACGGTAGAAAGCTTCCGGTTCACGGCGAAAAGCGACGCTGCCATACCCGCTATTCCGGAACCGATGACCATGATATCGAAAATATGTTTTGAATCGTAGTTGTGGGATTTAGGAAGTGCCATATATGCCGTGCAGACTCCTTATTTCGATTGGGTGTACAGCTCTTCATCGAAGAGACCGCAGTGGATGGATTCCATTAGCTCTGCCTGGATCATCTGGTCCCCCCAGAGGATGGCGTGAATTCCCTTCCACCGTTCCTGGAAAAATCGTCCGATATCGGCGAGCCCTTCCCGGGTTTTGAATTCGCCGCATTCATACAGGTAGGCCAGCGCGCGGGGACCACAGAAGGCCCCCTGGCAGGCTCCTCTGCCAAGTCGGGTTCTCATGCAGATATCAACCAGGCCCGGCTTTTCGTTCGAATGCCTGAGAGAGGCGATTACTTCGTCGATGGCCGTCTTTGTGACCATTTCGCATTCGCAGATCATGATGTCGTCTGTATTGTGTGAACGCATCCATTTCCTGGGGGACAGGCCCGGTTCGGTCCACTGGCAGTCGTCGGTGACGGGAAGCATCTCGGTCCTTGTGAGGCAGGGTGCCGACACACCCATTTTACCGCACACCTGGTCTGAGGTTTTCTCGGCCATGAGCCTGAAGGTTGTGAGCTTGCCGCCGGTTATGGTGGTGAAGTTCTCCACATTATCCTTGGCGTGGTCCAAAAGCGCGAACCCCCGGCTCACCGACCGCCCGTCGCCCCCGCCGCTTTTGCCAAACAGGGGGCGGACCCCGCAGTAGGCACGTACGAAACGGCTCTTCTCCAGTACGGGCACCATGACGGCGCCTTCGCGCACAATCAGGTCCGTTTCCTCCACCGTGGGATGTATGACATCAGGGTCCTGCACCGGAGTCGATGTCGTACCGATGATGGACACCGTGCCGCCGGGAACAAGAATGTCGGCGTCTGACGGCTTCCGGAGACGGTTGATTATCCGATAATTGATCCTGTCGTTGGTGACCAAAAGGGTGCCCTTGGAATACTGCATTTCGATGTCGATGCCGGCCAGGCGGCACACCTGGTTCGCCCAGGCCCCGGTCGAGTTGACCACCTGTTCGGCCTCAATATAGAACTCTTCTGCAGTATCGACGTTGCGAAGCAGTGTGCGCTTTATTTTTCTTCCGCTGATATCGAAACCGATAACGCGTGATCTCCTGAGCAGCCGCGATCCCCTGGACACTGCCTGGCTCATGTTTAGAAGGGACAACCTGAATGGATCTATGGAGGCGTCCTCGACCTTGTAGGCCGCTATGACGTTTTTTGACAAAGTCGGCTCCAGGTAGCGCGCCTCCTCGGGAGTTGATGGTTCGCAGGGTACGCCGCACTGAGCGCAAAAGGACGGATAATCGGCTATGAATTTTTCGTCGTCCCCACCGACAGCAACAAAGAGGCCGCCGGTGTCCTCAATGCACTGCGGCATCAATTTTTTGATTATATCCCCTTCCTGTTTGCATTCCCGGGCCGCTTCCTGATCGTTGGACACGTAACGTCCGCCGCTGTGCAGGAGACCGTGGTTGCCGCCGGAAGCGCCGGAATTCAAATCGCCCTTTTCCACGAGTATGCACTGGATACCGCGCAGCGCCAGGTCCCTGGCTATTGCCGTCCCCGTTGCGCCGCCGCCTATGATGAGAACCTGAGTCTGCAATTCAATTCTCCTTATGACTAGATGTTACGATTAATCAGTCATATTTTTTGTCAATACTTATAGGATGTTTTTTCTGCATTTAGTGTATCATGAATGGATTAACGATATTTCGTTAAAGAATATACTCGTATAAGTATTATAAGATTGCAATAAAAAATACCGGACTCCCGGTATTTTTATAGGTGAGGATATGATTTGCGGAAGACCTGCCAGGCATCAAGCAGGTTCGGTATCGGGCCGGCATATTCCATCCCGCTGGGATGGAGAGAGTAATTTCTGAAACAAGCGGGGAAAGTCCGGCGGATATATCGACTGACGCACGTTGAGGGACGCGGCGTAATCGTTTTGACCGAAGATCACACGGCAGGACTTCCGGATTAAGACGGATGTCAGAGGGGGAACACGGCCCCAGCCTTATCGGCCTTTTCGCATCGCGAAAACTGCCGCGCCCAGCGCACCGATAATCTGAGGATCGACCGGGAGCGCCGTCACCTCAACGTCCAGGATTTTGCTCAGTGCCTTGACCAGTCCCCGGTTCTTTGCGCACCCTCCCGTAACGGTTACTCGTGGCCGAACGCCGATCCGCTTCAGGAGGGTAAAACAGCGCTTCGCGACCGCAGACTGTATGCCCGCGGCTATCTCGTCCGGCGGGTTCCGCTTGGCCAGGAGGCTCACCACCTCGGTCTCGGCAAAGACGCTGCACTGGGCCGTGACCGCTATCGGCTTCCTCGCTTTCATGGAAAGCTCCGAAAACTGCTCCAGGTCCATCCGGAAGATACGGCTCATCCCCTCCAGAAAACGTCCGGTCCCGGCAGCGCACTTGTCGTTCATTGCGAACTCCATTACCGAGCCGTCTCCGTTAAGTGAGATCCCCTTCACGTCCTGCCCGCCGATATCAACGATCGTTTTTATCTCATTGTTGCAATGAAACGCGCCGGCCGCATGGCAGCTGATCTCGGAGATGTTTTCGTTCGCGAACGGCACCTCGTTCCTGCCGTATCCGGTGCCCACCAGGTATGCCAGGTCCCGGTAGCCTTTCAGGTCCTCCAGCTGCGCGCATGCCTTCTCAAGGGCGTTGCGGGACGTCTCCTCGGGGTCAATTTCGCTCGGCACGATACAGGACGCGACGATGCCGCTCTCGTCAAGTATTACCGCTTTGCCGGTCGTTGATCCCACATCGCATCCGCCGAAATACTTTTTCATATTACACCCCGTTACATGTAATCTGCGGCCACCATGCCGCGCTGACTTTTCAGACCGCCGCTCAGGGCGCCAGTCTCTCCGCCTTCATCACGTTTTCCATGAAATGCTCGACCTGCGTGATCATTCCCTCGTGCGTGACGATCCTCGGGTCGGAGAGATCATAGTCCAGAATGAGGAGCGGGATCCCGGCCTCGCGGCACATCTCCCTGAGCACACCGTTCAACGCGGCGGTGTTTTTGCATCCGACATGTCCGGCGACCCAGATCATGTCCAGGTCAAACTGCCTGTAGATCCTGAATATGTCATCGAGATAATTCTCGGCCGGGCCGCGGGTATGGCGTGCCATCGGCCCCTGCATGATGATGTTCCCCATGCCGCGCAGCATCGAATCGGGCGACGACGTGTCGATGAGGGGCAGGCTGTTATAGGTCATGCTGTCTATGATGAGCGTGACACCGTACGTCCGCTCGACCCAGCTAAAAATGTCCAGGAAATGAAGGAATGGCGGGTTCCAGAGCACCGCCCGGTACTTCTCATTCCTGACCGCGCCCTTCTTTTCCTCAAGATTTTTCCGGCACATACCCACGAGGCGCTCATACAGCTTGAGGGACCCCTCAGAGCCGGCGCAGATGTTGAAATGCCAGAGGTGCGGAAGATATACGGCCTCCGCGGCCAGCGGCGCCGGACGCGTCCGTATCATGTCCCATATCTCCATCTCGAGCTCGGCCATGCGGTTCCGTCGCTCGCAAATATCCCTGAACCTGTTCCAGTCCATGCGGCCCGGCGTGCAATTCTCGAGCCACGCAATCATCTTCTTCAGATCCTCGGTAAAATATCGCGTGGCACGGTCGTTGTAAAAATTAAAGGGGACATCGAGCCTGTATATCGGGGCGTTTAGCTTTTTTTCTATCAATTCGTATGATGCCATCCCCCCGTCGCAGGGAAGGTTCGACGCGACTATGGCCAGGACGTCCGGCAGCTTCCCCTTCAGGGCCATGCCCATGGTGCTTTTCGGCAGGCTGCAGATATCGGGCGGAATTCCCTCGTTTTCACTCGCGTCTATGTACTCTTCCATTGCTATCGGATCAAGCATGGGAAGCAGTATGCCGAGCACTTCCGTTGTCCAGGTATTCAGGCCCATCGCCCGGGCTATTTCCGTGGGGACCATGTCCTCGTTCATGATGAGACGATCCGGGTGCAGAAAGACCCCTTCGAGAAGATCCCCGATGTTGCAAACAACCGTATAGATGACCAGGCAGATCGCCTCCCGGTACAGCCCCGCCCTTCCCCGTACCATGCGCCGCATCAGGCCGTTAACTTTCAGAAGGTACCAGAGCCAGTCATATCTCCGTATTTCCCGGACCATGTTTACAGGGCCATGCCTCAGCCCGAGACGCACGATCCTCAACCATATTAATATCGAGTATTTGATGAATATGATCTGGTCACTCACAGCCTCTTCCCCTTCGCCGTTTTTCTGTTACCTGCCCATGCTCTCAAGGAACGCCTGCACCCTGGTACGGAGCTGCCCTTCTCCGCTCAGTCGGTATTCGCGCTCCAGCTTGAGCACCGGTATGCCGGCATCCCTGAGCGCCGAAACCAGCGGCCCGGACTCGACCCCCCATATATCGCAGAACTTGACGATCTGGATGATCACGCCGTCGACGCGGTATTCTTTTACCGTCTCGATAATTTTTTCGACCCTGCGGTCAAAATCCTCCATCATCCGGGGGCACATTGTCTTCCTGAAAACATGCCGGGCCATGTCCGCCAGCGGATCCCCGGACAGCGTGACCGGTTCCAGTCCCGGTATGGAACCTGTGCAGAAACGGTCCGCCACGACGATCCCTCCCTGGGACTCGATGGCCCGGATATACTCGGGGTCATCAAGCTCTCCCCCGGCAACCATGAGACGCGCACGCGGCTCGTTCCCGCCGTCAGCACCGGCGATCTCATCCAGCAGCGTCCTGACGTGCGGCTCTATCATCCGCACCGGCGACACCTGGGCGGCCATGACGATCCGGTGAAAATCAAAGCCTGACAGGGGAGGCCGATCTTTCTTTCTCAATTCGCCTATCGACCTGAGCAGCGCGAGGACCACATTATGCTCTGTGACCGCCTTCTCGATCATCGCTGCGCCCGTATCCACGCCGAAATGTTCGGACAGGTTTACGGCAAGTGACCGTACCTCATCCACGTACCACTCCTCGCCTGCCTCGCCGGTCTTGTGGGGCATGTCCAGCATGTGGTTGAATAACGGCTTTTTCAGATAGCCGAGATTGTCCCAGAGCCGTCGCAGATGATCGCATGATGCAACGAAGACCCATCCCCTGAGAAGATCGTAGCGGTCGTCTATGGCGAACTCGAGCAGGCTCCTCGTGTAGGAGCATATAACGCTCGACAGATAATTATCGGCTATTTCCGTGCCTGCCACACCAGGCGCGCGTACCCGTACCGGAACCAGCCTGTCAACAGACAGCAGGGGCACGGGTACATAACTGCAGGTGTACCCAATCGGGATATGCCCCTCATCGACAGCCTGTTCGAGCAGAGAATTTTGCGGTTCAGCAAGAAGTTCCTGAAAATAATCGAGTGTTTTACAATCAGTATTTATCATATAAAACAATGGTACCTTATGTTTTTTTAAGCGATTGCAGAGATTTATTTATATTGAACATTCGATATAAATAAATTAAACCAACTGGACGGTTTTTGTCAATTATTTTTTATTATTTTTACCATAAATGCAGGTTTAAGATGACATGATAACAATATATTGTTTTTGACATCACCCATCTAATAGTTAAAAATCCGACAAAACTTGACCCGGAGACCACTGTGAAATCACTAACCGAACATTTGACTATCAATACCAAAAAAAGACGCGAGTACATCAACATTACCGAAACTGTTGAGGCACTGGTCAAAAAGAGCGGGATACAGGAGGGCCTCTGTCTTGTGAATGCAATGCATATAACCGCATCCATATACATCAACGACGCCGAATCAGGGCTGATCCAGGACTTTGACGATTTCCTGGAGGGCCTCGCCCCCCATGAGCCGATATCCCGCTACCGCCACAACCGCACCGGTGAGGACAACGGTGATGCACATATCAAGCGCACGATCATGGGTCGGGAAGCCGTTGTAGCCGTTACAGGGGGCAGGCTCGATTTCGGTCCATGGGAACAGATCTATTACGCCGAGTTTGACGGAAGAAGACCGAAGCGCGTTATGGTGAAAATTATCGGAGAATGACCATGAAGCTCGTCGACGTTCATTGCCACCTGGAAAGCGAGCACTTCCGCGATGAGCTTGACCTCGTACTCGAGGAGGCACGCCGGGCCGGCATCGTCAAATTGATAACAGCGTCCATCACACCCCTCCAGTGGGAGCTGTCCATCAGCCTGTCGTCACGCTACCGTGAGGTGGAATGTGCGCTTGGCGTCCATCCCTGGTATATTCGCGAGGAGTTTTTCAGGGACCTCCCCCGCCTCCGCAATGCCCGCGGGATGGGAGCTGTCGCAATCGGCGAGATCGGTCTGGACCGCAAGACAGAGGCCGTGGATTTCGGGCTCCAGCGCGAGTTCTTCGAAGAGCAGCTCGCCATCGCGCGGGAGACCGGGCTCCCTGCCGTCCTGCACTGCCGCGGCGCGTTCAACGAGCTGATCCAGTCGGTCCGCAGGATCGGCGGGCTTCCGGCCGGCGGCGTGATCCACTCGTTTTCGGGGAGCCCCGAGCTGGCGGAGGAGCTTTCGTCGCTGGGGCTCAGCTTCTCAATGGGAGGCACCCTTACCTTCCGCAACAGCGCCAGGCGCGCCGCTGTTCTCAAGAAGATCTATCCCGACCGTTTTCTCCTGGAAACCGACAGCCCGGACATACCCCCGGTGCAAAAGCATGGCGAGATTAACCGCCCGCGAAATATCCTGTATAACCTCGAGGCCGCTGCGGAAATTATCGGGGATACCGCTGAAAACATTGCCGGAAACACAACACGGAATGCCGCCAGACTGTTCGGTTTGATAGTTTAAGATAGGCGCAGAGTGCGTTTGAACCGCACACCGATGGTTGATGCCCAACGGAACTGCAGTTATCTTCCGATGCTGAAATAGGTGAACCCGGCCTCTTTCATCTTCTTCGGATCATACTGGTTCCTGCCGTCGAAAATAACCGGTTTCTTCATGAGGTCTTTCATCTTCTCGAAATCGGGCTCCCGGAAATGGTGCCACTCCGTCAGGAGAAGGAGCGCGTCCACGCCCTTGAGCGCATCATAATTGTTTTTCACATACTCGATGCCGGTATCGCCGATCACGCGGCGCGCATTATCGACAGCGATGGGATCATACGCCTTGAAGGAGGCGCCGCGGTCCCTGAGCCCGCGGATGATGTCGATTGCCGGCGCCTCGCGCATGTCATCCGTCTGGGGCTTGAACGCAAGCCCCCACACGGCAAACACGACGCCGGAAAGGTCCTCACCCAGGTGTCCGACTATCTTCCTGATGAACAGGTCGCGCTGAAGCTTGTTGACCTCTTCAACCGCGGACAATATTTTAGGCTGGAACCCATAGTCCTTCAGCGTGTATATCAGGGCCTTGACGTCCTTGGGGAAGCAGGACCCGCCGTAACCGATCCCCGCATAGAGGAACGCGTTGCCTATCCTGCTGTCAGAACCGATACCCCTGCGGACACTTTCGACGTCAGCCCCGGTGACCTCGCAGAGGCGGGCCAGCTCGTTCATGAAGCTGATGCGCGTGGCCAGCATGGCGTTTGCAGCGTATTTTGTAAGCTCGGCCGAAGGAATGTCCATAAGCATAACCCGGTCGCCCTTGCGCACGAAGGTGGAATAGAGCTCGCGCATTTTTTCGGCTGCGCGGGGTGTATCGGTCCCGATAATGACGCGATCGGGCCGTATGAAGTCCTCAAGCGCGTTTCCCTCTTTTAAAAACTCCGGATTGGACACAACATCGAACTCTACGCCGGACTTGCCGCGTTTTTCCAGCTCCTCGCGCACCGCCTCCCGCACCTTTTCCGCGGTACCGACCGGAACTGTCGATTTATCTATTACGATTGTATATTTCTCGATGCACTTTCCTATCTCGCGCGCGACCGCTATAACATGCTGAAGATCGGCCGATCCGTCCTCGTCAGAAGGGGTCCCCACGGCGATGAAAACGAATAGTGCTTCGCGGATTCCCTCCTTCATATTCGTGGTGAAGGCGAGCCGCCCTTCGGCATAATTGCGTTTAACCATTTCTTCAAGGCCCGGCTCATATATCGGCAGTATCCCCTTTTTCAGGCCCTGGATTTTCTTTTCGTCTATATCGATACACCAGACATCGTTACCCATATCAGCGAAACATGTTCCGGTTACCAGACCGACATACCCGCTTCCTACCACTGCCAGCTTCATTATTCACTCCGTTCGGTACGATTTGATTGCATCCGGCATGATGAACATGCGATACGCCGGGCCGCCTGCAGACCGGCGACTGTACACAATGAAAAAAACAAAATATTTCATCATGTATGATGTCAACACTTTTATTTGGCGCGGCTCCTGACCGCCCTGATTATTAATTTCAGACATAAAAAAGGCCGTCCCCACGGACAGCCTTTTTTTAACCGGTGTTTGCTACCGTCAGTATTTGTTCGCTTTTTTAAGAAATTCTGACATGCTCGACTCGGCGTCCTTGAGTCCTTTGAAATACGCCTCGGCGATGAAGAGCATCGAGTTCATGAAATACGAATAATGGGGAACCAGGAAATCCCTCTTCAGATCGTTGCGTATCGGAAACGCTGTCGTATTCTTTATATCGCCAAGCTTCTTGCCGTCAAGGAACGTCCTGCCGTTGACCACATGCGTGAAAATTATATCATCGGTTCCTTCTGAAGCTGGCGACGGATCGGTTATTCTTACCATGAAAGAAGTGCCCGAATAGTAATCGCGGTCATAAATCTCTGACTCGATTTTCGATACGCCCTGCCCGTCCGTGAATATTTTGACTTTTCTTGTCTGGATACCTACTACCTCGCGGGCATATATATCCTCTTTTTTAAAGCTGTGTTTTTCCATTTCAATGAAATTGGGCCCCAGCACGTAGGCCGTCTGGTACGGGATGATCCGCACTCCATCCGCTTTAAGCAGTTCATATTTCTTGATGATATCAGCCATGCGTTTTGACAGGGAGGTGATCTGGGTATCCAGCTCCTTTCCCTGCTGGTTCAGAGTTTCAGACGTCAACTTGTACGCCTGACCTTTATCTTCGCTTTCCTGCGCGCTTGAAACCGCAACCATGAGCATTATGCACGCACTGACGAGAAACAGCTTTTTCATATATCCTCCGACGGTCTGGTAATGGAGCCTGCCGTATTGTTTCGGCCTGCTAACTATATACAGGGTAACTAGAATTTCAATATTATTTTCGTACAAACAGGCCATTTTTCTGTAGTAATTTTCCCTGAAATGCCACTTTTAAGGTATATATAATGATGTACCGTCATGGGTTTGAACGTCTTCGCCTCAAATTCTGGCAGGCATTGCATCAAATGATCCCTCAAAGATGAAGCGGGATGGATCATTCGGACAGCTCCGGTTTTTCGTTCCATAAAAGCCATTTACCATTTGAATGAAGATAACGATAATACTAGTATAATAGCAGAGATCCCGCCAGACGGGGCGCCAGATTCAGGATTAACATATGTATACTGTTCTTGTTGTTGATTTTTCCATATTTAAAGATGCAATAGTAAAAACGTTCACTGAAAGCGGTTACAACGTAGAGCTGTGCGAATCGGCATATGACGCCATGAAAAAGCTCAAGGCGGTCGATGTCGACCTTGTTGTATCTGAAGTCGAGCTTCCAGGCGATAACGCGTTCGATCTGTACAAATACATATCCTCAACCTACCCTTATATCCCCATGATCATGACGACCGACAGGGACATCGACTCGTTTTTTAACGTAATATTTAACGAGGGCATCGGCAATGTATTGTGCAAACCGTTCAAAAAGGATGAGCTGCTCAACCTTGCGGAAAAGCTCATCTCGAAGGAAAATATTTTTGGTCTCGAACACTACATAGACGGCGTGGTAGAGACCAAAAAGATCAGGATCAACAGCTCCCGGCAGATAAAAAAAGCCATAGCCGTTGTCTGCAACGAGATTCTGGCATGGGGATTTAAAATCGAAAACAGGACCATGCTGAACCTTATTCTTAACGAGATGGTTATCAATGCCGTGTACCACTCACACGGGCTTACCGAACAGAAAAAACAACGGATACCTGTCACGCTCGGTGAAGGGCAATTCGTCGATATCTTTTTCGGGAGGTCGGGAAATAAATACGGCATCGCCATCGATGATTACAGGGGAAAGCTGTCAAAGATGACCATCCTCGACAGCATCAATAATGTCGTCAAGCAGAGCGCACTGCTTAATGAGGCCGCGGGGGAGGACGACGAAATTTTCAATCAGATATCCGAGACCGGCAGGGGCATCGATCTTGTCAGGAAGCTGGCCGGAGAATATTACTTCATCATCAAGAAAGATGTTCGCACCGAGATTATTATCCTGTTCGACCCGCAGTATGAGAACGATCCCTCCTGCGGATATTCATCCCTGAAGATCATCGAGGACCTGTCCCAGGAGTGAGCCCGCTACCTCCTGGCGGCCATGTTCAGCAGCGTCCCGGTCAGGAACGATACCGCAAACCCGACAGGAACGAACCAGGGCCAGAACACCTTGAATGCGGCCGATATCGCCAGCACCGATGCTATGCTCGCCACGACGCCCGCCAGCGCTGCCCGGTCGCTGAACTTCTTGAACAGCGCGCCCTGGAGAAAAATGCCCAGCATGCCGCCATAGGTGATCGACGCGATGCTCAGGCCCAGCTCCACGAGCGGGCTTTTCGTGTCTTTTAAAAATACCGCTATGAGCATCATGACAAGAGTCCAGACGAAAGAGATGACGCGTGACAGCTGTACCTTACGCTTCTCGGGAATATCCCGGCGAGAGATCATCAACAGGTCCATCGCCGTAGATGATGAGATCGAGTTGATCGACGAGCTGATCGTTGACATGGCGGCGGCAAAAATCCCCGCGAGCATAAACCCCCTGATCCCCGGTGGAAGTTTGTTTATGATGAAATAGGGCATTATTGTGTCCGGCAAATCGAAGGGCTTGCCTCCCAGTGCCGCATAGATGAATAGTCCCCACGTCATGAACAGGGCAAACTGCACAAGCACAAGGATTCCGCTCCAGATCATGGCCTTGCGCGCAGAGGGAAGGTCGCGGCAGGAGAGGACCCTCTGGACGATGAGGTGGTCAGTCCCGTGCGAGGCAAACGAAAGGAGCGCACCACCGATAATGCCCGAAAACATGTTATACGTACCGAAAAACCCCTTAATGCCGTTTTCAAGGCCCGAAGAAAAGAAGATCAGCCGGTCTGCCGGGATCAGGCCGAATATTTCATGCACTGGCATTCCCATAATATGCGAAATCACGAGAATGCCTGAAACTGCGCTGACCAGGTAAACGACCAGCTGGATCGTATCGACGATCGCTACGGAGCGGATCCCGCCATAAAGGGTGTACACGAAGGTTGTCAGCCCTATGATTATGATCGCCTGCCAGTAACCGTCGAATCCCATGAGGAGCGACAGCGGGATCGCGGTCGCAAAGAGCCTTATGCCGTCAGCCAGCAGACGGGTAATATGAAATATGACCGAGATTGCCCTCCGGGCGGTCAGGCCAAACCGGCTCTGCAAAAACTGGTACGCTGTTTCCATATTGCCTGTGAAATACCGCGGGAGGAGGACGCCGGCGACCAGGAACCTTCCCAGCACATAACCGAGAGCCACCTGCATGAAGCCAAGGTTCGAGATATAGGCGAGTCCCGGGATTGAGATGAATGTCAGGGAGCTTGTTTCCGTCGCCACGATCGAGAAGCAGGCCACGGGCCAGGGAATGGTGCGGTTCCCGAGAAAGTAATCATTCACCGAGGTGACGCGTGCGCAGCTGAGACCGATAACATTAACGGCAATCATGTAGAATGCTATTACGGCTATATCAATCGTCATGTGCGGGCCCCGTAGCGGTGATATTCCTCTGCAATGCCTGAGAAAACCTTTTCCTCCTTTTCCCACAGGGACACAAGACGGTCAAGGGGTTTTCCGTCTTCGATCATCTCCCTGACGGCACTGTTTCCGGTAAGAAGATCAAATGCGGGATGGGCCGTGTTGAACTCGTATACTCCCGTTGAAAACTTAAAACCGGGGAACAGCTCCCGGTATACCGCCGTCACGACGACACCGGTCAGGAAGGGGCGAAAAAGGTCGCGGTTAATGATGTGGATATATGAACCCCCGATGACACGCCCGGCATACTTGTTAAAGACGGGCTTGAAAAACAGCGGGCGGAACGTCACTCCGGGCAGACGCAGGCCGTTTAGACGACCGGCAAGCACGTACGGGTCCACACCGGGTGCGCCCGAAACCTCGAATGGGGTCGTCGTGCCCCTTCCCTCTGACACGGTGGTCCCTTCAAGGAGACAGGCACCGGGATACACCAGGGCCGTGTTCAGTGTAGGCATGTTCGGGGAAGGCGGGACCCATGCGAGGCCCGTATCATCATAATACATATCCCGCGTCCAGCCTGTCATCTCGATCACCGTCAGCTTCACGTCAAGGTTGAGATAATCGATTGCAAGACGGGCCATCTCGCCTGCGGTGAGCCCGTGTCTGACGGTTACCGGGAGCAGGCCGACAAAGGACTCAAAACCTTTCTTCAGCACGGGCCCTTCAACGGTGATCCCGTTGAGCGGGTTAGGCCTGTCGAGCACGAAGAGCTCTATTCCTTTCCCGTGAATAGCCCGCAGGAAAAGAACCAGCGTATTCAGATAGGTGTAATACCGGGAGCCGATGTCCTGTATGTCGAACAATATGCAGTCAATATCGTCGAGGTGGGAATCAAGCGGTGCCAGGGATTCCGGAGAATCGCCGTAGAGGCTTACGACCTTGAAGGGGATGTCCGAAGCCGGGGAGGCAACCTGGTCCTGCTCCGTGCCGAACAGCCCATGCTCCGGTGAAAAGATCGTGCATATTTCTATTCCCGCAGACCTGAGAAGGTCCCACCCGTATTGGAACCCGTCCGCTACGGATGTATGGTTCGCTATTAATCCGACTCCCCTGCCCCTGATCGTTTCGGGTTTCGCCAGAAGCCTTTCAAGACCGGTACGCATCATAGATCACTTCCGGCGCTCCTGAAATAATTACTTTGAATCTTTCTTATTCTTTCGGTAATTTCCCGTCCGGGCTCAACCGGTCTATTATATCCGGAAGCATCTCTTTCAAAAACCTGGAAGACTGCTCGACAGGTATGCCGGCCTGACCGGCAAGCGCCTCGAGCTTATCGTTGCCAAGAGCTTTCTTGATCTGGTCTATAGAGATCGGTTTGTTTTGCCCTGTGCTGATCCATGATGACACGATGTCTTCAAGCCCGCTGTCTTTCAGACTGCCTAAAATTTTTGCAAGACCATCTCCCTTTAAAAGGTCCATGACCCCGTCCAGAAGCCCCTTGTTGGCCCCTTTCTGATTGCCAACAGCTCCGGCCACTTCGCCAAGTATATCCATTAATCCCATGTGACGCCCCCATCTTTTTTGTTCTGCAATGAAGCGCTGTCCCCGCCTCTGATTGCACGTGTGATCTCCAAATGAAAAAGCCGGCCCTGTATGCGCCGGCCCGTACCGATCATGAGTAACGGAATTAATCGACGAACTTGAAAGACAGCCGCAATTTGATGCGATAGGTGAGCTTGCCGTTGTCGACGCTGATGTCCATCTCCTTGACTTCGGCGACCCGCAGTTCTTTAAGGGTTTTGGATGCCATCTCGATAGCGTTTCTCGAAGCGTCTTCCCATGATTTCTCGCTGGTCCCAATTATCTCGACAACCTTGTAAATGCTATTCATACGCAACCTCCCTCTGATGTTCTCACTCTTATATATGTTGTATATTTAACACCAATACCCTTAAAATGTGCATTTCATTACGTGACATTTCAAGAATTATTTGGTGTATTGACAGAAAATTGCGTTATTTTTCGCATACTGGTTCTATCGACAGGCTGCCGCCGCCGTTCGCACCCCCCTTCTCTGTCTGCCGTTACGCCTTCACCAGGTACACGACGTCATGCTCGCGTACGCGGTCCTTGACCTTGATCCCGATAGACGCACCCTTGTCAGCGGTTGTGACCGACGCATGCTCAATCTGCATGGAATCGATCTGCTGCTGAAAGTCAGTGCTGGAGCCATGAATGTGTATGGTGTCGCCCACCTTGAGAGAGCCATCGGTCAATTCGATCGCTGCTACGCTCGGCTTGGCGAAGAACTTAACCACGATACCGATTTTTTCATCTTCCATAACCGGCCTCCTTAATTAAAATGCTGTTATCCATATAACCTCTAACGCGAAAAAGTCAAGAAAATAACATCTCCTATTTTATCTTGACGGATGCGGTAACCATGTTATATAAATGGCGAAAAGATGAACCAATTATCAATAAAATCGGTAGCTGCTGTATTATTAATAATTCAGGCACTGGCGGCTGCCAGCTGCACCAGCGGCAGGATACAAAGGCTGATAAAAAGCCAGAAGCTGGTTGGCGTTAATCTCTCGGGCTATGACTTCTACAACCTCCGGCTGCCTGAAATCAACCTTACCAGGGCCCGGCTTGTCAGAACTTCGTTCACGTTCTGTAACATGAGAAGCGCCAGGCTGGTGAATGCCGATCTGAGGCTGGCGGACCTGAGCGCGACTGACCTTAGTAAAGCGGATCTCCGTGGTGCAAACCTTCGGGGAGCGAAATGCCATAACGCGATATTCAGGGAATCCGTGCTGATCGACGCGTATTTTTATGATGCGGACCTGAGCGGTGCAGATATGAGGGACGCCATCATGGTTTCAGATGCGCCTGTTGACAATAGCGCCGTACCTGCCGGGGCCCACCCTGACGAAGCAACCAACTACGCGCATTTCAGAAACGCGGATTTCTCCGGCGCAGCCGTAAGCTCCCGCTGGAAAACCTTCATAAAGATGCAGGGCGTGAGAAATTACGATAAAATAATCTGGGCCAAATAAGCGCCTCAGAACGGAAAATTGTACCCGGTAATCTTCAATCCGTCCCGGAGGGCGATGATATCATCCTGGAGGCTCTTGTTTACGGGTACGCCCCTGTCCTTCCTGTCCAGCCATGCCAGGTATTCCTTCTCGCCTGCGGTATAAATCCTCTCCTGGCCCGGCATTTTTTTCGACGCGCGCAGCTCCCTTAAAATGTCGCCGGCCGTCTTCTTGAAATCCGCCGGATCAATGAAGTGCGAAATATCGATCGCGATAAAAAAATGACCCAGTGGATACGGTATTTTCTTTCCACCGTCAAAGCCGGACAGCATCTTGAGGAAGCTGCCGGCCTGCAGCGCCGCGCAGAGAATCTCGACGACCGTGGCATAGCCGTATCCCTTGTACCCGCCCCCGTCCTCGCCGATGCCGCCGAGCGGAGTGAGCGCGGCGGTTCCGTCGATGAGCTGTTTCAGCGCTTTGTTCGCGTCGGTCGTGGATTTGCCCTCGTTGTCGATGACCCATCCCTCGGGCATCGTCTTGCCCTGGCGCGCGTAGACCTCGATCTTGCCGCGCTGGGTGATGGACGTCGCGCAGTCTATGACAAAGGGAAAGTCCTCGTCCGTGGGGATGCCGAACACGAGCGGGTTTGTCCCCAGCATGTTCTCGATTCCAAAAGTGGGGGCTATGCTCGGCCGGGCGTTGGTGCCGGTAATGCCGATCATGTTCTGGTCGGCCGCCATGATGGTGAAATAGCCGGCTATCCCGTAATGCGTCGAGTTCCGGACCGCGACCATCCCCATCCCGAATTTCTTCGCCTTGTCTATCGCCATCGCCATGGACCGCTTACCGATGACATGGCCCATGCCATTATGCCCGTCCACTACAGCCGTTGCCGGGCCGTCTTTCACGACCTCGAACGCCGTCGTCGGAGAGAGTATCCCGTCCTTGATGCGATCGATGTATATCGGCTTGAGCCGGTTGATTCCATGCGAATCGATACCCCTTTTGTCGGAGGTTATGAGGATGTTAGCGCAGATCTTTGCGTCTTCTTCAGGAACGCCGACTGCCTTGAGCGCGTCAGTCATGAACCGCTCCATGGTATCGAAATCTATCCACACAATTTTTTCAGGCATGGCGCCCTCCTCAATCCTATATTTGCCGAACAGCCGGGCCATACATACTCCCGCCGCCCCTGCCGCGCAAGCGGGAATCTTCGGCGGCAGCAAAAAAAGTTGTCCCCGCCAAAGCGGGGACAACCGTTTGTTACATGGTGATCGGCCTTCCTATTGCTTTTGTTCGCCGCCCGCAAGACGCTGGTATGATTTATATCTCCAGCGCGCATTATCTTCGGCCGCCTTGAAAAGATCCGCCGCTACGGCAGGAAACTCTTTCTTCAGCGAGGTATACCTCACCTCGCCCTGCAAAAAATCCTGGAACTTGGCCCAATCCGGCTCTTTCGAATCGAGAGTAAAGGGGTTTTTCCCTTCTCGCTCGAGAAGCGGATTGTAGCGGTACAGGTGCCAGTAGCCGCATTCCACGGCGAGCTTGCTCTCCAGATGGGACTTGCCCATGCCGGCGCGCAGGCCGTGGTTGATGCAGGGTGAATAGGCGATTATGAGCGAGGGCCCCGGGTACGCCTCCGCCTCCTGTATGACCCTCAGGGTCTGGGCCTGGTTGGCCCCCATGGCGACCTGCGCAACATAGACATATCCGTACGACATCGCCATCATTCCCAGGTCCTTCTTTCTGACCCTTTTACCCGAGCTGGCGAACTTTGCGACTGCCGCAGTAGGTGTCGACTTGGACGACTGGCCGCCGGTGTTGGAGTATACCTCGGTATCGAGCACGAGTATGTTGATTTCGTCGCCGGAAGCGAGGACGTGGTCAAGGCCGCCGTATCCGATGTCATAGGCCCATCCGTCACCGCCGATGACCCAGACCGAACGCTTGGCCAGGTAGTCTTTCAGCCTGAGAATCTCTTTCGCCTGGGGGCTCCCGTCCTTTTCGAGGAGCGGGACCAGCGCCGCAGCCGCGGCTTTCGAGGCCTCCGGGTCGTTCCTGCCGTCAAGCCACTTCTGGAGGGCGGCCTTGAGTTCGGGGGACGCGCCCGCGGCAATCATCCCGCCGGAAAGATCCGCAATGTGATCGCGCATCTGCTCAACGCCGATCCGCATGCCGTATCCGTATTCCGCATTGTCCTCGAACAGGGAGCTTGCCCATGAAGGCCCGCGGCCCTCGGCATTAACGCAGAAAGGCGTGCTGGGCGCCGAGCTGCTGTATATGGAAGAGCAGCCGGTAGCGTTCGCGACCATCATCCGGTCTCCCATGAGCTGGGTTATGAGCTTGATATAGGGGGTCTCGCCGCAGCCCGCGCATGCACCGGAGTACTGGAAAAGCGGCTGGGCGAACTGGCTCCCCTTGACCGTGTTTTTCGGCATCAGGGTGTCCTTGTAGGTCACCTTCTTTTCGAAATACGGCCAGCGGTCGTTTTCAACCAGTTGCGTGCCGAGGGGTTTCATGATAAGCGCCTTCGGCTTGGCCGGGCAGGTCTGCTCGCAGTTACCGCATCCCGTGCAGTCGAGCGGGCTAACCTGTATCCTGAACTTCAGGCCTTCCAGGCCTTTCCCTTTTGCATCGATGAGAGTGGTACCTGCAGGGACTCCCGCCGCTTCCTTCCCGTCCAGAAGAAATGGCCGTATGACGGCGTGCGGGCAAACATAGGCGCACTGGTTGCACTGGATGCACTCATCCGGCTGCCATTCCGGCACGTTGACGGCGATGCCCCGCTTCTCGTAGGCCGAGGTGCCCTGCGGGAATGTACCGTCCTGCATGCCGTTGAAGGCGCTGACCGGAAGGCTGTCCCCCTCGAGCCGGTTCATCGGGTCCGCGATGTTCCTTACGAACTCCGGCACGTCTCCCCGCGCCTTTTCCTTTTCCGTCTTGAGGTTTTTCCATTCGGCCGGAACTTCAACTTTAACCAGGCCATCGCTGCCCTTGTCAATGGCCTGGTAATTCATTTTTACGACATCGTCCCCTTTCTTGCCGTAGGTTTTATCTACTGCGGTCTTCATGTATTTTACCGATTCGTCATAGGGGATCACGTTCGCGAGCTTGAAGAACGCAGCCTGCATGATGCTATTGGTGCGCGTTCCCAGGCCCAGTTCCTCCGCAATCTGTGTCGCGTTGATGATATAGAATTTTATGCCGTTCTCTGCCAGGTATTTCTTGATCGAATCGGGAAGCCGCTTTTTAGTCTCTTCAACGTCCCAGATGCTGTTCAATAAAAAGGTGCCGCCTTTTTTCAATCCGTCCAGTATGTCATACTGCTCGATGTAGGCCGGCACGTGGCATGCAACGAAATCCGCGTCAATGACAAGGTAGGGTGACTTGATCAGCTTTTTCCCGAAGCGCAAGTGTGATATGGTGACCCCGCCCGATTTCTTTGCGTCATACGCGAAGTAGGCCTGCGCATACATATCGGTGTTGTCGCCGATGATCTTCAGGGAGTTCTTGTTCGCGCCTACCGTGCCATCAGCCCCGATGCCGAAAAATTTTGCCGCGAAGGTGCCTTCGGGTGAAGTGGAAATGTTTTCCTTGACCGGAAGCGACGTAAAGGTCACGTCATCGGTTATGCCTATCGTGAAACCGTTTTTCGGTTCCGGCAGCTTCAGGTTGTCGTAGACGGCGATGATCTGCCCCGGCGTTGTATCCTTCGAGCTCAGGCCGTAGCGGCCGCCCACTATGACATACTTTTCCTTTTTGCCGAAGAGGACATCGCGCACATCCAGGTAAAGCGGCTCGCCGTTCGCGCCGGGCTCCTTCGTGCGCTCAAGAACGGCGATCCGTTTCGCGGTTGCCGGCAGCGCCTTCATGAAATATTTTTCCGAGAACGGGCGGTAGAGATGCACCGAGATGAGGCCCACCTTCTCGCCCTTGTTTATCAGGTAATCGATCGTTTCCTGTACGGTTTCGGTCACCGAGCCCATTGCCACGATGACGTTTTCGGCATCAGGCGAGCCATAATAATTGAACGGGTGATACTCGCGGCCGGTCAGCTTGTTTATCTCGCTCATGTAAGCTTCGACGCAGTCGGGCACCGCGTAGTAAAATGGATTCGATGCCTCGCGGACCTGGAAGTAGATGTCCGGGTTCATGTTGGTGCCGCGGGTCACGGGGTTTTGCGGCTTCAGAGCGCGTTTCCTGAATTGATCGAGCGCATCGTTGTCGAGGAGGTGTTTCAGGTCCTCGTAGTCAATGACCTCGATTTTCTGTATCTCGTGCGATGTGCGGAACCCGTCAAAAAAATGCATGAACGGCACCCTGCTCTTTATCGCGGCAAGGTGTGCGACGCTGGCGAGATCCATGACCTCCTGAACCCCGCCGCTTGCCAGCATGGCGAACCCCGTCTGCCGCACCGAGTAGACATCGGCCTGGTCGCCGAAAATTGACAACGCGTGCGCGGAGAGAGAGCGCGCCGTTACATGCATGACGCCCGGGAGTAATTCCCCGGCAATTTTATACATGTTGGGGATCATTAGCAGGAGTCCCTGTGAAGCGGTAAATGTGCTGGCCAGCACACCTGACTGCAGGGCACCATGCATGGCGCCGGCCGCTCCCGCCTCGGACTGCATCTCGACTACTTTTACTACCTCGCCGAAAATATTTTTCATTCCCCGGGCCGCCCATTCATCGACAAATTCAGGCATCGGAGAAGAAGGAGTAATGGGATAAATGGTGGCGACTTCAGTAAACGCGTATGCCACATGCGCCGCAGCCATGTTTCCATCCATTGATTTCATTTTTTTCTTTTGAGGCATTGGGAATCTCCTTACTCAATTTAATATATATACTAAATTCCCCTATGTCTATTTTTTTAAAAATAATTGTATAGTTATCTATTTTGCTGATATTAAAGCAAATTATATAATTGGGCAATTTCCGTCAAGTCAAAGATATGAGATCGCTGTGTCACAAAGCACAAGTTCGTGAAATTTATCACAACAATCAGTGTAAGAATGCTAATGATATAAGAACGGAATAAATGTTATAATACAAGTGGATATCGAAATTTGTTCAGCGACAATTTCAATATAATGATGTGCGAAGTTATATTCAACCGTTCAGGCCGGAAGCGAAGGAAATAATCAGCTTTTAGCCGTCATTGTTCCTTTATCGTTTCTTCAACCGCCATGCCGAAATGGCGTCCGCCTTTTTCCATGAACCCGAGTACCCGATCGCCTATCTTCAGCCCGGCCACGCTCACTGCGCTTCCGTCATGCGCAGTGAGACGGATCGTTTCTGCGTTCTGGAGAACAATTGAGCATTCGGTACCGGCCTCGTCAGCAGCATGAATCACAAGCATGGGGCGTTTTTCGATCTTTGACCGTCCGACATACGAAGTATAAGTTTTTCCGCTTTTTGTCACGATGAGGACGGGATCACCGGTTTTAAGCTCACCGAGATACCGCGTCTTTCCGCCGGGAATGCGGACATAGGAATGCACTGCCCCCGCGTTGATCCTGAAAGGACGAGGGGCAACATAGGGGTTTTCTATGTTCTCGGCGTGCACCAGGAACATCCCCTGGCTGGCATTGCCGACGAGGAGGCCCTCTGACAGGTTCATGTTACAGCAGGTATCAACACACACGCGATCACCGATGCCGATGTTCTGTATTCCCGTGACCTTCAGATCGACCAAACCGAACGTTTCGCTGTCGAGGTCCTTCACGAACCTCACGACCCGTGAAATCTCAGACGGGTCGGTTGTCTCAAGTACAATGCCGGCAACCCCCTTTTCAAGGATACCTGCCGCAACTTTTGCATCTTCAAGTCCCCGTACGAAGGTGTAGAGCCGCTCGCCGCCCTGAGGAATCAGGTTCTCAAGAGGGATTATATCCCAGTCAGTCGTGCGAACCGCTACGATCTTAGTCTTCAGTGCGGTCGCAGCACGGATCTCGTCCTCTTTGTTCCGGATGGTAATCACTTCGACGTCGTCCGGCACTTTGCGGTCGCCTGATTCAGACGCGATGACCGTCATCCGTCCAAGCTCCTTGATCTTCCGGACGTGTTCCGGCACTGTCAGGATCGCATCAATACCGGATTCGATCGCCTCCGTGACGAGCTTTTTTTCCCACGCGGGAAGATGGAGCCATATTTCTTTCATCAATTTTTCCCGTGAACGATTTCCGATATTTTTTTTACAATGATCGCCGGGTTATCGTGCTGGAAAATATTCCTGCCGATCGATACGCCGGACCCTCCCGCCTCTATCGAGCCCTTCACCATTTCGAGGATCTCTTCATCAGTCTCCATTTTTTCTCCGCCGGCGATGACGACCGGCACTGGACATCCCAGCACCACGTCGCGGAACGTTTCCGGGGAGCCGGTATAATTTACCTTGACGATGTCCGCCCCGAGTTCTGCTCCAACCCGGGCCGCGTGCTTTACCACGGATACATCGTACTCGTTCTTGATCTTGGCGCCGCGGGTGTACATCATGGCCAGAAGCGGCATCCCCCACTCGCGGCATGCGCGGGATACCCTGCCCATATTGCTCAGCATGTCCGCCTCGGTGTTCGCGCCGATATTTACATGAATTGAGACAGCGTCTGCGCCAAGTCGCACCGCCTCCTCGACGGAGCAGACCAGCGTTTTGGCATTGGAGTCCGGCGCGAGCACCGTGCTCGCGGAGAGATGGACGATGAGACCGATGTCCTTGCCGCTGCTCCTGTGGCCCGTTTCGACCAGCCCCTTGTGCATCAGGATTGCGTTTGCCCCGCCTTCGGCGACCTGGTTGACGGTCAAGGTCATATTTATCAGTCCGGGTATGGGTCCGACTGTCACCCCATGGTCCATTGGCACGATTATGGTTTTCTGCGTATTACGGTTGATGATACGCTGGAGACGAATTTTTTTGCCTATCATGGTTACACCTCATAAATTCATGGCTCTCCAGCCGCGAACTCAGCCGTGCAGCAACAGTCTGTTCGGTATTAAATTCGTGGTCCGCGGGAGCCTTTTGTCAGGGAAATCCGACCTGGTTACCTCAACGGTACTCAATCTTGGTGCTATTATTCGCTCTGTCAAGTAATTTGGAGCGCAGTGCAAAAATAATTGACTATTATCAGGGATTGGTGTAAACAATAAATTAATTTTATGTCATATTCACAAAAAGAAAACAGCCGTCAGGCAGTACCACCGGGGAACAATACCCGACCGTCTTACCGTGATTACGGGGATCTGTGGAATTTCAACCTCCAGAAGATCGAACAGATACATCAGCGGGTTGAAGAATCGATCCGCGACCTTGAAAGCAGCTATGCCGGTTTCGAGGCCCGTTACGCCGACCTCGACCATCAGCTCGGCATCCTGTCTTCCATTTACGCCGGTTACAATACCATAGCGGGGCTTGAAGATGTCATGAAGCTCAAAGCACTGCTCCGTACGTATCGTGAGCGCTATACACGTGAAGGCATGGACTTCGATCTGGTCCATTCTCTGATGGCCAGGATAGCTGATGCCCGGTCGGCATCATTCGAGAGTTTCCCCGCCCTTTCCCACGACGGCACGGTCGTCGCGTCCGGGCATCCTGACAACGTCCTCAAAGACTACTCGGGGAAAAAATTCAAGTGGATCACCTTCGAGAGAAACCGGTCCTGGTTCATCGTCCCGTACCGGAGTATCGAGATAAAGAAAAGCAGCGGCTTTCCTGTCCTTTCGGTTGAGGAACCGGATATCATCAATGTGGATATTGAAGGGCACACAGTCAGGTCCAGGGATATTTTTTTAAAATCACCGGACGACCCCGAAAAACCGCGATACATACTGATGATTGACGGAGACCGGAACAATCTGGCTGCAGGCAACCTTGGCAGGGAGATATTCAGTGACCACGATTTTATATCACCGATGATCAAGCCCTTTAAGAAAGCATCATCCAACGCGCTTTCCCCCGGAAGGGTCAGGCTGTTCGGCAGGAACCATATACTGCTCTATCAGGCTTAAACCGTCTCGATCCCCAGGATAGTCACGTCATCGCTCGCATTGATGCGCTCCTTTCCCGTAAAATTCCGCACATCCTGGATAATATTCTTTGTAATCACGGCCACCGGCTGGTCAGAACTCTTCCGTATTACATCGATCAGCCGTTTTTCGCCGTATTCTTTCAGCTCCATGTCAAATTCCTCGTAGATACCGTCCGAAAACAGTATCACCTTGTCGCCCGGTGCAAACGGGATCTCTCCAAGGCCGTATGTCAGGTCGCGCACAAACCCTACGATCTTACCGGTCCGTTGAAGCACCGAGACATTGCTCCCGCTGATGACATACTGGTCAGGATGGCCTGCTGACGCATACCGTACCTGCCCGGCGTTCATATCAATATCCACTATCATGCACGAGAAGAGCACCAGCAGGTTTCGGTACTGGTTGATAAACTGGTTATTCAGTATGCCGATGAGATCCGAAGGCGCCACGTGCTGGAGCTTGATCTTCTCATATTCGCTTTTTATCAGCATGGTCACGAGGGCGGCCTGGATCCCATGCCCGGTCGCATCGGCGATGAAGACTCTCAGAATACCCGGCTTGATTTCCACTATATCATAGATATCGCCGCCGACCTCGCTCATCGGGTAGAAGTGAACGTTCACGTTGAAGCGTGACTCATATTCAGTCTGGCTGCTCAGTATGCTCTCCTGGATCCTTCGCGCCAGGCCTATATCCTCCTGTATCATCCGGTATGCGCCGGTGATCTTAGCGTAGGCATCTTCAAGCTCCATAGTCCTCTCTTTGACCTTGTCTTCGAGGTTTGCATACAACCGCGCATTATCCACGGAAACGGCTACATACGAAGCCAGCGTTTTCAGGAGCTCGATCCGTTCTTCGGTGAATGCGTGCTCCGCCAGGTTGTTCTCAGCGTATAATATTGCTGTCAGCTTCGCCTGATATATTACGGGTATGCACAGGACGCTCTTGCAGCGGCTCCGCTTGATATAAGGATCGTTCACGAACAGGCCGGTGTTCGAGGCATCGTTCAGGACCAGGCTTTCCCGGGTGCGCGCGACATAGTTGACGACTGCGGGCGACACCTCGTTGCTGACGTCAATCGGGGTGCCCTGGAGCACGCTAATATGGTTTGAAACCATGTCGCCGCTCGCTTCGATGACGAACCGGCCGTCCTTTTCAAGGATCAGGGCTCCCTTCGTTGCGGCCGCACACTCGCCGATTACTATAACCAGCTTTTTCAGCAGCTTCTCGAGGACAATTTCACCGGAAATGATACTTGTCGTTTTAAGGAGCGTCTTGAAATCGAGCGCCTTCGTGCCCGATGAGCTGCTTGTCTGTTCATGGTAGGTTTCAGTCCCGTCGCGGTGAGAGTCACCGCTCAGATACTGCGGGTAGGTCTGCGCAAGGCGCTGGACCTGCGCTGTCGAGCCGAGCCGCGAGTAACAGTACCGGGCTTCCAGAAGATAAGCCCTCGTGATCCGCTCGGAGCCCCGGCTATGATAGAAATCGGCAGCCAGTGCGTTGGCAAGCGCCTCCGCATCCAGGAAGCCGCCGGCATGCGCTTCCCGTATGGCTGCATCGTACAGCGCTGCTGCCCGGTCATTCCTCCCCGTCGCACGGGCCATTTCTGCTTCGACGAGGAGCTTTTTATGGAGATAATTATCCGGGCTCTGTTTTGCCCATCTCCGCAGTTTTTTCATGTTGTGACGGATTTTATTGAGACGCCATCTCCTTTCCGCGTGTGCCGGTCCGCGCATCAGGGCCGCGAGTGCCAGAGAATAATAATAGTAAAACAGTACAACATTGGTCTGGCTGAAAAGCACCTCGTCTATTCCACCCTCGACCGTGAGCGCGCTGTCGATGGCCATGCCATACTCGCCCGCGTGGTAAAAGGACATGATCTTACATAACGTGTAGCTGTTTCTCGTAACCCGGTATTTGCGGATTTTCTCATAGAATTCAGACTCGATGAACTCCCGGTCGCTGTAATCCGAGATAGAGTTTGTCCTTCCCTTAAGGCTCAGGATATACCGTTCGTTAATGATGAACTCGTAGATGAACTCCTCGTTTTTTGTTCTGTAGACAAAGTCCCGGTACTGCGACAGCTCGTGAAACACCTGGTCCAGGTTGTCTCCGAGACGTATCCTCAGCTGGATGATATTGATAGCCGAAAATACCGCGTAGTTGATATCGCCGGTTTCAACGCCGATCCGGTAAGACTCCCGCATCAACTCGATCGTCTGGGAATAGTGCTTTCTCCAGTGACTGATGAGAAAACCGAAGATAAACAGTATTCGCGGCTTCAGATCAAAATTGTTCTGTTTGTCAGTCAGCGCCAGTGACAGCTTTCCAAAAGAATAAGCCGTACGGTACAACCCCATGCCATAACCCAGTATCAGGCCAAACGAAAGATATGCAAAAGGCGAAATGCGCGTATTCCCGTAACGCAGCGACATGTTGAGCATTGTGAGAGCCAGGAGCGCCACCACATCGTTATTTACAAAGTAAGCGGAAGTACCCGTATCCATGCAGAGCGTCATGATCATGATTTTTTCCGGGTCGGTGATCTCATTCGCGTCCAGGAGTTCCCGAATCTTTCTCCTTCCAAGAAGCAATGCCGCGGTTATCACCCCTTTCATGATCCGTACCCGTGCCGGAGCGGCCGGTATCCTGATCCCGAACATGCGCAGCGCTTCAAGGCCGTACTCCATGCCCGCACGATGGTTGCCCAGGTTCGTCATAATGATGATTCTTTTATCATGCACCCGTGCCTTATCGACCTTACTGACCGCATGCGACAGTAGAAAATCAAGTATGTCATTGGCACGCTCAAATTTGCCATTCAGATATTCGCATTCCGCCTTCTCAAAATGCAGATCGAACGCGAGACGGTAGTCACGCTCCCAGGATTCATCATCCAGAAGACCGATCCCGGTATCAAGGTAGCTTTCAGCCGATAGATATGCGGTGGAGGACTTGGCCTTCTGCCCTGCCGTGAGGTTCAGGCGCGCCAGCTGTATGCGCTCCTCGCGGCTTCCCGTGCACGCAACGCCTGAATTGAGCTGGTGAACTATATAGAAGATCTTTTCAGTGGTTTCCTCGGGCGATGATGCATCAGCATGCAGGTGGCCGATCCGGTAATGGAGCCGGCTCCGTTCCTGTTCCGGGATCATGGAGTAGATGACCTCCTGCACCCGGTGATGCAGGAAATAATAGTGAATTCCGGACAGATATACGATCCCCTCCTCCATTGCATCCCGGAGGTCCGTGAGAGCAGACTCGAAGCTCCGCCCTGACAGCAATGCGATGCTTTCAAGGTCGAACCGGTTCCCGATACAGGAGGCGATTTTCAACATTTCCCTCGTCGTCTGGCCGAGCGAGTTGATACGATCGATCATCAGCTCAAGCACGTTATCCGATACCTGCATCCCCTTGATCTTATCGAGGTCCCATGTCCACCCTCCAGTGGGCGTGCACCAGAGGAACTTATTATCATATATGGAGCGAAGAAAATTAATCAGGAAAAAAGGATTGCCGTTTGTCTTGCGATAAATCACGTCAGCGAGCAGGGCGGCCCTCTTCTCCTGGCTGTTGACAAAATAACCGATATACTCGCCTACCTGCTCTGCAGAGAGATTGTTGAGGGTTATGGTGGTCAGCCTGTCTTCCATACCCGCGAGTATGCTGGCGAGCTCGTGTTCCGGCTCCACTTCGTTATTCCGGTATGCAAGTATCAGGAAAAAATACTCTGTGCGGTAGTCCATCATCAGCCTGGAAATCAATTTCAGGCTCGCAGAATCTGCCCATTGAAGGTCGTCAAGGTAGATGACCAGCGGATGGTCCGGGGTCATGAAAATCCTGATGAAATCGCCGAATACCCTGGTAAAACGATTTTGCGATCTCTCGGGATCTATGTGCGGAAGAGCCGGCTGCCGTTCTACTATCATCTCGAGTTCCGGGATGACATCGATGATCACCTGACAGTTGGCGCCCAGCCGGGCAAGAATCTTCTGCTTCCATTGCGCCAGCTGATCACTGCCTTCAGCCAGGATCATCAGCATAAGTTTCTGGAACGCGTGGATGATGGCGCTGTACGGGACATTTTTCTTAATCGTCTCGTATTTGCTATGTATGAAAAAGCCCCTGCCCTCTGTGATGCTTTTCTCTATTTCATGGACCAGGGCGGTCTTTCCGATCCCTGGCGGTCCGGTCACGGCAACCGACTCGCTGCCGCCCTGGGATACTCGATGGAACGCTTCGATCAGGGTCTCCTTCTCGCGCTCCCGGCCGATAAATGACTGCGGCAGACTGAAGCGAAATGCCTGGTCGTTAGTCCCAAGATCGAACCTGTCGATTCTGCCGCTTCGGTTTAGTCGTTCCAGACATTCCTCAAGGTCGGCCTTTAACCCGTAGCTGTTCTGGTATCGGCTCTCGGCATTTTTCTCAAGCAGCTTCATGATGATCGCGGAAACCACCTCAGGGATATCGTCGTTCACCCGTCGGGGATCTACCGGTTTTCGCGCTATGTGCCAGTGTATCACTTCAAGCGGGTCCTTTGATATGAACGGCACAGTGCCGGTGATCATCTCGTAAAGCGTGACCCCGAACGAATAAAGGTCGGACCGGTAATCCATCGGCCGGTTCATTCGCCCGGTTTGTTCGGGCGACATGTACGGCAGCGTCCCGGTTATTATGGCAGGATCGTAGAGGTTTTCATTTTCGCGGGTCAGCAGGGTCGATATGCCGAAATCTGTGATTTTTACTTCCCCGGATGAAGGATTGTACAGTATATTATGGGGCTTTATATCTTTATGAATGATGTTGCCGGTGTGAATGTATCCGAGGGTGTCCGCCACCCTGATGGCGATATGAAGGAATTCCTCCATGGACATTTTATGCGATTTCAAAACTTCGTTGAGTGATATCCCGTTAAAGTCCTCAAGCACGAGCGCTATCCTGTCTTTGTCTTCAACGAGGCCGTACGATGCAACAACACCATCGATAGCGAGGTCATTTATCAGCTCGTATTCTTTTTTAAAACGCGCGATGTCCGCAAGTGTCGGATATACCTGCCTGAATATTTTAAGGACGACCGCCATGCCGTCGCTCTCGCGCACGCCGCGGTATACGATTGACTTGCTTCCCTCGGAAATTTTCTCCGTGATGGCATACCCGGTCATGATGCTCATTTACGATACCTGCCTGCCGCCACACGGTAATAGCGCCATTCATCCATGTGCACATGGAATGATATGGGGGCCCAGTTTTCAAGATATTTATATGACGACGCCTTGATAATTTATTGATCTATGCCCATGATCGCTCAATCACTGTTGATATTTCAGACTTTTACTGCAGTATTGAATTTATTTTGGCGAGAAAAAATATTTTCCCCTGTTGAAGGCAGCTCTGTTACGAGAAACAGGATAGTGCTATCAGAGTCTGTCCGGGTGCATATACCGCCCACACTATGACCGATTCATAACGGTGAGGGCGTATAAACGAGAGGTAGGCAAGAAGAAAGTCGGACATGACGAAAAGTATCGCGCCGGCAACAATAAGGGACTCCCTGCGCGTTATCTCCATGTTAAGGCTCGAGAGGGCGAAAAAAAGCATCGTACAGAGCACGGCAGCATATACCATAATGGGTATTCGCATTTTCCCGGCCGTGCGCCATATGCCCCGGTAAAATATGACGAGCATGACACAGAGTATACCGGCAACTGCCATGTTCCATGGCCTGTATTCATACGTAAGTGAAAAGGCCGCAATGTACAGGACATGGGCGAGCATGAAAAATACGATCCCCTGTTTCATGAGGTCAACCTCGACAACCATGAGCATGGTGTCAGCTATAAGCGAAGAGATAAGCGCCGTCAGGATGAGCATGCTGTACGACGACGACCCGTCTTCAATGATACACAGCATGACGAAACCCGCGATGAGCGCGGTTACCATCGGCGTGAAGATATACTTGAGCGACAGGCGGTTTGTGAAGGTTACATATTCGCGGGTGAAAAATACCGCGATAAGGGCCATCAATAGTTCGGGAAAATGCCTGACTGAAAAAAGATCCACGGGCGGCCCTACTTCTTATCCTGGTCGCTTTTCCCTTTTTTGAAGAGGCCAGTAAGCTCTTCCGGCTTGAAGCGCGAATCCATCGCGGCTATATTCTCTTTTTTGATCTCATCGTATATTTCCTTGCGATGGACAGATACTTTTTTCGGAGCCCGGATGCCCAGCTTGACCTGGTCACCCTTGATGTCGATGACGACGACCTCGATATCGTCGCCGATCATGATGCTTTCATTTAACCTGCGCGCAAGTACCAGCATTGCACTAACCCTCTGCGGCCTTTTTCATCTCGTCGAGGATCCGGTGCCTCACACTGTACTTATCGCTCAGGGAAATAACCTGTCTGCCAAGCCTTTTATCCGGATTGATGATGACCGGCCCCTGGAGATTGGCCGTCATTTCGGTCGGGTTTGACGGAATGGTTACGATCGCGAACACAAGCAGGTTATCCGCACCCTCGGCTCCTACGGCTTCGATATCGCCCATGGAGATAGCAAGCTCGTATTCGCGCATGAAATCAACGGGTCGGATGATGACGAACGCCAGCTCCGGCTCTTCGAAGGCCTGGAGCCATTTCAGGGGCGAATTCTCGTCCCCCGTGTCCAGGAGAACGAACTTCTTGACATAATCGAACCCGGGGATCCCGTCCGGAAAATTAATTATCTGACGTTCATCGATCTCAACTTCCCCGAACGGCCTTGTTTGTATTTTCAGACTCAAAAACAGGCTCCTTGTATTACGCTACATACGGCGGGCGAGGCCTCTCGACCTCGCTTCCATTAAAGGTACACAATATCTATTTCAACCGTATGCGCAACAAATTTTTTATGCTACCGGAGGAAATCCATCAGGGTCGGCATGATCGACTTCGCGCCCACCGCGAGCGCGTACCGGTGCACACTCTCGAGCCACTTGAAATTCATGATCGTCTCCGCGTAGTCGATCCCCTCGGTGTTCGCAAGCATCTGGGTCACATTGCCCTTGTCGTACTCCGTACGCTTGGCCACTTCGTCGATACGGTTCGTCCGCGCGCCCACCAGCGCGACACTTTTCAGTATGTTCTCAAGGCCCATGTCGATGAGACCGAGGTCCTCCCCGCCTATCAGAAGCTGGTCTCCCCGGACCAGGTCGTCGCGGAGCTTGATAACCATCTCGAATACCGACATGCCGCTGATCGTCACCGTGGGATCGATGTTTGACGGCGGCTCCGGGAAGTTTGCATTGATCAGGCCCAGGTCTTTCAGCACGGTACCGCTCCCGACGTCCTCAAGCCATATCTGGTGCGGGGTCGTCGTTTCTAGAATCAGGTTGTTCGTACCGCCCTTGATGGCCCGCACACTGAGCCCCGCGTTGTTCAGCTTGTCCAGAATGATGTCAAGATTGTCCCCTGCCGAGATGTTGATCTCTTTCCCGTCGATCTTTATTGCCTGGTTCGTCGCAGCCGTATAGGCGGAAACGTCCCTGTTCGAGGTAAGTATCTGGTTAGTAGCCCAGAACACCTGGTTCCCCGGTATGCTTACCGAGAGGTACTCTCCCTTGGAAATCTCGCGCTGCAGCTCCCCGATGTCGCCCTTGTACTCGACTCCAATCATGGCGTCACCCTGATTGCCGGAGGTCAGGGTCTGGTAAATCGGGACGAACGGGTTCGGCTGGCTTTCCGTTCCGGTCTTGTAACCGCCGAATATTGACCTTCCGGTCGCCCCCTTCGTGTTCGCTATGTTAACCAGCTCCTCGAGAAGCTGGTTTATTTCCGTTGCCGCCGCTTCCTTGAGCTCGAACGAGGTGTATATGCCGTGCGCGCCCTGCACGGTCAGCACCCTCAGTCGCTGGAAGATCCTCAATGTCGACTGGAGAGCGGAATCGACTTCATCAAGCTTGGAGCGGCTCTCGTTGATATTGCTCAGGTACTGGTCTATCTCGGTAAGCCGGCTCTGGTAGAGCATCTGGTTCGTCGCCGCGATCGGGTTGTCCCGCGGAACGTTCACGTTCTTCCCCGTGGCGAGCGAATTCTGGATCCGGTCCATCTCGGTCTGATGCCGCTGGAGATTGTAGCTCATCGTGTTATTAATCATCTGGTTGGTGATGCGGTTCATGCGTTATACCCCCATTCGGTTGATTATCGTATCAAGCATATGGTCCATAACGGTAATAACGCGCGCCGCGGCATTGTAGCCGTGCTGGAACGCAACCATGTTCGACATCTCTTCGTCCAGGTTGATCCCCGAGATCGATTCACGCAGGTTGCCGAGGTTCTTTAATAAAACGTCCTGGTTCTTGACCCGGTCTTTGGCCTCTTCGCCCTGCGTCCCGGTCCGGGATATGAGCGCCGTGTAGAAGTCGTTGAACGTGGTATTGGTGTCCACCATGGCATTTTTGTGCCGAATATTCGCTATCCGGAGCGCGTTACTTCCATCGCCGATTCCGTTCGACGTGTTGAAATCGCCCGTCCCGCCGACATCCTTGCCGCGGGCCGCGCTGATCCGGTCTACGTCCTGCATTATTGATTCTGATACGGCCATGTGCGAGGCCGGGTTGAATTTCGGCGTGATGGTGATGTGCTCCCGTGACGGGAGGAACTTCTTGATGTCATCAAGCCGGTTGTAATCGAACGAGCCCTGCGGCCCGCTCTGCTTGAGTATCCCGCTGAACCCGACCAGGAACTGCCCCGAGTCCTCGAGGTGCCGTATCATGAAATTCTTCCTGTCGTTGTCTCCTGCCGCCGTCGCCTTGAGTGCAAGCTGGCTGTTATGGTTTATGTATGCCACGACACCCATGTTGGCATCGTTGATTTTCTTGATAATTGTGAGCGCAGTATCCTTCTCGTGGTAATCGATCTCGACGTTTGATTCAAGCTCGTTGTTGGCCCGGAACGTCAGTGTCCCGGCCACGCCTATTGCCGCCGACGCATCGATCCTGTTGTTCCCCGAGACCCTGAAGATCGCGGTAACGTCATTTATACCGTACACCCCGTCGTTGTTCAGGTCGAAGTTGCCGTCAATGTTGTCGCTTATCATGAGGTGCCCGAAAAAGTCGACATTCGTCTCGTTGCGCCTGCTGAAGCCGTCGCGGTGAACTTCGTTCGTCAGGTCGGAGAGGTTTATCGCGAACGCGTTGATGTCATTGATGTTCTGCCGTATTACCCCGTCGCGTATGTCGATGAGGCTGGCCAGTTCCCCGCCCTTCACCGTGACGTCCTTGCCCGTGTCCTTCCACACGATCTTGAAAAGCCCGCCGTTGTTCGGGTCCATCGCAGCCTGGATTGGCCGTATGATCTCCCCCTGCACCAGGTTCTCTCCGCCTATGTAGACGATCGTCTCGTCCTTATCGCTCCGGCCCACGCTTATATCAACGATTTCTGACATTTTTTCTATTATGGCGTCTCTCCGGTCTTTGAGGTCGTTGGGATTGTCGCCCAGCGCCTCGGCCTTTAAAATGCGCTCGTTCAGGTCGCGAATGTCTTGCGCGTACATGTTGATCTGCTCAACACGGTGCTCGATCTGACGGTTCGCGTTGAGCCGCAGGTCATAGAGCTGGTTGTAGGTATAGTTGACATCGTTGCTCAGGTTTATCGCCTTCTCCCGCACCACTTCACGCGTAGAGCGCTCTTCCGGGTACTTCGAGAGCTCTTCCCACGCCTTCCACAGTTCGTCGAGCCTGGTCCTGAGGGACTGGTCATTCGGTTCGTTGTATATGGTCTCGATCTGGTATATGAACTCGTTCCTCACTTTCCAGTAGCCCGAGTTGTTCTTCTCAACCACGATGCGATCATCTATGAAGCTGTCGCGTATACGCTCCACTGACTGGACAACGGATCCCTGCCCTATGTTCCCCGGCTGGTTCCCCCTGTTCAGGCTTGGTACGTAAAGCGGGTCTGCCGCAGTTATGACGACGCGCTGGCGCGAGTATTCCTTGTTCTCCGCGTTGGAGATGTTATGGCCGGTGACATGCAGCGCCTGCTGGTGCGACATCAAGCCCTTTTTCCCGATCTCAAGACCCATAAATGTTGAATTCATCGCAGCACTCCTTAGGCTGTCTGGTTGAACAGGATGGAATTTTTCAGCTTCTCATCCTCCCGGCCGTCGCGTCCGTACCCTGTCTCCAGGGAGGGGTCACGGCGCAGTCCCGTGAGCAAAATATTATAATATTCCATGTTGTCGCTGATCAGGACACGGTTCGTGTCCTGGATCCTGGAAAGCCTGATCATCACGTCTTTCAGGTTTCTTCCTATTGTAAGCATGTTTGTTGCCGTCGAACCGTCCAGGACCTCTGCCATATCCTTAAGGGTAAAAGAGCTGGTCCTGATATGGCGGTGTTTTTTATAGTCTTCCATTTTCCGCATCCGGTCATTCTCCAGTGCGGATATCCGCCCCAGGATATCCTCCTGCTCATGCGAAATTGTTTCAAGGAGCCTGGCATTATGCTCAATGATCGCCTCGGTCTTGGATTTCTCCAGCGTACACATTTTCTCGAAAAGGCCTGTTTCTTCTTTCAAGATATTTGTCATTTCAATCATATTCTTTTCCATCGCGCATCTCCCGGTGACATAATGGGATACGTAATCAGTACATTAATCGGTATGTATCGGAGTTATTATGAGAATTAATTAACAGGAAATCCGCTCAGGTAAGGGATTTGTGGTTACGGAGTGCTTTCTTAAATAAACAAAAAAGCGGCATTATTTGCAAATATGGAAGACTATATATGTTAATTTTTATATTAAGCACAACGATCGGAAGTTAATCATATATCAAAAAATAATAATTTACAGAAACAATGACATCATGTTTAAAGTAATGAAATACGGATGCTTCCATGAGTGATCCAGGATATACAATCTTCGACTCTGAAACCGGCCTCACCATATTGAAATGGGCGATAACTATACTTGTGGCCGGTTTTATAGCCCAATTCGGGAAAAAATTCGCCACCTACCTGATCGAGAAGATAAGAAGCATTAAAAAACGCAAACCTGAAACGCAGAACAACATGCCGGCAGGAAGCGTCCCGTCACAGATGCTTCCGGGACACGGCGGAACCGCACCGGGGCCCTCTGTGCAGGCTCCGGGCACATCAGACGTGAAGTATAATAAGAAAATGCTGAAGGCACAGGCTAAAGAGCGGAAAAAGAAATAATCTATTTCTTCATGTCCTCAAGAAACTCATCGTAGTTAACTTCACTTATCGCGTCTATGTTCGAGATCTCAAGCCCTACCTTGATCGATCCGCTCTCGTGGAAGATCGTGTTTCTCACTATAACCGTCATCGCCACCTTGTTCGAGTCCGGAAGGCTCATTTCAAGCACCAGCCGGTTGTCCTTTACGAAATAGCGAAGCTGCCGCCGGTCCTTGAACACTATGCCGAGGCCCTTCTTTGATACGTCGATTACGAGGAACCGGTCCTTTGACGGAATGAATATCTGGTCCTTCACCAGGTGTTCATTGATAAGGGCTGCCAGCCGCTTGACAACCGAAAGGTGACTGTCATCCATGGTTTTCGAGCTGTTGACCTGTATGTAGCCGTAGGGGATCATGCCTTTGTAAATGAACGGTACGGCTGCTTCAGAGATGAGCTCCTTCTGGGCCGCGAGCTTGTAGTCCTTGGAGTAAATTTCCGAGAGATAGAATCGCAGGTCCTTGTTCATCTTGTCTGATGCGTTATCCGAAAAATCCCTTATGAAAAGGGGTGACCACGTTTCCCTGAAATATTTCATCCGTGGATCGATACGCGTCTCATTGAAGAAGACCACTTTTGTACGGTCGAACTTCCCTTTCAGGTCGCTTGCGATCTTGTCCTTGACCATTTCGATCTTCTTGCTGTTCGATTCCAGCGAATGCTGAAGCATGGCTTCTGACATGAGCCCTGTCACAAAGAGAATATTCTTGCCGTCGGATTGCCCCTGTTCCGGCTGCCCAAGATCGGTCCGCTCTTCTTTTCTTTTTTCCGATATGATCTGGAACTTGACCGGCAGGAATGTGAAGGTGTCCTCGTTGCTGTCCAGCACCTTGAGGCTCGCGTAGATGGTGTTATCGCCGAGCCGTGTAAGTGCCACAATCGAATCCGGTACGTTTTTGACGCGCGGAATTCTGAAAGCGACATTGCCGTCGTTGTAACCAAGGAATTGGATGAACAGGTCGCCGCTTTTAGTCTTTATGAAAACTTCCCTGTTCTTGAAGAACTTAAGGAAAATTTCCTCAAACTGGCCCCTGTCGGTTATTGTCTTGATTGTTTCAGCCATTCACTCGCCACCGGAGCGGTCCGGATTTTCAGACAAGATATTCAATGGTGCAGATAATTATCACAGCCCGTGAATATAACGAACCATGCGGGACGTGTCAACTCATAAAATAATTTCTCAATCAGCCTTCGATCCGCCCGTCTATTAGAGAAATGGTCCGCTCGGTCCTTGATGCGATTCCGCTGTCATGCGTGACAATGACGATAGTCGCGTCCCGCTCTTTCCCGATCTCGAAGAGCGTTTCGACAAGCATCTGCGAGTTAGCGCGATCCAGGCTCCCGGTCGGCTCGTCAGCCAGTATGATGTCCGGGTCTCCGACGATCGCGCGGGCCACGGCGGCGCGCTGGCACTCGCCGCCCGACATCTCCGCCGGCTTGTGGTGCGCACGGTCCTCTATATTGAAGCGGCGGAGGAGGCGCATGGCGCGCTCTCTGGCCTCGCTCTTTTTCACGCGGCGGATCAGCAGCGGCATCATGATGTTTTCCAGCGCTGTGAATTCCGGGAGGAGATTGTGGAGCTGAAACACGAAGCCGATGTGGCGGTTCCTGAAGCCGGAAAGCGCCTCAACCGAAAGGTCCGTCACGTCACGATCCATCACCGCCAGGCGCCCGCCCTGGAACATATCGAGGCAGCCGATCAGGTTGAGCAACGTGGATTTGCCCGCTCCCGACGGCCCGACAATGGAGATGATTTCGCCCTTGCGGATTTCAAGCGATATTCCCTTGAGAACCGTAAGGGCGCTCCTGCCGTATCCGTATATTTTTTCCAGGCCATCGGCCCTGATAACCATGCCTTGTTCCATTAGCGTATCCTTATTCATACCTGATAGTCTCAACCGGCTGGAGCCTTGAGGCGCTCCACGCGGGCAGTATCGCGGCCACGGTACAGAGGAATACGGCAATGATGGCGATAAAGACCACCAGCTCGGGATTAACCTCGGTCGGGATCCCCTCGATGTAATAGACGTGACTCGGCACGAGGTTGATCTTCTCGTAAAGGCCCATGTTAAAGAGCGCGTATATTCCGCCGGCAATGCTGTTTATAACGTTCTCGACCCATCGAATGATAGCGTCCAGGTTGAGAGCCGCCGCGATGCCGAATACGACTCCCAGAAACGCGCCGATGATCCCGATGAAGAAGCCCTCCAGAACGAAAATGACCATGATTGAATTTGGCCTGGCCCCCATTGACTTGAGTATCCCCACCGCCTTGCGTTTTTCCATGACCACCATCACCAGCGTGCCCATGATGGTAAACCCGGCTGAAATAATTACCAGGAACAGTATAATCATCATGATCAGCTTTTCCAGCTTGAGCGCATAGAAGAGGTTGCCGTTCTTTTCCTCGGCGGTCATCGTGTTGTAGCCGTAGCCCAGGAGAGCATCCATCTCATCGGACACGCTGTCCATCTTGAACACATCGCGTATCCTGATGCCTATCGCCGACACGGCATCACCGATCTCAAAGAGCCGTTGTCCCTGCGGGAGCGACATGATGATAAGCTTGGTGTCGAAGTCGTAGTATCCGGTCTTGAACATACCGATTACCCTGAACTGCTCCATGCCGGGCGTGATGCCGGTCCTCACTGAGAGAGTACCTTTGGGCACAATCAGCTCGATGTAATCGCCGATAAGAATATTATAGCTGTCCGCCATCTCCTGCCCTATGAACACGGAGCGCGTGGCGAAGAACTTCTGCGCGATCTTCGGGGAAACGCGGTGCTTGCCGCTTTTTATGATCTGTTCCTCGTCTTTCACGATGAACTTTTCGACATCCCGCGGAATCGTGCCGTTGACTCCAATTGCCCGGATCATCACGGGGAGTATGCTCGATTCGAACCGGAAGAGTCCCTGCGACAGGATGTACGGGTCGGCCGCACGAACGCTCTCGGAACGCTTTATCTTTTTAACCAGCTGGTCGTAGTTCCGTATGCCCTGGCCCTCGGACCCGTAGGGGGGCTGAACCGTTATATGGGAATCAACATCGAGGATCTTGTCCTTAATCGCGGCCTGGAAGCCGTTCATGACGGAAAGTACGACGATCAGGATGAACACGCCCAGGAATACGATGATTATTGAGAGAAGGGTGTTGGAGGATACAATGCCCTGGCTTTTCTTCGACTTCAGGTATCGGAACCCGATTAACAATTCATAAAGACTCATCACAGTCAACCGCCGTATTATCGTTCTACCCGCACAATTCTTCGATTCCACATCATCCAGCCCTGCTTCTCGCGCTCGCCGGACACGAATTTAATGAAATCTACGTCGCCGCGCAGGACCCTGATCGGCCTCCGGCCGGCGCGCCGGATTTCGTTGCATTCGAACATTACGTTTCTCTTTATAAATGAGTTGCCGTCCCGGTCCACCGCCACCTTTTTCTCGTCCAGCTTCTCGACACCGGTAACCATCAGGTCGGCATAATAGGTTTCGCGGTAGATTTCCCTGAACACGCCCTCGCTTTTCGGATACGCCTCGCAGGCAGCATAATCGCGGTAGTTCAGTTCCTCGATCGCCCTGGCCCACCGGGCGAATACATATTCGGGCTCGACGAACTTTTTCTCTTTTTTACACGTCGCCAGCGCCAGGAACAGCAGCACCAGGAGCGCGGAACATACACGTCGTTTCATGAAACACCTCGGAATCCGCCAGGCCGCGGTCGGCCGAATCTACTCGTTGCGTGAATTAAAACCGCAACCCGGCTATATTCGTTTATCCTTTTATCCCGTCAAGAGGGTTTTGGCCGTTCCACGATGAATATTTTCGGTCCAGGGCGAACCGGCAGGGCGGGACCTGCACGGGAACGCCCTCCACGCCCAGGCAGGAGTCAGCCATCCAGTCTGGCGGAGGCCCCTCCTTGATCAACACCAGGAAAAGGAGGAGGTCCTGGTAATCAATCGATCCGAGCCGGTCCTCGACCCCAACCTTTGCGAACAAGGCCTCTCCGCCGCGGATGATGCCGCCGCCGACAGGTTCAGCGCCTGACGCCCTGTTCCGCACCACCTTGCAGTTGAGGTATGCGGTTTCTTTTCTGAACCCGGAAAGACGTATCCCCGCGTATGCGTCCTCACCGACCCGGAACCCCATCCAGACCCGGTCATTGGCCGAATTGATCCTGAAGCGTCCTGCCTGCTGGAAGCTGTTCTCCTTGATCTCCTCTCCGGGCTCGGCAGGCCGCCGGTCGTCTTTCGAATAATAAAACAACGTGGTCAGGACGCTTTCCTCGCTCCTGTCCCTGGCATACCAGACGCCGCAGTAGGAATATTCGTTTCTGAGCGCACGCATGTCCAGGTAGAGGATGTCCCCTTTGGACTCGCCGAGTACGGCCGGTATGACTTTTATGGTCTCTTCAAACATGGCTATCACCGCTCCTGTCCCGCACGCTCTTTTTCGCCGAATACCTGTGCAGAGAATTTCTCGATCTTCGTCCCCTTCTCACGCCATGCCGCAGGGGAAAGCCCGGCCTTGAAGCAGGTCTGCTGAAGGAAGGTTTCGAGGTCCCACCCCTGCTCCGTCGGGACCTGGGGGAGGAGAAGTCCCGAATTGAAGCCCCTCGATATTATCAGGCCGTCCCGTCCCACCACGATCTCTTTCACATCAGTGACCGGCTCGATGGGCGAGAGCACTGATATCTCGATATCGATCGCGTTGTATTCTTCGGCGCGGAGCGACGGGAAGCGCGGGTCCTTGAAGGCGGACGCCCGGGCCATATCAATAATCGTTTCCGGAATCGGTTTCACCCCCTGGATGTACCCGATGCACCCGCGCAGGCGTCCGCGCAGGTGAAGCGTGACAAACGCACCGCACTTGTTTTTGTAAATGTCATCGCTCAAGTCCGGATTTTCCCGTACGCCCGGGATTTTGAGCGATTCTGCGATGGTATTCCGTGCGAGCAGGAGCATCGCTTCCTGCTGTGTCCTGTTCAGCTCGATCATGTCGGCACCTTCCCGGAATAATAATAGGGCGAGATCGTCCGTGTGTTTGCATTCTTGTCGATTACGTGCAGCATGTCAATTAGAAACCGGTATTTGCACGTTAATAGAAAAAGCATTGATTTTTAGCTGTTATGAATGATAATAAGCCATTCCACCGTGCTATCTGCTCAAACGGCGGGTTTTCATCTCGGGAGATATAGAGCCATGTCACCTTCAGCAATCCGATCCATGTCCGCCCTGTTGGCCCTGTCAGCATGGGTTTTTGTTGCGATGCCGGCATGTAACACCAGTACGAAAAATATCGCCGGGCCGCCGGCTATTGTCACTTATTACGCTGATGCGGATGGTGCTTTCGTCCTGACGCCGCCGCCGGCGGCGACTGGCCTCATTCTGCGGCTGGCCGGTACCAGCTCCTTTCCCGAGATTCAGATTTCCGCAAAAAACAGAAGCGTGGCCAATCCGGTACGCCAGGCGGTATACCGGACGACGGGAAAGCAGGCGTTCGACGTATCCTATCTGTTGAAAGATGGCCCGGGCGATTACGAACTGACCCTGTACGGAAAACGGACCGTCGGCGGCCTCGAGCTTCGAGGACTCTGCTCCTTCAGGGTAACATCAGTCGGGGACATATCAAAGAAAGCCGGGCTCCCGGACATCAACGGCCGGATTCTCTCCTTCGTGAACTCAGTAATGGGCACCACGGTCGGGCGCGGTGAATGCTGGGACCTTGCGCAGGAAGCGCTCGATGCAGCAGGCGCTGACTGGAGCCGCCCCTTTAATTTTGGAACGCTCCTCGACCCGGCTCAGGACCGGATCAGGCCCGGTGACATCATTCAGTTCAAAACGGTAAAAATAGTCGAGGTATTTCCTGACGGCGGCATGAGATGGGAGGTCCTTGGGGCGCCGGATCACACCGCGGTCATCATGGCGGTTACCGGCAAAAAGGAATATATGCTCGCACACCAGAATATCGGCGGCAAGCGCTCGGTCATGACCTCGTCAGTAAATCTCAACAAGGCGACCTCCGGCAGGTACTGGATCTATCGTCCCGTTGCCGGGATTGTCAAATAGCCTGTTATCCCCTATCCCTTCTTGCTTACCTGACGAACGCGGCGGCAAGGTAACCGACAACCTGGTCCCTGCTCCCGGCCGTATCACCCGAGTTGGCGTACTTCAGAATTCGCACGGAGCCCGCGCCGAGCAGTCTGCACAGGGCCATGCCCGCGATGACCGGTCCCTCGCCGCAGGCCTCAGCCTTCCCGTTGTCGATTACCGCCATGACGCTCTTCTCATCGAAGCTCTCCAGTGCCTTCATGAAGCGGCCGTCCATGACTTTTGCCTCTTCGTAGGAATGGTAGTGTGAAAGGTCGGTTGAAATAACGACCGCGAGCCTCCGTTTCTCGCCGGCGAGACACTCGTGGAGTCCGCGCGCGATCTCCATGCAGGCACCCAGGTCTACAGTGCCCACGATGACCGGCACGATGGAGAATTCCCCGAGACGCTTCTGTAAAAAGGGCACCTGGACTTCAAGAGAATGCTCGAGCTCGTGCGCCTCTTTTAAAAGGGCGAACGGCTTTTTGCCGGCCAGCACGCCCCCTACTGCAGCATCGATCGTGACATCGCCGAGGGGCGTCTCGTACACTCCCTCGGGAAGCACGGCACCGCCGTTGAACCGCGCCCGGTGCGAGGGCGCGAGCACGATCGCAAGGCTCGTCTCTGGATTAATCTGGGTGAAGGAATAGGCCGCGACCGGCCCCGAGTAGATGTAGCCCGCATGCGGGGAAACGACGCCGACCACGTCACCGGCTGCTGGAGCACTCTTTGCTTCCTGCATGAAGCCGTCGATCATGCTGCCAAGCCGCTTCGGATTTGATGGATAAAAAGCCCCGGCAACAGCCGGTTTTCTCCGGTACATAGGCACCTCCCTGCTTCTTACTGTGATGCGATATACCTGGGCAGCCGCTTTTCAATTTCGTCGAGTATCCGGTTCGCGACCTCCTGCTTTGTTATCATCGGCAGCTCGACCCGGGAACCGTCCTTGACGAAAATGGTTATGATGTTGGTGTCCGCTCCGAAGCCGGCCCCTGTCTGGGACACGTCGTTGAGACAGATCATGTCCAGCTTTTTTTCCGACAGCTTTTTCAGGGCGTATACCTCGATGTCGTTCGTTTCCGCCGCGAACCCGACTGTGAAGATATTGCTGAAGCGGCCGGCATCCTTGAGTCCCGCGACCTCGCGGAGAATGTCCGGCGTCTTGTTCAGCTCCAGGGTGATGGCCCCCCCGCTCTTCTTCATCTTTTGGTCGTACCTGTGAGCCGGGGAATAATCAGCCGGAGCCGCTGCCATGATCAGAACAGACTTGTCCTCGAGCTCGTTCACGACCGCCCCCAGCATCTCCCCGGTCGTGTCCACTGACACGCAGCGGTACCGCTTCCCGGTGATGAGCGCGTCGCTTATCGGCCCGTGTACGAACACTGTTTCGCGCGCGCGCGACACGCTGGCATCAGCGATGGCCGCGCCCATTTTCCCGGTTGACGGGTTCGAGATAAACCGCACGGGATCGATCCATTCGCGCGTCGGCCCGCCTGTTACAATTACTTTACGCTCCCGAAGCAGCATCTGTCGCAGTCCTGTAAATAAGCTCTATGTCTGCGAGCCTTCCGGCCCCCTCGTCTCCGCAGACGACCGGCCCCTCGCCCGGTTCGATGAAGCGAATGCCCCATGCTTTCAGCTTCGCAATGTTCTCGCCCACCGCCGGGTGCCTGTACATGTTCGGGTTCATTGCCGGCGCGATAAGCACCGGGCAGGTAACGGAAAGGAAGGTCGTTGTGAGCAGGTCGTCCGCGATTCCGTTCGCGAATTTGCCGATGACGTTCGCCGTCGCGGGGGCCACCAGGAAGAGGGAAGCGTCGGTTTTCAACTCGATATGGCCCATTTCACGGCGCTCACGCGAATATTGCTCGCTGTACACCGGGTTGCCCGACAGCACTTCCAGCGTGAGGGGCGAAACAAGGTTGAGCGCGTTCTCCGTGGCGACGACGTGAACGCTCCAGCCATCCTTTACGAAGAGCCTGATAAGGTCGCATGCCTTGTAGGCCGCGATGGAGGAAGAAATGCCGATTATTATCTTTTTCATGTGTGCCCGCGCCCCGTGGTTATTATTGCCTCTTGAACATCCGCTCTATCTCGTCCCTGCCGATCCTGTATACGAAGGGCCGGCCGTGGGGACAGCGCATCTGCCGGTTGCCGGAAAATATCTGGTCCGCGAGTCGCTCCATCTCCGCCTGTGAAAGCCTGTCGCCCGCGCGCTTCGCCGACCGGCAGGCCACGGAAGCGGCAATGCTCCTGCGGACATCGACCCGTTCGCGACCGCCGCTTACTGACTCGAAAAAATCGGCAAACAGGTCGGCGACATCGTCCTCGCGCGAGATCACCGGCACCGCGCTTATCTTGATAGAAGTATCGGAAAAATCCTCAATGTCAAACCCAATTTCTGAAAATGCGTCAATATTTTCCATTATGAGTGCATGTTCATCGAGGGGAAGCTCTATGACGCGCGGAAACGCGAGCCGCTGGCTCTCCGTGGAACGCCGCTCCTCCATGAGCCTGTCGAAAATGACGCGCTCGTGTGCGGCATGAAAATCGACGAGGTAGAGCGACTCTTCCTTCTCGATCACCATATAGGTACCAAAGGCGACGCCGATGATCGAGCTCCCGGTACCACCGCTGATATCCCGGTACATTTCGGCCACGTCCCGCACGAAAGCGTAAGGCCGCCGGCCGTCTGCGGAAAATGACCCGCGCTCCGCGCCGGAAGCGCCGGGGAACAGGCCGTCCGGGGGAGCGTCACCGGCACCGGGACCACCGGCAACCGGAGCCGTTCCGGCCGCTGCCGTCTCCGGGCTGAAGAGCCTGCCGTCAACACGGTGTTCCCGGTTGAGGGCCTTCTCCGCCAGCCCCAGGATCAGCCGCTCGACGTACCGGTGGTCAAAAAGTTTGACTTCCTTTTTCGCCGGATGAATGTTCACATCGACGAGGCGCGGGTCTATGTCGATGAAAATCAGGCCGGCCGGGTATCTCCCGCGCCCGGCCACTGCCTCGTAAGCCTTTGACAGGAGGAAGCCCAGGTACCGGTACTCGACCGGCCGCCTGTTGATGAAGAGCATTTGCATGGAGCGCGACGACTTGAGGAAATGCGGCTTCGAGCAGTAGCCGCTGACCGATATTTTCAAATCGCTGAGCGTTTCATGCTGGAGGTCTTTCATGATCCCGCTCCCGAAGACCTGCTCGATCCGCTCCCCCTGGCTGCCGGCGGCGGCAAGGGTCATCTCGCGCTTGTCGTCCACATCAAGGGTGAAGGCTATGTCCGGGTTTGGTATCGCGATCTTCATCACCGCTTCGCGCACGAGCCGCAGCTCCGTGCGGGCCGACTTGAGAAACTTTTTACGCGCCGGTACGTTGTAGAACAGGTTCTCGACGATGACAGTTGTGCCGGGGGGGCCTGCGTGATCGCCTGTCTCGGACCCTGAATCCGTGCCGGTGAAGCGGCCGCCCACCTCTTCGTCGCTTCGGCGCGACAGGAGGGTCATCCTCGAGACTGACGAGATGCTCGAGAGAGCCTCGCCGCGGAAGCCGTACGTGCCGATTCCCTCGATGTCCCCGATGTCACGGATCTTGCTGGTCGCGTGTTCCATGATCGCCAGGCCTATATCGTCACGGTAAATGCCGCGGCCGTCATCACGCACCATGATCTTTTTCAGGCCGCCGTCGTACACCTGCACGTCGATATGCGTTGCACCGGCATCTACCGAGTTTTCGACCAGCTCCTTCACAATGGAAAAAGGCCCCTCGACGACCTCACCCGCAGCAATTTTCTTCTGGACCCCGTCCGGTAATAACTGTATTCGTTCCACGTGATGCCCCATCAGGATGACTTGAGCTGTCTCACAAGCTCGGGAAGCGTCGTGCCCGCCAGGCCCTGTATGAATACATCGGTGGCAAAGCGCGTCAGGTCGGTTGTTTCCACGTTGAACTCGATGAGGACCGCGTTATTCTGTTTCGCAATGAGCGGGATCCCGGCGGCAGGGTACACGACGGCGGACGTTCCTACCACCATAACGGCGTCTGCCTCCTGTGCCGCCTCCTGCGAGCGGACCATGGCCTCGTGGGGGATCATCTCGCCGAAAAAGACGACGGTCGGTTTCAGGATCGCCCTGCAACCGGTACAGCGGGGCGGTTTCTTTGACGCTATCACGTCGGCCATGTTAAAGGCGGCGTCATCGAACAGCCGGCCGCAGCCGAGGCATTCCAGCCTGCTGACATTGCCATGGTACTCGATCACGTTCCGGCTGCCCGCCTCCTGGTGGAGATTGTCTATGTTCTGGGTGATGATGCACTGCAGGCGTTCCATCCGCTCGAGCTCGGCCAGTGCGAGGTGCCCCGGGTTCGGCTTTGCCGTACGCGTGAGATCGACCATGTCGAACAGCATGCGCCACACCTTTTCCGGGCTCGCGTAAAAGGCCTGGATTGTCGCATATTCCGACGGATTGTACTTCTGCCACAGCCCGCCCGCGCTCCTGAAATCGGGAATGCCGCTTTCGGTGGATATGCCCGCTCCGGTCAGGGCAATGATATTGTTCGCGCTCTGGATTATCTCCACTGCCCGTGCAATGTTTATGTCCATGCTTTTATCCTCGCGGAGCCACCTGGTATAAAGATATCACGAGTTGCGGTTAAAGACAATTCCCGTTCAAACAAATCAGAAGTCTGCTGCATATAAGCTGACACCTGACGCGATACATGGATGTATCGCCATTTTCCGGGGCTGACGCCGGGGAAAATGCAGGGTTTTGCGGATTTATTCCTCAAAACCGCTCCTGAAAAACTCCAGGGAAGAAGTTTTTCAGTTACAAGAGACTTTTGTCAACAAATTATATCTTGACATCGGGATATTCTGCCGCTACATACAGGGCTCCCGGTCGGGAAAATTTCATATGCGGGGTTCATAGTATGGAATGCAAATGCGGCGGCGCGCTGATCGATGGGAAAACGACCTATCGTGTAAGTAAAAAGAATTTTTCACTAATCCTGGAGAACATACCAGCATTCAAGTGCACACGGTGTGACGCGGTCCTGACCACCGAGGAAACCACTGACAAAATCCAGCAGCTGGTCAACCGCATAGAAAGGGAGAGCAAGGAAATCGTTACCGGAAAGCCGTCGGCCAACCTGTACGACTACTGAGCCATTACGGTGCACCAGCCCCGTTACATCGCCGTTCCGGGCCTTCTTCCCTTCGCCGGTCTGCAGTCCTACCCTGGTTAACAGATAAATCCGCTTTTTTATTGACACGGAACATCCGCGCCGTAACGTTAACGAAAGCCATGATTTAAGGAGAACGACATGAGAGTACGATTCGCCCCGAGCCCGACCGGGTTTCTGCATGTGGGCAACGCACGGACGGCCATTATCAATTTCCTCTTCGCGAGGAAAAACCACGCCACCATGCTGCTCCGCATAGAGGACACCGACATGGAGCGAAGCACCAGGGAATCGGAGCAGTCCATCTACCAGGACCTTTCATGGCTGGGAATATCCTGGGACGAAGGCCCCGACGTTGGCGGCCCGGCCGGTCCCTACCGGCAGTCGGAGCGCTTCGACATCTACCGCACGTACACCGACAAGCTGCTCGCGGACGGCAGCGCCTACTACTGCTACTGCACCAAAGAAGAGCTTGAAGAGACAAAAAAGGACGCCGGGGCGCACCAGGACGCTTTCGTGTACAACGGCAAGTGCCGCAACCTGAACGCGCAGGAGCGCGCGAAGCTCGAGGCCGAGGGCCGGAAGCCGACGATCCGCTTCAAGGTCCCGGATAACGTCCCGGTCGTGGTCCATGACCGCATCAAGGGGCCGGTCGAGTTTAACAGCAGCAATATCGGCGGCGATTTCATTATAATCAGGTCGGACGGCGTGCCGGTGTTCAATTACATCGTCATCATCGACGATGCGCTTATGAAGGTCAGCCTGGTCATCAGGGGAGACGACCACCTGTCAAACACGCCGAAGCAGCTCCTCGTGGCGCGGGCCCTGGGACTGCCGGAGCCGGAATACGCCCACCTCCCGCTGATCATGGGACCGGACCGGTCGAAGCTCTCGAAGCGGCACGGGATCACCTCGGTCGAGATGTACCGGAGCCAGGGCTACCTGCCCGAAGCGCTTATGAACTACATGTCCATGCTCGGCTGGGCATCGGAAAGCGGCGAGGAGATCCTGCCGCTTGGCGAGATCATCAACCAGATGGAGCTGGAGAAGCTCTCGAAGAACGCGCCGATCTTCGACTTTCAGAAGCTCCGCTGGATGAACGGACAATATATCCGCGAGTACCCGCTGGATAAAATCACCGACCTCTTCCTCCCCCATATCCGACAGGCCGGGTTCGCGGTCGATACGGTCGGCCGGAAGCACATCGAGGACATCATCGCGATACTCCGCAAGTACTGCGATATCCTCTCGGACATAGGCCAGTTCGCCGGAATCTTCCTCGACGAAGTGTGCGAGCCCGACGCTGATGCGGACGCGATGCTGAAGACCGAGGACGGGCGCAAGGTCATCACTGCGGCGCGCAACCTTTTCGCCTCAGAACTGACGCCCGACAATTTCGCATCCCTGCTGGTGAGCCGTGTCAAGGAGACCACTTCACTCAAGGGGAAGAGCCTTTTCATGCCCCTCAGGGCGATAATCACCGGCCGGCAGAAGGGCCCGGAGCTGGACCAGTCGATGCCGGTCATCGGGTACGATACCTGCAGGAAAAGAATTGATTACTGCTTCACCCGTTACTGCTCATGAGCAGGCACCGGCAATATACATCCGTGATAGAGAAACGAAAGAGGTAGACTCGTGAAAAAACTTGCATTGATTCTGCTGGTCATAATCATTCCGGCGGCCTCCTGCCGCAAGGGGATCAACGCGGTACCGACCGGGACCTGGAACTACCGTCTCCTGGTCAACGGCGCGGACATAGGAAGTGCCGTTATCAGCAACGAGATAAAGGGCGGCAATTACGTATCCACAACCGTGATGGAAATGGATGCGGGATACGTCCGTAACAGTACGAAACAGATCATAATAGAGACCATGGAATTCAAACCGGTCAGGCTGGAAGTCTACAACGTGACAGAGCAGAACGGCCAGAAGAGCGAAATGACAACTATCGCGAAGTTTACCGGCAACAGGGTGGACCTGAACGCCGCGGCGACGCTGTCGACCATCACGATTGACAAGCCATTCATCCTCGAGGGCAATTATTTCATGAATGAGCTCATCAAGCACGGGTTCAAGGAAGGGACCATCCTGAAAAACTACGTGTACGAGCCATCGGTCGACGTGGAGGAGCCGATGCTGGTCATGGTAAAGGTGTTCGGGCGCGAGAACGTCTCCATTAATGGCAAAAATAAAAAACTGATCCACCTCGGGTTCTCCATCGAAAATATGAAGAACATCGACATGTACATGGACGATGAGGGGGTAACGCATAAAACGACCATCGTCATGCTGAACAACAAGCTGGAGCTCGTCCTGAAATGAGACCTGCCCGCTCCCGGACCGCCCATCCCGGGCGGCTGCCGGCCGCCATTCTTTTGGTCGCCCTATCTTCCGCGGCCTACTCGATTGAAGCCTTTAATTATACGGTTTCCATAGCAAACTTTAACCGGAAGATCTATTCCGAGACGACTTCCCGCTTCCGTCTCACCTCCTCCGATCAGGATTTCACCCTGATCGGCACCGGCAGCCAGTCAATTACGTCGAGCTCGCTGATAGACGGGAAACGTACGATCGAGATACGCACAGGCGCGGTGCAGGCGGTCGCGGCTGACCCCGGGGACCTGTCAGCCTATCTCGCCGACACCAGGTTTCTTAATCTTTCATCCCCCGGGATTGCCGGAGCAGCCGAACGGCTCAGGGGCTCCCCGGACCCGCTCAAAGCCACAGAGGACTTCGTGTCACGCCATATCACGGACAAGGAACTGGGCATACCGATCATTCCGGCAGACCAAATCTACCGCATGAGACGGGGCGACTGCACGGAGCACAGCGTGCTCGCAGTCGCGCTCCTGCGCAAGCAGGGAGTCCCGGCCCGGGCCGTCGTGGGCATGTATCTTGCAGCGACATTCATGGGAAAACGGGATGTGTTTGTCTACCACATGTGGGTTGAGGCGTTTTACAAGGGCAGGTGGCGGCTCGTTGACGCGGCTAATCCCAGCGCTAAGGGCTCTAACCGGTATATCGCATTTGCCGGACACAGCCTTAAAAGCGAGACGCCCCTTTCCTACCTTCGCGCAGTATCCGCCATACAGGACCTCTCGGTCGCGTACCTGGGCGGCTAGCCCGGCGCGTCACTCCCCTTCACGCGAGCCCTTCTCGATCTTCGCCCAGGTGTCCCGGAGCGTCACGGTGCGGTTGAAGACCGGTTTGTCCGGGGTCGAGTCGGGGTCGGCGCAGAAATAGCCGGTCCGCTCGAACTGGCACCGGTCGCCCGGCTTAATGCCTTTGAGCGCCGGCTCCACCAGGCAGCCCTCGAGCACCTTGAGCGAATCTGGATTGATGTAGTCCTTGTAGTCCGCCACTTCCTTCGATCCCTCGGGCTCCGGCACGGTGAAGAGGTGCTCGTAGAGCCGCACCTCGGCCCGCACCGCGCTCTCCTCCGATACCCAGTGGATGGTCCCCTTGACCTTGCGACCGTCTTCGGACCAGCCCCCGCGCGTTTCCGGATCGTAGGTGCAGCGCACTTCCGTGATCTCTCCCGCGGCGTTCTTCACCACGCCGGTGCATTTCACGTAATAGGCGAACTTGAGGCGCACCTCCTTCCCCGGCGCGAGCCTGAAATACTTGGGAGGCGGCACTTCGCGGAAATCGTCTTTCTCGATATAAACAATGCGCGAGAACGGCACGGTGCGTTTCCCGGATTTTTCGTCTTCCGGGTTGTTGACCGCATCAAGCTCCTCGACTTTCCCCTCCGGGTAGTTTTCGATCACGAGCTTGAGGGGGTTGAGCACTGCCATGAAGCGCGGGGCGCGCCTGTTCAAGTCCTCCCTGAGGCAGTGCTCCAGGAGCGCGACGTCCACCACGTTGTCAGCCTTGGCCACGCCGATCCGGTCGGCAAAATCGCGCAGCGATTCGGGCGTGTACCCGCGCCGGCGCAGTCCCGATATCGTCGGCATCCGCGGGTCGTCCCACCCGCGCACGTGCCCGCCGGTCACCAGTTCGAGGAGCTTTCTCTTGCTCATGACCGTGTAGCTCAGGGAGAGGCGCGCGAATTCGATCTGTCGCGGCCTGACCTTTCCCGGCTCCGCGATATGGTCAAGGAACCAGTCGTACAGGGGGCGGTGTATCTCGAACTCGAGCGTGCATATCGAGTGGGTGATCCCCTCGATGTAGTCGGACTGCCCGTGCGCGAAATCGTACATGGGATAGATGCACCACCTGTTCCCGGTGCGGTGGTGTTCCGCGCGCTTGATCCGGTACAGGACCGGGTCGCGCATGTTCATGTTCGGCGACGCCATGTTGATCCGCGCCCGGAGCGTCCTGCTCCCGTCGGGGAACTCGCCCGCCTTCATCCGCGCGAACAGGTCCAGATTCTCCTCCACGCTGCGGGACCTGCCCGGGCTGTCCTTGCCCTTTTCTGTGGGAGCGCCCCGCGTGGCGGAAACCTCTTCCGGGGTCATGTCGCACACGTACGCCAGCCCCTTCTTTATGAGGAGCACTGCCCATTCGTAGATCTGGTCGAAATAATCCGATGCGTAGTAAAGGTGGTCGCCCCAATCGAAGCCGAGCCACCGCACGTCCTGAATGATCGAGTCCGTGTACTCGACGGTTTCCTTGTCCGGGTTCGTGTCGTCCATGCGGAGATGGCAGCGCCCGCCGTACTGCTTCGCGAGTCCGAAGTTGAGGCATATCGATTTCGCATGGCCGATATGGAGATAACCGTTCGGTTCCGGGGGGAAGCGGGTCACCACCTGGCCGTTGTTTTTATTGGCCGCCCTGTCGGCTTCGATGATGTCCTTGATAAAATTCGTGGTGGCGGTTTTCCCTGTGCTTTCCATAGCGCGTCTCCTGTAAGGGCCCCGGTCCGATGTCCGGGCCGGGCCGTTATAATGATAACAGATGTCACCCGTATAATACGTCAAGAAATATACCGCTGGAAGCGCTGACCATGGGGAAAATCGCTGATTTTTTACCTTTCCGTTACAATCGCGGGCATTGCGACATCGGGCGGCCTTAAGCTTCTGCAGTCATAGTCGCCGGATCACGAATATACGGTAAGCGTCGTCTTGCCATATCGTTTCACGGACCGGGCGGAATAGCGGCCGATTATTTCGTCGGGCGTAATTTCCGAATAATGCTGTACTATGATCTCGCCGCCGGGGGCCAGCAGGTCAAGGGCGCCGGCTTTTTCCATGATGGCGCGATACGGGTCATCCGCGTCCTGAGACTTGCGGTACGGAGGGTCGAGAAAGATGTAATCGAAACTGCTTCCTTTTTCGTGCAACAGCTCGAGGGCGCGGGCTGCCGGAAGGTTGAGAATGGTCGCTGAAGGAAGGGGGCCGAACCGCTCGATGCAGGTGCTGATAAACTTGAAGCGTGCGGTGTCCATCTCGTTGAGCACGACGGGCTCCGCGCCCCTGCTCAGGGCCTCGAGTCCGACCTGACCCGATCCGGCATACAGGTCGAGAAAGCTCTTCCCCCGGAGCCACTCGCCGATCATGGAAAATATAGCGCCCTTGACCTTCTGCGGCGTGATGTCAGCATCAGCATAGCGCCGGTTGGAAAAGGGGATCACCCTTCCCCTCAGGCTGCCGGCAATAATCCTAATCCCCTCCATATCAATCCAGTACGTCGTTCAGCTCGTTCACGAATTCCTTCACGTCCATGCCGTTGCAGACCGCTATTTTCTCAATCGTATCTTCGCCGATACCCTTGCACTGGGGGCAATAGAGTCCGCGCTTTTTGAATATCTTCATTATCTCGCTCGACATTTTCAGCGCGTCCAGGGCCCTGGTCGCTTTCGTTATTTTCACCGCCACACCGTCTCTCCCTTCCTTAGAATAATACTAGACTTGTTGCAAAACTCAAATCAACGCTATTTTCTCCGCTGCCTTTAACGCCCCCCATCCCCCGCAGGGGGCGCACTTCATCCGTGCCCCCTCTGGGGGACAGGGGGAGAGCAGGCTGAACGGGCCTAATGGTAACTATAAACAGTTTTGCAACAAGTCTACTGTATCGGTAAGATACAACCCCATGCTTACGTCAAGAGAAATTAAGATCAACTCCCGTATAGCTTCTCAAAGCCCTGTATGCCCGGGAATTAAGCAAAATGCCCAATAAAATGCTTGAAAAAAAACAGCATCATATTAACAGTGTCAAGCCATATTGGAAGTTAACGCCGGGAGGCTCTGCCGGCATGGATCATAACCCATTATTAACTATTTTTGAAGGAAACTACCATGGCTAAATGTGAAGTATGCGGAAAATCGATACAGATCGGTAATAACGTCAGCCACTCGAACAAGAAGACCAAGAAGGTATGGCGGCCTAACGTCAAGAAGATAAAGGTGCTGGAAGACAACCGTCCCACCAGGAAATACGTCTGCACCCGCTGTATCCGCTCAGGCAAGGTCCTGAAGGCCGTCTGACAACTGCCGCTCCCGGCCGGTCCCTCCGGCCGGGCAGCTTGTCAGCTTTTTGACCCGCCCGCAGAATACGATTCAATAAACAACTCGAGAAGGAGTGCAGCCGGCCGTTGAAGATGCCGGATGCCCGAATGCACAAAGAAGAACGATCGTTCAATTTTCAGCTCTTCCACGTCTATCACGTGGAAGGCCCTGGCCTTTACCTCCCGCGCTATCGCGAGCCGCGAAATGAATGAAACGCCCAGTCCCGCGGCCACCGATTCCTTGATCGCTTCTGTCGTCGAGCATTCCATGACCGTTTGCAGCGCCGACGGCACAATGCCATGCCCCGCCAAAGCCTCTTCGCAGGTCCGCCTGGTCCCGGAACCCTGCTCCCGTATTATGAAGGGCATTGACGCCAGCTCCCGGATCTTCACATGGGCCGGAAAGCCGCGCGGAGCAATAAGCACGATCTCGTCCCTGCACACGGGCGTGAAAACAAGCGAGGGATGCCGGTACTCGGTCCCGACAATGCCCGCCTCGGCAAGGCCTTCCTTCACCATCCCGACGGCCTCCCTGCTGTCCGCCACGGCCAAACGGTACGCTATGCCGGGAAATTTCTTCCTCGCATCCGCCAGTACTCCGGGGAGCAGATATGCCGAGGGGATGGTACTGGCTGCCACCGTGGTCAGGCCGGCAGGCGCGCCCGCCGCCATCTCCTCCTTGAGCGCCTCGATATCCCGGAACACGCTTTCACAGTATGCCCGGAAGATCTTTCCCTCGCCGGTGACGGTAATACCGTGCGCGGTGCGGTTGATCAGCTTCACTCCCAGGACCTTCTCGAGCTGCCCGATATGATGGCTGACCGTGGCCTGCCCCACGCGGAGCTTCCTGGACGCCCTGGTAAAGCTGTTCTCATTCAGAACCTCGAGAAAGGACTTGAGCTGCTTGATATCATAATTGAATTCCATGATTTTTTTCACGCTGGTCTCACATGTCGGTATAATATTTCCAGCCCTTTATATAATAAGTATACAGTACGGGCCGGTTGAAGGTGTTCACCTCGGTTTCAGTGCCGGTTGAATCCGCCGGGAAGTGCATGGCCTGGGAGAAGGCATCCCGCGAGAAGTACTTGAGGCCCGGCACCGACTCCGGTATCATGGCCACATCGCGCGGCTCGTCGAACGCCATGTTAAAGCCCCAGTCGCCGAAGGACGGTACGTACACATGGTAGGGGACCACGAACCGGAAGGCTTTTTTCATAGTGGCATTAATGCACCAGAAGGCCTCGCGGGCAAAAAAGGGCGACGTTGACTGGGTCACGAAAACCCCGCCCTTCGCCAGTGCGTCCCTGGCGATGGTGAAGAACTCGACCGTGTACAGCTTCGAGATTGTCTCATCATGCGGGTCGGGAAAATCGGCGATGATCGCGTCATACTTTTCCGAACAGCCAAGCAGGTACGCATACGCGTCCCCGGTAACGACCCTGACGCGCGAATCGTCAAGTGAATCGCCGTTCAGCATCTTCAGGGAGGAGTCATGCCGAGCGAGGTCTACCATGGCCGGGTCAAGCTCTATCAGCGTAATAAAGGCACCGGGGTATTTGAGCAGCTCGCGCACCGCGAGCCCGTCCCCGCCCCCCAGCACCAGCACCTTCTTCTGAATGCCCGGTGAGAGCATAAGCGGCGGGAACACAAGCATCTCGTGGTACCGGTATTCATCGATAGAGGAAAACTGGAGTGACCCGTCCAGGTAGAGCCGGAAATCGTTATCGTTCCTGGTCAGTACGATCTCCTGGAAATGGGAACGCCGGGAGAAGACGATGTCGTCGTAATACAGGCGCTTCTGGAGCACGTTGTCGATCTGGCCCGATACGGCGGTCAGCAGGGCCAGGAAGAGCAGAAGTGCGGCCGGCGCGATCAGGTGGGTTTTCCGCTTCCCCTCATACTCGAGCCGTATAATGATTACTATGGCCACGCAGATGTTGACAGCGCCGACCAGGATGCTGGTGAGCATGCGGCCCAGGAACGGGAATAGAACAAGCGGGAACATGAGAGAGCCGGCCAGGCCTCCGATGAAGTCAAGCGTGAGCACGTTGGAAAGGATGTCCTTGAGAGCGCCGTATCTCTTTAAAATCCGCGTCACCAGCGGGATCTCTAACCCCACCAGCGTCCCGATTATAATAAGAAAAAAAACATGGAGCGCGTAGTACGTGGGAGAAAAGGAAAAGAGATAGCTCAGGACGATGACGGAGACGCCGCCGACAAAGCCGAGGGCGGCCTCGATTGCGATGAAATTCCCGAGAATATTCCTGGTGAGATAGCGCGACAGGTATGAGCCGATACCCATGGAGCTCAGGAAAAACCCGATGGTAATTGAATATTGCTGCACGGGATTACCCAGGAGGTACGTCGCAAGCGACCCCAGAACCAGCTCGTATATAATCCCGCACATGGAAAGAAAAAAAACAGAGAATAGGAGTATCCTCTGTTCAGAGACTCTCATTTCGCGTTTCACGATGGTACGCTATTTACCGGCCGTTTCAGCGGCCTTCGCGTCCGCCTTCTGCTCAAGCTTCGCCGCGCCATCCTTCCTGTAATCAGAGCTCGGCGATGAGACCACGCCCGCTATGATAATGGCGATGCCGAGAATGACTGCGCCGATAATGATCCCCAGGGATATGTTCTGATCATCCTCGATCTCTTTCTTTACCGAAAAAGGCGTGAATAAAATAACCAGGCCAATGCCGATGCCCATCATGATTATCCCGACCAGAGAGTAAATGGCGGTATCCAGTATTCCGTGCAGCAGGGTTGCCCAATCCATATTCGTATGTACCTCCTCTAATTATAATGCGTGACCGTATGCCCTGTATCGCTATCCCCCGGCGAAGCCGGGTAAAATCATTTTCCTCCCCGGAAGCCGCCGTACCCGGCGCGGCCGTAATAATATCCGGGCCTGAGTGTTTTCCTCTCTTCACGGTGTTTGGAGATGTATTTCTCCCCGGCGGTCGAGTACCCGACATTAAAGGTGGACAGGGCGAACCCGCCCCCCATGAGCAGCGCAGCGATGAGTATGCTCCGTATCATGACAGCTATCCCTCGTTTGACATTGCGAATGGCATGGCGTTATATGACCGGGCCTTTGCCCTGTTGTAAAATCCCAGGGACGCCAGTATTACGATAATGATAATATAGTAGCGGAAACTTGAAGAACGCTCCAGCTTCACCTCGACCGCCTGCGCGGAGCGGGGCTTCTGGCTGGTAAGCTCGAGGTACGCGTAATAGCTTCCCGGCTTTTCAAGCACAAAATCGTCGTCAACGGAAAGGTCGCTCTCGTGCCAGTAACCCTCATCGTCGTGTCCCTCTTCGTCCCAGAAATCGCCGCTCATGGCATAGCATTCCACCGGTTCGGTGAGCGCGTCAACCTCGTCGAAAACGTCCCTGAGAGCGGCCGGCGTCATCCGGCCGTTTGCCGCCTTCAGGAGGCGGTCGCCCGGGACCAGCAGGAGCCGGAAAGACTGCCATTCCAGGCTCAGTTTCTGCACCGATTCATTGACAGATACCTGCGCGTTGTAGAGCGCATCCCCCTTCTTCAGCTCGAACGGGCCGAACAATACCTCGCTCTGATACATGCTCTGGCCGTTCTCGGTGATGACCGTGTTAGCGGCAAGATCGGTCCTCTTTTCCATGATTCCGGCTACCGGTGAGGAATTGAGGCAGCTAACGGCAGCCAGAATGAAGGCGACGGCGCATCCGGCCATATAGACGAAGGCGCGGCGCCGGTAGGTAGTGCGCATCGTCATGGTCTCACGGTACCGGCCCTTCTCTTTCTCGCCGCCAAAGGCGTTAACGACATCCTTATACGATATCTTTTCGCCCCTGGTGATCGAGACCTCGTCCTCGGAGTGCTCTATGGTGTACTTTACGCCGTCCTTCCTGAAGTCATACATGGTGGCCGGCTCACCGATCTCCGGTTTCCAGGGAAGCTCCCCTTCCGCGAACACGATCCGGCCCACATAGGCCTCGTCACGGGATATCTTCTTGCCCTCGAACTCGATAGAACCCGGGTCCGACTCCAGGTCGATCGAACCGGGCGTATAGTCTTCATATGAATGGACCTCGCCATCCTCCTCTACGAAGTAATGGTAGGTCCCGTCCGCGGACACGGCGAACCATTCATCCCATGTCGACTTCTCCCACTCGTCCTCGTCCTGGTAGCGTATCCGCCCGATGATCTCGTACTCGATATCCTTCAGCGTTCCCTTGATCCCGAGCCTGAAGACCGAATTGTCCCTGTCCGACGACAGGTCGTCCGCGAATACGCCGTAATATTCCTCTGTTTTCTGGTTATATTCCTGCCCGCAGGCAGAGCATTTCGCCGTCGGAATGCTGACGTTCTCTTCCTCTTCGTCATCATACTCGGTCCGGTAGCTTTTTACCAGATCGCCACCGCACTTGGAGCATTTCAGAGCTTTCAGATCGGGATTGTCCGTACCCATGTGGTCCTCGGTTCCTTTACACTGATAGCATAGTTAATTAAGAATAGTGACAGCAACCACATCTGGTCATTGCGAGGAGCCCTCATTATTCATGAGGGCGACGAAGCATGCCTCGACTCCGCTCGGCAACCGGTTGGTCCCTGAGCGAAGTCGAAGGGCGCTTCGCTGCGCTTGCGATGACAATACGATTATGCATATAACTCGTTTCAGGTTTCAGCCGACGACGATGTCACGCTTCAGCAGCGGCCTTCCGGAGAACAGCTCGATCTCGTTCTCGGTCGCTTCGATAGAAACCTTCCTTCCGTCAGAGACGCCGTCCATATAGGTCAATTTCGTGCCTGGCTCAATGTAGAAGGATAGCTCGCCCTCCGCTCCGGCGACTTCCGCATTCCCCTTCTCCTTTACCATCACCTTTTTTTCGCCGATCATAACGTTCTGCCCGGCGCGGACGGTGGTGATATCGGGGAACTCAAGAGCTTCCTCGACCTCCGTATAGAGGGAATAGGTCCCCTCGTCCTCGGTGACCCAGGCAGTGCCGCCGTCATATTCCATGAACCATTCGTCGAAGTGACCGCCGGGATAGTTATAGCGCATTCTGCCCATAGCCGTGAAGGGCCTGCCCAGGATGGTGCCGGTGCTTCCCACTTTGAACAGGGACGGGAACTCCGCGAGCTTCGGGTGCTTGCCTGTCGCGTCGAACCCGTCTCCCGTCAGACGCAGGTGCGTCCCGCAGTATGAGCAGACGAGCACCTTGCTGAACCTGTTCTTCACCTCGACTGGCGCCCCGCACGAGGGGCATTGCGATGCCGACATAACGGATTAACCCTGCTGGGCCCCGCACTCGGGGCAAAACTTCGCGCCCGGCTGCAGCTTGGCGCCGCACTTGACGCAGGCGCTTCCCTCGAGGTTAGCCCCGCACTCGGGGCAGAACTTCGAGCCGGCGGGTATCTTCGCCTTGCACTTGGGGCACGCCATGCCGGTCACGATCTCCTTTCCGCACGATGCGCAGAATTTAGCCCCTGCAGGGTTCTGCGCGTTGCAGTGCGGGCATGCGACCTTGGCGCCCTGTCCGGTCGCGCCGCCCATGGCCGCGCCCATCATGCCCGCCATCTGCTGGCCCATGCCGACGCCCATGCCGGCCCCCATCATGCCGCCGGACATCCCGTCGCTTCCGGCCGCCTTCTCCATTGTGTCGAAGGTCCGCTTCATCTTGTAGTCGTCCTGGCCCATGATGCCGATCTCGGCCTTGTCCGCTAGGGCCTTCTTGAGACGCTTGACCGATTCGTCTTCCTGGGGAACGTTGATCGACTCAACCGCGAACCTGACCAGCTCGAGCCCGTAGCTGGCAAAATCGTCCAGAATCTTCGCTTTACCGAAGCTGCCGATCTCGTCATAATAGGGCGCGAGCTTCAGGATTGTTATCTTCTCCTTTTCCATCAGCTCTGTAATCAGGTCAGACAGCTTGGGCAGGATGACCTGGTCGCGGAGCGTGGTTTCAATCGCCTCGGTTGTATACGCCTGCCACGTGCCAATGGCCATGGTGAGAAAGGACTTCGTATCTTTTATTTTTATCGAGAAATTTCCGAACGCCCGTATCGGGACCGCGATGTTGTAGAGCGGATCCTGCAGGTCGATAGGTGTCTTGGTCCCCCATTTCAGGTTGGGGATCTCGGTCTTATTGATAAAGTATACCTCCGCCGGGAACGGCGTTTTGCCGCCGAAGGGAATGTTGATGAGCTTCTCGAGGATCGGAATGTTGCCCGACTTGAGGGTGTGCCGGCCCGGTCCAAAGCTGTCAAGGGCGCGTCCTTCCCGGAAGAAGATCGCCTCCTGATTTTCCATGACGATCAGCTGCGCTCCGAGTGATATGGCACCCTCCTGAAAACGGTACAGCACTTCACCCGGTTTATTTTTCCATTCGACTACATCTATCAGGGCCATTTACAACACCTCCAGTAACACGTTTTTTCTTTCATCGAATTTTTTTTCGAATTCTTTCAATTTATCGGATATGCCGCCAATGACCGGGCCCAGGCTTTCGGGCGTCGCCGCGCCGATTCCGCCCACGGCCTTATCCAGCTCATCAAGCGAAGTGATGAGCCGCCAGTCATACTCGAGGAGCCGGTTCACGTCGTCATCGGAAAGCTTCATGCTCGAGAGCGCCGCCGCCTTGCCGAAATCCGCGTGCTGGCATTTCTTGATTACAGTCTCCATTTTCAGGCTCAGGGCATCGAGGTCGGGAAGAGGTCCCCGCTCCTTTTTGCGCGCCAGGTCCGAGGACTTTTCGTTGACGGTGGCCTTGAACGATCCGACACGGTCCGCCAGAAGCCCGCGGACGATCCTGTCGGCGTCGTAGGTTTCCGCCTTTTCGACATACCCGGCGAAACCGGGAAACCGGGCGGTAATTTTACTCACCAGGTCCCTGTTCTCCTGGATCTTCTTTTTTACATTTTCCAGATTTGGTTGCATGGCACAACCCCTTTAATTATTGATTGTTTGCCTCGCGCAGCATAACCGGTGACGGTGGTCCCCACCCCGCCTCCATTCCGGATCCGGGGCCAGGCATTATCATCAACCTGTCATGTAACAAGTAAAATAATCATACGGGAATAAATAGTCAACTATAAATATATTATTTACGGGTTACTGGTTTTTCCCGAAGGGAGGCAGATCAGCATTCGTCCGGCCCCACGTCCTCGAGCTCCTTCTGTATTATCAGTATCAGGTCAAGATATTCCTGCTGGGCCTTGAGGTACTGCATGATCATCTCATTCCCGGAGACCGTCTCGGACATGCTTTTGATATTCTCAATCTCGAATTTTTCTATGATATCGCCCATCTCCTGACGGTCCCGGATATATTTCGATATTGTGATGAACTCATCGAGGAGCTTTTCCGCGTCCTTGTCGGCGTGGAGCAATTCGGCGGCATGCTGGAAATCGCGGTACGTATCGGTATCCCTGATCAGCCGCCCCAGCTCTTCCGCTTTTTTCAGAATCTCTTCCATAACAAATCCTTTCTTACCCCGCCAACGGTAGCACCACGCATGATAATATTCAAGATTATTTTTAGTCATGCCGGGAACGCCCCCGGCTCCCGGGCCCGTTGTTTTTGTTGACATTTTACCGGTACTATTGTAAGCTTCCGTTAAAGTCCGCATGCGCTCCCTCTGAAGAGGCTGCCCGGCAATTATTGAACATGGAGAGGACGATGGCAGATCCGAAAGAAATACTCGAGGACGAAAACAAGATAGACACGGTCATTGCCGATGACATAGCGTTCAAGGGAAGCCTCAAGTTCAAGAACTCCCTTAAGATAAAAGGCTCCTTCGAGGGCAGGATAGAGACCGACGGCCAGCTCATCGTGGGTCGCGAAGCGAAAGTCAGCGCCGATGTGAAGGCAAGCGAAGTCAACATCAGCGGTGTATTCACCGGAAAGATCAAGGCCTCCAAGAAAATCGAGCTGTTCAAGAAAAGCAAGACCAACGGCGACATTGTCGCCCCCGACCTGACAATTGAATCCGGCTCGGTCTTCAACGGAACCTGTATCATGGAGGACAAAAACTGACGGCGCCGGCCTGCATCAAGCCCCCGTGCCGCCAGCAGCCAGTATGCCAGTTGTAGAATTAAACGCACCGGCGCCGGATTTCACCCTGGATGACTTTAACGGCACCCGCGTATCCCTTTCGGATTACCGCAACCGTAAAAATGTAATGGTTGTTTTCAACCGGGGTTTTTTCTGACCATTCTGCCGCGCGCACATGGCGCAGTTGCGCCAGGACTCCCGGAAATTTGCCGATCTCAATACTGAAATCCTGGTCGCCGGCCCCGAGAATGCTGACGCTTTCCGGGAGTACTGGGACAAGGAGCGCCTTCCCTTCATCGGGCTGCCCGATCCCGAGCACCGGGTGCTGAAGATGTACAGCCAGCAGGTGAAGATCTTCAAGCTGGGGAGAATGCCGGCGCAGCTGTTGATTGATAAATCGGGCACGGTACGGTATGTTCATTACGGCCATTCGATGTCGGACATCCCGTCAAACCGGGAACTCATCGACCTGATCGAGAAGATCAATTCCTAGCAAATCCAATTTTTTATTTCTTATCCAGCCCTGCAAGGAATTCGGTAATAATTCCCGCAATTGTTTTAGTGGTCCCGGGCGAAAGGATGTCCCCCGCCAGGATGTGCTGATATTCGTCCTGCGACCCGGTGAACGGTATAAGCGCCTTCTTCTTCGAACCGATCGCATCATATTTTTTCCGGATCATACCCGCATCCACTACCCGGTCAGCGGGCGAATAGATGACGAGCACCGGCGCCTTGACGCGCGAAAGGTCGAGACGGTCGACATAACCGACCAGGGACATCATTGTGAAAACCGCCTCCACGGGCTGCCTGTAATTCCAGTACTTCTTCTCCCCTTCATTCCGCGGTTTCCAGACGCGGTACGTGCCTAATGCGAGGCGGGTCAGCTGTTCCCCCCACGGCCACAGCACGGCCGAAGCGGCTATCCCCTTCGGACCGAAGTTGGGCGAGATCAGGACCGCTGCGGAGATGTCCTCCCCGCTATCTTGAGCGAGGATCCACGCCGCCAGCGTCCCGCCCGATGAATTTCCGATGACGATGGTTTTACCTCCGATGCGGCGTCCGATCTCGCATGCTTCTTTCGCGTCGCGTAGCCAGTCGCCGGCCGTGATATCGGCCAGAGCGTCCGGCTCCCTCATGTGCCCTTTCAAACGCGTATAGTATATATTCGCACCGATGTTTTTTGCCACAATATCGACTAGCGGAGCAAGCTCCTGCCGGCACGCAGAATAACCGTGGATGTACACGATCGAGTACCGCGTCACGTTTTTTTTCGCGGGATCGAACCATGCGATCATTTTTTCAGCCCCCGGCCTGATGTCCGGGAACGCCGCTTCGGACTGCCTGACGAAGTTCTCGACCTCCCGGGGCGTGTCCGGCACCGATACCGGGTTGAAGGCAATATCAGCCTTTATGCGGGGACCGAATAGATATACGAGAAGCAGAATGCCGATGACCGTGAGGATAATCACGAGTTTTTTCATTGCAGGTCTCCTGCCGGTTTTGTCTGCTGGCCGAACCCGGCGTTACGCCGGGCTCTGCGGAGCGCCCCCGCCCTCCCCCGCCCGCTGATGATCGGCGGAGGCGGTCAGCTCGCTGGCGAGACGGGACAGCTGGTGCGCATCGTCTATGATATCGTTCGTGGCGCCGGAGATATGCTGGGTCGCCTCATTGATCCGCTCTATGGTCGAGGAGACCTCCCGGGCCGCCCTGTTCTGCTCCTGCGTCGCAATGGTTATCTCCTCGGAATTGTTCTTGATCGCCAGTATCTCCTCCTGGATGCCCCGGTTGGTCGAGATAAGCTCGTTCGCCCGGGTCGCCACCTCGCCGACATACTCGCCGAAGGACGCGACGTGGCCGATGACCTCGCCCATGGCCTTGATGGCGCCGGCAAGAGAGCCGGATGCGTCCTTCATGACCCGCTCGAGCTGGTTCGCGTGCTCCGTGATCGAGTCGGTCTGCTCCATGGTCTGTTCCGAGAGGCGGCCGACCTGGTCCGCGACCACGGCGAAGCCCTTGCCGGACTCGCCTGCGCGGGCCGCCTCTATTGCCGCGTTGAGAGAAAGGAGGGATATGTTGTCCGAGATGCTCTTGATGACGTCGCTGAAAGCCTGCATCCTGGCGGAGCTGCCGGTCGCGGCCTTCATGTCCGTCATCGTCTTGTCCATCAGGCCCTTCATGCCGTCGATGAGCTGGTTGGCGGACTGGCGCGCGGCCATCGCCTTCTCCATCAGCACGCCGGTATCGTGCATCGCTGCGGTGAGGTCCTGCATCTTGGCATAGGCATTCGCAAGGGTTTCGCGCTGTTTGGAGGATTTCTCGGCTATGCCCTGACTGGAGGCTGCGAGCTCTTCCATCGAGGCGGACGATTCTTCCGTGGACGCCGCCTGGGTCTGTACTTCGTCCGAAAACTTCTGCGCCATGCCAAGCATGCGGTCTGCCTGCTTTTTCAGGAGGGACGAGGACCTTGTTACGGTCGCGAGGACCTCAACAAGCACCCTGTTCTCGTTCTCCTGGACGCCAAGAAGCGCCGCTATCTTGTCCGATGAGCGGGTCAGCATCTTGACGGTGAGGATCGCAAGAATACTGACCAGTATGATCGCCACAACCCCGTCGCCGAAGTTCGTGGATACCATGTTCATGTCGCTCTTTCCGGTCCGGGCCAGGTCGATGAAGGTGTAGGTCCGGGCGGCTATGTGCACTATCGCAGCACCGATGACAGCCCGCGGCGGGCAAAAAAGGACCGTGCTGACGATACAGACCAGGGAAAACCAGCCGATGCCCGAAAGGGCGAGCGCCGGCATGGTATTGTATTCATTGATGGTGAGAACCGCGATGACCAGGTTGAAAACGGCCGCGAAGGTGTATGACGCAGCCCCGTATCTTCCCGTGCGAAGGAGGTACAGGACTACCGCTACGACCACCCATCCGACCCCTACACCCGGTATCGTCGCAAAAGCCTTCTCGTCCCGGTTGATCAGATAGAGTGAAACCGAAAGTACCGTCATGAGGGGCATGGCGATCAGGAGGAACCAGACCAGGTGGTACGCCCGCGATTTCTGGTTGAACTCGTCGTCGGTAAACCGTGCGATAAGCCATTGTATCATGGAAGAACCTGCCATCAGGGAGAATTGTCCCGCTCCAGACCCGGCCCCAGGACTGCTGTCGCCGTGACCTGATATTTCATAGCATACCTCAATTTATTAGCAAGTAAAAAAGAGGACATGCTGCAAAACGGCATGGCCGGTGTCTCCATACGTCTCCCGGACGCACGGGGTCGCTCCGGCGGAATCCAGGGGATACCAGAGGCTGCCGTATGCGTTATACAAAATCCGGGTTGCAGACGCGTTTGGCGCCGTTATTTGTAGCGCTCCATGATTGTTTTCCTTTCGTCAGCCGGAAGAGATGCGAGATACGACTTCCAGCCGGGGCACCAGCCGATATGCCATTTCCATAAGCGCCCGAGCAATGTTTTGGGGTTGCGATCGTAGCGCGCCCTCATGGGACAGGTCGCACATGAAGATGTTTTTCCTTTTTCCACAGTGCCTCCCGATTCACCGCTGCATGACATGAAGCCCACGATAAAAATCCAGAGAATCGCGAGACCCGCGGCATGCAGGAATTGTTTTTTTGACATTTTATTGTTCTCGATCATAGGATCCTCCTTTTGGCTTCCCATAAGCTACGAAGAGATCATTCGCAATGACGCCAGGCGCACGATACTGCCGGCCATGGTTATTTGATCTTGAAATTTTCAAATGGGATAATCTTGATATAATCCGCCAGTTTTACCGGCGTCAGGTAATGGGCGACAAAAAAAACTTCTTCCGTGTTATTCTTGTCGCCGCATTTCTTGCGCATGGCCTTTCTGTTGAATACGGACTTTGCGTTTACATCGATATAAAACTCGCCCTCCGGATCGCCGACTTTTTTATATGCCGCCCTGAAACCGGAAAATTCGGCTTTGTTTGACTTTTCGTAATCATTGATCCATTCCCCGGTTTCATAATAGGCTCCGAATTTCAGCGGACCGGTGAAGCTGATCGTATCGTTTTCGAACTTATATTTTCCTATGATAATACCGGCATAGGGATCCTTCTCCTGGGGATAATCGGTGAGGTAGGTGTATGCGATATAATATTCCCCGATCAGGAACGGCTCGAATTCATAAAAACAGGAAAAACCGCCGCATCCGACATTGCACCATATCCGGTCAGAAGCGAGCTTGATAAATTTTTTCTCGTCAAGCACGGTAATGAATAAATATCCGCCGAAAAGCCAGCCTTTCGTGCTCTTGTCCTGGTACCAGTAGTCCTCCAGGTTGCCGATCTTCTGTTTGGCTTTAGACTTGCTGATCAGTATAATCGGATTGGAAAAATTATATTTAGCGATCTCCACGGACCTGATATCCGGCTCTTTTCTGCAGAACAACTTCGAGGCGGTCACTATGCCGATACAGGGAAGTTCGGGAGTGGCATCTTTTGCAAAACCGGGAATTGCTGCAACAACCAGGATAAGTAGTAGCAGGGTAAATTGAAGACTTTTCATGCTATTCCCCTCCATGAAATTCATCCCCGTGAATATCATATGGAATAACAGCATGTTTGCGGCACGTCAATATAAAAAATTTTCATGGGAACTCCACGCGGATGTATAAAAAAAGCCGCCCCTTGCGGGACGGCTTTTTGGTTGTAGATGTAACGAATCTTACAGTTTCTCTTTCATCGCCGGTATGACTTCAAAGAGGTCACCAACGATCCCGTATGTCGCGATGTTGAAGATCGGGGCTTCCGGGTCCTTGTTGATGGCGACGATGCATTTCGAGCCTTTCATGCCGGCAACATGCTGGATGGCGCCCGAGATGCCTGCTGCGAGGTAGAGGTCCGGGGCAACGGTCTTGCCGGACTGCCCGACCTGGCGGGCCGCATCGGTCCAACCGGAGTCAACGACCGGACGGGAGGCCGCATACTCGCCGCCGAGCTTCTGCGCGAGGCTGACAATGACATCTTTGTACTTGTCGGCGTCTTTGCATCCGCGTCCGCCGGAAACGATGATCTTGGCCTGGGAAATGTCAACCGCGCCCGCCATCGTCTCGATGATGCCTTTGGACTTGGTCCGGACTTCGCCGATTGTTGCCGCTACGGCGGTAACCGCACCGGCGCCGCCGGCAGCTTCCATGTCAAATGCGCCCTTTTCGAACGTGGCTACGAACTTGTCAGTGTTGACCTTTTTCTCTTCCTGGATCTTGCCGTTGTAGGTGTTCCGCGTGAAGACGACTGCACCACCCTCGACCCGGGCCTTGTTGCAGTTCGACACGATGCCCGCGCCAATATTCAGCGCGACCTTGGCGGCATAGTCTACGCCGTCATACGAGTGAGCTATGAGAACGCCCTTGACGTCCTGCGCATCCACCACCGCCTTGATGGCCTGGGAATAACCGTCGGCCGTATAGCCTTCCAGGGCCGCTCCCGTCACCGAGAATACGGTGGGTATATATTTCGCGACTTCTTTCGCGACTGAATCATCCTTGCCCATGACCGCTGCGGCGGGCTCCGCGCCCAGTGCCGAGGCTAAGGCTTTTGCCGCCTTGCAGAGCTCAAGGGAGGCGTCGGTCAGTTTCCCGTTTCTGTGTTCAGCTATTGCTAATATTTTTGCCATTGTTCGGCCTCCTTATATCACTTTCGCTTCGTTCTTTAATTTCTCAACAAGCTTGGCAGCTGCGGTAGCGGCGTCGCCCTGGATGATCTCCGCCTTGTGCTCGGAAACCGGGAAAAACATCTTGATGAAATCGGTCTTCGATTTCGCCGAGGCGCCTATGTCAGCGGCCTTCTTGACGTCGAGCCGTTTTTTCTTGGCTTTCATGATGCCCGGAAGGGTCGGGTACCGCGGCTCATTGATACCGGACTGGACCGTGAGGACCGCGGGTGCGCTCATCTCGAGCACTTCATTCAGCCCGCCTTCGAGCTCGCGATTAACCGTGAGTGCCGTGCCGTTTACTTCCAGCTTCTTCACGTTGGTGCAGTGCGGCCATCCCATGAGGTCGGCCAGCATGACTCCGGTCACCGCGGCCTGGTCGTCTTCGGCCTGTACGCCGGTCAGAACGAGCTCAACGCCGCCCACGCTTTCAATGGCTTTCTGAAGTGTCGAAGCAACTACAAAATTGTCGCCCGCTTCCACCTCGGGATCCATTACGTGGATGCCCCAGTCCGCTCCCATTGCGAACGCCTGACGGATGTCTTTTGCCGCCCGGTCAGGACCGCAGGTAACGATAACGACTTCGCCGCCGAATTTTTCCTTGAGTTGCAGCGCGGCTTCAACAGCGTAGTTATCGAAATCATTGATTTTGAAAGCGATCTGCGATTCATCGATTTTTTTGTCGTCAACGAGCTTGAACTTGGATTCCATGTCAGGAACCTGTTTTAGACAGACAGCTATCTTCATCTTCTTACTCCCTTTACTTAAATTTTGATAAGTATAACTTTTTACCGTACCGGAATGGCTCCCCGCAAGAACGCCACATCAATACGGCAATTTTTCCTGCCACAACGCATCGCGTGAGCCGGGTCGGACTATTTTCGAACATTCTTGAAAACATATTCTTAATTGTCAATATTAATAGCCGTCTCATTTTCAATTTTTCGGCAATAAAAGAAGAAGACTAACTATTTCCAGATTTTTGACATCCCTGTTTTCAGGGAGAAGGAGTGCCGGATCGAATAATTTCCGGAATGCGGCAACGCATGTCCCGCATTACTCCTGTTTCAATAATTCTTTTATTCTCCCGGGCAGGTCCTGCTTCTTTACTTTGAGTATGTCCCCCCCCTTTCGCGTCTTTACCTCCGCTTCACCGGTCTGGAAGTAGTTCTTGCCGATCGTTATCCTGGCCGGCATTCCGACCAGGTCCGCATCCGCAAACTTGACGCCGGGGCTTGCCTTCCGGTCATCATAGAGCACATCAAGGCCTTCGGCGCAGAGCATGTCGTAGATCGCATCCGTATCTTTCAGTTCCTGATCGCTCTTGCCCAGGCCGACAAGATGCACATCAAAAGGAGCGACCGATGCAGGCCAGATGATTCCCTTTTCGTCGTTATGCTGCTCCACGATGGCGGCCATGGTGCGGTTCACGCCGATGCCGTAGCAGCCCATGACGGGAACGACCTCGGCACCCTGTTCGTTAAGGACCTTCACGTTCATCGACTTCGTATACTTGTACCCGAGTTTGAAGATGTGCCCTACCTCGATACCCTTTTTTACATAGAGGGATGCGCCGCAGCGGGGACAGGCGTCGCCCTCCTCCGCGCAGGTAATGTCGGCCTCTTCCTTTATTATGAAATCCCGCCCCGGGTTCACGCCGTCGAAATGCACGTCTTTTTTATTCGCGCCGGTGATCCCGTTCACCGTGTCCTTCACGGAAAGGTCAAACACCATGCGGATGTCCTTTTTCGTCACCGGGCCGGCAAACCCGACCGGGGCGCCGGTGACGTCGGTCACGACAGTGTCCGGGGCCAGATCGAGCTGCACTGCACCGAGAGCGCGGGCCAGCTTCTGCTCGTTGATCTCGCGGTTGCCGGGGACCACGGCCATGACCGGCTTCCCGTCGGCGACGTAAATGATGCTTTTCAGGAACCGGTCGCCGGAGCACTTGAAGAAGCGTGCCAGGTCGTCGATTGTCTTCACGTCAGGGGTCGAGACCTCGGCCATCTCCCGGGGACCCTCCCCCGCCTGTTTCCCGGACCGCCGGAACTCGGCTTTTTCGCGGTTTGCCTTGTATCCGCATGCGTCGCACAGGAGGAGCGATTCCTCGCCCACCTCCGACGCAACCATGAATTCCTCTGAATCGCTCCCGCCCATGGCGCCGGTATCGGCTTCGACGGGGATGGTCTCGAGCCCGCACCGCTCGAACACGCGCCGGTACGCCGCCCGCATCGCCTGATACGATTTCTCCAGGCCCTTCTCGTCCATGTCAAAGGAGTACGCGTCCTTCATGATGAATTCCTTGCTCCGGATAACGCCGAAGCGCGGCCGTATCTCGTCGCGGAACTTGGTGTTGATCTGGTACACGTTCACCGGCAGGTCGCGGTAGGAGGAGATGAGCCCCCGCACCGCCGCGGTGAAGGCCTCCTCGTGCGTGGGAGCGAGCGCGTATTCCATGGCATTCCGGTCGCGGATGCGGAACATCTCGGGCCCCATGGTGTCCCAGCGCCCGGACTCCTTCCAGAGGTCGGCGTTGGTCATTTCGGGCATGAGGAACTCGAGCGCTCCGGCCCTGTCCATCTCGTCGCGTACGATGGCGATGATCTTTCTCAGCACGCGCCACCCGAGCGGAAGGTATACATACATGCCGGCCGATTCCTTGCGGATGAGGCCGGCGCGCATCATGAGCCGGTGGCTCAGCACTACCGCGTCAGAGGGATCTTCTTTCAGAGTCGGGAGGATATACCTGGACAGTCTCATAGTACGTACCTATAACCGATATAATTTCAAATGATTGTAGAATTCAGTCGTTAACGCTACGGTAACAGGATGTCATCGCGAGCGCAGCGCGCCTCGGCTACGCTCGGCAACCGACCGGTCCCTGAGCGCAGTCGAAGGGTGCTTCGTCGCCCTCATGAATAATGAGGGCTCCTCGCAATGACATCTTTTCATTGGATTAAAATAATCCTTGCATTACATGATCATTACACCCGAAAATCCATGTCAATACTTTTTGGACGGAGAAATGAACCGCATCGCGATCATCAGCCAGGACGCTTCCGATGAAATGCGTGGAAACCTCGTAAAACGCGGTATCGAGCCGGTACCGATACCGAAAACGGCCCTCGTACAGGGACCCGTGTCAGGACACCCCGACCTCCAGATATTCGTGTGCGGCTCCAGGATACTGTGTCACCCGGATATTGACCCTGCGTTTCTCGGCCGGATTGAAAATCACGCGGAAGTCCTTATCTGCCCCACCCGACTTTCCAGGACATACCCGGGAGATGTGCCGTACAATGTGGCTTTCACCGGATCACACGCGTTTCATCATCATACCGCAATCGATCCCCGGTTGAGGGATTTTCTTCTGGAACGGGGTGTCTCGCTGTGCGGCGTGAGCCAGGGATACGCCAAATGCTCCGCTCTGATCGCGGGCGAGCGCTCGATCATTACCGCCGATGCGTCGATCCACGAGGCCGCGCGTATCGCCGGGCTGGACCCTCTCATTATACGTCCGGGACATATCGATCTGCCTGGCTACGGGTACGGGTTCATCGGGGGCGCTGCCGGCCTCGACGGCGACACGGTGCTCGTATCCGGCACGCTCGCACACCACCCGGACTACGAAGCGATCGAGGAATATATCGTTGCGCGCGGGAAAAAGATCGTGGCCCTCAGCCGGCAAAGGGCCGTGGACCTGGGCACGATCTTCATCCTCTAGTTTCTGGCCGGCTGTTTATCTATCATGAACCACGTATGGAACTGCACGTACTTCTTTGCAGTCATGTCCCGGAGAATGATGATCACGTCGCAGGGACCGCCTTTCTCGACTTCCGGAATCGGTATCTGGAAGTAAAGCGATACCACCTCGTCAGCCTTGATCGAGGTATCCAGAATCATTTTCTGGTCCTGGTCAAGCTGGGGCACGATGATATCGGCCTGGACCGCATATTTTTTTTCTTTATTCGGCGTGAGGCCCCGTATCTCGAGATTGATGAAGACCGATTCACCGGACCTGAAAGTGCGGTCCGGCTTCATGGGCCCGTAATTCTCCAGCGACAGGCTGACCAGCGAAACTACGATGCGGGACGCGTTTGCAAAAGCTTCAGGTCCCTTTTTCTTCGCCTGTTCTGCGGCAAATACCGGCACGGCAAGCATAAGCATGATGATTATGAGCGACTTTTTCATAGGGTACTCTTTATGAATGATTTCGGCAGCCCCCGGCACGAGTTCACGGGAGCCCTGTTTCCTCTCGGTTTCATCATACAGAAATCCCCCTGGCAATCAACCAGTTTTTTCGCCCCCGGGATTACCGAACGGGGAAAATTCTGTTGACGGACCGCCGATTCCCCGGTGATATAGGGCCTGGTGGGCCGGTCCGGCCCGGCATCCGCCGGCCGTCGCCACAATCAGCATAAGCGGACGATCTGACATGAAACAAGAATGCCCGGTACCGACCGAGGCCGAATGCTACGAGATCATCAAGCACTTCAACATGCTCGACAACATCGTGCGCCATTCTGAAGTGGTCACTGCCGTTTCAATGGCCCTGGTAGACAACCTGAAGGACCCGTCGATAGTCCAGAGAAGCCTGGTGCAGTCGGCGGCCCTGCTCCACGATATCGCCAAGACACGGACGATCGGCTCGAAGGAGCTCCGCCACGACATGATCGGCGGGCAGATCATGCGGGACATGGGATACGACGCGATCGCGGAGATCGTCGAGTCGCATGTCGTGTTCGAGCGGTTCAATCCCGGCGGCGGGCTCGAAGAGCGCGAGATCGTCTTTTACGCGGACAAGCGCGTGATGCACGACCGGATCGTGTCAATCGACGACAGGGTCGACGACCTGGTTGAGCGCTACGGGATCAACCAGCGCATCGTGAAGCTCATCACCGAGAACAAGGCCTTTGTGCTCCAGCTTGAAAGCAAGCTTCAATCCTTCCTTGCCCGCGACATCGACGAAATCGTATCGGGCGTGCGATGAGATTCTGCATCCTCGACTGCTACGTGGACGAGCCGGCCTGCTTCGGCGTGCCGCCCTTTATCTCTCCCTACCCCCGCTACATCTTCGGGGCCCTTGCCGATGCCGGAGTTTCCCCGGACGCGATCGACTACCTCACTATTGACGGCCTGCGCGAGTCCGATTACCGGCTCAACGCGCTCTACGAAGCCGTCTTCCTGATCGGGGGCGCAGTAGTCCCGGGCAGGTACCTGGGAAGCAGGATCGGCACCCTCGCCGAGATCCGCCGCATCGCCGAGCGCAACCCGGCCCAGGGCTTTGCCGTCGGCGGGCTTATCAGCCGCGTGATCGGGGGCGCCGCCAACCTCGCGCCGGTCCACAATGACATCGAGAAATACGCGTACCACCGGGCAACCGGGAATCCCCACGACGCCCGGAGGACACCGGCCGAAATAGCACGCTGGGCCCGGGCCGGCGCCGCCGTGGTCCGGCGCCACCCCCGCTTTCCCCACGTTATCTGCGAGATGGAGACCTTTCGCGGGTGCCCGCGCGACGCCCACTGCTCCTTCTGCTCCGAAGGGCTCTTCGGCGCGGTCGAGTACCGCGACGGGGAGGACATCATATTGGAGATCGACGCCCTGATTGCCGCGGGCGTGTCGCGCTTCAGGCTCGGGCGCCAGGCGGACATCCTCCAGTACATGGCCGACTTCTCATCATCGCGCAACGGTTTTCCGAGGCCGGTGCCGGAAATGATAGGAGGGATCCTTGCCTCCCTCCGCGCGCGGATATCTTCCGGCTCGATCGCGCTCCTGAACGTCGACAATGCCAATCCAGGCACTATCGCGAATTACCCCGACGAGTCCGCGCTCATACTCGCGGACCTGGCCTCGACCGTCACGCCCGGCGACACGCTCGCCCTCGGCATCGAGTCCTTTGACGAGGAAGTCGTCCGACGGAACTGCCTGAAAGTGATGCCCGATGGCGCGGTGCGTGCTATCGAGATCATCAACCGCACAGCGGGCGGGCGCGTCGGGACCGCTCCTGCCCTCCTGCCGGGCGTAAACCTGATCCACGGGCTCGATGGTGAAACGACAGAGACCTTCGCCCGGAACTACCGTTACCTATCTGAAATTCTCGACCGGGGCCTGCTCGTCAAGAGGATCAACATCCGGCAGCTCCTTCCCTTTCCCGGAACGCCACTGTATGACAGGAGGCCCCGCGTCACGCAGGCAGTGGAGAACAGGTTCCGGTACTACCGTGAAAAGATCCGGACCGAGATAGAGCTGCCGATGCTGAAAAAAATTTATCCCCCGGGCACCGTTATCAGGGGGAGCCAGGTTCTGGAGACCAGGGCCGGCTATTCATACGGCAAGCAGATAGCAAGCTATTCGATCACGGCGAAATTTCCGGTCGAGCTGGAGCGGGGAGCGTTTTATGACGCGCTGGTGATAGGCCACCGCGAGCGTTCGCTGCTGGCCCTGCCCGTGCCGGTCGACATCAACACCCTGCCCCGGAAGGCGATTGAGCTGATACCGGGTATCGGTAAAAAGCGCGCGTCGGAAATAGTGATGAAGCGGCCGTTCAGGGACACGGCGGACCTTATCGGCATGCTTGACGGGGTGGAGGACAACCTCAGGAAAATGATCGTGCAGGGGTGAGGAGTGTGCCCCGGTCCGCTTCGTAATGCCGGCCGGGGCGGATGGCGGCTCAGTATTTCTTGCGCTCCCGGTCGTGGTTAAGCCTGTTCATGATATAGAGCGCGGCATACGCGCCGATGAACCCCGCAATCATGTTGACGCCGATCCTCTGCGCGAGAAAATCAAGTATGACCACGGAGATGTTGAAAAAAAGCCGGTCGAGCACCAACCCGCCGATGATCGCACCGATGAAGCCGACCACGAGTCCGCCGATATATCCGCCGAACAGGTCACGCTTCTTGATATTGTAGAATATGAACGACACGATAGCGCCGAGCCCGAGGAATATAGCGATTGCCTTCACTACATTCAGGAATTCCCTTAAATTTTCCGCCATGGCGGCCCCTCCTGTAACACTGTATCATTTCGCCCCCGTCTCCCTTCACATGATGACGGTTCATGGCGCCGTTCTTCGATTCGGATTCAAAGCACCGGGACAGTAATCAAAGGAACCGTCCCCCTGTCCACCTAAAAAAATATCTCTCCCTTGCCCTCCCGGATTATCACCGGCACGCCATCCGTGAGATCGACCACGGTCGAAGGCTCGGAGATCTTCGGACCGGCGTCGATAACCAGGTCCACCTCGTTCCGGTAGATGGCCTCAAGATCGCGTGGCTCGACGATATACTCGCCGCTCACCATGTTGACACTGGCGCACATGATGGGACGCCCGAGCGTGCGCACCAGTTCGAGTGCGATGTTATTGTTCGGGATCCGTACGCCGATCGTCTTCTGGTTCGTTATCGCAATTTTCGGAACGAGCTTCGTCGCCTTGAATATCAGGGTGTAAGGTCCCGGCAGCGCCTTCTTCATGATCTTGAACGCACGGTCCGATATATTCCTCACGTATCCGCTGATCTCGGAAATGTCGCTGAAGATGAAGCTGAGCGGTTTGTGCCTGCCTATCTGCTTGATCCAGTAAATCTTTTCTATCGCGCGCTTGTCGCTGATATCGCAGCCGTACGCGTACACCGTGTCGGTCGGGAAGATGATGACGCCTCCCTGCCTCAGTATGTCGACTGCTTTGTCAATAAGCCGCTTCTGGGGGTTCTGTTCATGTATAACGAAGATCATACAACCTGTTCTTTCCCGGACTCCTGCAAGGCTCATCAAGAATTACCCCGGTCATTATTTCCGCGAGACCGTCTGAATAATATTATAAACAATTAATATTCAAATATTTATAATGATAAATATATTATCGTATGGTGGGCCGGAAAATATAATTAAAAGACGTGCAGCACGTATCAGATAATATAAAATTGAAGTGTAATTTCAAGGTTTTTAAGAAAGACATATCCTTTCCGGGAGGTGCATGCAATAAAAAAGGCTTTTGCAAGAGTGCGCTGCAAAAGCCTTCAACCTGGTAAATTATATGATAGGAGTGTATCATTTAATCATATTAATGATCGGGAGAACTGCTTTTTTCTTTAATCATTTTTTAATATATTCTTAAAATATCCCGAAATTCTCACCAATCCGCACCACTGACCGGCAGTTGAAAAAAAGCTTGCAAAAAGGAATAAGCGGTTGTAAGAAACACTATGCAACCGGAGGTTTTTCATGAAGAAACTGTTGCTGCTGCTACTTATCCCGACCGTGCTCTACTGCAACGGCAAGCCAAAAATTGTGTTCGAGACGCTGAGCCACGATTTCGGGGTACAGCCTCAGAACACCGAGGTAAAATATATTTTCACATTCAAGAATGCGGGAGACGGCATTCTCAAAATTGACAAGATTGAGGCCGGTTGAGGCTGCACCGGCGCCCTTCTCTCCAAGAAGGCGATCCCTGCCGGAGGCAGCGGACAGATTGAAGTAACACTCAAAACCGGATCTCATAGCGGAAGGATCAGCAAATCCATCACGGTGCATTCCAATGACCCGGCGATGGCCAGCGTCAGGCTGATCCTGAATGCGGACGTGAAATAACCGGCCGCCATTGTACCGCTACGTAATAAAAATGATCCGTGCATTAAAACCCAACATGGACGGGCAGCATCGTGCAGGACATTAAAACCTCGCCCGGCTATCCGCTCCCGCTGGGAGCAAGCTACACCAGGGACGGGATACAGTTTTCGATATTCAGCCGGCACGCCAGCGCGGTCACCCTGCTCCTGTTCGAAAGCGACCGCGCGGATTCCGCCTTCTCGGGGATCCGTCTTGACCCCGCGGTTAACCGGACCGGTGACATATGGCACATCCTGGTCGAAGGCCTTCCCGAGCGCCAGATCTATGCCTACAAAATCGACGGTCCGTACGCTCCCGAAGCCGGCCACCGTTACAACAAAAACAAGCTCCTCCTGGACCCGCACGCGCGGGCAATAACCGGCGTCCGGACCTGGGACCTGACAAAGGCCCTCGGTTACGACCCGGACTCGCCGGCGCTGGACCTCTCCTTCTCCGGGGTCGACAGCACGCCCTTCATGCCGCGCTGCATCGCGATGCCGCGGCCCCGGGAGCGACATGGCGGCTCACCGCGCATCCACGAGCGGGACTACATCATTTACGAGCTGCATGTCAGGGGCTTCACCTGCCACCCCTCATCCGGCGTGAAACATCCGGGGACCTTCCGGGGACTGACGGAGAAGATCCCGTATCTCAAAGAGCTTGGCATCAACGCCGTGGAGCTCATGCCGGTGCAGGAATTCGACACCGACGACAACACGAACGTCAACCCGCTGACCGGCGAAAAACTGAAGAACTTCTGGGGCTATAACACCGTCGCCTTCTTCGCGCCGAAGGGCAGCTATTCCGCTTCCGGAAGCATGGGCGAGCAGGTCGCCGAGTTCAGGGAGATGGTAAACGCGTTCCACGACGCCGGGATCGAGGTCATACTCGACGTGGTGCTCAACCACACGGCCGAGGGAGACGAGACTGGACCGACGGTTTCATTCCGGGGCATCGACAACTCGATATATTACATCCTCAGGGAAGACCGTCGCCTGTACATGAACTTCTCCGGCTGCGGCAATACCTTCAACTGCAACCACCCGCTGGTGCGGGACCTGATAATGGACGTGCTCCGCTACTGGGTCATCGACATGGGCGTGGACGGGTTCAGATTCGACCTGGCGTCTATCCTGGGGAGGGACCAGAGCGGCAGGATGATGAGCAGCCCGCCCCTTATCGAAAAGATCAGCGAGGACCCGATACTCAGGAACAGCAAGATCATCGCCGAGGCGTGGGACGCGGCGGGAGCCTACCAGGTGGGAGAGTTTCCCGGCCGGTGGGCCGAATGGAACGGAAAATTCCGGGACGACATCAGGCGGTTCTGGCGGGGAGACCGTAACAGCGTGGGCAGCTTTGCCACCCGCGTGGCAGGCAGCTCCGACCTGTACGGGAAAGCCGGCAAGGGCCCGCTGCAGAGCATCAATCTCCTGACGTGCCATGACGGCTTCACATTGAACGACCTGGTGAGTTACCGCGAAAAGCACAACATCGAAAACGGGGAGAACAACCTTGACGGGGAGGACTACAACCTGAGCAGCAACTGGGGGGTCGAGGGACCGGACCGCACACCGCTGATAACGGGCATCCGTCTCCGCATGATAAAGAACTTCATCGCCACCCTCTTCCTCTCGCAGGGCATACCCATGCTGCTTGCCGGTGACGAGTTCAGGAGGACACAGGGGGGCAACAACAACGCCTATTGCCAGGACAACGAGATATCCTGGGTCGACTGGCGGCTCATGGACGAAAACAGCGAATTGTTCCGCTTCACCAGGGAGATGATCCGGTTCAGGAAGGGCCACCCGTCGCTGAGGAGGGAGAGCTTCTTCACCGGGACTCCGCATGCAGGCAGGGCCCTGCCCGATATCACCTGGCACGGACACGAGGCCGCGATGCCGGACTGGAGCCCGGGGAGCAGTGAAATTGGACTGCTGATTAACGGCGAATACGCGGAGCTCTCCGGAGGAAAGGCAGACAATGACATCTATATCATTTTCAATGCATCACGCATTAGCAGAAAATTTGAGATCCCGGACGCGCCGTCCGGCAGGAGATGGCGGGTGGCTATAGACACATCAAAAAACGCGCCGGATGACATTCATGAAGCCGGTGCGGGGCCGCAACTCACCGGACGCCGTTATCATGTTAAAAGGCTTTCCACTGTCGTGCTGATCGCGGAAGATTGAATCCCGGAGTTCCGGCGCGGTTCCCCGCGCCGCACGCTCCTCAGTTTGCCGCCTTCAGGTTCAGGTCCTGGAGCATCTTCGTTATCATGCCGTCATCCATCCCGTGTGCCCGGGCGCCCTGTTCAATCGTCTCGGTCACGGCAATATGGCAGCCGATGCAGTGCATCCCGTACCCTGTCAGTATCGGACCTGCCTTGGGGAACTGGCGGAGAAGGTCACCAAAGGTCATATCTTTATTGATTTTTTCCTGTGCCATGCTTGTATCCTTAATAAAATTTGATAATTTGAACCTCATAATGTTACCGCGGACGAGTGTCCACTGTTTTTTTCATTTAATCGGGTATTTTGTCCCTGCCCGGCCTTTTTTTAGTCGAAAATATCAATAGGACTGCGGCCCCCGCGTCAGGAAGGGCAGGAAAAATTTCGTCCCGTTCATCTTTTTCATTTGCAAAATATGTGTTGTAGTATATTTTTTATATAAACATGATATGATTATGAACATTGTACTGATCATCATACTCCTGGTCATCGTCCTTATCCTCATTTGGGCCCTCATGGGAGGAAAAGGCGACCTCACCGGGAAGAAGCCGGAAGAGAAGCTGGATGAAGACCGCACGTTCCGGAGAAGGGCCAGCGACAAGGAGATCGAGAAGGAGTTTCCCGAGGCCGCGCAGCACCCCATGAGGCGGAAATCGGACGGGCCGGAGGAGACCGCGCCGCCGGAGCCGGACAAGCCCTTCAAGCTCCCCTATCTGGCGGACGAAATAATCCCCGAGATCTCGCGCTTCAGGATTTACCGGAGAACGCTCCTCAATTCCGAGATCTACGCCGCCAAGGGCGACTACTCAACCGCCATCTCCCTGTACGAGGGCGTGAAGTCGCGCATCCAGGACATCGACACGCGCTTCAAGATCGACGCGAACATTGAATACCTCCGCCATTACAAGAAGAAAAAGGACGAGGAGACGAAACGGAAGGAGGAGCAGGCCAAGCGCGGGGTCGCCGGGGACGGCAGCAGCCTGGGCGGGAACGAGATCAAGATCACACTGGGCGGCTCGCTTCCCAACGCGATTAAAATCGACTCGCTGCCCGAAAATATAAATATCGGCCTGTTCGACCCGACGCGGGGCATGGACATGGACCGGATCGTGGAGAGTGCGACCGAGAAAATCAGGGGCGAGCTGAGCGATGTGAAGAGCGAGCTGAACCGCCTGAAGGAAGTATCCTCGGATGCCGCCCTGACGGCGCAGACGCAGCTTGCGGACGCCCTGTCCGGCATAAGGGACCACATGGAAGGCGCGGACACGACCGGGCAGATGGTCGGCGCCGCAGCCTCGGTTGCGGCCTCGGCCGGCGCCGCCGGCAGGGCAGACGACCTCTCGGCGCTCAAGAAGGAGTTCCAGAGCCTGAACAGGGCCGTGCGCGAGATGGCCGAGTCCCGCATACCCGAGACCGATACCGAGCCGGGAGTGTCGGCGGCGAAGCTCGATTCCCGCAAGCCCCTGCTTGACGACAGCGCCGTACGGGCGCTCCTGGAGAGCATCCCCAGGCAGAAGGCCCCGGAAGCAAAGCCGATCTCCGGACCCGGCTCTGCGGGCGCGGGCGGCGGCCCGGCTACTCCGGGTGAATCGATCGAAGACCATATTGCCCGAAAAACCTCTGAGGCTGACGAAGGGGACGAGTTCGAGCTCCTCAAGGAATACGGGAAGGACACCTCCGGCGACGGGATGAGCGACGACGAGATCTTCGAAAAGATACTCCGCGAGGACAGGGCAAAAACGAAGGAGGACTTCGAGATCATCGGGGAGAAAAAGGAACGCCGCGAGGAATCGTTCACCACCCCGGACGAGATGGACATGGCGCGGCAGGAGGACGCTTCCTTTTACCGCAAGCTACTATCGACGACGAAGAGGAAAAAGAAAGAGCTGCCGATCCTCAAGGTGAGCTACGATTTCACCAGGCTGCCGGACGAAATCGGGTTGTCGAGGGAAAAGAACATCATCGAATACGCCTTTTACAAGTACAAGCCGATGCTGGAAAAGGCCAACGAGTACATCAAGAAGAGAAAAGTCCGGGACGCTATCAACTACTACAAGGTGGTCATGTCCCAGAACATACCGCCAGAGTTCAAGGCGATGATACGGAAAAACCTGAACGACCTGACCGAGTACCTCGAGAAATACCTGACCGGCGATTAAACGCCTAAATCATCGCCTTGATGAACGATAAAAAAAGCCTCCGTAACGGGGGCTTTTATAACACCGATCACCGGTGATGTTATACGACCCGGGCTTCCTGGAAGGCTGAAAACCAGTGCATCTCGGACTCCGTGAAATTATCCACCAGGCCCAGGCCGTTGTAGTATTCCTTCAGGATCTTGAGATGGAGGATCTCCTCCTCTTCTTCCGTGAAACCCGCGCTCTTGCAGGCAGTAATCGTGGCGTGCATGTCATCGACCCACTTGAAGAAGACCCCGTCCTTTTCGCTGAAGATGATCCAGCTGGCGACCATGTCGAAATTGAGGGTTTCCACCGCTTTGAGGAATTCATCGTCGGGCAGGATCATGAGGGACGTGGCCATTTCTGTCTGGAAATAGTCCCCCCAGGTAATGATGTTCGGGCGCACCCCGTATTTCTGCTCCAGCTCCACGGCTGCTTCCTCGGTCAGATAATGCTTCGAAGCGATGCGGTCTATGAATTCCTTGATATAAATGAGGCTGTTTATGCGGCCAATGCTCATGGAGTTGTCGTTCACCATGGACAGTATTGATTCGTTGATTAATTCTTTCATGATCCACTCCTTGGCCGGATATACCGGTTCAATATATTAATCGGTTATTACGGCCGCCGTACATTAATACTTTATTCTCCTCCGGGCGCCCCCCGGACCGGCCCTGCCCGGATTTTCAATATTTTAGCCCGCCCCATAATATAATTGACGTATTATCAACGTGATGTATGCTTGCAGCCATACTGAATTATTATTTGTGGGCCCGGGACCGGACATGGAAGCTAATGCTGACATCATCAAACGTATACAGGCTTACCAGGTAATTTTCCAGAAATACAACGAATTAAAGCTCGGGAACCTGCAGCGCGCCCTGTCAGAGCAGCAGTCAATTAATGTGCTGGACATGATCCCCCTGCTGCTCAATACGAACGCCCCCGATTTGCCCGGGAACGTGCCTGGCTCACGGGTCCCCTGCGGGGTGTACGATTATATGCCATCCCCGCGGATGGTCGATTTCGTGGCAAAACGTTTCCCCAATACGATACTTTCAAAGAACAAGGTTGAACATCCATTCATTCAGATGATCGCCCTTATCGGCAGCTGCGGCACAATCGCCTACACGAAGCAGTCAGACTTCGACTTCTGGATATGCTACCACGAGGGTTCGTACGATCGCGAGGCGATCGGCCAGTTCAAGGCAAAGCTCAGGACCATAGAAAGCTGGATATTCGACAAGTACAACATGGAGATCCACTTCTACCTGAACGAGATCAGCCGGGTGCGTAATAATATTTTCGCGGATGACGACGAGCAGCTCTCCGGCTCGTCCATCGGCGTCCTTCTGAAAGAGGAGTTTCTCCGGAGCTCGATCGTGCTCAACGGCAAGATGCCCTTCTGGTGGGTCGTGCCCTCCAACGCGGACGATGCCACCTATGACCGGTGGCATGCCGCGGCGCAGGAAACAGCCCTGGCCGACCGCTTCATAGATCTGGGCAACCTCGTGAGCATCCGCCAGGAAGACTTTCTGGCGGCAGCCCTGTTCCAGATCCTCAAGTCGCTGGGCAACCCGTTCAAGTCCATCATCAAGCTGGGGCTCCTTGAGCGGTACCTGAACAACTACATGGACAATCCCTTCATCTGCAATATCATCAAGAAGAACATACACCAGGGCAAGATGGGCTACCACGAGATCGATGCGTATGTGATCATGTTCGATTACGTGTACGATTACTACAGCTCGATCGTCAAGGACAAGGACGCCCTCGAGGTCCTGAAAACCTCGTTTTATTTGAAAGTGGAGCCGATGCTGGCGCGTCATCTTTCGGCGAAGCCCGAGGACGGGTACAACCCGGAGAAGGCCCGCATCATGCTGGAGTACGTGAAAAAATGGAGCTGGCCGGCGTCGAAAATCAAGGAAATGGACGATTTCCACAACTGGAGCATCGAACCGGTCAGCAGGCTCCTCAACAACGCGAAGAAGTTCGTGTTACAGGAATACCGGCGCATCCTGGGCAATATCGAGACGCACAAGGTCAAGCACAAGTTCACCGACGAGGAGATCAAGGCGATCAGCCGGAAGATATATTCACACTTCCTGGTCTCGGACACCAAGATTGACAACACCCTGGCATTCAAGAACTATCCTCCGGAGAAGCTCCTCAAGATCGAATACGTGCGCGACCAGAAAGGAAACGAGACATGGTTCCTGTCAAAACGCCTGATTGTTGACAACCATCCCAACATAGTCATCCTCCACAAGGACCGGACGTTGCTCGGGCTTGCGGTCTGGATCAGCCTTAACGGCCTGTTCAAGAAAGACTACACGCGGCTCGAGATCGACACGGGCCTGCACAGCCTGGAGACGAACTTTCTCCGGGAGCTCATCACGGATATCTCCACCAACTTCATGTTCAAGAAGATCAACGCGTTCCGGGAAGACTATCTGAAAGACCCCTACCCGGTCATGAGCTATATCATCTTCAACCTCTACTCGAAGTATTCGCGCAAGATAGAGGAGATATTCTTCCTGTATCACGACAGCTGGGGGTCCACGAAGTTCGAGGTCTTCAGCCGGGAGATGGACCTGCTGCAGATAATGGTGCGCGTGCTCAATGGCTGCCTGGTGACGAAGAGCGACTTCGAGAGCGCCGTCAACATAGTGTCGTCCTCCCCCTTCAGCTCGACCAAGGAGTTCATGCGGATAAAAGCGTTCGTCCGCGATATTTTCGATTTTTTCACGAACAGCGATCCGGACGCGAAGCGAAGCTATATCACCATGATCGGCAACCAGTACCTGGTGTTCTACACCAGGAAGAGCGGCACTGCGACGGTCATCGACACCCTCACGAGCGATTCCGAGCTGAAAATGCTGATGGGCATCTCCTTTAATTACGGCCTGAAGAGCGTTATCAAGATCGACCAGAGCATCAAGGAGCTGAACTTCCTCCGGACGATGATGGAATATGCCGGCCCGACCGCCATCAGGATCTACTTCGACAGCGACCGGAAGTACGCGTATTTCTATGTCTTTGATGAGAGCGGCTCCCTCTTCTTCTACCGGAAACCGGCGGACCTTATGTTCGATTACCTGACCCGGCTCTACATCTTCGCCAAGAACATTTCGACTCAGGTTGTCGCCCATAACCCGAAATCGCTTCTGGCGAACAGGGAAAACCCGGTCGAGATCTACCAGATAAAAAAAGACATGTACATGAACTATTCGGTGACACGGCTCGATCCGGAGCACTCGATCCGCCTCGAGGATATTCAGAAAAAGATACAGCCCTGCGTCATGAAGGTGGTCATGGACCATAAGACGAAGGAGATCATCTATTCGGTCACCATGCCTGACGGCCGCCGCTCCGAGGGATTTACGAAAAGCAACATGCGCGCGGTCGTCCAGAGTATAAGCGCGATCAAGGCCGAGGGGAAGGACTTCAATCCCTTCGTCACGGCCGCCGACCTTACCGCGCTCCAGCACAACTATTTCAGGTTTTACTCCTCGTACGCGTTCCACGAGAAGATGCGCGCGGAGATCATGCTCGAGAACGCGCTGAAGCAGCCCGCCCGTTGAGCTTCCGGCATGATCAGCGGTAATAGCGCTTCTGTTCCCTCACCGTTGACGTGGGATTGCGGCCGTAATGGTGCCCCGGCCATATGACGGTATCATCCGGCAGCGACAGTATCCTGTTTACTATTGATTCCATGATCTTCCGCTCAGAGCCGTCGGCAAGGTCGGTCCTGCCCATGCCCTCCGTGAAAAGGGTGTCTCCCGTGAAGACGTGTCCCTTCGTGTACAGGCATACGCTCCCCTCCGAATGACCGGGCGTGTGTATCACCCTGAGCGAGCAGGAGCCGAACCCGATACTGTCGCCGTCCCTGATTGTGGCGCCCGGCGAAGGCGACGTCTTCCCTCCCATGGTGCGCGTGAAGAACCTGCTGGTCAGGCTGCCGAGCTTCGACACATCCGACTCATGCAGAAGGAGCTGCGCACCCGTCTTTTTAACCCAGTAATCGTTTCCGGATGTATGATCAAAATGCCCGTGCGTGTTTATGATGTACTTGATCGTGACGCCCCTTCGCTCGACCACGGACGCTATTTTATCATGGTCGCCCGCAGGATCGATGAGCACGCCCTCCTTCGTCGCCTCGTCTGCCACCATGTAGCAGAACACCGCCATGTGAGTCACCAGAATCTGTTCAATTATCATGAGCAGCACCTCGCCATTTCAAGTTGTCATCGCGAGCGCAGCGCCCTTCGGCTTCGCTCAGGGGCCGGTCACGGTGTTTACCCTGAGCCTGTCGAAGGGCTCCCCGCAATGACATATCGCAACTCCTATTAGCAGTTTGCTGAAAAACAGCAAACTGCTAAGCGATACAAGGATGTATCGCCGTTTTTCGAGGCATTGGCCGAGAAAAACGTAAGGTTTTGCGGATTGACTTCGCAAAACCGACCCTGAAAAACTCCACGAAGGAGTTTTTCAGGAAACTTTCAGAAGCTGTAAACCATCAATCTCTCTCCGATCCCGGGCCACGACCAGAGCCCGACCGAAAGCTCCGGCGAGATCGCGGACAGCTCTCGATGAAAGGCCTCGTCGCCGGAGGAACCGGGTGAGCCTATATATACGAGTGTTTTTCCTCCCGCAGCCCGGTAGGAGGTCAGTGCGTCCATCGCCATCGGATCGTGAAGCGGGGGCCAGCAGAGGAACAGGGAACGCTCAGGGTGACGGCCGGCCATGGAGGCGTCCCCCTCCGTTACGTTAAACCATTCATCCTCGAACCATCGGTTACCGGCCAGAGGGTCCCAGGGCAGCTCCTCACCCGGCGGCCTGATGTCGCAGGCGATGATGTCGGCACCGGCCTCCCTCAGGCACAGTGCCCAGTACCCGCTCCCCGCCCCTATCTCTATAAGGGGCGAGCGGCGAACGATTTGTTCAACGATATCGGGCGTAGGTATTGGAAAGGCGTAGCGCGAGATCAGCTCTCCCCTCTTTTCGGCAAGGGCTTGCATCAGGGCCTCGCGGCCGGCGCGCCGTCCCGCCCGGACCAGGGAGAGTACCTCTTCCAGGTAGGGATTGCCGGTTGTGTCACCGGCGCCGGGCCGGTAGCGGGTGATGTCCCGCTCTTCCTGTTCACCGGGTGCCGCATCATACGGTACAATCTCGAGCTTATCTGCGTTCCGGAGGATGTCATGAATGATGCCGGGTTCGGCTACCAGCCCTTCCTTGCCCTTCCTGTCCATCCGCTGGATGGCCCGCTCAACCTTCTGAGCATCGCCGCGGGTGCCGGCAAGGCGCCAGCACCGGGCTATTCTCACCGGCCTGAAGCTCCTCGTGTATTTTGCCTTCGCCGTTCCCCGGAAGTGCTCATCGAAGCGGCGGGCAATGTCGTCGGTCAGGCCGGTATAGAAGGACCCGTTCTCGCATTCCAGCATGTATATAAACCAGTGTCCCGGTTCTTTCATTGCAAGCTCCACGGTCTGCGTCACCGCCCGGGGGCGTTCTCCGGCTACTTCTTCTTGTTGGCGGCTTTTGAATGCATGCTTTCGAAGAGCCAGCCGGGGTATACCGGTCCGGCCTCCGCTTCCTTGCGGGCGAGCAGAAATATATTGCTACCCCGGTTTTTTGTTGTCAGGAGCTGGAGGAGCCCGCGGAACCGCTTGATGGACAGCCCCTCGATATTGATCGAGCCGGTCACCTTCGTGTAGAGCCGCGTCACACTGAAGCCGAGCGCCTCGACCAGGAGGCGCAGCTCCACCGGAGTGTACTCACGGTTATGACGGCCGTACGCGCCGTACCCGGAATAGTGGTCATATATGTTCTTTCCCAGTATGAGCTTCGCTATATTCTCGTAGCGGAGCGCGTTTGGCGTGGTAATGATCATGTGCCCGCCTTTTTTAAGTATGCGGTTGATCTGCACGAGTGAATGCACCGGATCAACGGTGAGGTGCTCGATTATCTCGCAGAATACAACCAGGTCATATGACTCCTTTTTATAGGGGAACACGTCTTTCTCGACGTTGAATTCCCGGAAGGACAAGACACGCTTATCCTTGAGCGTCTCGCTTACCAGGGTCTGCTTTGCTTCTTTGTACTTCTGGTTGCCGAAATAATTCGCCAGGTCCGGGCGGCATCCAAAGGTCTTTTCGATCAACATGCTCATGAAATAAGGACTCGCCCCCAGCTCGAGGACGCGGCTGGTCGCATTGATCCCTTCCGGAAAGAGCTCGAGCGTTTTGAGAAAGCGGTCCAGAGAAAAATTCAGGTATTTCATCCGCTCCACCTCGTTGAATCCAACGAGCTTAAAGCTGCCCAGGTATTCCATTAATGCATGCACTTCCTTTTTGTTCATTTGATAACCGCTCCCCAAAAGTTTTTGTATTGATTGCGAAAGCGCCCTGTCCTGTTAACTGTATGCAATCGCACCATGGCGCAGTCCGTTTCAATGCAATGAACAATACGCAATATTTGCAACAAAAATATTCCTGGCATATTGACGCTCATTCATGAATTCGCTATATTTTAGAAGTTACTAATGTTCTTCAAAATCTTCCCATGGAGCACATGATGAAACTATTTTGTTATGCGTCGTTGCTTACCGCGGCCATCTCTCTGCCGTTGCAGGCGGGACCGTTCCTCGATGTTGAAACCGGCCCCGTATTCACCGGGAAAAATGACGCAAAAATAAACGGAGAATACGGTACCCCGTTCTCATTTACCGGCGTACTGCGGACCAACCCGTGGTACTTTCTCCGTGTCCGCGCCGGCTATACCATCAAGGACCGGCACACGATCTCGCTGCTGGCCGCGCCCCTTAAAATCGAGTCAGAGGGCAGCTCGGACCGCTTCCTTCTGTTCCGGCAGAGACTCTTTCTGCCCGGCGCACACATCAAGGGCACCTTCAAGTTCAACTCGTTTCGTATTACCTACCGGTACGATATAGTGCTAAATGACAGTGTGGAGTTCGGGCTGGGCCTGACCGGCAAGATACGGGATGCCTTTATCAGGCTCGACAGCATGGGCTTCAAAACGACAAGGCCCGACCTGGGGTTCGTCCCCCTCATAAATGTTCGGCTCCAGTGGAAGTTCGTTCCGAAATTCAGCTTTCTTCTTGACGCGGACTGGCTGGTGGGACCCCAGGGACGGGCCGAGGATATCATGGCCGCATTCCAGTATCATATAGACGATCATATGACGATCAGGACCGGGTACCGGATTCTGGAAGGTGGGGCCAAGAACTCGAAGGTCTACACGTTTTCGCTATTCCACTACCTGGTTTTCGGCGTAACTGCTGCCTTTTAGAGGGTTCAGGCGGCGCGTACCTGCGCCGCCTGCTACCTGCGATGATACATTTCCTCTATAATACTCTTTGCCAGCAGGTAGAGCTCCTTCTCTTCTCTCTCGAGCGCCTTTTCTATGAACATCAGGGCGTTTTTATAGTCCCCGTTTTTATACGAATACTTTGCCATGAGATACGGTAGCCGGTCGAACTCCGGATCCGTTCGGGTGGCCTTTTTCAGGACATGGATAGCCCCGGTAAAATCCTTCTTTGAAGCGTGGGCGCGGGCCATCATGATATAGGCATAGCTGAAGCGGGGGTTGAGTTCGATGGCATGGTTAAAGCAGGCGATCGCCTTCTCGATATTGCCGTTCCGCATCCATTCAACGCCCATATCGTAAGCATCGTCTGACTCGATATAATCGTACTGTTTCATACTCTCCGGACGGCTCATCGGCACCTGCTGATCCTTGCAGGCCGCGCTTTATCTGTCATCTCATTTTCACTGCCAAAACCCATTTTTAATTGACCGGCGGACGGCCTGCCGTCACCATACCGGCAGCAGGTCCAGATTAAGGAGAAACCGGTGTCAATCATTTCACGCATACTGATTCCCATGATCATGGTGGCCATCGCAGCCATGCCGTCCGGCTGCGGGTTCAGGCCGGCAGATGTCGATGTAACCCTGGACGGCGGCAGGACGGCCTCCGAACAGGAACTCGCCCTGATGGGCGGCATCCCGCCCGCACAGGTCGGCTTCATGCTCTATGACCTCGATATGCACACGGCGATCGCGGGCCACAACTCCTCTGTCGCTTTCATACCCGCGTCCACGACCAAGGTACCGATTACGGTCACGGCGCTGAACGTGCTGGGCCCGGATTACCGGTTCAAGACATACCTGGGATACGAAGGATCGATCAGCGACGGTGTTCTCGATGGGACACTGTACCTCAAGGGCACGGGCGACCCGCTCCTCACCATGGCTGACCTGATGGCCATGGCGGATCATTTGAAGAAAAAAGGCATATCCTCAGTGTCAGGCAGGTTCGTGTATGACGAGTCCGACCTTGCCAGTACCACGAGCATAAACGGATCCATGGAGCCGGACATGCCGTACAACTCGGGACTGAGCGCGCTCTCCCTTGATTACAACTCGGTCATCGCGGACTGGAAGCCGGACCGCGACATGAACGCGATGACATTCCGGCTGACGCCGAGCCTCCCGGTCAACCGCGCCGGCCTTTCCCGCGAAAAGCTGGGCGACAATATCACCTTCTCCTACCGCAACAACGGCGGGATCGAGTCGTGGTTCCTGTCGCCGGAGGAAAAAAGGGGCGGAACCGACCGGCTCCCGGTTAAAAATCCCGCTCTCTACACCGCGAGCACTTTCGCCTCGATGTGCGCCATGCGGGGGATACGGCTACCCCGTCCGGAAGCCGGGACCATGCCTGACGGCGCCTCTGCGATCCTCGTTCACGAGGGGATCCCCCTCACCGGTATCGCTGACATCACCCTTACCTACAGCATCAACCTGATGGCCGAGCTCATGTCACTCTCGGCCGCAAAAAAGCTTTCAGGGAAGGCCCTTCCTGTCGACGAGTCGTCCCGCGCCGTGTTCGCGTATCTTGAAGACAAACTGGACGGGATAAGCTGGAAGGGCCTCAGCGCCGTCAACGGGTCGGGACTCACGGTCAGGAACAGGATCACGCCGGAGCAGATGACGGCCATACTCGCATATGCTGACGCGCAGGACTACAACGGAAAAAAATTCAGATACCTCCTGCCCGCCTCCGGATGGGAGGGTTCGCTCGCCAACAGGCTTGACGATCCGGAGACCGCGCTCCGCGTCCTGGCCAAGACCGGCTCGATTAATTACGTTCTCACTCTTGCAGGCTACCTGTATACGGCCTCAAAGCGCAATATAGCCTTTGTCATATTCATCAATGACATTACTGCGCGGGAACAGTACGATGCAGACCCGAACCGGAGGAGCAAGGCATCCATGGCGCGGGTATACGCCTGGACGAACAGGGCCAAAAGCGTGATGGACGGTATTGTGAAAAGCTGGATTACGGGGCTGTAAGGCCGCACGGGCCTAGTGTCCAACCCTTCAACCACCCCCCCCCGCGTGGGAGCAGGATGATGCGGAGGGGCAGTCAGGTGACGACCCGGAGGTTACGGCGGAAAAGCTGGAAATCAGTTTGCGCGTGTTCGTAGAACCGCACTTCTGGCAGGGGACCTCTTTGTCGTCACCGATACGGCGTATTTCGGAAAAACACTCGCCGCAGGCTTCGCAGGTGAATTCATATATGGGCATACCGGTCTCTCGTATATTAAGTTTTTTCTAAAGTACTGTAATTTCCGTTCACCGGCAATAACATTTTCTGCTTCCGGGCAAAATTATCTCAATCTGCTGCCGGGACGCTAATTAGTGAGCTTTCCCTCTACACCGGGCGCGACTGCCTTTTTTTGTGCGGCATTCTGCCTGCTCCCGCCGAATATCACCAGCGCGTCAACTGCGATCGGTTCCGAGCCTTCTATAATGATCGGGTTTATGTCGATCTCCCCGATCTCAGGATGGGCGATAGGGATAAGACTCAACCGGTGCAGGGCGCGGGACAGGGAAATGATGTTGACCTCCGGCATACCGCGGAACCTGCCCAGGAGCTTCCGGGACCTGATGTCGCGAACCATCTCCGCGGCGTCCTCCTCGGACAGCGGGGCGGGCCTGAATACCGTGTCGCCGAGGGCTTCCGTGAAAATACCGCCGACCCCGAACATGACGCCCGGCCCGAACCCCGGGGTGCGGACAACGCCGGCGACAAGCTCGCGGTCCCCGCTCACCATGCGATAGAGGATAACGGGGACGGAAACCCCGGCCGACTTCTGAATTGCCCGGTATGAGGAGATGGCCTCCTCACGCGATTTAAGGCTCAGGTGAATGAGCCCCTTCCCGGTCTTGTGCAGAATATCAGCGGCGCTGGCCTTCATCACAAGGGGAAACCCCAGTCTTTCGGCAGCAGCAACGGCCTCCTCTTCGGTCGAGGCGATCACCTCGCGGGTAACCGGGATGCCCCATGCGTCCAGGAAAAGCTTCGACTCGTGCTCGTCCATGTTGCGCTGTCCCTTCCCGGCGCAGGCGGCGACCAGCCTCGATGCTTCGGCCGGCGGCTGCGGGACTGCGACCGGCTTCCAGGGCTTGCGCTGAAGCACCTCCCGGTACCGGTTCATGCAGACGATCGCTCCGGCCGCCTTCTCCGGGGAATCGAACACCGGTATGCCGTTGTCCTGGTATGCGGTCGTGTAGTCGTCGTCACGGTCGTAGAAGCTGGATATTGAGATCGGCTTGCCGAAGCGGGCTATGGATACGTTTCCTTCCGACGAGTTTGGCACGCTGTTAAGCAGTACATCGACCGGCGCGTTGTTGATAAATTCTTTAAAATGATCATAGGCCGCCCTGATGTAGCCCGAGCGAAGCACGCCGTGAATGGCGATGGCGTCAACCTCGCCGCTTGCGAGAACGATCTCCGGGATCTTGCGGGAGAGCACCTCGATGTCCATGCTGAAGGTGAGGTCCACCGGATTGCCGCACGGGGCATGAGGCGGCATGAGGGGCCTCAGTTTTTCCCTGAGGCCGGCCGAAAACTCGGGGACCTCGAGCCCTCCCTCTTCCAGGGCGTTGGCTATGGCGGATCCGGGGCCGCCGGAGTTGGTAAGAACGCCGATCCTTCTGCCCTCGAGACGGGGCTGGGACGCGAGCGCGTTTCCATAATGGTAGAGCTCCTCGATGGAATGCACTCTCACGATGCCGGCATGCCGGAAGAGGCCTTCATACAGGTGGTCCGGGGCCGCCATCGAGCCGGTGTGGCTCAGGCCGGAGCGCGCGCCCGCGCCCGAACCGCCGATATACTGGGCCAGGACCGGTTTGCGCGGCGTGATGGCGCGGGCCACCCCGATAAACCGGGGGATGTCCCTGATCCCCTCGATGTACAGTGAGATAGCCCTGGTCTGTTCGTCCTCGCCGAGATACTCGAGCGCATCGATAATATCAATATTCGCGCTATTCCCCACGCTGATCGCCTTGCTGAACCGTATCCCGCGCTTGCCGAGATACGGTATCGATTGCGTCACGTAGGTGCCGCTCTGCGAGGCGAAACCAAGGTTGCCCGGGCCGTGGGTATATGGCATGACGGTTGTATTCAGCGACAGTGCCGTATTGATTATTCCCATGCAGTTTGGGCCCAGGAAGCGGATGCCGTATCGGGCGGAAATCTCGATAAGCCGTTCCTGCATGCGCCGGCCCTCTTCGCCCATCTCGCCGAACCCGGCCGTTATGATAATCGCGCTTTTAGTCCCCTTCCGGCCGAACTCCTCCATGAGGCGCACGACTTCGACCGAGGGAACGACAAGGAACGCCAGGTCCGGCGCTTCAGGGAGCGCTTCTACCGATGGATAGGCTTTAAGTCCCAGTATGGATTCATCGCGCGGATGTATGGGGTATACATTTCCCTTGAAGCCGTCCTTTATCATGCTCAGGGCGTGCATGGTGCCCATCTTCATGAAATTATTTCCCGCCCCCACGGTGGCGATTGATTTCGGGCTCATTAGTTGGACAAGGGGATTAACGGACATATGCTCCTCTCAAAACCGCCGGCATAGAGCTGCGTTTTTCTGATCATTTTTCAGGCAGGTGAACAGGAAGTCAAGAGGAAAGAGAAGCCGCCCGATAAAATTACCGGGACCTGCCTGCATGAATAGAAATAACAGCTACTGGATGCCCGCCTCGAACCTGCCGTCGTTGATGCTGATTATCGTTGATGATCCGTCGGCCTTCAGCTCGCCGGAAAAGGTCCCCCTCGCCCTGCCGCCCGGCCCGCCCCACTCGTCGACCGTCATCGTGAACGAGCAGTTTTGGTCCAGGCTGTAGAGCGTCCCGGCCTCCTGGCCGAATAGCTGGACCATGAAGTTTGGAGATTTCTCGGTATACGTGCCCGGGGCCACATCGGTCGGCAGCAAAATCGAGATCACGTTGCTGAGCTTCGACTGGTCCCCGGTATGGATCACGCCGCTGTCCGCCGCGAAGTTCGCGACATATCCGGTCATCTCGGTGGTTGCCGACATTTTCCTGAAATTACCAATGGCCGGGAAGGAATAGTTGACCCGCTCCCTGGCCAGGAAAAAGCTGATGGTATCGGCCGGGACTTTTTTCGACGAATCATCGTCATCTGTTACGCCGGCGTCGCCCGCTCCTTCGCCCGCGGCGCTCCCGCCGCTCTCGCCGTCAGCCCGTGTCCCCTCACCGGGCGAGTCGAGAAGAAGCGGGGATGGATTATTGCGGGCGTCATCCTGTGAGCCGCACACGAAATAGAGAATCAATCCCAGTGCGATAACAGCTGCGCCGATTGCAATTTTTTTCATAGTAACATCCCACCACCGTGCTCATTTCTCTCTGCGCATGTAACAATACGCCCGGGCGCCAGTCAATTTAAATTAGTGCCGGCAAGGACAGTCTGTAAAAAAATACACCGCTTCCCCACTCCCTTTCAATTCAAACAGAATGATCCAACCCAGGTGTGTGTAATTCAGGGATGGCTCCGTGTTACTGAAAAAACGATAGTGCGGTACCGCACGTATTGAAAAAATGGCGATAAATCTCGGCCAAAGTATAAAAAACCTTGAAGCAGCGGGCATTGTATTGTAAGATCAACCCAGGGGGATGCGGCGATCAATGACGCATAACTACGGCCACCACATTTTTCGAATTAAGGCGGTACCATCATGAAAGTCTTCATCACTGGCGGACTCGGATTTGTCGGGCAAAAGCTATCCGAGGCACTGATAAAAAACGGCCACACCGTGACGGTCGTCGAGAGAAATCCCCGGGCAAAGCCCGCACCCCTGCCGGGCGTCACCGTCATTGCGGCAGACGCGTCCAGGCCCGGCGCCTGGCAGGAAGCACTTGCCGAGCATGACACGATCATAAACCTGGCCGGTGTATCCATTTTCAGCAGATGGACCAGGCAGAAGAAACAGGACATCGCCAACAGCCGGTTGTTCATCACCAGGAACGTCGTCGACGCCATCAAAAAACGCAAGGGAAAACCGACCTTCCTGATCTCGACATCGGCAGTGGGTTTTTACGGATTCCACGGCGATGAAAAGCTTACGGAGTCGGACATCCCGGGAGAAGATTTCCTTGCGGCCCTCTGCCGCGAATGGGAGGCGGAGGCCATGAAGGCGGAGGCATACGGCGCACGTGTTGCCATCACCAGGTTCGGCATCGTGCTCGGCACAGAGGGCGGCGCGCTCGACATCCTGACGCGGCTTTTCAGATTCAGGCTGGGCAACCGGCTTGGTCAGGGGAAGCAGTGGTTTTCCTGGATACACCAGGACGACCTTGTTTCCGTGTTCCTTTTTCTCCTGAAAAAAAAGAACATCCGGGGGCCGGTGAACTGTACCGCGCCGAATCCGGTAACGAACCGTGATCTCACGAAGGCCCTTAACCGCGTCCTGGGGACGTTCCCCCTGGTTCCGCCGGCACCGGGTTTTCTGCTATCGATAGTCCTCGGTGAATTTGGCGATTTCCTCCTCAAGGGACAGCGGGCCCTGCCGTTCCGCCTGCTTGATTCGGGATTCGTGTTCAAGTTCCCACACATAGACCAGGCCCTCACGGACATACTCAACAGGCAATGAAGGCCGACCGGTTTCTCAAGCGATCGGTCTTCCCGGTACCGGCTGAACGTCTGTTCGCCTGGCACATGAGGCCGGGCGCACTTCAGCGGCTCGCCCCTCCATGGGAGTGGGTGGAGGTCCTTGAAGAAGCCCCGCCCGGAGAAGGCTCCCGCGCCGTATTCCGCATCAAGGCCGGACCTTTCAGAATCAAGTGGACCGCCGTCCACAGCGGGATCGTGCCCGGGCGTGAGTTCATCGACACGCAGCTACGGGGGCCCTTCTCCTTCTGGCGGCACACGCATCGCTTCATTACGGAGGATGCATCCTCCTGCTCGCTCGTTGACGAGATCCTGTACCGTCAGAGAGGGGGGCCTGCCGGCCGCATGCTCCTGGGCGGTTTCACCCGTAAAAAGCTTGCACGAATGTTCGAGTACCGTCACCGGATCATCCGGGAAGACCTTGCCAGTACCGTAAGAAAGCCATCCACGATTGTTGTGACCGGAGCCAGCGGTCTGATCGGCCACAGCCTGGTCCCCTACCTGACAACCCGGGGACACACCGTGACCCGACTGGTGCGCGGCACCCCGCTGCGCCGCGACGAAGCGCGCTGGGACCCTGACCGGGGCTCACTCGATTTTTCGCTCGAGAACAACGACGCCGTGATCCATCTCGCGGGCGAACCGATCGGGACCGGCAGGTGGTCAGCAGGAAAAAAATCGGGAATAATTTCAAGCCGGGTGAGGGGCACGCGCCTGATAGCCGAACAATGTGCGGCCTGTAAAAATCCGCCCGCGACACTCCTCTGCGCATCCGCAGTCGGTTTTTACGGGGACCGGGGCGACACCCTCCTCACCGAAAACGACAGCCGCGGACATGACTTCATCTCCGGCGTATGCGCCGCGTGGGAAGCAGCGGCACGGCCCGCTATAGAGCGGGGCATACGTGTTGTGCTCATGAGGATCGGTGTGGTCCTCCACCCCCAGGGAGGCGCGCTGGGCCACTACCTGACCCCGGCGCGGCTGGGCCTTGGCGGGATCATCGGCAGTGGATCGCAGTATATAAGCTGGATATCCATAGATGATATGATCGGCGCGATCGAGCACCTTCTCTTCAACACGACGGTCAGCGGCCCGCTGAATATTGCCGCACCGGAGCCCGCGCGGAACAGGGAATTCGTCGCTACGCTCGCCGGGGCGCTGGGCAGGCCGGCGGTATTTTCTCTTCCGGCATGCCTTGTACGCCGGGCGTTCGGGCAGATGGGAAGAGAAGTGCTCCTGTCAAGCACCCGCGTATCTGCACAAAAGCTGGTTGACTCAGGATACACATTCAGGCACGGTTCACTCGATGGAGCGCTTTGCTATCTCCTGGGGAGGGAGAGCACGTCAGATTGAGAATTCGGCGCCCCATGGACAGCGGGACAACAAGGTACTGGGATAAATATGCAACGATCAATTAAAACGGTAATTTTCATAACCATGACGGCCGCCCTTTTATTCGGATTTCTCCACCTGTTCGTACCGGGAATAAACTTTGAACGGCTGCACATCTTCCTGTTCAACCTCTGCAGCGGGGGAACGCTTATACTCGTTTATACTGAAAAAAAGCCGTCATTTTCAATACGTACCGGCGTGTTTTTTTTGCTATCAGTCTGTTACGCCCTCTCGGCCTTTTTTCAACTTTATCCTCTTGCCATCGCCTTAGCGTTGGTCCTGGCGGCTATCGTGGAAACGGTCCGCGTCAAAGCCTTCTCGTTTTTCCCGGTTGATTTCTTTAAAAGATCGCCTAGTACGTCGATCAAATTCCATCAGGCTGCCCTTCTCTGCCTGTCCATCGGGCTCATTATCTCGTCCCTGGTGATCCTCAACAACGAATATCTGAGGCTCGTGTCAGCGCCTAAGCTGACCCTGGATGTATTCTTCCTCGGATTTTCGTTTCCCGTTTCCCTGATTACGCTGTCACTCATGTTCGGCATGATGGAAAACAACGATAGCCGTACCGTGGCCGCACTCAAGGAGTACAGCTTCTGGACGGTAAACCTCGGTGTAATCGTGTTCTTCCTGTTCATCCTGGCAGGTCTGCTCCTGGCCGAACTCCTGATCGCCCTGACCCTGTTTTTCACTGTGGTCCTCGTCTTCGCCATCTATGTGAAGACGGGTGCCCGACGCCAGCCCCGGGGCTTCCTGACATCCGGCAGCCTGTTCCTGATCATGACCGCCGTGACCGGCATCGCCTATATTCTCCTGCATTATTTTATCCCGGAGCCGCCCGGCGGCAAACTGCTCCTGAAACTGCACGCACTCATCTCGCTCTATGGCTGGAACCTGAGCGGGCTCATCGTGATCTGCAGGAGACACGACTTTCCGATCCGCCTTAACTCGGCGAGGATGATTCTGTTCCACTGGTTCATCGTGACGATCATTGCTCCGCTCGGGTTTTATTTTGTGGGTCTTGCCGTAACTGCAGTCGCAGCTTACGCGGTGTTTCTCTGGATGGTGTTATTCTCCGGAGGTTCATCATCGGGGGAATTCCCGGTGACGTTACAGTAACGGTTCCTGCCTGGCACAAACATCGGATAATCCGGCCACCTGTTACAAGGCAACAAGGCCGCTGGAATCATTCAGCGGCCTTGTACGTTCGCATATCATCGTATATGTGCTTATGCTGCTGCCGGCTTTCTCACCTTTTTTATCACGATGAAAGCAGCAACTGCAACCACCAGGAGAATCAACCAGAGCCACCAGAGCTTGATCATCCAGTAAAAGATCGCTGCTATCAACAGGGCGATTATTGTCAGAATGACCCTGATAACTCCGGCTCCCAGCTCGCCGACAAAAGGAATAAAATCCAGGAGCGTGGTGATGGGACCAAGCATCCCGTTGAGACCGATGGCCATCAATATGAAGCCCCCGAAGAAAAAGAGGATACCCATCATCTTGTCCTCTGACTTAAGCTCGGCCAGCAGTGAATCAAAATTACCTGTTGAGCCTGCCAGTTTGGATGAATCTTTCGCCGGCAACGGTACAATGCTCTTTTCGGCCGCCTTGCCGGCAAAGGTATACTCTATACCGGAAGGATAGGCCGAATACTGAATCCGCTTATCGCCAAGCCTGGGTGCTGCCGCAACTCCCCTGATATATTTCGCCCCCAGGTCCCTGGAACCCGCATAAAAATTGACTGACTTGAGGTCTATAGCATATCCTTTTACCAGACAGTTATTCGAGTATATTGTTTCGGCTTTTTCATTCTCGGCCAGCACGGGGTTCTGGATGTCAGCTTTCAACTTGTTCTTGCTGCAGAAATCCTGCCATTCGTTTGCCTTGAATGATGATATTTCCTTCGGACTGCTCGTCCATTCGAGTGCGTAGGAATACGTCTTGGTCGTCGTAGTTTTCTTGGTGCGCGAGATTCCTTCACGCTCGGTTTTTGATTCGGTTTCGACATGCTCGACCCATGCATATACTTCCGGTGTTTTAGATATTCTCAGATAGTTACCTACCGCGACGTTGGGAGGGTCACCGATCTTGTCCGCCGTTGCGATACCGGTTATATAGGCGGCCTGTCCGGCCTTCGCCTGCTCTACGGGCACCGCGTCCTTGAAGACCTTCTGCCACTGGACACGGGTAGCGCCGCAATAGAGAACAGGGAACGCCGCGATGAAGCATATAATCCCGACAAATATACCCTTGATGGATGAACCGATCTGACTCAGCGGGCCTTCTCTCGTTACGGTAGTTTCAGTCATGTATGTCCTCCTGTTTTTTTAATTATTGTATGTATCAGCAATAATGTGGTTGGATTTTTGACAGGAACCGCGCATTGAGATAATCAATTCCCGCCTGCAGACTTTAATAAATGCACGTTGAATGAATAATGTCAACTATTTTAAATTGCGTCCTGTCCGGTTAAATTCATCTTGACATTACCCTGTTTTTCCCTTGTATACTGATTGCCGTATGTACGCACCACTCAGACATACGGAACAATCATGAACAGGTCCGGAGTATTGCGCCATGAAAGCCGGGACTGAACGTGTACAATGGGCCGTCTTTTCCGACACGCACGGTAACAGCGGCGCAATGCGATCCGCGCTGGCGTCCGACCGTTTCGACGCGATCGCACATCTCGGCGACGGAGTGGCCGAGGCTTCAGCCCTTGCCAGGGAAGCAGGTATCCCGCTCCACGCCGTTTCAGGGAACGAGGACGGCGCCGCCGATTACCCGGAAACGCGCTCCGTTACCTTCGGTGCCGACACGGCCTTCCTGATCCACGGGCACCGCCTCGACCTCAATCCGTACCAGGGCCCCGACCGGTGGCAGCTGCATTTTGCCTCGATGGAGGCACTCATGGTCCGTCACGTGGCCCGTCTCCTTTTCTTCGGGCATACCCATGTTCCCGTCCTGACGAGCGTGACGCGCGGCATCATTTGCAACCCGGGAAGCATGTACCATGGATCGAACAGGCCGCACACGTTCGCAGTAGCACAATCGCGCGATGGCACCCTGACCGTCCGCCTGATGAGGCAGGATGGCCATGCATGGATCATGGATAAGGAATTGTCACTGGAAGCCGCGCCGCGGGGATGATACTCCGGCGGGCGTCAGGGCCCGCAGCACGGGTCACGCGGGATATTGCTTCTTGAATTCTGATTCCGGCAGTATTTCGAACATGCTATCAAGCTTCGACACGTCGAAAAGGGTCGAGACGTGATCGGTAATGTTCATGAAAACAAGGCGCACTCCCGCCTTCGCCGATTCTTTAGAAAACCGGATGAAGAGGCCCAGGCCTGATGAATCGAGGTTCACCAGCCTCCTGCAGTCGAGCGCGATGGCCCTGGGCTTTTTCCCGAGATTCTCCATGAAGATCCTGTCAGCCTCATCGAGCTCGTTGAAGATGAGGTCGCCCTTCAACACCAGCACCAGCACATTGTTCTGCCCGGTAATGTCGATATTCAGCACGATCACTCACCCCCGTTTTTATCTTCCAGCGCCGGATAAAAATGTTCCCCGGTCTGGCTTTCCCCGACAAATCCGTTGAAAATAACTTCCAGGATGACCGGGATTTCATCGCTCAGCGGGTAATTCATACCCTGCCTGAACCACTTGTGTACAACGCCGTCGATCAGCCCCAGCGCCCCGTAAAAAACAGTATAGAAATTGGTGGTCTTGAGTCTCTTCTCCCGGTTCATTGCAACTATACTGTCCTTGAACATGGGGAACTGCGTAATAAAATAATCGTAGAACATGGTCGCCTCTCCGGCCTTGCCGGATATGGCCTCGCTCTGGATCAATTGGTAGACGATATAGTTTTCCTCTATGAATTTCACCCAGACTTCGATCATCTCCCGGATCTGCTTCAGGACATCATGCTCCAGGGAAAAAATCTGGCTGATCCTGCCGACAATGATCTCATAATGCTCGGTGAGGAGCTGGGTCAGCAGGTCCTCCTTGCTCTTGAAGTAGCGGTATACGGACCCCTTGCCCACGCCGGAAAGTGCGGCCACCTCATCGATGGTCGCGTTATGATATCCTTTCTGGGCGAACACCCTGAGTGCGGCGTCGAATATCTTTTTCCGCTTTATGTCCGGCCCGGTCTTTTTCTCACCGGCCGAACCGTTCCCGCCAAAGAGTGAAATCACCTGCTTCAGGTGATCGGCCGATATGGCGAGACCAAAGCTCCCCGCCTCGTCCAGTGCCGCATTCACTATTTTCAGGATGGATGCGACCGAAGTCCTCTCCTCGCAGAACTCTATCACATCGGGCAGGTTCATCGAGAGCCACCCGTTAACCGACTCTTCGAAGCGGCCGTTTTTTTTCCCGCTCTTTTTTATTGTTTCGAGCAACGAGCGCAGTGACGCACGGAAGCGCTGTTCGTCGAAAGCACCATCAGGTGAGATGAACCGGTCCATCTCACCGAAAAGGGCTGACCGGTCGTCGCCGATTGCATCATAGCGCCGGTTATGATCCGACATCGTGCCACTCCTGTCGTAACTGACGCGCCCGGCCGTGAAATGCCGGCGCTCCCGCGTTTATTCTATCCTGGACAGGTCTATCTTCAGGGTCAGGCCGTCCAGGGTCAATGGAATTTTTTTCTTTTTGCCGTTAACCAGCGCGTCCGCCCATACCGTCGTGTCTCCGGTATGATAGGATGTTATTGACAATATCTCATACGAACGGAGGACTTTCCCGGTATTCAATGACTGCGTCCGGGTGAATTCCCTCACGAAAAGCGCCTCGTCATCGAGCGCGCGGTCCGCGGATAGCTGATTCTGGAGCCTCAGCTTCTGAATGAAAGCCGGGTGCGTCATACGGTAGAGCGCCTTCCAGTCCTTCCGCTTCCATGTCTCGAAAAACTGGCGGCTGATATATTCAGGGTTGATGCCCTGCATGGAGTTCTCGACCTTCTTGCATGAAACAGCCATGGCCGCTGATACGATCAGCAGGGCTGCCATAATCCGCGCCGCCGCACCTGCACCGGTTATCTTCATGAAATCCTCCTCGCGTCGCCCCAGAGCTTCTCGAGCTGGTAGTAGTCGCGCATCTCGGAGGTGAACACGTGCACTATGAGCTCGTTGAAATCAAGAATAATCCATCCCGACTCATAATCCGGCCTGTTGCGCTGCCGCAGGCCCTGCGCATGGATGGACCTCTCCATCTCCCGCGCCAGGGCCCGGCAGTGGATCCGTGAATTCCCCGTTACGATGAGAAAATAATCGAGGTACGAGTTAACTTCACGGAGATCCATCATGATTACATCGGCCCCCTTCTTTTCTGAAAGCAGGAGTGCACTGTTTCGCAATATGCCGATCAAGTCATTTTCTGTTATTTCGCCGCGCTCGGTCACTTCGCAAGGTCCTCTCCGATTATTATCATTACATTATGCAGCTGGGTATTGTCGATCACATGGTATATGTTCTGTATGCCGGTAAGCTCGGCCACGCGGTTAACGGCAGCCACGTTCCCCCGTTTGTTTATTATGACCGACTTCTCCATTTTCCGGTAGGGCGACGTCCCGAATTCCACGACGTTCAGCCCCTCGCGGATCAGGCTCTCGCGCATCTTTCGCGCGAGACCGGGCACATCCGTCCCGTTCACGATCTTGATCTTGATGGACGAATCGATCTCCTTCTCGCTCTTGTCCACGATCAGCTGGGTAAGGAACTCCTTCTCGTAAATTCGGAACGTGATGTCATCGATGACGTAATAGCCGCCGCTCAGGAACCCGGGCAGGACCGTGGCCATTACATCCCCGTCCTTGAAGATGAGATCCCCGATGCGCTGGACTTCCTGTGGAAGCATGTTTGTCTGCATGCTTTTCATCATGACCGTTATGAACTCGATGTTATTGAAGCGCTCCAGCCGCTCTCGATCACGGTACAGCGTCATGAGGACGTCCAGGATGCGGTCATACTTGAGGTATATCGAGTTTTGCTCGGCGGTGTTAATGTAACGGCCTATCTTTCGTCCGTCGAAATAGCTGATGCCGAACCCGGCTCCGGCGGCATTCTCCTGGTCGAGAACGAACAGATTGACCCCCTCGATCAGGTTGACGATCCTCTCGACATCGGACGCGTACAACTCAATATAGAAGGGAATATTGAGCCGCAGGTCTTTCTGGAGCGAATAACGGAGACGGTTGAAATTGAACACGACAACGTCGTCGATCCGGGCAACAGTATCGCCGTCATCGTCAAGCCGAATCTTGAACGACGGCGGTATGAACGTGATCCCGATCCGCCGGTTGTCGGGGTTGATGCTGATGATGGCAAAAAACTTGTGCTTGTGATCGTTCGGCTTATTGCTTCCCGCCACCAGGATGTTGATGATCTTTTTCTTCTGGATCATCTGGTCTACCGCGTTCCTGGTCTTCATGCCGTGGCAGTGGTAAACGAGCAGTGCGACAAGAGCCACGAACGCGGCGCACGCTATGATGAACACTCTCCTTCTCAATTCCGGTATAACCCCTTTCTATGAATATAGTCGATGACTGCGTCCGGGAGGAGGTACCGCACCGATTTGCCGGCGCGAATCCTGTCCCGAATGTACGTGGAGCTGATATCGATCAGCGGGTTCTCCGCATAATGGATGCGCCCTGTTGCCGGAGCGGCGCCCGGCGCTATGCCCGGGCCGGGACGACGCATCACGATGACCGACACATGCTCGAGCAGGTGATCGGACTCACGCCACCCGTCAAGCTCGGCGAGCGAGTCCATCCCGATGACCAGGGAGAGCTCGCTGCCGGGATAGAGCTCCAGCAGACCGTGGACCGTGGTAATCGTATATGACGGCTCTTCCCTGTCAATTTCAATACGGGAAACCTCTGTTTCTTTCGCCCCTCCAACCGCAAGAGCGGCCATCGCATACCGCTCCTCGGCCTGCACGTTCCCGTCCAGGCTCTTGTGCACCGGCTGCCTGGCTGGCACGAGTATTATCCTGTCGAGATTGTAGTCGGACCGTATTATCTCCGCGTTGATCAGGTGTCCGTAATGTATCGGGTTAAAGGTCCCGCCGAAGATGCCGAGCTTCACGGATTACCGCACCTCGCCCTTGCCGTAGATGACGTATTTAAGCGTTGTCAGCCCCTCCACGCCCATGGTACCGTACGCGTGAAGCTTCTGGGTCGAGATCCCCACTTCCGCCCCCAGCCCGAACTCGCCGCCGTCATGGAATCGCGTCGAGGCGTTGACGAAAACGGCGGACGAGTCGACTTCGCGGAGGAAGCGCTCGGCATTCATATAGTCGTTCGTCACGATCGCTTCGGAATGGTTCGAGCAGTAGCGCACGATATGCTCAAGGGCCTCATCGAGCGAATCGACAATCTTCACGGCGAGCACCAGGTCGAGGAACTCGTGCCCCCAGTCCTCTTCCGCGGCGGGCTTAACCCTGCCCGGTGCGATTGCAACCGTCCTGGCGCATCCCCGGAGCTCCACGTTATTGTCGAGGAGGCTTTCAAGGAGCGACTCCTTGTGGGGATAATCCCGGTGGATCAGCAGGGTCTCCATCGCGTTGCACACGCCGGGGCGCTGCACTTTCGCGTTGACAACAATCCGGTTGGCCATTTCCTCGGCGGCGCCGGCATCGATAAACGTATGGCACACGCCCTTGTCGTGCTTGATGACGGGGATGGTGGAGTCCTCGGTAACCGCCTTGATCAGGCTCTCGCCTCCCCGCGGTATCACGATATCGATGTAGCAGTTCATCTTCAGGAGAATCGGGACGAGCTCGCGGTCGGTACGGTCAATGAAGGTCACAGCCGCCTGCGGGGCGCCCGAGCCGGCGAGCGCCTGGCGTATGACCTGATGGAGCGCGGTATTGGAATGGATCGCCTCCTTCCCTCCGCGCAGGATTGTGGCGTTCCCGGATTTTATGCAGAGAGCGGCTATATCCGTGGTAACGTTCGGCCTCGATTCGTAGATCACGGCAACCACGCCGAGGGGGATCCTCATCTGCCCGACGCGTATTCCGGAAGGGCGCACCTTCATGTTTTCTATGCGCCCGATGGGGTCGTGCATGCGGGCAATCTCTTCGACAGAGGCCGCCATTCCCTCGATCCGCTCCCTGTTGAGAAGAAGCCGGTCGTACATGGCCCTGCCGACCCCCTCTTTCTCTGCTGCGGCAAGGTCCTTTTTGTTTTCTCCTATTATATAATCTGTTTTTTTTCTGAGCTCGGACGCAATGGTCAACAGGAGGTTGTTTTTTCTTTCCGTGGAATAGACGGCGAGCACCCGGGAGGAAGCTTTCGCATCCCGGCACAACTGCTCTATATACTGTTTGTTGTCCATGTGGGCACCCCGTGTGATTTGACCCTATATGCTACAGGCCCGCTCCTTTGACAAGAATAAAATATCACCTGCCGGCCCGGCCGCCTCCGGTAACACGGTTCTTTTTTATAAATTCCCCGTAGAAGGCCGGGTCCAGCCGCTTCATCATTCCCAGGATCTCACGCTTCATATCGTCATCGCTGGCATCATACAGGGACACATAGCTTCGCAGAGCCTCATCCCGGTCCTTCGAGAGGCCGAGTACCCAGAGGAGCGTTCTCCTGATCACCGGGACCTGCTCCCGGGAGTACCGCTCCCGGATGAAACCCGGGTCAATCATGTTTGCATCGACCAGGGAGTAGTAGCCGCTGAGCCGGCTGTAGGGATTATTGCTATTGAGAAGATTGAAGATATCATAAAACTGGTATACCGGTCTGGAGAGCAGCAGAGGGAACCTTGTCTCATGCAGGAGCATTCCCTCTATCAGCCGGTTTCCTGCGCCCCAACCGATGAAAAACCCGATAGAAACAAACAGAGCAAGGGCACAAAACGCGCCCACACGGGTTTTCAGTCGTTGTATCGTTGATGACTTCATATTTAATAACAACAAGGGGTTAACCCTCTCCTGTCAATATATATCCTGTCTCTCCGTTCGGGATGTCAATGAAGTTTTGGCCATGTCCCGGTTGACGCCCTTCAGGTTTGGAATAATATACCATCGAATAGTTGCCAATTTTAATCATTTTCCTTGACAAAAAATATGTCGCCATGGCTTGATACAAACCTGCCATTTAATCAATGGCTACTGATGACGCATATGGCTTCCCATTAAAAACCGGAGCTGTCGAATGGAACCACTGGTTAACATCAAAATACCCGGCCTGAGGAAAAAATACAGCGGCAAGGTCCGCGACCTTTACACCGTGGACAAGGAGCACCTGCTCATCGTGTCCACCGACCGGATATCGGCGTTTGACCATATCTTTCCAAACGGCATTCCCGGGAAGGGGATCATCCTGAACAAGATCTCGAACCTGTGGTTCAAGAACCTGAAAGCGGTCAAGAACCATATCGTCGAGGACAATTACCTTAACTTTCCAAAACCCTTCTGCGATTATCCCGAGCTCAAGGACAGGGCCGTCCTCGTCCGCAAGACCGAGCGCGTGGATTTCGAGTGCATCGCGCGGGGGTACCTTATCGGAACCGGCTGGAAGGACTACCGCGAGACCGGTTCCGTCTGCGGAATCGCCCTCCCTGCCGGTCTCCAGCTCGCAGAAAAGCTCGAAGCCCCTCTCTTCACCCCGGCGACGAAGGAGGACACGGGTCACGATATAAACGTCCCGGTGGAAGTGATGCGTGCCCGGCTCGGCGAGGACACCGCCGACCGGCTTGGAGAAATAACGCTCCGCATCTATGAATTTGCACGCGACATCCTTGACAAACAGGGCATCATACTTGCGGATACCAAGCTGGAATTTGGGTTCGTGGACAACGAGATCATACTGATCGACGAGGTCCTTACGCCGGACAGCTCCCGCTTCTGGGACAGCACTTCGTACCGCGTCGGCGAATCTCCCGTCAGCTTCGACAAGCAGTACATCCGTGACTATCTTGAAACAACGACATGGGACAAAAACTCCCCACCGCCGCCGCTTCCCGATGAGATTGTCCAGAAGACGCAGGAGAAATACCTGGAGATATTGCAGAGAATAGAGGCGGCATTCGCCAAATAGCGCCGGAGACATCATTGGTTCCGCTATCCCGATTAATCCGCAGCGGGCGGGTCTTCAGCGGAATTAATGATTCAGTTTATGCCGTTTTCTGACGATAATACCAAAAGGACACGCCGCACCCCGTGCGAACCGCACCCCGGTTCCGCGAGGGCCTGGGTTAATGCCCGTTACAAATTGAAATCTGGGGGAGTTCATGGCACTGCCGGAAAAGAATCCATTCAATGAATACAAGAAAACTCAGATCACGACCGCGAACCAGGGCAAGCTGATCGTCATGCTTTATGACGGTGCCATAAAGTTCCTCAACATTGCGATCGACAACATGGACCCGAAAACCTACGATGTCGTGAATAACAATATAATCAAGGCCCAGGATATCATCACCGAGCTGCTTCTTTCCCTTAACATGAAGGAAGGCGGCGAAATTTCGCAAAACCTTTTCAACCTGTACCTCTATTTCAAAAAGGCCCTGCTTGAAGCCAACATAAAAAAAGACGCTGAAATGGTCAGAAGCGTCCTGAAGCTCATCAAAGATCTTCGCGACGCGTGGGACAAGATTTCCGCGAACGAAACGGGGAGCGATAAATCCACCGTCGGGGTCAAGGGTAGCTTCAGCATTGAGGGATGATGCCAGAGCACTGGTCACCGGGCTGGTCCGCGATTTACGCACAAAGCTCGATCTCGTACAAAAGCTTCTGTTAAGTGAATCCGATAAACACCACTACGAAAAATCCGGAAACCTCGAGCGGGTGATGGACCTCACCCGCGATGACGCCTTCATAATCGACGCGGTCAACCTCGCCGATTATGACATTGCACGTGCCGAGGACACGCTCTGCGGGATAATCGGCGTACGTCGCGATCTGCTCTACGATTCGCTTGGTGCCGAGGCGGAGGCGCGCGAGCTCACTGAATTAAGGGAAAGCCTGCTGCGTGATATCAGGGAGCTGCACCGGCTGCGGCGGGACCTGCTGCTCAAGCTGGAAGCGGATGCGCGCGGCATCAAGGACAGCATTGCGGCCCTTTCCCGCATTGACGCGCTTAAGGGCCCGGAGACTGAAGGAGACGATCGGTAGGAATGCCGCCTTACAGGTCGAGAATGCTTTTCGTTTCCAGAATCTTCTGCCTGCGCTTCTGCATCTCGTCGTACTCGAAGCGGAACCGCTTTCGCTTGTAATACTTGTTATATACCGCCATGTACTTTTTCGAATGAAAGTACTCGCGCATACGGTCCGAAACGTAGAACACCTGCTCGGACGGTGCATATGGCTGCGGCTCGTTCTTGTATTCCTCGATAATGGTTTTGGTGATGATTCCCCAGGATATGTCGGCAAGCGGGTACTTGCTCAGGTCGCGCATCATGGCCCGGAGCGCTCCCTCGTGAGCGGGATCGAAAAACTTGAATTTCCGCGAATACATGATGGCGCCGTGCACATGGTCCGGAATGTCCAGGAACCCGTCCTTGATCACGTCCTTCGCGACGATATACATCATCTCAAAACAGTAATTGAGGATGCCCAGCCCTGGCCTCTTCTGGCCGGGGAGCTGCGGCTTCCCGTTATCGAACCGGTGCTGCGGGTTCTGGGCGGAGAGCCACTCGATCACGATCATGTCATACGCATGATAGGAATCGTCTTCAAAAAACTTCTTGTCCGGCACGAATCTCGATTCGCTCAACCGGAGGTCCAGCAGCATGTTATCCGGGTCGGTCGGGCCGTTGTAGAGCTTCATGTAATGTACATAGGAATCATCGATATCGATCTCCACCCTGAGATCGTTGAACCCGAGGCCTGCGAGGTGTTTTACGAGTTTGACCCGCGTGACGATCTCGTAGAGACCGTCGGCGGTATAGGTCCGTAGAAAACGCTTTTCCTTGTTCCGGGAGGGATTCGGCATGGCCAGGTCCAGGTCTATGTGGCCGATCTCCTTTTCAATCGCGCTGCTGAAATCCATCGGCTGGAGAAATTTCGACAACTTGTTTTTCACTCGATCGCTCCAATTGTGACCGGGACTTCCCGGGCGTGCTGTCTGTCATGTCCGATCCATGCTAGAGCCAGCGTTCATAATTGTAAACCATTTTAACCTGTTTGAAAAAATCCTGCATGTTCTTGTGGTCCAGCACCGGTACGACCATCAGCCGCACGAATTTATCGTAATTACGCACCTGCAGAAGCGCGCGTTTGTAAGAATCATCGAGCTTTTCACCGATTATTATCAACCGCGCGTTTGACCGAATATATTCCTCGAGCAGGGTATCCGGCTCCGTTACCGATATAACGTCCTCGGTGGCTATGAAATCGGGGGACGGCATGTTGGCCTGCTCCTGCCCGCGCGACACGATCAGCGAGATGAGGTCTGTATTGATCCTGAATCGCTCCACAAATTCCTTCTGGCTGCCCACCTTGAGATCAACAAAAATTATTATCGCGACCTCGGAGTTGCGGTAGAGAAACGCCTGGTTCCGGTCCATGTCTCTCTTTAAATTGTTCCATTTCTTGAAATCAAGCGGCTCGTTGTGGCGGAGGAGTATGGTCCGTTTCCCCGAGGTCCTGTCGATCCCGTATATGTCCCCGACAACGCGGATGAATCGTTTCCGCTTGGAGTGCACGTTCGCGTTTTTGAGGTCTTCCAGGAGCTTGTCCATCTCGCTCAGGCGCAGTTTGCCGAACGGTTTCCGGAACTCGGCCGGAAACTCGCGCGAGAGGTGCTCGTACAGGACAGGGCTGTAAAAGACCTCTATTTCCGTAATATCGTTTTCCAGGAGCTTCGGCAGGTGCGCGGAGAGGACCAGGTCCGTTGCGAGAAAGCAGTTACCCTTGATAACGACGTCATCGAAATACTTGACCTCGATGCCGATGCCGTATTTCTGGAACAGGTGGGACAGATGCTGTACCGTTACCTTCATTCTGAGCTCGATCCTGGTGCGATCATATCTGGGGCAGCCCGGTATCGCCCGTTTTCTTCCCCCGTAAAAATGCGTATATGAACCGGTCAATGTCCCCGTCAAAAACGAAATCGACGCTGCCCGTTTCCTCGCCGGTCCGGTGGTCCTTGACCAGAGTATAGGGCTGGAACACGTAGGACCGTATCTGGTTGCCCCACGATATGTCCTTCTTCTGTCCTATCTTCTCCTGCTGCTTTTCATCGAATTCGCGCTTCCTCAGCTCGTAAAGCCGGGCCTTCAGCACCTTCATGGCGAAAGCCTTGTTCTTGTGCTGAGACCGCTCGTTCTGGCACTGCGTTACGATCCCGGTCGGGATGTGCGTTATACGCACCGCGGAATCGGTCTTGTTGACGTGCTGGCCGCCTGCCCCCGACGAGCGGTACGTGTCTATCCTCAGGTCGGACTCCTTTATCTCCAGATCTATGTCTTCAGAGACCTCGGGGATCACCTCGACTGACGCGAAAGAGGTATGCCGCCGCTTGTTCGCATCAAACGGGGATATGCGTACCAGCCGGTGGATGCCCCGTTCGGACCTCAGGAGCCCGAACGAATAATCGCCCTTGACGAGCATGGTAGCGCTCTTGATCCCCGCTTCCTCACCGGGTGTATAATCTATGACTTCCACCGCGAAGCCCTTCTGCTCTCCCCAGCGGAAATACATGCGGAAAAGCATGTTTGCCCAGTCCTGTGACTCGGTGCCGCCGGCGCCGGGATGGATGGTGATGAATGCGTTGTTAAAATCATCCTCGCCGGAAAGAAGCTCGAGCGTCTCCAGCTCGTCGAATTTCTTTTTGTACGACGCGATTGTACCGCATATTTCGTCGAGCACGGAGCTGTCGCGCTCCTGAAGCGCCATGTCGAAAAGCTCTGCCGCCTCCTGGAGCTCGCCCTTCAGCTCGTCGAAAGGAACGATCCTCCTCTTGAGATTGCTGATCTCCTGGTTCGTCTTTGTAAAAAGCTCCTTGTTCTGCCAGAAATTCTCTTTGAGTGTCTCCTGCTGGAGCTCTGCCATCTTCCTTTTCAGCGCATCCATGTTAACGGAGGCATACAGCTGATCGAGCATTTCCGTTATATTCTTCAGATCCCGCTGGCTTTCCCGGTAGTCTCTCTCTTCCAAAACAATGCATCCTCAGAACTGATATCATTCACTCCCCGTCTTCACATACGCGGGGAGCTAAAGTATTATCGTCGAAATGTCGCGAGTATTATAATCATGATCCGATACGGGCGGCTTTTTTTATTTTGCCCGAGTATCGCGCATAGATCATCATTTCAGGACTTTCACAAAAATTATTAGACACGATTCGGAATTTTGGTCAACAAAATAACGTGACCGGAGTAATTATTTTCACCTGTCCACGGGGCCGTTTTCGTTTTTATTCTGGACGACGACCCGCCCGGTGAACAGTTTTTTCATGTGCTCGCCAATGTCCCGCTCAAGCTCTTCTGAGGATTCGTATTCTACTCCGAACACCGCATCCCAGACACCGGCTGGTTCCATGCAGAGGTATACGAACGGCCTGTCCGAGTACTCCCGTATGCGCCGGAGCAGTGCCCGGTACGCGCTGATCCTCTTGCTTTTCAGGTAGCGGAATTTCCCGTCCTGCCCGGGAAACATCTCGGCCACGGTGAGCCGCTCTCCCGGAAAGACGTCCCGCACGATTTCCCGGAATCCGCGGCTGTACCTGAAGCATCCCATCGATATCCAGGCAACCTGCGCCGGATCCACCGCGCGGAAGAAGGCATCAATAATGGCGCAATAGTCAGGGATCCATCCGTCATATTCTATCATCGGGTCAAAATGAAAGGCGGTGAGATAACCCGCCCCGGCCGCGGCGGCGGCCGCGCGGATCCTGTCTTCGAGCGTCGCAGAGCCGGCTTCATACTGCTCAATATTGCGTTTCGTGTTAAGGGTCCACGCCAGTACCGTGTTGCCCTTCTCACGGATGCCGAGGAGGTGGCGTATGTTGTCGGATTTGGTCTTGAATTCCAGGAACAGGTTCGGGTAATGCGCCGCCTCGGCAATCAGCGACTCCCCTATCCCTGATATATCGTCGAGCATCAGGGAATCAGTGAATTCGCCGGTCCCGACGCGAAAGACTTTTTCAGGCTCCCCGCCAAGCTCAGCTTCCAGCTCTGCCAGGGAGGGTATCGGCCTGATGAACTGAACGATGCCGTAGGAGTTGAGATAGTAATTGAGAAAACAGTACGTGCAGTTATAGAGGCAGTTGAACCCGATATTGATCAGGCGGTAGTTGCAGCATATCATACCCTGGGAACCGGGGCACTTCTGGTACATCCGCCCCAGGAACGGCTTCAGGAAAAGCACTTCCTTCGATGCGACGCCGCGCTTTTTCAGTGACTCCGCCGCTTCCTCCATCGATTCATCGCTTTCGCATTCGATCAGCTCCCTGCCGCCAAGGTCCAGGAACCGGCGGGCGATCGGATTGTCCCGGTCGCCGCTGTTGTATATGATGACCCGTATATCGTCGATAGTCCGCATGGGCAACTCTCGCACGGCGCGCCCCGCCCTGTCAATACATATCGGGGTGCGCGGCAGAGGGGGATTTGTACTTGACTTTTTTTTCTGCGGGCGCCCTTTTTATGAAGGAACGCTACAGTTGGAGGAACCGCCATGGGGTGCCTGTTCTGCAACATAATCTCCGGCCAGACGCCGTCGACAAAAGTCTATGAAAACGATTCGGTCTATGCATTCGAGGACATCAACCCGCAGGCCCCGGTGCACGTGCTGGTCATACACAAGAAGCATATCGAGAGGATCGAAGGCCTGGATGCCGGCAACGCCTCCATCATGGCCGACCTGTTCCTCGCTGTCAGGGATATTGCCCGGATAAAGGGACTGGCGGAAAAGGGCTACCGGGTAATCATCAATAACGGGACCGCCGGCGGCCAGGTCATCTGGCACCTGCATGTCCACGTGCTGGGCGGCAAAGACGACATGGGGCCTATGCTGGTCCGCTGAGGCGCTTCTTCTTCTTGCGCAGCTGCACAATGACCTTTTCGATGGAGCGGTCCGTCGCTTCGTCTATGATGAAGGTGTAACGTTCGTAATCGAACCGGTCTCCTTTCTTCGGGATCTTACCCATTTTATACGCGACAAAACCCGAGAGTGTCTCGAACCTCTTTTTTTCTATCGGCACGTTGAAACGGCGCATGAAATACTCGATATCCAGCCCCCCGCTTAATAAAAAGCGGTCACGCGAGAGTGCCGTTATAAGCTCCTCCCCGGAGGACTGGTCCCGCGCCTGGATCTCTCCCACGACTTCTTCGGCAATGTCCTCGTGGGTGACCATGCCGACAACAGCACCATGCTCATTCACCACGAAAACCATGGGGATCAGGTTCTCCACCATCTCGGAATAGAGGTCCACGATACGGATCGTGGCGGGCACGTAATGCCCTTTGTTCAGGACGTCCGCAATCTTCTTCACGTTCCGTTCTTTCAGCAGGTCCCGGTAGAACACGTAACCGATGATATTGTCCACCCGGCCGTCGTACACCGGGAGCCGCGTGAACTTCGTCTTAACGAATGCGTCCGACAGGACGCGTATACTCTGCTGCAGTTCGACCGAGCTGATGTCTATGGTTGGGGTCATGATCTCCCCCGCGGCCATGTCCCTGAAGGAAAGTATCTCGGACACGTACTGCTGGTGCTCTTCGCCGATGATTCCCTCCTCCTCGCCCATTTTGAAAAGAGTGTCGATCTCGTCCCGCGAGCGCATGATGCCGTGGGCCGCGCCCTCCGGAGCGGCACCCCTTTTCAACAAACCCGAAAAAGCAAGCGACAGCTTGAGCAGCGGTTTCAACACCACCATCAGTGCGCTGATGGGGTAGGACAGCATTACAAGGAAATCGTTCGGGCGTGACCGGGCCACGACTTTCGGCGCAACCTCGCAGAATATCAGAAACAGGATGGTCTCCAGAGCTGTGATCTGCAAAAGTTCCGGCCCGCTCGCGTTATAGGCCTTCGTCGCGACGTAGGTTACAAGGGCTGATGCCGAGATATTCACGATATTGTTGCCGATCAGCGTCATGCTGAGGGCGTCCTCGATCCTGTCCAGTATACCCAGGGCTCGCCGCGCTGAGCGGTTCCCCTGCCGGGCGCTGCCATCAAGCTTTATCCGGTTCGAGCTCAGAAGGGCCGTCTCGGTCCCCGAGAAGAAGAATGAGAGGAACATCAGGACGCCGACGATCAGGACATACGGAAGATAATATGTGAGCAGGAGGGCCATTATATCAGCTCCTCCAGATCACTTCTCATTATCACTTCCACGGTTTCGATCTTGTGCCTGCGCATGTACCGGACCCGTAAAAGATGGCCTTCGATTTTCAGCACCTCTCCCCGCTTGGGTATATATGACAGCTGTTCAATGATGTAGCCGCCGATGGAATCCGCGTTCCTGCTCTCCAGGCGCTCACCGAACGCATGGTTAAAATCGTCAATCTGCATCTCGCCGGATACGATGGAGACATTCTCATCCACCCTCCTGATCTCGTGCTTCGAGTCGTCTTCCCACCTGGTCATGTCCCGCCCCATGAGCTCGGAGAGTAGCTTGTTCAAAGTCACCACGCCGGCCGTCCCGCCGTACTCGTCGACGACGATGGCCAGTTGTATGCCCTGTGACAGGAAATCGTTCAGCAGGTCGTTCAGGTCGCGGGTGGCGGGGAAAAACTGTATTTCCCGGATGAAGCGATTGATGGTCCTGGCCTTCCTGTACCCGAGGTAGCAGGGCATGAGGTCGCGCGAATCAACCAGGCCGATGACATGATCGAGGTCGCCTTCGTACACCGGGATTCTGATAACACCATGGGAGAGGAACACCGCCATGGCCTCGTCCACTGACATGCCGTTCTGTAAAAATACCGCACTGTTCCGGGGGAACATGACGTTGGAAGCGTCCTTCTTCGAGAAGCGGAGAACGTTCTTGATAAATGTCCCCTCGTCCTTTCCCAGTACGCCGTGCTGCTCGCCCATCCTGACGGCCATCCCCAGCTCGTCCTTCGTTATCTTCTGGTGGGACAGGTTGAGGTTGAATACCCGGATCAGCGTGTTGGTGAAAATAAGCAGGACCACCCGCACCGGCGCGAGGATCAGGTGGAACAGCCTGATGACCGGGAGCACCCGCTTGGACGCGGATTCGTACGAATGGATGGCCATCACCTTGGGGGATATCTCGCAAAACACCAGAAGCAGCGGCGTTACGATCGCAATTGAAATAACGTGGCCCCATTCCGGCCATCGCCGGAGAAGAAGCTCGGTGGAGAGCATCGAAATGACGAGGTTCACAAACAGGTTGCCGATCAGGAGCGTTATCAGGATCGCCTGCGGGTTCTTCATGAGGCTGTAAATGGCCCTCTCGGTGCGGTGCTTCGAATGGGAGAAGCGGTGGATATCTGCCTTCTTGAGGGAAAAAAGCGCGCTCTCGGACCCGGAAAACAGGGCCGAGAGAATTGTGCAGAGTATGATGATAACTATATTTATCTGTTGTAAATCCATTGCCGTGGCTGAATGTTCACAATAGGATTGCCTTCACGCGGTGCCAATCTACTCCTTGTCCATATCAAGATGGACATTGAACGTATATTCGGCTTCGGCGGTGTTGCCCGCGTAATCGACAGCGGTCAAATGTACGACGTTTTCGCCCTCGGCATACACAAGTCCCTCGATTTTGTAATATCCCTTTTTATCGTAGAGACTATCGAACCCCTTGCCCTGGATGGTAAAAAATCCATTCGCGGACGAGAGTTCGGCGAACTCCTTCGTATAAACCTTTTTCCCGTTGAATTGGACCGAGATCTTATTGATTCCAAGGTTTTCCCTGCCCTGCATTGAATCCGTTATTTTAACCAGGAGCGGATAATGCTTCGTCAGCCGTATGTTGGCCTTGTCCCGCACGATAACGTATTTATCGCCGATACGGAACGCTATCTCCGAAACGACCGGCGCCCTGTCGTCGGGATGAGCGGGCAGGTATTTCATCGGGTTCATCGAGAGGGCGCTGGCCGCCTTACCGATAGAAAAATGGATATGCCTGCTGAATGAATGGCCGGTGTCCCCCATGAGACCGACCGGATCTTCCGTGGTATAGATATTCTTCGTCGGCATGCCGTTTTCCATGTGCATGTATACAGAGTAGAGCCCGTTCCGGTGCTCAAGTATCTTGTAATTGCCGCCGCCCGGATAATTATCCAGCGGGAACAGCGTCTTGTCCCAGTAATAGAGCATCGTTCCGGATTCGACGGGATATACCTTGCCGTCCATTGATGTCATGTCCATGCCGTCATGGAAATGGTCCCACCGGGACTCGCAGAAGGTCGAGGTGACCGTTCCGTTGTTGACCGGCCAGCGGAATGAAGCAGATACAAACGCGATCACGAGCAGCGACAGATACAGGACCGTTCGGTTAGTCATCGGGCACCCTCCTTGACCGGTGCTGAATTTTCTCCTTCCAGGGCCTTGTCCTTGCCGGTGTGCAGGTGGCAGAACTGGCCCGGTTCCGTGCCGGAATAAAAAGGAATGTCTCGTGCGACGCGCGGGCACTCCCCGTTCCTGCCGGCGACTTCTCCCGAATCAAGGCATATGGTCTCGAGCGCCAGTCCCTGCTCGGGCATCTTGAAGTCACCCGGGCGGTCGCCGCGGTAAGCGCCGGATATGTACTCGACCCATACGGGTGCGGCAACCGATCCGCCTGACCTGCCGGCCCCCAGCGAAATCGCGCCCTCCCGGTTCCCGATCCAGACCGCGGTCACGATGTTCGAGGTGTATCCCACGAACCACGCGTCGTTGTAATTCGTGGTCGATCCCGTTTTACCGGCCACCTGGAAATCGATTTTCGAGCCTTTAAATGATCCGGCAGCCGTGCCGCCTTCCTCGAAAACGCTCCGGAGCATCGAAACGGTCACCGCGCAGGCCAGGGGATCGATTATCGTTCCCGCGTCCTTCCTGCGCTCGTCCACCAGCTTCAGAATCTCTTCCTCGTTGTTCCACACGATATTGTCGTTATAGTCCTTCACGTATTTGACCCCGTAGGGCAGTACATAGGCTCCACCGTTGACCAGCACTGAATGGAGGACGCAGTTTTCGAGCGGCGAAACCTCGTAGCTCCCCAGGGCGAGCGAAAGGGTCCTGCCAAACCGCTCCTTGACCTCGGGGTCCGTAAGATAGAGCGCTTTCTTCAATATTCCGAACACGCCGTCATACCCCGTCTTCTCGAGGATCTTTACCGCCACGACGTTGATCGATTTTTTGAGCGCCTCGCGCACGATCACCTCGCCGATATATTTCCCGTCATAGTTGCGCGGCATGTAGCCGCCCTTGAACGTGGCCTTGTCGTCCACAAACACGGTCGAGGGGGTTATGTCTTTGGCCTCAACAGCCGCGGCGTATACGATCGGCTTGAACGAAGAGCCGGGCTGGCGCCGTATCTGCGCCACATGGTCGTTCTGGTTCTTCGCGGAAAACTCGTACCCTCCCACGTAGGCGAGCATCTCGCCGGTGACCGGGTCGATCGAGATGAGCGCGCCCTCTATGTTCTGCGCTTTGTTCATCTCCTGGTCCGCCTTGATGACGTCCTTCATCCGTCCCGCCATCTTCATGTGATATTCGCGCTGCCGTGCGATTCCCGCTTTCAGCGCGGCGGTCGCGCGGTCCTGCTTCTCGCCGTCGATGGTTGTGTACACCTTGAGCCCGCCCCGCTTTACGGCGTCTTCGCCGAATTTCTCGACCAGAACGCGCCGTATGCTCTCGTTGAAAAACGGCGCCCTGTTAACGCGATACGAGCTGAAGATGAAGTTGCCGATCAGCGAGGAAACCGCCTTCCCTTTTTCGTCGAATACGACCTCCCATTTCCGGATGAATGCCCCGTAGACCTTCGGCAGGCTCGCCTCCTTCACGTAACCGGCGTCGGACATCGACTCCAGGATGCGGCGCGTTTTCTTCAGCGACGAATCGAGGTCGGAGAGAGGGGAATAAAGCTTGGGGTTCGAGATGGTGGCGACGATCATGGCGCACTCGACCTGGGAAAGCTCCCTGACCGAGGTCCCGAAGTACATCTTGGCCACCGACTCGACGCCATAGGCTCCGTTGCCGAAATAGATCAGGTTCAGGTACATGGAGATGATGTCCTGCTTGTCGTACCGCTTCTCTATCTCCCGGGCGCAGAAGGTCTCGTAGATCTTCCGCTTCACGTTCCGCTCCATGTCGGTGAACAGGACCTTGGCCAGCTGCTGCGTGATGGTGCTGCCGCCCTGCACAACCCTGAAATGGACCAGGTTCACGAGGAAGGCCCGTGCGATGCCCGGGTAGCTTATGCCGTGATGCTTGTAGAAATCACGGTCCTCGCTGGCAATCACCGCCTTGACGAGCCATGACGGCATGTAATCATACGGCACGATCTCCCGCTTCTGCTCGAAAAATTCGCCGATGATCTCATTGTTCCGGTCGTATATCCTGGTGGGAATATCCACCACCTTCGCTGAAACGTCGACATCGCTGTAATTGTAAATGTATCCTTTTTTCAGCTCTTCGGTCCGGTCAATCAGCTGCTTGTATTTAACCAGCTTCTTGATGGCCGCCTCGCGGTCGGATTGCCACATGAAAAATATAGCGATGATGTAGATGGCGGCCAGGAGGAAGGCCCCGGCAGGGATGTATATAAACACGATTTTCTTATGAGCGAATATCCAGTTGAATATTTTTTTTACTATGTCAAGAAATGCCTGCATAACCGATCCCATTCGCTTTATTCCTGCTGAAAATTATGGTGCCCCGGGGCTGTCTGCACATCCACCGCATCCCGTGTGTTCTTTTATAACGACAGAGCCTTCCTGCGTCAATTACTATCCTGCGAAATGTCCTGTATATCGCAGCCGGCGGCGGCATACCTCCGGCCTGACAGCTGGCCGCACGCCCCCGCGATGTCCCTGCCGAAGCTTTTTCTCACGGTTATCGGGACGTTCATGATCGTAAGCTCCCGGATGAAGCGCTCGATCTCCCCTTCGGAAGGGACCTCGAATTCGTGGGATCCCCGGTTCAGCGGTATGAGGTTCAGCTTGATACGGCCGTACCTGAACATTTTTTTCAGGCGCTTCGCGTCATCGCTCGAGATATTGTCCTTGCGCATCACGTAGGCGACGGTCAGCCTGTTGCGGGAAGCGGGGAACTTACGGTTAAGAAGCTCCGCTATGCCGGCGAAGGGGCTTCGGCGCTCTACCGGCATGATCCGCTCGCGCTTTTCCGGGACAGTGTCGTTCAGCGATATGGCCAGGTTGTAGGGCTGCCGCTCGTCTATGAAACGCTCGATGCCATCGCGCACGCCCGCCGTTGACACGGTGATTTTTCTCACGGACACATGGAAGCCGAACGAGTAGTTCATGATCCCGGCGGCGCGCATGACATTGTCATAGTTCATGAAGGGCTCGCCCATTCCCATGAACACGATGTTGTTGTTCCTCACCCCCGAGATCCTCCGTAACTGGCAGAGCTGGTCTATGATCTCTGCCGCCTCAAGGTTGCGGATGAAGCCGAGCTTCGCCGTTTCACAGAACCGGCACCCCATGGCGCACCCCGCCTGGGAGGAGAGGCAGGCCGTCAGGCGTCCCTCGTCGCTTCCCTCGTTCCTGATGAGCACTGATTCTATAAAATTACCGTCGCGGGTCCGGAACAGGTATTTTTCCGTACCGTCGATCGCCGACACCTGGCGCTCAGCGAGCCCGAGCGCATTGACAGAGAACTCTCCGTCAAGCCGCGCCCGGAGCTCCTTCGAAAAATTGGTCATATCCTCGAAGGAATCGACATTCTTTTCATACAGCCAGTTCATGAGCTGGCGTGCGCGAAACGGCCGTTCACCGGCAGACGTGAAATACGCCTCAAGCTCTTCGATGGTGTAATTTTTAATTAAACGTTTATCCATCATGTGCACACTAACGGCATGAGGGCGTTCCGCGCAAGAACATTATGGGGATGCAGTTACATTCGTCAATCACCGGCCGTCCGGCCCGCCCGGAGGGTTGGTAATGCGGGGCTGGGCCCGGCAGATTAAGCCGGCCGGGGCCCGGGGGAGACGGGATCATTTCTTTTCCGTCATGCTCCTGATCTCGAACAAGGCCATCTTGTTGTCCGGGTCTATGTTTATGACCCTTTCAAAATACTTGGCCGCCTCTTCGGTGTTTTCCTTTTTCTTGTAGGCCATGCCCATTGCAAAGAGGGCATTCACGAAAGCCGAATCGATATCCAGCGCAAGCTGGAACTGCTCGATCGCCGCGTCGAATTCGCCCATCTGGTAGTTTGCCGCACCGGCGATATAGTAGGCGTTCTTGTTCATCGTATCGTTGCCGATGTACTTCTCGATCGTATCTATGGCCCGGCGGTAGTTGTTAACGCGGAAATAGTTTTTTGCGAGATTGTACAATATTTTCTGGTTGTCGGGATATTTCCTCACCCCGTTCTCGAGCATGGTAATGGCTTCGTCATACTGGTGGCTGTTGATAAGGCCCTTTGCGTGCTTGATGATGTCGACCGCCTCGTCGCGGACGAGCTCTATGACGAGACAGGTAATGTCATCAAACATCTGCGCGCTTCCAATGAAGCGGCGGACATCGGCCAGGATCGCGTCGGCATACTCCTCCCCGTGGAGGTGCCGGTTCTTCTCGACCACCTCCTCGAGGCGGCGGTTCGTATACTCCTTCCGCTCGTCGTTGATGGCTTCCGGTATACCGTCCGTGTAGAGTATGATCCGGTCCCCGTACTCGAGCTTCGTCCTGCTCTCCTCGTAGGAATCGCGGGCTTCCTCGAGCGCCCCGATGAAAAGGCCGTTCGTGTCAAGGTGCTCGATCAACCCGGTGCTGTCCCTGAGCAGCATGGCTTTCTGGTGGCTCGCGTTCGAGTAGACCACGTTGTACTCGTCATCAATGGCCAGCATGAAGCAGGTCATGTAATCCTGCGTCTTCACGTGGTCGAGGATGTTCTGGTTCATCTCCTGGAATATTTTTTTTGGGGAGTCGTACTTGGCGCCGGCGTTGCTGAACGACATCTTCGCCATAGTGGTCACGAGGGCGGCGGGGATGCCATGGCCCGAAACGTCGGCTATCATGATGCCGATGCGTTCGTCTTTCAGGAGGTGCACGTCGTAGAAGTCGCCTCCGATCTTTTCCATGGCCATGTAACGGACCGAAAATTTCAGCTCGTTCCAGTCGTCGATCTTGCCGGGCAGGATGCTCCGCTGGATAACGCTCGCCATGTCGAGCTGCTTCTGGATCAAATCATCCCTGCTCCGCAGGCTTGACAATGCCTCCTCAAGCTCCTCGGTGCGCTTGGCGACCTTCCCTTCAATGTCACGGCGGTAATCGTTTATCTCGCGGCCCGTTTCCGCGAGGGCATACTCGATGGCTGTAAACTCGCGCTCGAGCGAGAGGACCTCGTATCCCGCGGTGCCGCCCGAAGCGATCGCCCGCGCGACCCGGATCAGGTCATTGAGGATCCGCATGATCGAGCCAGTGGTAATCTGCATCAGTAAAAAGCTCGCGAGGATCGAAATACCGAAATACACCCCGATCAGCGCCAGGGAATACTCGCCGGAAAATCGGACCTTCTCCATCAAGGCCGCAAAGGTAAGCAGCGTGATGACCATGAGCCAGACGAAAAAGAGGAACTTGATCCTTATGCCGATCAACGCCCGCGGCTTGAACCGCATGCCTGCCTGCACGATCCTGTTATACAACTGGGTACGTTCCCTGTTCGTCAGGGTCTCGCTGATGAGGTAGGTCGCCATGCCGTAGAGCACTATAATGATGATAACGGTCAGGCTGCTCACCTTGACGACGGCAAGGAACTCCGCGGTCGTATAACTGGTGCTCGTCTGGTACTCGTAGAAGGACAGGGCGATGACAATAATGGGTGCCAGTACCGTGTTGGTCACGGCTGTCAGGAGATTGATCATGGGAATATCGGAGAAATTCGTATATACCGCGGTCAGCTCGTCGTTCGTCACCTCGAGGTCATCCCGGTAGGCCCTGTTGACAGCTCGCAGCGATTTTAAAAACGCCGGAATGCCGATTGGCTCGAGCATGCCAAACATGATGTAATGTATCAACGTTGGAATCGCGACGGCTATCGGCAGCCATTTCATCAGGTTGGTTGAGAGCTTATCGTACGATATGACTATGAAGGATGTGCCAAGGAAAAACGCAAGGATGCTTAATACCCAGCTGGAAAACACCGAAATCAGGGCGATTGCAAAGGTATAGCTAATATTTTTTGCAAGAAAACGGAAAAATCTCATGATTTCCTCTTCATAGTTAACTATCGGCTACTATATCTTCAATATAATCAACGAAAATTTCATTTCTTCGGCTAAAATTGGACCGGTATCACTCCAGATCAATGATGTCGGCGTTTTTAACACACCTGAAACCGGCGGTATTGTCGGTGTGAAGATTGGGCGCCCCTCCAGTCTCACGGTTGGAGACGCGCAGCTCGTACCGGGAGCTGTACCAGGCGCCGCCGCGAACCACCTTGTACTGTTTGCCGTATTTCCTGTACTGCGAGCCCTGCCTGGTCCCGCTTCCCTTATAGGGCTGGTACCAGCTCGATGTCCATTCGCGCGCGTTACCGGCCATGTTGGCGGCTCCGCACGGGGACGCCCCCTCGGGATCGAACGAGATGACCGGCATCAGGCCCCGGTCTGCAGTGTTGAACCGCATCTTGAGATGGGCACCGGTCTTCTCGGCAGCCCAGAAATCGGCGCAATTGGCCTTCTCCGGATCGAACGAAGAGCCCCAGGGATACGTCCGGTTCCCGGCTTCTGCACCCGAAGCCCTCCCCTGTCCGCGTGCCGCTTTTTCCCACTCCTCCTCGGTCGGCAGGCGCTTTCCCGCCCATCGCGCGTATGCCTCCGCTTCGTAATAGGTCACCAGCACCGGAAGGCCGCCGCTTCCTTCCGGGTACGATGCCCCTTCCCACGACGCGGGCGGCTTCACGTTCACGGCCCTGACATATCTCATGAAGTCTTCATTCGATACCTCGTACCTGTCGATGTAGTAATTATCAAGAAAGAGCACCTGCTCGGGAGACTCGTCCCGGTCGCCCGCATTCGATCCGAAAACGAACTTGCCCTCCGGCACCAGCAGCATCTCCCGGCCGTCTTTCGCCGTCGTTATGCTTTTTCGGTATGCGGGCTCCTCTCCGCGAGTCTCGTCCGGATACTCCCGGATTTCTCCGGTCATGGCCAGGAGCGCGATATCCGCACCGGCCCGGATCTGCGGGGCATACATGGCATTGGTGAGCTTGTAGCGGGCCACAACGCGGTACTTGTACCTGCCGCCCCGGTCATAAACCACTGACAGGACCTCGACCGTTCCGCATACATCCTCGCTCCTGACGATGTAGTAGGACTTCTCCGCGGGCTTTTCATTGAAGAGTATGGTGATGGCATTATTCTTGCCCAGCGATTCGATCCTGCCCGCTATTCTAAGTTCCGTGGCCCCGAAAAGATCAAAGAACTGGCTCGCGCATGCGAGCAGAACGGCAGCGGATAGTTGAATGATCATCTTGCTGTGTTTCATCTGAAAGCACCTCGTCTGGGATTGGCAGGCGCACCACGCGCGCACCGCCGGTTATAGGTTACCCGGTGAAAATCTCCCGCTGCGGCCATGAAATGCATGCCAGCGGGTTCCCGTACATCACGCCTGAATCGATCCCGATAATATTCCGCTTCTCGTCAATATACACCGGCCCTTCTCCCGTGATAGTGCTGACCGGGGTATGGCCGAAAATAACAGTCTTGTCCCACCGCTTGTCCGCGCGAAAGAACTGGTCCCTGATCCAGATCAGGTCGTGCTCGCTCTGCGCCTCGATGCGTTCGATTTTCGGATTGAGACCCGCGTGCACGGCGATAAAATCCTCTCCTTCGTAATACAACCTGAGGCTGTCGAAAAACCTGCGGTGGTGCTCCGGCAGGTCGAGCTTGCCGCAGTGGGCGGTATAACTCCGGATGGTCGCATCTCCGCCGTTGAAAATGAAAGCGCCGGGCCCGTCCTCGCCGCGCAGGTGTGCCGCGAACAGGTCCTCGTGGTTTCCCTTGAGAAATACGGTCTCGAAGGATTTACGCCGGGACAGATGGACAAGGAAATCGATGACCTCGTACGAGCGCGGCCCGCGGTCAATATAATCGCCGAGGAATATGACGGTATCACGCACCGCGATAAGCTTCAGGAGCTTTTCGAAGAGAGCGGCCAGCCTGGCGAAATGGCCGTGTATATCGCCGATGATATAATACAACGCGCTTCCCCCGGTACGCGGACATGCCGGTTCCGAAATCCCTCCGGTCACTTTTCGGGCGCACTACTTACCTTTCTCTCGGACCTGACCCTGATATCGCCGTAGAGGTAAATAATGATCGCATTAACTTCCTTCATATTTTCGGCATTCAGCACGCCGAACATCCATTGTTTATAGTAGGAAATAAACATGTATCCCCCGCCGGGGACCGCTTTAATCGCCGGCTGGAGACTGCCGATTTTCGTCAGCATGAAGGACCCGCTGCCCGCCTTGAGAATCTTGTGGAACGTCTGCTCCGCGTCAAAAGCGTTCTGGAACCTGGAATAGACAAGGTCATGACTTTTACCGGAAATGGAGCGCCTTGTCACGAGGAGCTCCCGTGAGCCCGGCAAACTATCGAGACCGGCTTTATAATAGACGATGTCCCTGCTCGATCCGCGCTCCGAAAGCGAGAGAATGTAGTCGGGCAGCCTGTCAGTGCCCGACTGGTTTTTCAGGTTCTGCCTGATGACTCCCAGGAACTGCTGGAGCGCCGCAGGGTCCGGCTCGCCCTCCGGCCCGCCCAGGACCGACACGTAGAATTTTCCCTGGTACGAGTAAAGTCCCCGGCCGCTCGCGTATGTCTCGTCGCCGGTGAATTGCGCGTCCCGGTCAAAACCGCGCTCGCGGCTGTACAGCCCGAACGCATCCATCAGGGACCTGAACTTGATAACACGGACCGAAATGGTCCTGCTGTTGTCGGAAAGGTAATTATATTCGGCCCCGGCCATCTCTAACGGGTCATAATCGGACGAGGACGGGACCGTCTGCCCGATTTTTTTTACGCTGCCCATCGCGTATTTCTGTGCGAGAACCCATCCGGGAACGTCCGTATCCCGCGGCAGGTAGTCGGCCATGGTACCCGGCTTCGGCAGGAACGTACACGACATGAAGAGACAGAGCATGATTGCGAATACAAGAATACGTTTCATAGGATGAAAATCTACCTGTTCACATGATGAATGCTGTATTACCGGTTCCGGTCATTCCCGCCCCTCGACCGGCCCGGGATAAACTCCAGCAGGAATCCAGTCTGTTATCGGGATGGACCCCGGCTCTCGGCTGCTCATCGGCCGGAATGACAATAAGCGCGGCAATACATTCACTATATATATGAGAGCGTTTTTGCGCTCATAAAGTTTCCTATTTACTGATAGACTTCGGGTCAATTGCGTCCTGCAGGCCCTCGCCCACCAGGTTATATGCGGTTATGGTAATGAAAATGGCAAAACCGGGTATGAGCGTGAGCCACCACGCAAAATCCATGAATATCCGAGACTGGGACAGGATGTCGCCCCAGCTGGGCGTCGGCGGCTGGACACCGAACCCCAGGAAGCTCAGCGATGACTCAATCAGTATGGTCGAGGCTATGCCGAAAGTGGCGGAGACCAGAACCGGCGCGAGAGAATTGGGGAGAACATGCCGCGCGATGATCCATGGATCGCGCGCGCCGATCGCGCGCGAGGCCACGACAAAGTCCGCTTCCCGCAGCTTCAGGAACTCTCCCCGCACGATCCGGGCGATACCGGTCCAGCTTGTCAGACCGATCACCACCATGACGCTCACCAGGTTCGGCTCCACCAGCGCGAGAATCGTCAGTATCAGGAAAAAAGTCGGAAAACACATGACGATCTCGATAAAGCGGGATATGATCATGTCGATCACTCCTCCGTAATAGCCGGCAATCGATCCGATGATGATCCCGATTGCGACGTAAATCGCGACCGCGATAAAGCCGATGAGTATCGAGACCCTGCTGCCATGGACCATCCGGGCGAAGAGGTCCCGCCCCTGTTCGTCCGTGCCAAGGAGATGCTTCGGCCCGGGCGGGGCGACGATCGAGTTCAGGTCATATTCCGAGTACGAATAGGGAACCGGAGGGAATATTTTGAATCCCCGGTATGAATCCTTCCGGAGATCCGCGTCCTTGAGCTCGTGGTTGTTGCCGAACATCTTGGCGAACAAGGGAAAATAAACCCTGTCCCCGGTTATGTAGATATACGGCTTGTCATTCGCGAGGAGCGGCGCTAACGCGGCGACCGCGAGGAGAAACCCGACCACGCATAGCCCCGCAACCGCGAGACGGTTCTTCCTGAATTCACGCCAAACCCTGGCCCAGTATCCCCGTCTCATATCTTAGCCTCCAGCCGGATACGCGGATCGACCAGGGCATAGGTCAGGTCCGCAATCAGGATACCGGCAAGGGTCAGGAGCGCCGCGATGGTTTCTATCGCCATGATGACCGGTATGTCCCGCGAGAGTATCGCCTCGAACGCGAGCATGCCCATGCCGGGCACTGAGAAGATCTTCTCCACGATAACGCTCCCGCCCAGGAGCCCGGGAAGAAGCGTTGCCATCAGCGTGATAAGGGGAATGAGCGAGTTCCGGAAGGCATGGGTATACACGACCTTCCGCTCCGACAGGCCCTTTGCCCGGGCGGTCATGATATACTGCTGGTTGATTACCTCGAGCATGTTGGCCCGGGTGTAACGGGCAAGGAACGCGAATCCGCCGTAGGTCAGGGTCACAACCGGAAGGACCAGGTGCCAGGCCCGGTCGAGAAGCCAGGGCATGACGGAAGCCTGGGCCGCCCAGTCCGAGCTTTTACCGCCCAGCGGGAACAGGTTGAGATATTCGCCGCTGCTGAGATACAGGAGCAGGAGCAGCCCGACCCAGAACGCGGGGAGCGAGTAGAGTATGAAGAGCGCCAGGCTCGACCCCCTGTCAAAGGCAGAGTCTTTTTTCACCGCAGAGAGTATCCCCATTGGTATGGAGATGATATAGATGATTATCATCGATATGACGTTCAGCGCCAGGGTGATCGGAAGGGCCTCGGCGATCCGTGTCGTAACGGGCCTGCCGTCCTTGCGTGACCTGCCCCAATCCCCGGTTATCGTGTTTTTCAGCCAGTCTACGTATCCCACGTAGATCGGCTTGTCGAGCCCGAAGAGCTTCTTTTCCTGTTCGATTATCTCTTTCGCAAAGGAGCCGGTCTTGAGCGCGCTGTCCATCCCCAGGCTCAGGGTTGTGTAGTCCCCCGGCGCCGAGCGGATCATGCCGTAGGTGATGAGCGTTATGCCCAGCATGGTGGGGATGATGAGCAGCAAACGTTTGAGTATGTATTTCTTCATTGGTCTGTTCGCACCTTCCACTCCAGGAAGTTCATCCCCTTCTTGTGCACGATAACATTCGTAAAACGTCTGCTCACCACCGCGAGCGCCGGCATGGTGTAGAGGAAGGTATATGGTTGTTCATTATGCAGTATTTCGTGGAATCGGTGGTACATGGCCACGCGCTTTTTCAGGTCGAACTCCTGGCGCGCTTTTTCGATGATACGATCGGCCTCGGCGTTACGAAACCCGATATAGTTGGACCCGCCGTTTATCTGCGAGGAATGCCATATCTGGTAGGGATCGTCCTGGAAATCCGGGTCGGACCATCCCAGGGAAGTGGCGTCAAAATCACGCCGCTGAATCTTGTCGATGAAGACCGCCCACTCGAACTGGTTAATATTCATCTCGATCCCGGCCTTTGAGAAGTCTTCCTTGAGGATGCTCGCAAGGCGCTCGGCGAACTCGCTGCCGGATGAAATGGTGAATTTAAACGAGAACTTCCTGCCGTTTTTATCCAGGATGCCGTCACCGTCATGGTCGGTCCAGCCGGCCTCGGCCAGGAGCTGCCGGGCGCGGGCAGGATCATGGGGCCACGGCTTGAGGGAGCGGTCATAGCTGTCCCCGAATATATAGAAGGGACCGGTTACGATCTCGCCGAGCCCGAAAAGCAGCTTGTCCAGGATCTGCCTGCGGTTGATGAGGTGCGTCATGGCGAGACGGACCCTCCGGTCTTTGAAAAAATCCCGCGCCTGGTTCCAGCCAATGTAGCTGAACGAGGAGAGGAAGTATTTATTCTTGTAAAAGTTTTCGTTGAACTTCTTCGACCCGGTCTGCCGCACCCATTCTATCTCCCGGAGACCCATCATGTCAAGCTCGCCCTTTTTGAGCATTTGAAGCGCCACGCCGGGCTCGCTTATGAGCCGGTATGCCACTTTCCTGATCTCGGGCTTTTTCCCCCAATACCGCTCGTTACGCACCAGGGCTATCGTCTTCCCCGTGTCCCAGCCTCCGAACAGGAAGGGGCCGGTGCCCACCGGGTGCCGGTTGTTCTTATGGGTGTTGAAATCCGTTCCGTCATTGAAAATATGCTTCGGTACGATCGGCATGCCGCCGCAGAAAATGAGGGCCAGGTAATAGGGTCGCGAATAACGGAACTCGACCGCATACCGGTCAATCTTTTTACAGCTCTTTATGTCGAGGTAGTAGACCTTCAGGTGCGCGCAGGCCACCTTCGGGTCCATGATCCTTTCATATGAATACACCACGTCATCTGCGGTGAATTCAACACCATCGCTCCATAGAACGCCTTTTTTCAGATAGAAACGGAACCTGAGCCGGTCAGGGGATATCTCCCACCGCTCGGCAAGCTGTGGAATGACCGCCAGCGTGTCGTAGTCGCGGTCGACCAGCGTCTCGTAGATGCGCTGGTTTATCGCGCTGGCGTACGCATCCGTGGCCGTGATGGGGTTGAGGGTGCCCGGCTCCGCGCCCATGTGCACATTCAGCGTGTACGGGTCCTTCGGCGGCGCGAGCTTCGCACAGCCGCCGAACAGCAGCGCCAGGATCGCCGTTGCTATCGCCGATTGTATAGCTCCATTCTTCAATCAATTCACCCATAAAAAAGGATCGATACCATGCACCGGCAGGTGCGTGACATAACAAGACATACTATATATTTATGGATTGAGTGTCAAGAAGGATTGGTGCGCCGCCCGGCGCAAGGGGACTCGCCCATGTCATTCCCGCAAAAGCGGGAATCCATTGGCCGGCAGAATAATTCCGGGTTGAGCAACCCCGGGTTTTTGCCTCCGTCCGGAGGCGGGGCGACAACCGGGAGCCCGGTCAGGCTATATGAGGGGAAGGGCGGCAACCGCTTTGATAGGGTCGGGTTTAAACCCGACCCTATCATAAATTTAGTTATATCCTCCAATAAATTCACAATCTCTGAATCAGCATAATTCTTTCTGTTGGCGACGGATTTAAATCCGTCGCCGCTTATACTCCCAACCCCCGCGCCGCCTCAAAAGGCAGGCGCTTTTTATACATCCTGTACGCGCCTGCAGGCGCACATCCTGTGCGCTCCCGGCGTGGGCTCCCGGCGAATTCGCCGGATCGGCTCCGCCGAATCCGGCTCATCGCTCAGAAAGGTTTGTCCAAATGAAGGCGGGGATGCCCATCCCCGCCTTCATTTGGACATTTAATGGCAATTAGTTCTCCCTTGAAAACTCCCGGAAAGTGCTTGTCCTATCATGAGGTGTAGCAATAACATGCGGTTCGCGTACGCTCGAGGCAAACATCCATGTTTGCTCTCGCGACGCCGGTCCTCCTGACCGGCGGCTTTTCCTGAACAGCATTCTCTCTCGCCCCTCCCCTCTCCTTTTGGGAGAGGGGAGGACGGGAGGGGTGAGGTCACGCCCCCTCCACGATCCTGATCTCCTCTTCAGTCAGACTGTACAACTTGTACACAAGCTCGTCAATTTTTTTATCCAAAAGCTCAGCATGCTGTAATAAAGCAGATTTATCCTGTTCATGCTCAGCATTATTTAGTTTATCATAAACTACAAGTGATTGTTTTACTAAATCTACAATATTATCATCTCTATTTTTCGGAATTGGAATTTTAACAACATCTTGTGTAAAAAATCGAAGTCTACCTCCTTTATCGGCATCACCCAAAACCGCAGCAATTCTCTTGAAATAACTGAATACAGGTTTTGAATTTAAAACGCCAAGAAGAAATAAGTCATCAAGTGGAATAAAATAAACGGTATTTGTAAAAAACATCCCTTTATTATCATATGAGAAACGGCTCTGTTTTGCTATATCGGGGTAGACAATTTTTGGTTTTTCAAATTCTTTATAATAATCAATAGTATCTTGTATTTCGAACCATTGGTAGGAACCTGGTTTTCTTCCTTTCCACTCCTTCCCCTTCCAACTCAATGGTTTTGGAGTTAATCTTTCTCTATATTGTTGAAGATGACTTTCTATAGCCGGATAATCTTTTATATTAATTCCTCTCTTGGAAAATATTAAATATCTTTCTTTAAAATTAATTTTATACTTTCGTATATCATCGCCCAATGCAAACGGTTTAATCAACTCAGCACTTTTTGCATCTTCTGCAATTAGTCTATCCCGTGTTTCACGATCAACAACAAAAGCTTCATTCAATCCAGTTAATACGCCTCTATATATATTCCCATTGATCAATTCGCCAAGTGATATACTATTCTGATTCATCTTTTCGAGAAATACGATTTCCTCTTGTCTTACGAGGGTCCAGTTTTCTCCATTCAAGGAATTTGAATCAATATTATATAAGCTTTTTTTCTTCTCATCACTCAATGAATCGAATGAAAGTGTTTTAATCGGTGCATAATCGAAATGCTGTTCTTTAACAGTACTTTTTTCAGTAATAATGATTGCAGGGAAAGTCGCAGCATTGTCAAATACAGGAAGTTCTCCAAAATCAATTATTTCAATGATCTTAACAGAATACCTGATTAAATCCCTTAATGATTTCCCATAGTTTGATCTAATCCATTTATTCGATACTATATAACCAAAAAGTCCTCCATGTTTTAACAATATGTGTGCTTTTTCAATAAAATACACATATAGATCTGCAATGCTATGATAAGCCTTATAATGATTTTCAAAATATTTTTTAAATACAGATATAACTTCCTGTCTTACATATGGCGGATTGCCAATAACGCAGTCAAAACCGCCATTTTCAAATATTATATCGAAGTTCTTTTCCCAATCGAATGGTTTTATATCTTTTATTTCATTAGTACTAAATTCAAGCCTTCCCTCAAAATAATCCGTCCCTATCAGCGAATTCCCGCACTTCACGTTCCCCTTCAAATCCGGCAGCACGGTTTCATGGAACAGCGTGACCTCGTTATACAACTCGTCATGCCTTGTGTCCTCCAGCGCCTTGAGGGACAGGCTCATGCGCGTCACCTCGACCGCCTGCTCGTCTATGTCCACGCCGTATATGCAGCTTTTAAGGATATCGCGCTTCAGCTTGCCGCTCAACCGCACTTCTCCGCCTGCGTCCTTATACACAAGCTCCATGTCTTTCTTTGAAACTGCGGCCCCGGAAGAATATTTTTTGAAATAATAATCGACGGACCATCGTATCAGCCGGTCAAACGCGCCCAACAGGAACGAGCCGGAGCCGCACGCGGGATCGCATATCTTGATTTTCATCAAATCGTCGATCGTTTTGCACGCTTTGAGCTTTTCGCCCACCGTGTTCTCGACAATGTAATCGACAATGTACTGCGGGGTATAGTACACGCCCCCCGCCTTTCGCACCTCCGGCTTGTAGTCGATCGTGGCGCGCTTTTCCGTGGTGGTCACGACCTTGCCCAGGAACTGCTCGTATATGGTGCCCAGAATCTCCACGGGGATCACGTTGAAATTGTAGCGCGAGTTCTCGGGAAGGAGCTGCTTCAGGATCGTGTGCAGGGTCTTGTTGCCCAGCTTTACGCTGTCCAGCTCCGGCCGCAGCTCGAACACGCTGCCGTTGTACGTCTTGTTCATGCGGGCGAATATTTCCCGGCACGACTCGTTGATCACGCCCTCGTCGGATTTGAGAGACGCCCTGTTGATCTGCGCGATCACCTGCGCGAGAAAATCGTCCTCGATCTCCCTGTCCGTCAGGACCTTGATGAAAACAAACCTGTCGATGACAAGCTGAATGACCCTGGTGATAAACTCCGCCGACAGCTCCGGGTTGTATTTCTTGATGTCCTTGGCAAGCAGGATGCGCCATCCCGTTTTATCGTCGTCCAGGTCGGACAGGAACGCCTTGTCCGGCGGTATCCTGTTATGCTTGATCTTCTTTTCGTTGAGGTACAGGGACTTGAGACTGCCTTTTGCGACCTGCTCTTTTTCAAAAATATCCCACAGTTCTTTAAAGCGGTCTGTGAAGTCGGCATATTTCCAGTCAAGTACGACAAAGTTATTAACAAGGCCGGGGTCAGTCTTGAACGTGCAGTCAAAAAACCTGAACTCCTCAAAGTCGGTCAGCAGGGCAAAGTCTACTTTTTTTCTTTCGTTTGACGCCTGCGTCGAATAGGCGTATGAATACGCCTGCCATATATATTTCGTTTCCTTGAATAAATTGTATTTCGGGTGCTTTGCCTCCATGAAAAAGCAGGGCCTGCCGTTGAGCTGCAAAAGGTAGTCGGGTTCTTTTCCGCCCTTCCCCTTGGCCTGTACGATGAATTCCCGGTCAGCTATGTTGCTTATACCCTCGTTGGATATGTTCCAGTTGAGGTACTTGAAAAGGGGCTTGATGTATTCGTCCTCGACATTGGCTTCCTTGTGGGTCGTGCCTTTTTTGATAATATCAATCTTTCTGTCGAAATCGTCGACCAGTTCGCCAATTTTTACCTTTGCGTCATCAAAAGAAAACATAACAGCCCCCGCGGAAGGTCATGGAATACTCAATGATTAAACGCTGGTTGTATTATTGCAAGAAGAAATCATTCCTTCTCTCCCCCTGCCCCGCATTGCGGGGAAGGGGGTCGGGGGGATGGGGCGTCCCCGCATTGCGGGGAAGGGGGTCGGGGGGAATGGAAGGGGAGTGAGTCCCGTGATGGGACCTTAATTCGGATTGTTCAGAACCACCAGTGCGTCAACCACGACCGGCCGGTTGCCGGAGATGATGACCGGGTTGATGTCGATCTCGGCGATCTCGTTGTGCCTGTACCCGATCTCGCTGATCCCCACCAGCGCCTTCACCAGCAGCTTCCGGTCCACCGCAGGGCTGCCGCGGAACTCGTCGAGGAGCTTTCTCATCCGTATTTCGTCGATCATCTCCTCCGCGTCCATCTCGGTGAGAGGGGCGACCCTGAAGCTCACATCCTTGATGACCTCGGTGAATATGCCGCCGACGCCGAACATGACGCAAGGCCCGAACTGGGGATCGCGGCTCAACCCGATCACGAACTCGCGGTCGCCCTTGATCATCTCCTGAACCAGGACGCCGTCCAGATCAAGCCCCTTGCCGGTAATCTCGGCATAGGCTTTCCGCACTTCGTCCGCATTCGAGAGCTTCAGCTTCACCAGGCCCATCTCGGTCTTGTGCGCCGCCTTGTCCGAGCAGCCCTTCAACACCACCGGGTAACCCAGCTCTTCCGCGAATTTCACGGCCTCGTCGGCGGTCGCAGCGAGCTTCTCCCTCGTGACCGGAATGCCGACCGCCTGGATCACCTGTTTTGAATCATATTCCGACAGGGTCTTCTGGCCCCGCTCAAGCGCCTTCTTAATGATCTGTTCCATAAAGCTCCTCCTTTTTGCGGCGGAATCTGAACTGCTCGTATGACACGGCCAGGGCCCGCACCGCCTCTTCAGGCGATTCGAACAGCGGCAGGCCATGCTGCCTCCGGGCCGCGAGTATCCTCGTGACCGAGTTCGGCGTATATATGGCAGCCGGCTTGTTGTACTGTTTGCACATTTTTACAAGCTCCTTCATGACGTCAATGATAAAATCCCGCCAGATGCTTGATGCAAGCAAAAGGCCGTCCACCTCGTCGGCTTCCAACAGCACCTTGAATATTTCAAGATAGGTCTGGGGAGGAGCAGGCCCTATGTCGACCGGGTTGTTGATATTGAACACGCCGCCGATCCGGGCGAGCCGCTCTCGGGTCCCGTCATTGAGGCGCGGTATCGCCAGGCCCGCGGGGACCAGCAGGTCTGCAGTGATGCTCCCGAACGCGCCCGAGTTCGTGAACACGGCGACCCGGTTTCCCGCCATGAGCGGCATTTCGGTGAGCATCTTCGGCATCGAGTGAAGCTCGCTTATGTGCTTGAGCCTGATGATGCCGGCCTGCCGGCATGCGGCCTCGAATACCGCGTCGTTGTTCGCCATGCCGGCGGTGTGGGAAAGCGCGGCCGCGGTGCCCTCCTCCGTCCGCCCCGACTTGAAGACCAGGACCGGCTTGAGCGTCTTTCTCGCCGCTTCCATCATCTTCACTCCGTCCCGTACGTTTTCAAGGTAGAGCGCGATCACGGTCGTATTGTCATGGCTGAAATATTCTATCAGGTCAGCCTCGTCCACGTCCGACTTGTTGCCGATGCTCACCATCTTGTTAAGACCGACGATATCGTCCATGATCGATTCGAGCACAACAACACCGACGCCGCCGCTCTGTATTATGTAGGAGATTCCGCCGGCCTTATTGAAGACATCCACGATCTCCTGGTAGGCCCCGTAGAAACAGCAGAACCGCGCGTAAATATCCATAACGCCGAGGCAATTCGGGCCCATGATGCGGATACCGTGCTTCTTCACCGCGTCGTTTATCTCGGCCTGGAGCTTCCCGCCCTCCTCGCCCTGCTCTGAAAATCCCGCGCTCTCGATGACGATGCTTTTTATCCCTTTTTCACCGCATTCTTTTACGAAATGCGGAACCACGGCCGCCGGAGTGATGATGACCGCGAGGTCCACGCTGCCCGGTATGTCGAGTACCGAGGTATATCCGGGACAACCATGTACCGCTTCCCCTTTCCTGTTTACAGCGTAAACTGGATGGGGGTACTGAATATAGTCGTTAAGACACTTGCAAATTGTGGCACCGAGATTGAAGGGTGCGTTTGACGCGCCGATAACTGCTACTGAAGACGGATTGAAAAAGCTATCAAGATAGGAATTAATTAATTTTACATTCATCGAGATACTCCACAAATAACGTAAACAATGTTTACTCTAAAAAACACAGTTTAAGTGTCAAGTAAATTTACAAAAAAAATCTAAATGTACAGAAATTGATTATTGTTGAGAAGGTATGTTTTTAAAGAGTCGCGCGAGATTTTCAGCAACCTGCGTGCGGTGCTTGAGCACCTCTTCATCGCTCTTGCCCGGATGGTTGCGGAAAGTGGCCACTATACCTGTAAGCGCGGCAAACAGGGTGTGGGAGTGAAGGCGTATATTACCACTGACTTTCATCTTGCGAAATATGATGTCAAAATTATCCAGCATCTGCCTCTCGAGTACATTGAGCCTGTCGAACAGGTCCCTGTCGACAGAACCTTCCATGAAAAAATTCATGAGCATCCTGAAATACTGGTCATGCCGGGTGAAGTATTCTATGAATACGCGTGCGATTTCTTCGATAGCCCCGTCAGACGACTCGTCGATCGTCTTGTATATTCCCCCGAATACTTCCTGCACGCCGCGGTAAAACGTTTCGGCGAACAGGGACTGCTGGTCGGGAAAATGCCGGTAGATAAGCGCAGGCGATATGCCAGCCCTCTTCGCGATGACCCGCATGTTTACCTTGTTAAAGGGCTTGGTGGCGAATTCCTTCTCCGCGGCATCGACAATGATGGTGCGACGCGCATCTTTTTCCTTTTCTTTAAGCTCTGATAGAGTGTTCTGTTCCATGGTATCTGCATTGCCTCGATCGACGGTCTAACTGTGGGCAAATAACGGCAATATGTCAAGAAATATCGGGGCCGTTACGGCCCTGTCGGGACTAATTTTTGCAGCTGAGGGGGGTCAGAGCATCCCCGGGGTCAGAGCCCCATGCCGGGGATCGGATCCGCAACCGGGGTCAGAGCGACATCACCCGCGTGAGCTCACGCTCCAGCTCCTCGAGGTTGAAAGGCTTGGCCATGGCGCCGGCAAACCCGTACTTCGGGTAATCGACGATTATCGGGTCATCCGCATAGCCGCTCGTCACTATAGCGCTGACCCCGGGATCAATCTTTTTTAAAACGTCGATGACCTTGTCGGCACCGATGCCTCCGGGAATGATAAGATCCAGGATGACAACATCAAACGGAGTTCCGCCGTTTTTCGCTTCCTGGTATACCCGCGCAGCCTCCGCTCCATTGGCCGCCGTTACGACATCATACCCCAGATGGCGGAGGAGCTTGGCGCCGAGGTCCAGGATGATCAGCTCGTCATCCATGAGGAGTATCCTTCCCCCGCCGGCTTTTTTGGCATGAGCGGCGCTCAACTTCAGTACCGCCTTCTGGCGGGATGCGGGAAGGTACACGCTGAAGGTGGAACCGGTTCCCCGCTCCGATTCGACCGCTATGTGCCCGTCATGCTTTTTAACGATCGAATAGCAAATGGCGAGCCCGAGGCCCGTTCCCGAAGACTTCGTCGAAAAATAGGGATCGAATATCCTGGGGATAATCTCACCGGGTATGCCATTGCCCTGGTCGATTATCTGTATCTTTATATATTTACCATCCTGGAGCGGAAGGTGGTCCTTCTCGAGAACGACGACATTTTCGGCAGTGACGACAAGCTTTCCTCCGTCCGGCATCGCCTGGCGCGCGTTCAGTATGAGGTTGTGGACAACCTGGGCGATCTGCCCGCGGTCGATGTCCGCGTCCCAGAGCGAATCGGGAACATCGCAGGTGCAGGAGATGGACGATCCGCGGAGCACAAAGTACGCCGTGTCCACGAGCAGGTTCTGGATCGAGGTGATCTTCCTGACCGGGCTGCCGCCGCGGGAAAAGGCCATGAGCTGGTGCGTAAGGTTGCGCGCCATGGACGAGGCCTTTTCCGCCTCGGTGAGTATGCCGTAGCCCGGGTCCTCGCGCGGGATCGTCACCTTCGCCAGGGATATGTTCCCGAGTATGGCCGTCAGCAGGTTATTGAAATCATGCGCGATCCCCGCGGCAAGGATGCCCAGGGACTCGATCTTGCTGACGCGCAGGAGTTCGTCTTCCGCCTGCTTGCGCCGCGAAATATCATGGGCGATGCCGCGCAGGCCGGTGACCGCGCCGGCCGAATCCGTGACCGGGTGGCAGCACATCTCGACCCAGAGCTCGGCACCGTCCTTCTTCACGAGCCGAAGCTGGTTGTCGCCGCAGATCGTTTCCATGAAAGACTTTGTGCTGAGCTCCGAAGCTTCCCTGCTCTGGCGGTGCCGGTAGAGGAAGTCCTCGATGTCACCATGGTAAATGAATTCGAGCATGTTTCGCCCGATCATCTCCTCCTGAGCGTAACCGGTGACCTTGCGCACGGCCGGGTTGACAAACAGGATGACCCCCTCCGGGTCGATGTTCAGCACCATGTCGTCTATCGTGTTGATCAGGTTCCGGTACTTGCGCTCGGAATCCATGATGATCGTTTCCTGCCTGCTGCGTTTCTGGATCTCGGCCATGAGCTGCTCGTTCGCGCGGGCCAGCTCGGCAGTCCGCTCGGCGACCCTCGCCTCAAGCTCGATCCGGGACTTCCTGAGCTCGTCCTCGCACTCCGCATTCCTGGTGACGTCGCGCGTGACCGCCGTAACGAAGAGCGACCTGCCGCGGTCATCGAAGGCCACCTTGCCCTGTACCTCCACGGTGCGCCACGAGCCGTCCCGGTGCAGGATGCGTGCCTGCAGGGAAAAGTCCGGGTTTGCCGGCCGGGCCGAAGAATAGGCATGGAGCAGGTCCCTCAGGCAGTCCTGGTGCAGGATGTCGATAATGCTCCCCCCTGCGAGATCGCTGTTCCGATACCCGAGGTTACGCATCAGCGACTGGCTGGTGAAGAGAATCGTCCCGTCCGTTGACAGGACGAAGAATATATCATTGGAAATCTCCACCAGGTACTGGTAATAATCGATGCACCTGAGGAGCGAGGCCTCGGACTTCTTGAGGTTCATGATGTCACGGATAACGCCAAGCGTACCGGTGAATTCCCTGTCCGAACCTTCCGCCTCCGAGTGGTACTGGCCGACGGCAATGACATTACAGCAGGCAACGATCTCCTTTTCCCTGTTCTTCACGATCGAGTGGTCTTTCGGTATGAGGCGGACCCTGAGGTCGCGGGTTATCCTCTTTCCGGTGCGCCGCTCGTCGAACAGCTTCGGCGGCTCGGCGCCGGTCAGGGCGTTGACAACGAGGTTGTTTATGGCCGTGGTCCTCTGCACATTATTGACATCGTCGGGATGGATCAGTATGCTGAAATGCTTGAAGATCAATTCCCCGGGCTCGTAGCCGAGGTTGCGGATCGAATTGTTGATGTATATGAAGTAACCCTCGGCGTCCAGCTTGTATATGATGTCCGGAAGCATGTGGACAATCGCTTCAAAATTCCGATTCATGAGCCCCTCAGAAAAGCAAAATTTTCTTTTTCGCAGCCGTGAAAGATCAGGTGAACAATCACAGCATTAACTCCCGCTAGAACCGACCCCCCAGTTTTTCGCGTCTTTAAAAAATAAGTATAAAAACGGCCCCCGCTACTGCTATTTGCATGACAGTATACCCATAAAGAGAACAGCCGGTCAACTAAATATCTTCATAAATTGATAATAATCATATTAATTTATGCATCCAGCCAATGGGGAAATGATGGTTTTTTATTACTTGAAAAGGTCAAGTTGCATATCATCGGAGCCGGTTTTTTTCCGTGGCTCCCTTTTACCGCGTTTCAGCAGAGCCTCTTCCAGGCGGTCTAAAAGCGGGCTCCGCTCCTGGTTCATTATCCTGCCCTTTACGGATCGTTTTTTCGCGTGGGTGATATACAGGTTGTTTATTGTCCTGGTGACACCGACATAGAACAGGCGAACCTCCTCTTCCATTTCGCGGCCTTCCTTCGCACCGAAAAGCTCGAAGGGTATAATTCCTTTCTCGCAGGCAGGTATGAAGACAGTGTCGAATTCAAGCCCCTTTGAAGCATGGATGGTCATGATCGAGACAGCCTCGGCCCGCTCATCCCTGTCGTCCGCACCCATGCGCAGGGAACCGGAACGGAAAAACTCATGGTACCCGCCCCCGAACGGCTCCGCGAAGGAAGTGAGGCGCATGATCGACTCTTCAGGCGCGTCCAGGACCACCATGACGAATTTCAGCACGTCCGCGACGCTGTCCCCCTTCTTGATCATGCCCCAGATGTCGCTTATGACACCGAGCGACAGCGATGTGTCTTTTCCCGTATAGAATATTTTCTTGAGCGATCTCACTGCCCGCCGGTACGGCTCCTGCCTGAGCATGGATTCGGTCCCGGCCGTCTGGTACGGGATGCCGTGGTTGCGGAACGCCTCGGTCAGGGCCTCGAACAGGAACGATGAACGGCACAGGACGGCAAAGTCCGAGAAGCCCCGGTTTTCCGCAGCCGCCTCGCCGTCGGATATGCCGCTCTCCATGGAAAAGCTGCGTACGCCGCCGATGGCCGCCTCGATGGTCGCCGCGATCCAGTCGGCTTCGCTCCGGTCGGAGGGCATCTCCCGGATATGCACCTTTACATCGAGGTCCCGTCCTGCCGGTGCGCTCCCCTTCTTGAGTATCTGTCCCGCCGCGCGCATGACCGGGTCCGGGCACCGGAAGCTGCGGTCCAGGCGGATGACCTTCATGCCCGGGTACTCTTCGGCTATCCGTTCCATGAAGCGAGCGTCTGACCCGCGGAAGCCGTAGATCGCCTGGTCCGGGTCCCCGATCATGAAGAGGTTCGGGTTCCCGGGGCCGGCCAGGAGGGTAAGGAACTCGTACTGGACCGCGTTAATGTCCTGGAACTCGTCAACCAAAATCCACTGAAACCGCTCCCGGTACGACTGCAGCAGGTCAGCATGCCTTTTAAGCAAACCGGCCGGGACGGCAATGCAGTCGTCCAGGTCTATCGCGTTCATCGACCTCAGGGCTTCATCGTATTTTTTCAGTATATTCTTCACTTCGCCGGGGCTTGCGGTCCCCTGCTTGACGGCGCTGATGTCGCGTATAACTCCCGGCATCTTCTTTTCGTCTGCAACGAACTCCGCGAGAATCTCCCGGATATCGTCCTCATCGGCGATGAAAAAATCCCTCGTCCGGCCGGCCAGCTCGCTGTTTTCCCGGATGATGCCAAGCCCCAGCGCGTGGAAGGTTGATATCGTTATTCCGCCGGCCGGCATGAGGCGCTGTATGCGGGAGCGCATCTCGGCCGCGGCCTTGTTGGTGAACGTGACCGCGATAATCCGCTCCGTCGGCACGCCCGCGCTCCGCACCAGGTGAAGGATTCTGCGTGTCAGCACACCCGTCTTTCCGGTGCCGGGTCCGGCTATGACCATGCAGGGGCCTTCACCGTGCTCTATGCCCTCGCGCTGGCCATCGGTTAGGCTGAAGCCCCGGTCCCGCGCGGTTGGACCTTCAGGCAGATCGAAGAGAAGCCGGGGCGCGCCGGCAGATATCGCAGTGCCGCGCAGGTGCCTGAACTCATCAATGTCAAAGGTCAGCGACGACCCGGCGCGCGGAGGCGCCTGCCCTTCCGCCGGGGCAAACAGGCTGGTACCTGAGAAGGACTTGACCTCGCCTTCACGGAAGACCTTGATCCTGCCGAACTCGCCGTCATAACCTTCCTCAATGAAAACATCGCCGTTCCTGAGCCTGCGGACCGCTTCGGCGATGAGCTCACCTCCCGCGCGCCGGATCTCGTCAATCGGCGCCTCCAGGAGGATATAAAATTCAGATCCCAGGCCTCCGATCAGGCGTTGGTATTCCTTGCCCACCTTCACCGACTTACCGCTCTTCTGGTTCAGCAGCTCTGCAAGCAGGTCCGGCAGGGCGGTTATCGATCGGAATTCCCCTCCCGGACCGCCCGGCTCACGCCGGTCAGCCAGCTCCGCGACTCGGTACATCACTCCCTTGGTTACCGGACGCCCGCACACGGGACAGACACCGCCGTGCTTCACGGTCTCGAGCGGGTCCCATTTGACGCCGCATTTCCGATGGCCGTCGTGGTGGTATTTCCCCTCCTGGGGAAAGAACTCTATGGTACCAAGGAACCCGTTGCCGTCCCTGAGGCTCCTTAAGATGCCGTCATATCCTGGTTCCGTATCGAACCGGTTGGCCTCGCGCCCCAGCTTTTCCGGGGAATGCGCATCCGAGTTCGATACCAGACGGAACCGGTCGAGCATGCTGCAGGCGCGGTTCATCGGCGGATCGCTCGAAAGGCCGGTCTCCAGCGCGAATATGTAATCTGTCAGGTCGTCGTAGCATTCATCGATGGTGTCAAACCCCGATTTGGATCCGAGCACCGAGAACCAGGGCGTCCAGATATGACACGGGATCAGGTAGGAGCGGTCCGACGAATCGAGCACCATCTCGAGCAGAATTTTTGAATCGAGCCCGAGGATCGGCCTGCCGTCCGATCGGATGTTGCCCATGCGGTCGAGACGCTTCTGCACCGCGACAGCGGCGTCGAAATCCGGGAAAACACAGAGGTTGTGAACCTTGCGCACCTTGCCGTTCTTTTTATAGATGTTGCTTATCTCGCCGGTGAGCATGAAGTGCACTTCGGCGGGAATGTTGGGGCCCGAGAGGCGGCGGGATTCATCGAGACGGAAGCTTTCCCTGAGGCGGTAGAGCCCGTTACCGGCAGGCTCGAGCTTTTCCCGCAGCTCATCAAGCCAGCCGGGGTGCACGCAGTCGCCCGTTCCGACGACATCGATCCCTTTCAGGCGTGCCCAGTATTCAAGGTGCTCCGGCACCAGGTTTGCGCTTGTGGCCACGGAGAAATGTGAATGTATATGAAAATCTGTGATAAAATTCAATTGTATCCGCCACGTAAGCCGGCATCGAAAAAAGGGCTTTGGCCGGCGCACTGGAAATTGTTAACGTCAGATGGAAATTCAGTAAAGGAAAAAATTTGCGGGAATAATAAAAAAGCCCCCCGGAGGAAATCCGGGGGGCCCTGCCTTTTATTTATTCCTTCTGTGACCATGCCCTGCCCAGAGAGGAGTGCCGTCATCTTTCCTTAGCACTGCTTTTACGCCACCTTTATCTATGATCTTTGCTATGATTGCGTCCTTACCGTCCCACTTGATCCTAGACCCTACAATCGTTACTTCATCTCCCTTTGCGAGCCTGACTTTATCATTTATAAAATCATCCGGCCCGAGATGAACATCAATCATTTCCTTTGCGGTTTTCAGGGAAATATGGATGCCTCCTCTTCTGAATGTTCCAATATCCGTGATGGTCCCTTTCAGCGTCTCTACTGTCGCACGGTCATAATTCATCGAAGCCCTCATACCTCCGCCGCAACATTGACGGGCACTCAGATCCATAGAATAAAATGATGCCATCAAACCCGCAGCAAACAGGGTGATAAGTATCTTTTTCATGATACGCCTCCTGTATTTTAGTTATTTCTAATATACTTAATTTCCTGGATGGAGGCAATCCTGGTTTAAATTTTTTTTAGCATTTGTTAAATTTTTATGATTGAACTTTTTGAAAACAAAAACGCCATACATCTTTTATGTTGACCGTGTAGCTGCCTCTGTTTATAATCATAACAGCGTACATTGAGAAAAATGCGGCTATGCCGCCAACTTTTTATATGCTGGGTATGCCATGAAACCACCTTGTCACATTACCCGGACGGCCATATGCGTTGCATGCCTGCTCCTGTTGGTCCCCGGCTGCGACTGGATCAAGGCACGCTTCTATATCTCCCACATGGAAAGCGGCGATCGCGTGGCCAAACTCCAGGTGCAGAAAATCGTCAGCATGCTGGACATCAGCCCGGGGATTGTTATCGCAGACATCGGGGCCGGTTCGGGGCTCTTCACCCTCCCGCTTGCCGGGAAAACAGGACCCGCCGGTACCGTGTTCGCGGCCGATATCAACCCGGAGCTCCTGGAATACATTGCCGGCATAAAGCGGACCGAGAAATGCGGAATTGTAAAAACCGTGCTTGCGGCAGAGAACGACCCGAGGCTCCCCGCCCCGGTCGACCTTGTTTTTTTCTGCGACACCCTTCACTATGTTGCGGACCAGCCCGGCTACCTCGCCCGCCTGGCCTCGTACGTGAAGCCGGACGGCAGGATCGCGATAATAGACTTCACGCGCAACTGGCCCCCATCCTCGAACAGGTTCACTACCGATGAGCTTGTTTCATGGATGCGGCAGGCCGGCTTCACGGTTGAAGCGAAGCATGATTTTATTCAGGATGAATTCTTTCTGCTTTTCAGGCGCAAACAAATAAATGCCGGTATTTGACCAAAAATCTCTTTACAAAAAGCCTCGTGCACTCCAATTCTCGAATATGTAACGCGCAGGGTGCGTAAGCAAACGGCCTGCGCGTCGGAAAGGGGAGCATGCCATGAAAAAAGCCACAATCGTCGGGGCCACCGGTTTCGGCGGGCTCGGACTCATAGAAATCCTGCTGCGCCATCCGGGTCTCGAGATTAAACAGCTCATTGCCCGCAAGGACGCCGGCAAGCCGATCAGCGACGTCTATCCTCACCTGAAGGGCTTTTGCGACATCCCGGTCCAGACCAACGAGGAGATCGACTATAGCGGCATCGATATCGCCTTTTTCTCCACCCCCGACCGTGCCGGCATGACCCTGATCCGCGAATTCGTCAAACGCACTATACCGGTCATCGACTTCAGCGGCGACTTCCGGTTCAAGAGCCAGGCCGAATACGCGGTCTACGCGAAAAACAAGGGCCTCGAGGAAACGCACCTCACGCCGGACCTGCTCACCGGGGCGGTTTACGGCCTGCCGGAAAAGTACGCTGACAAAATCAAGGGCGCGCGCATCGTGGGCAACAGCGGGTGCTTCGCAATCTGCATGACCCTTGGCCTCCTGCCGGCCGTGGAATCGGGCATCATCGGGACGGGCTCCATCGTGTGTGACGGCAAGTCGGGCGTCTCCGGCGCCGGTAAAAGCTCGGGCGAGGCCAACCTCTATCCCCAGCGCCATGAAAACGTGAACACGTACCGCGAGGGAAAGCACCAGCATCTCGTGGAAGTTGAAAACGTCATCAATGACGGGGCAAACGCCGTCCGTAGCATACTGTTCGTGCCGCAGGTGGTGCCGCTCAACCGGGGCATCCTCATCACGAGCTACATGGATATTGCACCCGGCCACGATACCGCATCCGTGCTGGAGCTCTACCGGAAGTATTACAACAAATGCCCGTTTATCTTCATTACCGACCGGTCCCCGAACACGGCGGACGTCCGCGGCTCCAACCGCTGCCTGATCCGGCCCATGGTGGACTCACGCACCGGGAAACTCCTGGTTATCTCAGTGATCGATAACCTGGTTAAAGGCCAGGCGGGCAACGCCGTGCAGTGCGCGAACCTCATGCTCGGGTTCGAGGAAACGACCGGGCTCAATGTCCCCGCATTCTATCCGTGAGCGGATATCGCGCAGCATGGCACATTCCGTGCAATCCAGTAAAAAACGGCGATATGGCGCGGCGGGTGCCCTGTTTCCCGGTGAAGGTTAATATTTCTTGACAAAGATGCGACACATTAAACATATATCAACCCTGTTATTTCCATAACAGAAATTGAGAAATCCGATATAACAACCATGTCAACTACTGTAGAAAAAGGGATTATCGCGTCACCGGGCATACGCATCGGCAAAGCCTACGTATACCATGGCGCAAAGATCATAATCCCGAAATATATCATCCATGAGAACGACATCACCTTCGAAATCGCCCGGTTTGAGAAGGCCGTGGAGCAGACCAAGGACGACCTGAAGGCCATCCAGGAACAGATCGCGCGGAGCCTCTCGCGGGACATGGCCGACATCTTCACCAGCCACATCATGGTTCTCGAGGATCCGCTCGTCGTTGAAAACGTGCGCAAGACCATCATCGAGAAGCATCGGAACGCCGAATGGGCCATCAATGACATTACGCTGGAGCTGATGGAAAGTCTCTCAACCATAAAGGACGACTACCTCAGGGAGCGGATCATCGACCTCTCCGACATCAACAAGCGGCTCATTGCGAACCTCCAGAAGACCGAACCCTCCTCGCTCCAGACCATCAGCGAGGAGGTGATCGTGTTCGCGCCTGACCTCACTCCGTCCGAGACTGCGCTCATGAACCGGGAGCACATCCTGGCCTTCGTGACCGACCGGGGCGGCCGCACGTCTCACACCGCCATCATGGCGCGCGCACTCGAGATCCCAGCGATCGTGGGAACGATCAGCATCACCTCCATGGTCAAGAACGATGATATTGTGATCGTGGACGCGGTGCACGGCCGCATCATCATCGACCCGACGCCGGCGGAGATAGAGGAATACCGCCGCCTGGCCGAAGAGTTCAGGGAGATGGAGGAAGAGCTCTCCAAGCTGACGAGACTTCCGGCCCAGACACTGGACGGCGAGGACGTGTTCATATACGGGAACATCGAGCTCCCGGATGAGATGAAGATCATCAAGGACCACGGCGCCCAGGGGATCGGCCTGTTCCGGTCCGAGTTCCTGTTCATGGACCAGTCCCTACCCGATGAAGAGATGCAGTTCAACGAGTACCGCCGCGTCGCCGAGTTTTTCAAGCCCATGCCGGTGACCATTCGGACGATCGACGTCGGCGCGGACAAGGTCTATGCCTACACGAACCATTACCGAGAGCGCAACCCCTTCCTTGGCTGCAGGGCAATCCGGTTCAGCCTGGAAAACCTGGACCTCTTCCGGATACAGCTCCGGGCAATTCTGCGCGCGAGCGCTTTCGGCAACGTCAAGCTCATGTTCCCCATGATCACGACCATCGAGGAGCTTCACCGGGCGCGCAAGTTCACTGCGGAAATAATGAGCGAGCTGAAGAGCGAGGGAATTGCCTTTGACGAAAACATCAAGATAGGGCTTATGATCGAGGTGCCGTCGGCGGTGGTCTATGCCGACATTCTCGGAAAGTACGCGGACTTTTTTTCCGTGGGGACCAACGACCTGGTCCAGTACCTCCTGGCAGTGGACCGGATCAGCGAAAAAATCGCGTACCTTTATAACCCCCTCAACCTCTCGGTGCTCCGGTTTCTCAGGCAGATCGTCACATCGGCGTCCGCCACATCCACGCAGCTCTCAATCTGCGGTGAGATGGCCGGTGAGCCGCAGTACACGATGCTGCTCCTGGGACTCGGTTTCCGCCATCTCTCCATGAGCCCGGTGTACATGTACCAGGTGAAGAAAATCGTCAGGTCGGTATCCATCACGGAATGCGAAGAACTGGCCCGCTCGGTCCTCGGGCTGGAAAACACGGAAGATATAGAGAAAACAATCCGGAAGAAATTTAAGGAAAAATTCTACGAGCTGTCACAATGAAGCTCTATCATGAACTCGCCGAATACTATTTCGCAATAGAAAACAACCACCGGGACATCACCCAGGACGCTTCGTTCATTGCCGGTCTCCTCGGGGGCCGCAGGGGCGCCTCTCTCCTCGACCTGGGCTGCGGCACGGGCGAGCACCTCGGCCTGCTCGCGAAAGCCGGCCTCCGGTGCACGGGTATCGATGTCAGCGAGGAGATGATCCTCACCGCCCGCCGGCGATTCCCGGAGGGGATCGAGTTCATCCGGTCGGACATGAAGGACATCTCCTTCACGAACGCATTCGACATGGTCATCTGCCTCTTCGGCTCGTTCAACTACCTTATTTTTGACGCGGAGATCGACGAAATGCTGGGGCGCATACGCGCATCGATGATCCCGGGCGGTATCGGCGTAATGGAGATATGGAACTCGCCCCCGATCAGGAAGATCAGGGAAAAGGACATCAGCCCGGTATCGGTCACCGATGTTCACGGGGCAAGCATCAGTCGCGAGCGCGGTTTCAAAATGCGGGACGATACCGGCAGGACCGTGGTCGAAGTAACGTACCGGTACACCATTGACGAGGCCGGCGCGCGTAAAACCGTCAGGGACCGGCACGTCATGAGGACCTTTACGACGGCCGAGATAACCCGCTTCCTTGACGACGCGGGATTCACCGTGAAGAACATCTATGCAAACTTCAAAGCCGAGCCGTATGAGGAAAATTCAAGCAGGATGGTGGTGGTTTTCGGGAGAAAGTGAGATACACCTGTCATTGCGAGGAGTCCCGATGGAATCGGGACGACGAAGCATGCCTCGACTTCGCTCGGCAACCACGTGATCCCTGAGCGAAGTCGAAGGGTGCTTCGCTGCGCTCGCGATGACATACAAACAGGTCCGCACGGCAATAATAAAAAGGGGGCTTACTACAAGCCCCCTTCATTGTGATTTTCTTACATGGGACCTGGTCCCGGCGGTTCCGCGACGGTCCCGGTGATTTTGACCTTCCAGTCATCAAGGGTGCCCTTCCAGCGGTCGTACAGGATCCTGGTCTTGTTCTCGTCCTTGAAGAACTTCTCCGGGTTCTCGAGCGCAAGGAACAGGACCTCCTCCATGCTGTTGACCGGATGGAAAATCATCCTCTCGCGCACGTATTCAGGTATCTTTTCCAGGTCTTTCTCGTTTTCAATAGGAATGATCACATGCTTGATGTCCGCACGGTGCGCCGCCAGGATCTTCTCTTTCAGCCCGCCGATGGCCAGGACCTTCCCCCGGAGCGTGATCTCGCCGGTCATGGCGACGTCGCACCGGACCGGTATCCCTGACAGCAGCGAGCCCATGACCACGGCCATGGTTATGCCCGCGGAGGGCCCGTCTTTTGGAATCGCTCCCTCGGGCACGTGCAGGTGGATGTCGCGATTCCGCACGTACTCGTCGTTGATCTTGAAAAACTGCTGGTTCGCCTTGATGTAGGTGAAGGCGGCCTGCGCAGATTCCTGCATGACCTCGCCCAGCTTGCCGGTAAGGGTAAGCTTGCCCTTCCCTTTTATAAGCATGGCCTCGATGTTGAGGATGTCGCCGCCAACCTCCGTCCAGGCCAGGCCGTTGGCAAGACCGATCTCGTTGCTGATCTCCTTAACGCCATACTTGAACTTGATCGGGCCCAGGTACTGGTTAAGGACCTGTTCGGTGATGATCTTTTTAAATTCCGCTCCGTTCAGCACGACCTCGCGGGCGACCTTGCGGCAGACCTTGGCTATGACCCGCTCGAGGCTCCGCACCCCGGCTTCACGGGTATAGTGGCGGATGGTGTACAGCATGGCTTCATCGGAATACTCGATATTGCCCGAATGAAGCCCGTTCTCCTCGGTCTGCTTGGCCAGCAGAAAATTGATCGCAATGTTGAGCTTTTCCGGCTCCGTGTAGCTCGATATCTCGATCAGTTCCATCCGGTCCAGGAGAGGCGCCGGTATCTTGTGCTGCACGTTAGCCGTGGTGATAAACATCACCTGGCTCAGGTCGTAGTTGACTTCCATGTAGTGGTCGACAAAGGAGTTATTCTGCTCCGGGTCCAGCACCTCGAGGAGGGCCGAAGACGGATCGCCCCGGAAATCCATGGACATCTTATCCACTTCATCCAGTAGAATCAGCGGGTTCACGGTGCCCGCTTTCTTCATGAGCTGGATGATCCTGCCCGGCAGCGCGCCCACGTAGGTACGCCGGTGTCCGCGGATTTCGGCCTCGTCCCTGACCCCGCCGAGGGACATGCGCACGAACTTGCGCCCCAGCGCGCGTGCCACCGACTTGCCCAGGGAGGTCTTGCCTACGCCCGGAGGGCCGACGAAGCAGAGGATCGGGCCTTTCAGCTTCTTCGAGAGCTGCCGGACGGCAATATACTCGATGATCCGCTCCTTCACGTCATCGAGTCCGTAGTGGTCTTCGTTCAGTATGTCCAGTGCGTGTTCTATATCGCGATTGTCTTTCGTCTTTTTGTGCCAGGGGACATCGCGGAGCCATTCGATGTAGTTCCTCACGACCGCGGATTCCGCGGACATGGGAGGCATCTTCTCCAGGCGCTTCACCTCCTGGAGAGCCTTGGCCTGGGCCTCGGGGCTCATGCTGGCTTCTTCGATCGATTTTTTAAGCTCTTCGATCTCGTCGACCTCGCCGTCCCCCTGCCCGAGCTCCTTCTTGATGACCTTCATCTGTTCGTTGAGGTAGTATTCCTTCTGGGTCTTCTCCATCTGCTTGCGGACCTGGCCCTGTATCTTCTTCTCGATATACATGACCTCGATCTCGCCGTTGATGAACTCGATCAGCTTCTGAATGCGCTCGGCCGGGTTCCCCGTGTCGAGGATCGTCTGCTTGTAGGATATCTTCATCTCCACATGGGACGCGATCACGTCGGAGAGGTGCGACAGGCCGTCTATGCTCTCGGCGGAGGTGAACGCCTCCCGCGGCACCTTTTTGTTCAGCTTGACGTATTTTTCGAATGTATCGAGGAGCGCCTTCTTGATCGCCTGGGTGTCGGTGCCCGACTCGGATTCACGCTCGATGTCGCGCACGGTTACATCGACGGTCTCATCACCGCTGATGAATTCGGAGAGGTACACCCGCGTTATGCCTTCGACAAGCACCTTGATGGTGCCGTCAGGCAGCTTCAGGAGCTGAAGGATCTCCGCCATTGTGCCCACTTCGTACAGGTCTTCCTTCTCCGGCACGGAGACATGGGCGTCACGCTGCGTCGCCAGCACTATAAGGCGGTCGCCCTTCATCGCGCTATCAAGGGCCTTGACCGACTTCTCGCGCCCTACGAAGAGGGGGATGACCATATGCGGGAACACAACGACGTCACGAAGCGGAAGAAGGGGATAATTCTTGGTAAAATCTACAGTCTTTCTCATGGCAACCCTTTCCGGGGCCCCCGCCGCACGCCTGGTGCGGGAGCCCTCTCTGGTAAATTAGAAACCGAATGTCGCATGATGATACAAAAACCCGCCGCCCCGGGTGAGGCGGCGTCATCATGCGTCAGGCCGTTTTCTCCTCCTCGCGGTAGATTATTTCCGGCTCTTTCTTGCCGGCGACCATCTCCCGGGACACGATGATCTTGGCGATGTTGTTCATCGACGGGATCTCGAACATCAGGTCGAGCATCAGCTTCTCGAGCACCGCGCGAAGGCCGCGAGCCCCGGACTCCCGCTCCATCGAGCGTGTGGCTACCTCGTCTATGGCGCCCTCGGTGAACTCCAACTCGACGTCCTCGAAGGAGAATATCTTCTTGTACTGCTTGGTGAATGCGTTCATCGGCTCGGTCAGGATCCGTATCAGGGCTTCCTTGCTCAGCTCGTCCAGCACCGCGATGACCGGGAGCCGGCCTACGAACTCGGGGATCAGGCCGTACTTGGTAAGGTCCTCGGGAAGGAGCTGCTTCAGGATGTTCTCCTTGCCGGTTTCCTTTTTCGACTTGATGTCCGCGCCAAAGCCGAGCGTCTTGTTGCCGATCCGCTTCTCGAGGATCTTGTCCAGTCCTATGAAGGCCCCGCCGCAGATGAACAGGATGTTGGTCGTGTTGATCGAGATGAATTCCTGGTGCGGGTGCTTCCTCCCGCCCTGCGGCGGGACGTTCGCAACCGTGCCCTCGATGATCTTCAGCAGTGCCTGCTGGACGCCTTCACCGGACACGTCCCTGGTTATGGAGGGGTTGTCCGATTTCTTTGAGATCTTGTCGATCTCATCAATATACACGATGCCGATCTCGGCCTTCTTCACGTCGCCGTCGGCGTTCTGGATGAGCCTGAGGAGTATGTTCTCCACGTCCTCGCCCACGTAGCCGGCCTCGGTAAGCGACGTGGCGTCCGCGATGGCGAAGGGTACCTGCAGAATGCGCGCCAGTGTCTGGGCCAGCAGGGTTTTACCCGAGCCGGTCGGCCCGGCGAGGAGGATGTTGCTCTTGTCGAGCTCGACCTCGTTCTTTTTTATATTCTTGTTGGAAAATATCCGCTTGTAGTGGTTGTAAACCGCCACGGAGAGTATCTTCTTTGCCTCGTCCTGGTCTATAACGTACTTGTCCAGAATTTCCTTGATGTCCTTCGGCTTCGGGAGATTATGGAAGTCCTCTTCGAAGGCCTTGCTCCGGTCCTCGGCGACGATCTCGTTGCAGAGCTCGATGCACTCGTCGCAGATGTACACGTCGGGACCCGCGACCAGCTTCTTCACGATGTCCTGGCTTTTCCCGCAAAATGAACAGTTAAGCCGTACCGTTTCTTCCTTCTTCTTTGACGACATGATTTCTCCTTACTGTTTGCTTCGTTCGATCACTTTATCGATCAGACCGTAATCCATCGCCTCCTGCGGCGACATGAAATAGTCCCTGTCCATGTCCTTCTCGATCTTGTCCAGGGCGTTACCGGTGTGCGCGGCATATATCCCGTTCAGGCGCTGCTTGACCTTGACGATCTCCTTCGCCTGTATCTCGATATCGGACGCCTGTCCCTGGAACCCGCCGGCAGGCTGGTGGATCATGATCCGGGAGTTCGGGAGGGCGGAGCGCTTCGTTTTCGCTCCTGCGGCGAGAAGGAGAGAGCCCATGGACGCGGCCTGACCGATGCATATCGTGGCCACATCGGGTTTGATATACTGCATCGTGTCATAGATTGCAAGACCCGATGTCACGATTCCTCCCGGAGTGTTGATGTAAAGATAGATGTCCTTGTCCGGGTCCTCGGCCTCGAGGAAGAGCATCTGCGCAATGATCAGGCTCGAGATGTGATCATCGATCGCCTCGCCCAAAAAAATTATCCTGTCTTTCAACAGCCGCGAATATATGTCATAGGACCTCTCACCGCGGCTCGTCTGCTCAATTACAAAGGGAACTAAACTCATGATTACACTACCTCAACCAAATCATTAGTAACAATATACGCCAAATCTTTTTTAGAATCCACTAAATTAATATAGTTACATGCGTTTTCTATGATTAATTTCGGCAAACACTTCCACTCAACAATATGTAAAAAAAGATTGATAATCTCATTTTTCTGTTTAACTTATCCGGAAATTTTCTTGTCCGTATTTCACTTTATGTACATTTTCACTCTCGACGGATGTAATCGATCTTTGTCATTCATATATATCTTACTCATTAATTACGAATGACCGGTACTAAAATATAAAAAAAAATGAGACATATATCAAGTAATTAATTGATACAGACCCTAAAAAACCCCGATGCTCGTGCGTGATATCCGGCGGTGGATGCTGACTATCTTCTGGCCCTGGATTTGGCGAATTCCTCGAAGGAGATGGGCTTAAGCTTCTTCACCTTGGCATTTTCGTATATAAACTCCATCGCGCCGTCGAGCAGCAGCTCTGTCTCGATGTTCTCGCGCGATTCGTTTTCGGTCACGATCTTTTCGATTTCTTCCGGGGTCTTGTTGTTGCGCTTCGCGATACTTTCGATCACCTCGCGGTACCGGTTTTCATCCACCTTCATCTCTTCCTTCTTGGCGATCTCCGAAAGGGTCATTGTGGTCTTGATGGTCTGCGCGGCTTCCTCCCTCAGTTTTTCGAGGAACGCCTCTTTCTCAAGACCCATGATCATCGCGAACTCCTCGATATTGTCCGAGTAGTACCCCACGCTCTCCCTGGTCTTCTTGAAAAGATGGTCCATCTCGCGTAAAATCATCGATTCCGGTATATCGAACTTGCTGTCATCGACTATCTGCCTGAGTATCTGAGCCTTGGCGTCACCTTTCGTCCGCTCAGTGACGTACTTCTCCAGGTAATCCGCTGTCTTCTTCTTGAACTCCTCGGCTGTCTCGTACCCGAGCTTTTTCGCCAGCTCGTCGTCGACCGGGGGCAATTCCAGGGAATTGATCTCGATTATGACCACATGGTAGGTGACCTTCTGGCCGGCAAGGTCTGCTATCTGGTAGTCCTTGGGATACTTGACGTCGACCTCTTTCTGCTCGCCCGCCTTCATGCCGATGATATACTTGTCAAGCGCCGATTCGTCCTTGCTCTTGCCCACCACAATCTGGTATTCCTTGAATTCGACCTTGTCCCGCTCGGCCGGTTCGACGTCATCGATTCGCCGTACGTTCATCTTTACCAGGTCGCCGTTGATTACAAGCGCGCCCTCCTCCCGTTTCTCGGTTTTCGCAAACCGTTCACGTATCGCGTCGATTTCGGCCTGTATGTTTTCCTCGGTGAGCGTGCATACCTGCTCGTCGGCAGCCAAACCCTTGTACTTGCCCAGCTCGATCGTGGGAGGGACCTCGAAGACCGCCTTGAACGTGAAGGGTTCTTCACGGGATATCTTTGCGAATTCATATTTCGGATAGTCGATCGGGGTCAGCTGTTTCTGCTCGACTGCTTCAAGGAAAACCGACCGTAGCAGGTTTTCCGCAACTTCCTGGTCGGCTTCCTTGCGGAACCGGGCTTCGACCATGTGCAGCGGAACCTTGCCTTTACGGAAACCGTCCAGCTTCACGAAGCCCTGAAGCTTGTTGAATGCGGCCTTGTATTCTATCTCGACTTTTTCTATGGGTACGTCTACCTGAATCTCCATTCTCGAATTTTCTAGTTTCTTTTCAGTTATGTTGAGCATGAGGTTCCTCGTTTCATTTTTCCAGTGTAACGTATGCCCGGTGCGAGCGGCGCGTCGCTCCCGTTCATTCGGCGAATTAATCAACTATTTAATAGTGATTTTTCGAGTCAAACATTTTTTTACATAATGCCGGGAATGTGTAACATAATGCCGATTGTCGATGGATATCGGGTCGTCGGATAAAACCAGAAGGCGGGGTCATGTGACCCCGCCTTCTTTGCAATGAGCGGGAAACGGGATTTGAACCCGCGACCTCAACCTTGGCAAGGTTGCACTCTACCACTGAGTTATTCCCGCATTTATATAATGCGAGCGAAGGGAATCGAACCCCCACGCCTTTCGGCACCAGATCCTAAATCTGGCGTGTCTGCCAGTTCCACCACGCTCGCGCGGAAGCTGGTGCAACTATTAATTCTACCCTGATAAATTACAAGTTTTTTTTAGTGGCAGCCCTGGCCTTTACATCCCGGCTTTTGCATGAGCTGGGCTTTATTCTGGCCGCTCTTCTTGGCTATCCCCGGGTTCGCGTTATTGCCATGGCAATACATGCAGTTAATTGCCTTGCCGTCTTTTTTCTTGCCCGCATGCTGCTTCATAATAGCCGGATTGGCGAAGATGGAAACAGTAAAAGCCGCGATAAAAACAAGAGCCGTTGCGAACAGGTAGAATTTTCTCATTGAATTCTCCTTCCCTTCATAATTTAATGTAAAAAATACTTACTATGCCCCATTGAGTCAATAAAAAATTCTGATTTTATTATTATTATTGAGCTGGAGCATACTTTCATTAATAATGATTTGATCTGATTATATGGGAATACGTTCCCTTTTTTCAGTCCTGATCGATACTTTATTCCATAAAAAAACAGCATGGAACCAACTATATTATACGAAGATAATCATCTCGTGGCGGTTGAAAAACCGGCCGGAATGCTCATTCAGCAGGACAGCAGCGGTGCCCTCTCCCTCCTGGACCATGTCAGGGAGTATATAAGAAAAAAATACAACAAACCTGGGAATGTTTTCTGCGGACTGGTACACCGCCTGGACAGGCAGGTATCCGGGGTGGTCGTGTTCGCGAAAACTTCCAAGGCTGCACGGCGCCTTCATGAAGAGTTTGCCGGCCGCGCTGTGACCAAGCTCTACCTGGCCCTCGTTGACAACAAACCGATCGAGCAGGGGCGATGGATCGAGCGCGAAGACCGGCTTGTGCGCAGGCGCGGGTTTTCCGAACAGGCAGATGGTTCGAGCAGAAACGTAAAAACTGCCGGCATGAGATACATGGCAGTGACATCAAACGAACGCTACACCCTTTTGATGGTGTGGCTCCTGACCGGGCGCAAGCACCAGATCCGCGCCCAGCTCGCGGCAATGGACATGCCGGTTGTCGGGGACCACACCTACGGATCACCTGAGCGCCTCCCTGAAGGGGCTATCTGCCTGCATGCCTTCTACCTTGAGTTCGAGCATCCCACGACCAAGGAGCCGCTCGGTTTGAGATCTCCGGTCCCGCAGCGCATTTCGTCCCTTCTCGCGGTGGATGACGCGTCTTTACTGAACATCATCAATGAACGGGATGCTGTTTGATCACGGGCGCGGCATGACGCCCCTATTTCTTCCCCGGCTTCAATAACAGAACGTCACCGTACTGCGCCTTCACTGCCGCAGCTCCGAAGGGAAGCGGGTGGTTCTTTCCGCTCAGCCAGTAGTCAAGCATGTCGTCATAATGCGGGCTTGACGGGTTGCCCGACTGGCCGTGGGTACCGATGAGCCGGGCCGGCTCCTTCATCCCGAAATCGACGACCAGCCTCATTGCGGGTATCTCTTCCACATCAAAATTCGTTCCCCATTCCGGCGTCGCAACGTTCACCGTATGACCGTCACCGCCGGCAGGATACGGCCCGCGGTTAAAATAGCCGTGCAGCACGGGGAGCTTTTTCGTGAAATCATGGCGCCAGTGATAGGTGTGAAGCAGGCCCCACTGCCAGTCTTTCCGTTCCCAGCCCATACGGTCCTCGCACAGGATAACGGCATCACCCAGCGCTTCCGCGATCACCTGCCACTTGGTCTCTTTTTCCGGCGTGGACACGTTGTCCCAGAAGGGCGAGTCCTCCCTGCCGAGGAGATGGTCCTGCTGTCCGGAGTAGGACATCATCGTCGTGTCCTGGAACGATTCCCATGCGATGCTCCCCTCCGGGCCAAGCTCGTCGAGGAACATCCCGCGGCCGGCCGTGTGCATGAAGGCCCCGAGCACCGCGGCCGACGCGGATTCAGGGCTCATCACCGCGTTGAACCGCTCCGGCTTGAGAAACTCAAGCGCTTCGCGCGCGTTCTCGGCGTGATCCTCGTCCAGTGCGGCGATCGCTGAAAGAATGCGCCCGGATGAGTCGCCCCTGAACAGCATGTCCTGTATCTTCTTCGCCATGAGCGAATAGCGGTCGAACTGCAGCTTCTCCATGTCGCTCACGGTTATACCCTTCATCGGTTCAAGAACCTGGCGTATCCTCTCCGCGCGCTCCGGGTTGAACCAGCTCGAGGTTATCCTGACCGGGTAGTCTCTTGGCACGGTCCGGTGGTTCGCGGTCGCGATAAACCCTTCCGCCGGGTCTTCCGAATGGGGATTGGACGTCACGGGCAGGAACCCGGTCCAGTCGTACTCGCCGGTCCAGCCGGGCGACGGAAGGAGGCCGGTCCCCTTCCCGCGCCTGGGCAGAGATCCGGTGACCTGCCATCCGATCGATTTCTCGTCCCCGTACACGATGTTCAGGTAAATGCTTTCAATGTTCATCATCGCCTGGCGTGCCTCCGCGATGTTACCGGCCCGCGAGAGTGCCAGAAACCCGTTCATGGTTTTGCTCCCGCTGCCCAGCGCCCAGGAAAGGGCGATGCCATATTCGCTTTTAACCGGCAGCGGCTGGACCGGCATCTGGGGCGGCACCGGCATGCCTTCAAGCGCCCTGTTGACCAGCGGGCCGTGCACGGTATACAGGATCCGTGTAACATACGGGCTCTCACCCTTGATCTTGAAGGTTTCGGTCCGGGAAACGGCCGGGACCCACACTCCCTTGTGTTGATAGTGAGTGACGCCGTTTATGGTTGAAAGTTTTTCTATAAAGACGTCCTGGTTGTCCGCCATCACCATGGTGGCGCCCCAGGCCACCCGCCCGTTGTAACCGAGCGCAACGAACGGTATACCGGGCGGGGTAACGCCGGCCGCCTCGTAGCCGGGGCACTTCTGATGGATCATGAGCCAGGCGTTGGGTATCATGAGCGCCAGGTGAGTGTCGTTGCATACAATGGGACGCCCGCTCTTCGTTCTGGAGCCGGACACCGCCCAGTTGTTCGATGCCGGGATACCGGCCCTCACCAGCGGCCGCATCAGGTCGCGGAGCCCGCCCCATCCGGCGGCCAGCGTGTTGAGGCTGCGGGGCGCCAGCTCGGAGAGCTTTTTCGCCTCGTCGAACGGCAGGTCCTCGTCAGGATAGACAGGGAACAGCCAGGCCGCCTTTTCGTAGCCCGTTTTCGCCGCGACATTAATAAAATCGATCTCCTCGATGAAATTGAAGGACAGGCTCAGGCTCAGCATGGCGAAAACATACAGCGAATCAACCGGCTTCCATGGTTCCGGCCGGTGCCCGGTGAGAAAAAACTCCGCAGGCAGGCGCGGATGCGTATCAACATACTCGTTCACCCCGCGGGCGAAGCTTTCAAGAATGGCCAGTGTCGCGGGGTCGAGATCGCTCAGCGCATTATCGATCGGCCCGGCCACGCCCAGGCTCCTCATGAAGATGTCCATGTCAAGATAGTCCTTGCCGAACAGCTCGGCAAGCCTTCCCTGCATCGCCATTTTCATCAATGTCATCTGCCAGAGGCGGTCCGAGGCGGTGGCGTATCCGGTCGCAAAAAACAGGTCCTGCTCGGTGCCCGCTTCAATGTACGGAACGCCGAGCCGGTCCCGCCGTATGACCGCTTCCCCGGCAATACCGTTCAGCACGACCTCGCCATCCGGGTCGTCAACCGAACGAGCGAACTGGATCCTGACAAACAGATAGAGTGTAAGCGCCACGGCGCCGCATATGATCAGCACGAGGAGAACGATCTTGACTTTTTTCATGAGGGAAGCTCCTGGAATAGGAAAAAATATTACCAGCCGGATGAATATCGATCATACGGGCTAAATAATCAAGAACAATACGCCTCACCGGGCCGCATTGTGCAATCCGACGGCCCTGCCATGGAATCCGCGGATTCCGTGGCAGGTTAGGAGAATAACGTTTCCAAATCCGGCTTGACAAATCATCAACACGATAATTGTAATGAGATAGTCTATAAGGAGTGACGCCGCGATGGTGCTTGATGAATTTGAATCTCTGTTCGAGGAGGAACCTTCGGGCGGGCCGAAGAAAAAGGAGCCCGATGACCTTTTCACGTTCGATGAGCACGGCCATGACAAACACGAGGAAGAAAGACCGCGTCCAGCCGAACCGGCACCCCGGCCCGTCGTAGACGACAGGCCGCCCGTGCGCCGCGCCCAGCCGGTAAAAAAACGGACCTCCGAGGACTTCCAGCCCGACATGGACGCGCTGGTCATCACGGCCCAATCGCCCCTCATCATAGAGGGGATGAAATGCCTCCAGATGAAAGACTTCACCGCCAACACCCTCCATATCTATTCCGAGGCGATGAAGGGAGCCGAGGTCTTCATCAAGATCCTTGAGCGAAACCCTAACAATTACTACAAGCTGTCGCCTATCATCAAGTCGGATTCCGACTGCAAGGAGATCGAGACGGTCGCGTTCGGGCTCTATCGCACCAAGCACCGCGAGATGCCGGAGAGCGACACCCACATTCTCAAGGCATACGAGATGCTCAGGAACAGGCTGAAAATCGGCTACAACAAGGCGCTGGTCAGCACGTCGATGCTATCGATCAAGAAATACTTCCACCTGTCCGGCACGCTGGACCAGGAAAAGATCTCCTCGATGGTGCTTAACAACAACAAGGAGCTTAAGAACGACGTCATCAAGTTCATCCAGCACCTGAACATAGCGATCCAGCTCATGAAAATCGGCGATTACGAGATCACGAAAGGCCTCAAGGGAAGGGACATCAACACGTTCGTCATACGTACGAGCCAGCTCCTCGCCTATTACTATCTCGCCGTGGGCGACACGGACGCCCAGGACTACTACCGGCGCATGCATGACAATTACAAGAAGTACTTTGTCATACGGGATTGAAGCGGGAACAAATAGTCAATATCCGACGCACTGTCATCCCCGCCCCTCGACAAGCTCGGGACGAACTCCAGCGGGGATCCATATTCAATGAAGCATATTTAAACGATCGTGTGTACCTCATGATACTGTAACGTGTCGGCTTCTGGATTCCCGCCTTCGCGGGAATGACAAAACGAGCATATAAAAAAATATACAAACCTCATCCTGTTAACGCATTCAGAGCAACGGTTCTACAAGGTTATAAATCACCCGATCCGCCAGGATCAGGCCGCGCTCCGAGATGCGGATCGTCCGTCCGCGGCTCCCGTCTTCGATGATGACCAATCCCTCGCCGGCGGCTTTACCGATCCTCTCCATGACCGGTCCCGGCAGCCGGAACGAGAGACGCTCCTCCAGCGCGCGCAGAGAAATCCCCTGCAGCAGCCGCAACCCGGTCATGAGGTATTCAACTGCCGCGGAACGCGCAGTCCTGGCGTCATGCTCCAGCATGAAGCGTCCTGCCCCGACATATTCCCCGACCGACATCGTATTTATATAGCGCTCGTTGTCCAGGAAGGAGTGCGCGCCCGGACCGAAGCCGATATAGGGCTCGAACCTCCAGTATTTCATGTTGTGACGCGACTCATAGCCGGGTATCGCGTAATTCGATATCTCGTACCGCTCATAGCCGTGACGCTTCAGCAATGAGGAGAGAAGCTCGAAGCAGGACGCCTGTTCCGACTCAAGAGCCGCGTCGGAGGAGATGCGATCAGCCAGCGGCGTTTTCTTCTCAATGGACAGAAGGTAGGCTGAAATGTGCTTCGGCCGGTAACCGGCAATGCTTTCCACGTCACGGGTAAGCTCGTCAGCGGTCTGGGAGGGTATGCCCGCGATCAGGTCCACGCAGTGAACGAAACCCGGCACCCCGAAAAAAAGCTCCAGTTCCTTCACGGTGCATACGTCAGCAGACCGCCCTATCAGGCCATGAAGCCGCGGGGACAGGGTCTGAACCCCGAGCACGGAGCGGTTCACTCCCGCGCGCGCGTATTCCTCCAGCTTTTCCCGCGACAGGTCGCCGGGATTCATCTCCATTGTCACTTCCGCGCCGGGCGCAATCGCGACGAGACCTTCGAGAAGCCGGAGCATGCCGTCAACCTGGGCCGGCTCAAGCAGGGACGGCGTCCCTCCGCCGAAATAAACAGTGTCCGCGGCCGGCAGAACGCGGGTCGACAGCCGTTCCCGCATTTCATCATGGAGCTTTTTTATAAACGCGTCCGGCACCGCTCCGCCGCCGGCCGGCACCGAGTAAAAGCCGCAATAGTCGCATTTCCTTCGACAGAAGGGTATATGGATGTAAATGCCGCCGCTCATTCAATCTTCTGCAGGCCGAGCTGGAGCGTGCCGCCGGTCCTGGGCTCGAACTCGCCGTTAAGGCAGTGCCCCATCTGGCGGTTCGATTCCTCCGTGTCCGAGAACGACAGGAGCCCTGCATGCACCAGGCCCGAGACGGTGACCGGGAACGGGTTCCCGCTGCTCAGCACAACCAGGTCCATACCCGACGATGTGCACAGCCGTATCGCGGCATCGAGATACGCAAGGTCCGGTTTCACGATCTGCACGTACAGCACCGCCCTGCTCCCTTTCTTCGGCGCGAAGCGCGCCGCATCAGAGAGGCTCGCCGCGATGCCGTTTGCCGGGACGCGCGCAAGCTCCTCCCGGAGAAAGCGGTTCATGGGAACAAACACGCGGGCGGTTCCCGGTGCCGGCCGAAGAAGGTCGGGGCGCCCGAAATAGAGGAGCCCCCCGCGCGAGAGCCCGGCATTGACGTCGCCCGCGCCTTCCAGCTCCTTCCGGTCCTTTTCCGTGATGACAAACTCCGGCAGTGCCGGCTTCCCCGGTTCGCCCGTCATTATGCCATACCGCATCTTGACCTCAAGGATCCTCCGCACGGAATCGTTGAGCCGTTCTTCTGATATTCTTTTCTCGATGACTGCTTTTTTTATCGCGTTGTAAATAACCGGAATGTTCCCCTCATGCGAGCTGATGAGAATGACATCCGCGCCTGCGAGGACAGAGCTGACAGTGGCTTCCCCCATGTCCTGGCGCCGGGATATGGCATGCATCTCCATGTCGTCGGTTATCACGAGGCCCCTGAAGCCCATCTCCGTGCGCAGCAGGGTGGTCAGCATTCTCTTCGATACGGTCGCGGGCTCATCGGTACCCAGGATCGCCGGGTACGCAATGTGCGCCGTCATGATGCCGTCGACCCCGGACCTGATCGCCTTTTTAAACGGGACCAGCTCGACGCTCTCCAGCCTCTTCATATCGTAGTGTATTACCGGCAGCGTGAGGTGGGAATCCTTGTCCGTATCCCCATGACCGGGAAAATGCTTGCCCACGGCAATACAGCGGGATTCCTGCAAGCCCTCGATGTACGCCGCGCCCAGGTCTGCTACCAGCCGGGGGTCTGATCCGAAGGATCGGGTATTGATAACGGGGTTTCGGGGATTGTTGTTTACGTCCAGCACCGGTGCCAGGTTCATGTTGACGCCGGTCATGCGCATCTGGAGACCCAGGATCCGCCCCCACCGATACGCAAGATCCTCGTCACCGCACACTCCCGCGGCCATGGTACCGGGGAACTGCGTCACTCCCGGGACGAAACGGATCACCCGCCCTCCTTCCTGGTCGACGGACACGAAGAGCGGCATGCCGGAGCCCAGCATTGAGGCCTCCTGCATCTCGCCAATAAAACGCCTGTTGTTTTCAAGAGTAGTGAGGTTTTTACCGTACAGGATGACGCCCCCGGGGAGGTAGCCCTTTATAATGGCCCGGATATCGGCATTCATCCCCGTTCCCGGCACGGCCACCATTATCATCTGCCCAATTTTCCGCTCGAGACTCATGTCTTTCAACAATGACAACGCCTCACTATCGTACCTTTTTTTTGCGCAGCCCGCCACCGTCACTATTATAATGATAATGAAGATTTTAGTATACAATTTCATCGCTTCACCTTTGAAAAAAATATTACTGGACATGATACCATCCCTGCCTTGTCCGGGCGCAAGTACAAAATTACCGCACCGGGCATGCATAGATACATTCGTTGCCTTGATTAATTACCAGAAAGACGTTCCAGCAATCCCCGGAACCGCCGCTTTTTATCCCGGCCCGTACCCCGTGGAGAAAAAATTGATGTAAATCGGTGAATATTGCGTGCCGAATAAATTAATAATTGATTTTTTTTCATTAAATTCTGATGGTGTAAAATCATCGATCGCCGGTATGCATAATATCGTATGAAGACCAACCAACATATCGATTTCCTGAACAGCTATTCCGCCAATACCTCGGTTGTCCCCGAGGTCATCGAGCATTTGATGTACGACCTGAAACAAGTACATTACAAGCAGGACGAGATTGACGAAATCGTCCTTTCACTGGACGAGGCGCTGACGAACGCCATCCAGGAAACCATGAAAACGAACGAGAGCATCACACTGAAGACCGGCACTGAAGACCTGCGCGATATAACAGTACGGTATACCATAACAAACGAGCTGTTCGACGCCACCATTATAGACCACGGAAAGGGGTTTGATATTTTCAACATCCTCAACTCCACGCCGCGGGCCGGTTCGCGGAACTACATCAACCAGATCATCAGCTACGCGACTGAATCCGAAAAATGCAGGATCAAGGTGCGGCTCAACGGGCGTGAAATTCCCCTCCGGGGCATCGGCGCCGGCCTCAAGATCATCCTCAACTTCATGGACGCGGTCACCATAGACATGATCGACAAGGAGTGCGTGCTCTCTCAATCCGTTTCCGAGAGCTCGGACGGCACCATTTTCAACATGAAGCGGAAAAAACGGTATCAATGAAAGACAGGTTCCCCATCCGGGCATTCGACAACCGTGAATTTCTTCACTCCCGCGAGGCACGGGCCATCCGCATCATGAGCGAATACATGGAGCCCGAGAAACGCTTCAAGGAGCTCAACATCAGGCATACGGTCGTATTCTTCGGGTCCGCCCGCATCAACCCTGAAAACGACAAGCATGATACCGCCCGGTACTACCATGCCGCGGCAGACCTCGCCTTCGAGCTGGCCAGCCTCAATGCCGAAATCGAGCGCGAGACCGGGAACCCCATTTACATATGCACCGGAGGCGGTCCCGGCATCATGGAGGCCGCAAACATGGGGGCGCAGCGGGCCGGAGCCCTCACCATCGGGTTGAACATAGAGCTCCCCTTCGAGCAGAGCCCCAACAAGTATATTTCGCCTGAGCTCAGCTTTCAATTCCACTATTTCTTCATGCGCAAGCTGTGGTTCGTCTACCAGGCCAAGGCAATTATCATATTTCCCGGAGGCCTGGGTACCATGGACGAGCTGTTTGAAGTCATGACCCTGGTCCAGACACGGAAACTCGAAAAGATGAATTTCCCGATAGTGCTGTTCGGGGAATCGTTCTGGAGGGAGGTTGTAAACTTCGACAAGCTTGCGGAATACGGGTTTATCGAGCCGCATGACCTGGAGATTTTTCACTATAGTTCTGACGTAAAAGAGTGTATAGAGTATCTCAAGCCCCGTATAATGGACTTGATACGGAATACGAAACAGCTGGCTGTCATGAAGTTCCCGCTCTAGGAGGCAGATTGCCCAGGGAGGGACTTGAACCCTCACGAACAAATTGTTCAAGGGATTTTAAGTCCCTTGTGTCTACCAATTCCACCACCTGGGCGGGATATGAGGCGCCGAGCGGATTCGAACCGCTGCATAAAGGTTTTGCAGACCTCTCCCTTGCCACTTGGGTACGGCGCCAGTGTTTTCTCAATCCATTTTTGAATTTACTCCCTCGTTGTCAACCGAATTACAACCGGCCCGGTTTAAAATTTCAATAAACGATGACTGACTATTCACCCTGGACCCGGTCTGCATTGAAGAAGACACTCTCTGCCGCACGGCCTTCAAGCGAGCAGTCACCCTGTCCCGAGCAGCGTGTGATCTTCATGATTTCGCGTTCAACACGGAAAGCCCTTTCAGGCTAAAAAAAATCAAACTTTTTACAATCATTTTTGTTTTAGACATCTTATAAATATTGACATTTTGTACAATCAAATAATGATTGACCTAAAAGAAACATACTTTCATTTTTTAGAAGTATGCGTCGGATGTTCAAGTTGTTCGGAGAAAAGATTATTTTTTGCTCTGCAAATAATTCAGATACACCTTTTCTCCCAAAAAAATATATTTAAAAACAGACTTAAACAGGAGGTCTCTATGGTTAGAAGGATCCAAAAAGTAGCCGTTATCGGCTCTGGCATAATGGGTGGAGGTATTGCTGCTCTGTGTGCCAGCGCGGGGATACCTACGCTGCTGATGGACATTGTTCCATTCGATCTTAAAGACGATGAGAAGAAAGATCCAAAAGCGAGGAACAGGATCGTACAGGCTGGCTTAGACGGTGTTATGAAATCGAAACCGGCCCTTTTCTTTGACAAGGGTGTCGATTCAGCACTCGTTCAAATCGGAAACCTGGAAGACGATTTCAAAAAGCTCGCTGACTGCGACTGGATCGTCGAAGTGGTTGTCGAGAACCTGAAAATAAAACAGGATCTCTTCGCCCGGATCGAAAAGATAATGAAGAAAGGCGCAATCGTCTCCACAAATACGTCTGGCCTTCCGCTGAACAAGATATCGATGGGCCGGAGCAAAGCGTTCAAAGAGGCCTTCCTCGGAACGCACTTCTTTAACCCGGTTCGTTACATGCACCTGCTCGAGCTCATACCGGGCAAAGAAACTAAAAAAGAAATCCTGAATTTCATGGCTGATTTCGGCGAGAGGATCCTGGGCAAAGGGATCGTCTGGTCCAATGACAGCCCGAACTTCGTCGGGAACCGCATCGGCGTCTACTCCATGGTGTACACCATGCAGGTCATGCAGGAAATGAACATGACCATTCCCGAGATCGATGCCCTCTTTGGCGCCCCGATGGGACGTCCGAAAACGGCCGCCTTCAAGACCGCTGACATGGTCGGTCTTGACACATTCTCACATGTTGCAAACAACTGCTATGACCTCTGCCCGAAAGACGAGTCCCGCGAAGGCCTCAAACTGCCCGCATTCGTCGGCAAGATGGTAGAGAAAAAGTGGCTTGGCAACAAGACCAAACAGGGCTTCTATAAGAAAGAAATCACCCCCGACTGGAAGAAAGTCAACAAGGTGATCAACTACAAGACCCTGGAATATGAAACATTCGAAAAACCGGACTTCCCCTGCCTGGCTGCCGCCAAGAAAGCGACGAACCTCGGCGACAAGATTAAAGCGATGGTGAACGGTACCGACAAGGGCGCCCAGTGCGCATGGAAGGTTACGGCCGGCTGCCTGATCTACTCGGCGAACCGCATCCCCGAAATATGCGATTCCATCGTCGAGATCGACAACGCGATGAAGTGGGGATACAACTGGGAAATGGGCCCCTTCGAAACGTGGGACGCCATCGGACTGAATGCCTCCGTCGCCCGCATGAAGAAAGAAGGGATGAAGGTCCCGAAGAAGATCCAGCAGATGATCACCAAGAAGGTAAAAACCTTCTACAAGATCGAAAAGGGCAAAAAGATGTACTTCGATCTTAAGACCATGAAGTACAAGGAAATCGAGACAAGCCCGATGGCGATCAACCTGGCCAACCTCAGGGCCAACAAGAAATTCGTCAAAGGCAACGACGCTGCTTCCCTTATCGACCTGGGCGACGGCATCTTCGACATCGAGTTCCATACGAAGATGAACGCCGTTAACAAGAACATGGTCGACTTCATGCAGATCGCTGCAGACTACGTCAAGGACAACGGGCTGGGCATCGTTTTCGGCAACCAGGCCCCCGGCTTCCCGGGCGCATTCTCGGCCGGCGGTGACCTCGGCTTCATGCTGAGCCTTGCCAAGGCCAAAAAGTTCAACGAAATCGACGCCTTCATCAAGCACGTGCACGAAGGGATCATGGGAATGAAATACGCTCCCATTCCGATAGTTGCGGCGCCGTACGGCATGACCCTGGGCGGCGGCTGCGAGCTTTGCCTTGCATCGGACAAGATCGTTGCTCATGCTGAACTCTACATGGGTCTCGTCGAGATCGGCGCGGGTCTGGTACCCGGCGGATGCGGCATGATCCACCTGTGGCAGCGGTACATGGCGTCAGTTCCGGCCAGCGTCAAGCTTGCCGACTATGCAGCATACTTCATACCTGCATTCATGTGCGTGGCACAGGCCAAGGTCAGCATGTCAGCGGCTGAAGCCCGGAAGAACGGCTTCCTGCGGGCGACTGACAGGATCGTCTTCAACAAGGACAACCTCATAGGCGAAGCGAAGAAAGAGTGCCTAAAACTCGTCAATGACGGCTATGCTCCCCCGGCAAAGAAAAAATATCCGGCCATGGGCCAGGAAGCCCAGGGGATGATTTGGGCCGAGATGCTCAACATGCGCTCCGGCGGCTACATACCGAAACACATGGAGTTCATCGCGAAGAAGGCCGCCTACTGTATGTCCGGCGGAGAAGCGCGGCAGGGACAGCTCGTTTCCGAAGAGTATCTCACAAAGCTCGAGCGGGAAGCGTTCGTCGACCTCTGGAAGACTGAAGAAACCCAGAAGATGGCCGAGCATATCCTGAACACCGGCAAGCCGTTGATGATGTAACAACAAAATTGAATACAGGAGGAAACATATGAGAGATGCTTATATAGTCAGTGCAGTAAGAACACCCGGTTGCCGCCGCGGCAAAGGTGCCCTTGCTCAAACAAGGCCGGAAAAACTCATCGTCCAGGCGATGAACGCCGCCGTTGACCGGATCAAACTCGACAGGGCCGCCATCGACGACTTCATGCTTGGATGCGCGTTCCCCGAAGCAGAACAGGGATTGAACCTGGGACGCGTCGCCCTTCAGATCGCGAAGTTCCCCGATTCAGTTTCCGGCGCTACGGTAAACCGTTTCTGCTCATCCGGACTTGAGTCGATAGCCATATCCGCCCTGAAAGTCATGGCGGGATGGTCCGAAGTCAACATGGCCGGCGGTTGCGAGTCCATGTCGATCGTTCCGATGGGCGGCAACCTCCCCCGGCCGCTGGCCGACTGGGCGAAGGAAAAACCGGATGTCTACATGTCCATGGGCGTAACAGCTGAAAACGTGGCAAACCGTTATAAGATAACACGCGAAATGCAGGACGAGTTTGCATATCATTCAAACATGAAAGCGGCTGCCGCACAAAAGAACAAATACTTCACGGAAATTGTCCCCACCACGGCCGACAAGTTCGTTGAAAAGCCGGACGGCACCATCGTACGGGAAACGTTCGTACAGGATTTTGACGACGGCGTCAGGGCGGAAACCACGATAGACGGCCTGAAAAAGCTGAAGCCGGCTTTCTCGTCCACCGGATCCGTCACCGCGGGTAACTCTTCCCAGACCACCGACGGCGCGGCTGCCTCGATCATCATGAGCGAAGACGCTGTGAAGAAATACGGCATGAAGCCCCTCGTCAAGCTGGTGGGCTATACCGTAGCCGGCTGCAAGGCGGACGAAATGGGCGTTGGCCCTGCGTACGCGATTCCGAAGCTCTGCAAGCTGGTCGGCTGGGACCTGAAGAAGCTCCAGACCGAAAGCCTGATTTTCGAGCTCAACGAGGCCTTTGCGTCACAGGCAATCTATTGTGCGCAGCAGCTTGGCATCGCTGACAAGAAATACTGGGCGGCCGATTCTTCGGAGAAGCGGATCAACATCAGCGGCGGCGCCATAGCACTCGGCCACCCGCTGGGATGCACCGGCTCCAAGATTTTCGCCACTCTCGTTGCCAACATGGTAAGGACCGGGACCAAGTACGGTATCGAATCCATGTGCATCGGCGGCGGCATGGGCGCTGCGGCAATGTTCGAACTCTGCGAATAATTCGCGGGGGAAAAAGCCAGAATACCGGAAGGCGGCATCGAAAGATGCCGCCTTCTTTTTTCAATATTCCACTCAAGATTATCCCGCTACCATCCGAGAATAATAAAAGCGATTACAACGCCGGAGGATAATTATCATGACGATCCAAAAGCACGATATCAACAAATGGAAACACGAGCAGATAGAATATTTCAAGCGGTATCTTGACTCGTTTTCAGCCGATTCAAGAGAATACAATATCATCCTGCAGGGGATCCGCGACCTCGAACAAAGCCTGTAATCCCGGCGCCGGCAGGCCCTCCTCCGGCCATAAAATAAATTGTTGACATGTGCCATGAACGTATGAATTATCAATTCATACGTTTTTTATTCCAACACAATCCGGGTCATCGATGCAGGAAAAACAGCCTACCGGGGAATCCATACGCGAGCAGACGCTGAGAAGGTTCCGGTCCCAGGAAAACGCCCGGGAAAGCAGCAAGAAAAAAAAAGTCTCGGCCGGCCTCATCATCATTAACCTCGCAATCATCGCGCTGCTTTTTCTCTATTACAACAAGAACAAACCGGGACAGGAATATCTGACCTCGTCGTTCAACTATCGCGACGCATCCTTCAGGTTATCCATGTCGCATATGAATAATACCGGCAGTTATATCTTTTACCTCTCGACCAGGTCATCGGGTGACGGCCCCCTCTCGCTCCGCTTTACCGGCGGCATGGCTGACCTTGTCGTTCTTTGCGGACAGGACGTCATCATCACCGTACCGATGGGCCGGGACATCGCTGCGCTGGCGCTCAAGCCCGGCGAATCGAACGTTCAGAAAGAATCGGTTGATCACCACGAATTCATGTTTTACGCGCAAAGCCACCCGGAGCGCCTGGTAGAAGGTAAAAAATCGCTTTTCCTTTCCCGTAGACCCTACCTGCCGCTGAAAGCCGAGGTCCGGATACACACCGAGCAACCGGTATCAACATCATTAACATTCAAGTACGAGGTGGAACAATGACCGACCGGCCAAGCTGGGACGATTATTTCATGAAAATCGCCGAGGACGTGGCCACGCGATCGACCTGCATCAGGCGTTCGGTGGGCGCCATCATCGTGAAGGAGAAACGCATTCTCGCCACGGGCTACAACGGGGCGCCAACCGATATCTCCCACTGTACCCCGGAAACCTGCCTCCGTACGAAGTACAACGTCCCCTCCGGGGAGCGGCACGAGCTCTGTCGCGGCCTTCACGCGGAGCAAAACGCGATCATCCAGGCAGCATATCACGGCGCCTCGATCAAAGACGCCGTAATCTACGTCACCCACCAGCCCTGCTCGATTTGCACTAAAATGCTTATCAATGCCGGAATTAAAAAGATATTTTGCAAATCGCCGTACAAGGACCCTCTTGCCGAGGAGATGATTCGCGAATCAGGCATTGAATGCGTTATCGTGAGCACAAGGGACAACTGACAGGCCATACCGGTGGATGCGCGTCCTTCGAATATAATAAATGGCCTTCTCCGGCAAAATTTTCCATGAAATAAATTGCAATTTCCAGATTATTTTGTCTAACTGATATCATGAACAAGAAAGTTACGAAATCAATGCTTTCCCGACACCCGGATACAACCGGTAAAAGCCCGGCCGCGCAGCCAGACTGTTGTCCTTTTACGCGCATGCTGTTATCAGTGATGCTCGCCTGCGTCTGCACGGGATTCTACCCCGCCCTTGCCCAGGAAGACACTGCCGACGACATGTTCCGTAAAGCGACCTCCTATTTTTTCCAGAAGAAATTCGATATGGCCGAGTCCCTGCTGCAGCAGGTCATTGACCGGGAACCGGAAAATGCCATCGCCTATTCCTACCTGGGTGACATCTTTCTTATAAAACAACGCTATGACGGTGCGCTGGACCTATACCGGAAGAGCATTGACCTTAACCCTGATGCGGGCGAAAATTACTTCCGTCTCGGGCAGATCTATTACTATAAAAAAGACGGGGACCAGGCGATTTCATATTTCAATAAAGCCCTGCAAACCGATACACAGCTCAAGTTCGCATATTACCACCTGGGCCTGACCTGTCTGATGCTCAAGAGGGACAAGGCCGCCACTATTCACAACTGGGAGACCTATATCGGCCTGGCCCCAGACGATCCGCAGTATGACCGGATCAAGCGCGCGATTGAGCTTTTAAAAGACCCGAACTTCGTTCTGCCGCCGCCCGGCAGCGACATCTCCATCGAGGAGGCCCTGCTCCTGGGCGGCATGACGATCGACAAAACGATCCACCAGTCTACCGACCAGGAAGCCGGCCACGAATCGAAAAAGACAAAGCGCAAGCTTGAAGATATTTATATGGATGACGACCTGTAAGAGGAAACGATGCGATACTACAACGACAAAAGAAAGTACATAATCGGCGGGGCTCTGCTGATCCTGCTCGTGATCGCAGCGGCAGTAGTCCTGATAACGATGCTCACCCGGGGTCCCGGTGCGGGCGATATCGAGGACAAGCGGCTGCAGAGGATCGAGGCGTACCTCCAGGTTCTGGAAGCGGATCCCTCGGACATCCACGCCCTTATCCAGATCGGCAACATCTACAAAACCATGGGCGATCTTGACAGGGCCATTGAGTATTACAATAAAGCTCTGAAATATGAGCCCGAGAATTACGAGGCCCTGATCGAGCTCGGCCATGCCTACGCCCGGAAAGGAGACTATGACAGGGCGATCGAGATTTTCAACCGCGCCAAGAAGTTCCGCCCGTCACAGCCGGGGGCCTACAACCGGCTCGGGAACGTGTATGACGACCAGGAAAAGTACCTCAAGGCGCTCGAGGAATATCGCAAGGCAAAAAAGGTCGCGCCGAAAGACCAGGAGAGCTACCAGAACATCGCCCGGTCAAGGCTCCGTAAAGGCGACACGAAGGGAGCCATCGCGGCTCTTGAGGAAGGGATCAAGGCGAATCCCGATGACCCCGAAGGATACTACAACCTCGGCAACCTGTACTATGATATGAAAAAATTTGACACGGCGAGCAAGAACCACGCCCGGGCGATCTCGATCAATACCAAGAGGTCTAAATATCACCGCGGTCTCGCGGAAGACCTGCTCAAGCTCGGAAAAACCGACGACGCGATCGCATCCTTCAAGCAGGCGCTTGCTGTCGACCCTTCGGACTCCCTGGCGGCCGAGCGGTTGGGCGATATCCATGCGGTGAAGGAGGACTGGCCGGCGGCCGTCGAGTATTACCGCGCGGCGCTGGAGTACAATTCAAAGGATAAAAACCTCAGGGACAAATATGATGCCGCCCTGCGCAAGCTCAAGGGAGAGAAGCCCGCAACGCGCGATACCGATAAAATCGAGGGGACGGCGGACCGGCGCGGAACGGACGGCACCGACGGACTCTCCGACAGACCGGGAGAGAAAACGTCCGCCGCGGAAGATATGCCGAAAAAGCCCGGCTCCGACTGGCGGCTCATCGGCGACCAGCGCCGCGCCGCAAAAGACTATGAAGGGGCGATCGAGGCGTACCGGAAGGCGATAGAGGCGGACCCGAAAGACGATCACTCCTGGTACTGGCTGGGCAGAATCTATTACAGTAAAAAAATGTACGACCAGGCAGCCGATGCCTTCGAAAAGGCCGTTGCCGCAAACCCGAAACACGCCGACTCCTACTACCACCTCGGGCTGGTCTATTATATTCAGCAGAAATACGGCGCTGCGTCCGCATCGTTCAGCAATGCCATACGGGTGCAGCCGACGTTTGCAAAAGCATATTACTCCCGGGGCCTGTGCCGCATGAAGCTGAAGGAAAAATCTGGGGCCATCAGCGATTTCAAGACATCGATCGAGCAGGACCCGTCGCTCGACCGCGCCTATTTCAACCTCGGCGACGTTTACCTGGAAAGCAAGGAAACGCAGAAGGCGCTCGAGTATTTCTCGAAGGATTACGAGCGCCGTCCCGATAATCCCGACACCAACTTCAAGATGGGCGAGACCTACCACGAAATGAAGGCATACGACAAGGCCGTCCGCTACTACGAACGCGCGATCGAGCTTGACCCGGACCACTACCAGGCGTACTTCAACCTCGGGCTGGTCAGCTACGTACAGAAAAACTACTCCCGATCGGTCGAGATGTACACCAGGGCCCTCCGTGTGAAGACGGACGATTACGCCTCCTATTACGAGATGGGCAAATCCTACGATGCGGCTGGAAACGACGAAAAAGCCGCCGAGTGCTACCGGAAAGCGATCGACCTCAACCCTAAAGACATTAAGGCGGTCATCAATCTCGGCGCGATTTATTCCCGGAAAGGGGAATACGAAAAAGCAATCGGTCTCTACCGGACCGCCGCAAGCCAGAACCCGGAGTCCTTCACCGCGCACCACAACCTGGCAAACGCATACCGGGAATCCAAACAGTATGCCCCCGCCATCGAGGAATACAAGACGGCGCTCCGCATCAAACCGGGTGACGCGCAAACCCTCTTCTTTCTCGGTATTGCGTACCGTGATTCCGGGAACTACGCTGATGCCGCGCTCTCCTTCGAAAAATCGCTGGCGGCCGACGGCTCTCTCTACGACGCGCACGAGGAGCTGGGCATGATCTACTACCGGAAAATAAAAAATAAAGAAAAGGCTTTACAGCATTTCGAAAAACTGCTTAGTGTCAAACCGAATCATCCACGGGCGTCCGAGATTCGCAACATCATCAGCGCCCTGAAAAACAACTGATCGTGTGGTCCAACATGCAATCGTATCGTACATATGTGCTGGCAGCCCTGGTTCCGATCCTCCTCCTGGCCATTCCCTCCTGCGACGCGCAGGTGAGAAACCAGCTTGACATCAGGACCAACGGATTCATCAACGACAACAGCTTCCAGGCGCTGATCGTCTTTGATCCGGACGATAGCGCCCGTGGCCTGGTTGCCCGGAGGGAGAACGCCTCGCAAAAGGCAAAAAAGGCCGATCTGAGGGAGATGGCGCTTGAGTGCCTGGTCAATTATTCTATTGACAGTCAGCAAAAATCTGGGATTATTGACAGGAACAGGAAAGACTTTGACATGGCCGCGCACCGTGCGCGGCTCATGGACAGGCTGCGCGGGCTTTCCCGCGGCGGCAAAACGGTCTTCTCCTACTACAACGATTCAAACGGAATAGTCGTCGGATATAAGATGTATACCATCGGTTTCAGGAAAAAGCTTGAGGAGATACTCAAGGCAACGGATGCAACAATCCAGGAAGGCTCCAAACCGGAAGCAAGGAGGTAAGTTATGAGTATAACGATACGGCTGGCCCTGTGCGCAGTGTGCATCACCACAGTATTATCATCCCTTTCCTGTTCCAAAGAAGTCACGCGGAACAACGGCTCCGGCGAGATCGATCTCCCGCTGACGGATATCGATATCGAAAAAAGATTTCTCGAGGAAGGATTCATCACCGACGACCTTTTCCGCGTCGTTATGGTCACGACCAAGGACGCTTTTGCCGACATGGCCGCTCTCAGGACCAGGGCTTCGAACCGGGCCCTCGTTTCGCTCGAGCGCAGTCTTTCCGCAGAAAACATCCAGTGCGACCGAAACGTAAAGGCCGCTATCCTGAGTCTTATCGACCGAAGCGGGCAGCTGGTAAAAAAAGAGATCGACCACAAGCGCTATAATGTGTTTTACTTCGATATCACACGTAAAAACATGGTCAACTATTTCAGGAATATAGCGTCCCAGCGATAAAGGGAGGGTTCACAGCGGGGAGGAACTATTCCGGATACATATAATAGGACAGGTTTTTAAGTATAAAAAGGTCGAGCTTGTCCTTTTCCGACCCGTAGAAGCTGCTGAACATTATCCCGATCCCGAAATCATCATCCCCAAACCTGTCTGACCGTATGACCATGGCAAGCGCCTCGACCCCGCTTAATTCCGCGTCGACGTTAGCGAAATCGATAATGACCTTGATTATCGACGACAGTTCGATCGTTTTGGAATACTTGAAATAGAGGCCGCCGCGGCTGATGTTGACGATCTTGCCGACGAATTCCAGTGCATGGTGGTCTTCGCTTGATGATTCTATCAGGGTGTCTATAATACGAATGGGTATCTCGACATCAAGCCGGAAATGCTTTCTTCGGCTGGACTCCCCCTTGTCGCTGTATTTTTTTATAAGCCACTCATCGAACTTCTTCTCAAACCATTCAATGACGGTTTCATCAAGCATGGGCTCGCTCTCCGTAGCGGCAATGCTCCTGTGATAATGATTGATCTCATTTTTTATTTCAACGGAAAGATCTTCGTATTTAATGTATGCCTGTTTCATTCCAATACGCTCCTGGGACTAACGCCACGAGTGGGCTACTGCGAACGAGTTGATATCACAAGACATAAATTTTTATATTTAATCAAATAAAAAACAAATATTTTCTTGAAATTAATCGATATTATTATTAGGATTCATTATTTCATGGACAATATCCGACATTGTGTTAATGTTTGATGTTAACATGATATCACGCTAGCTAATAAAAAGTCGTTTCGAATATCATATGATTTTTTTACCCGGCGGCATACGTGAATATGAATGCCGACAGATTTCAGGATTAACAGGTCCTGTTTTTTTGAGAGAGTGAAGATGGCAACCAGGTATATTATTTCTGCATTAACAATTGCGATAATAATGGCGGGATCGATCGTACACGCACAACCCGAAAGCCCCTTCACCAGGCCCCAGACGCAGACAATACAAAGCATATGGAATACAGAAAAGAATGCAGCTCAGAAGGAGCGGATCGCGGAAATCGTGAACCGCATCGATCAGACCTACGCCTGCCTGTATGACAACATAGAGAAAGGGGGCAAGCTGGTCATTTTCTTCGACCCCGCACACGGCAAGCTCCGTAACGGGCAATGGCAGGGAGGCGACGCAACACGGAGAACGAGCTGCACCAACCTTCCGGAAGAGTATTATTCCATACAGATTTCCAGGAAAATGTACGAGCTCCTCAGCAAAAACCGCTTCATCGAGATCAAGACAACTGACGACTACCTCGATGTCCTCAAGGGAAAGAGCGATACCTACCGCGACATCCCCTTCAGCACGACGGTCGAGATGGCGGACAGGGCCGGCGCCTTCATCATCATATCAGAACACCTGAATAACATCTCCGTGCTCCACAAGGCTGATGGCCGTGTAAATCTGCCGGGCATACACATCACCCGCAACGGATATGGATGGAAAGTACTCCGCTTCGTAAAGGACACGTATGAGGGTTTTCTCACACTATATAACAAGCTTGATGCAAGCGGATTTTCGTATAACTATGCCCTCAAGTTGAAAAAAACGCTTGTTTCAAAAGGATTTACCCCGAACAGCTGGGGATTCGGAGCGGTCGGCGACAGCCGGTTCTGCTACTTCGTCGACTTCCCGGTCTCGATCATCTATGAATCGGGGTTCATTTCCAACCCGGAAGAGGAAAAAAAGCTGCGCGACCCGCAGTTCATCCAGAAGCTCGTCGATTCCCAGTACGCCGCCCTTCTTGAAACCGTGGATGAGGTCTTCGGGGTTGACATCTCCGGATTCTCCGTCAAAAAAACGGGCGATCCGTCTACGGATCGGATCGATCTTCTTAAGCTCGCGCGTTTATCCGTGTATTACATCAAGACAGGCAACACCGCCAGCAGCATCCGGGTGATACGCGAGATGGAGAAAAAATACTCGGGCAGCAAGTACCGGGAGCATACCTGGTATTTCTCTTCGGTGAAGAACAGCCTGGTCACTTCCTGCAATTACTATGCCCGGGCGCAGAAATACAAGCGTCATAAGAAAAACAAGCTGGCGCGGAAGTACTTCTGGCTCGCCCGCCGCTCGCTCCAGAGCGCGCCGATCTTCGCAGGACTCCGGGACCGCTACCATCATGAGCTGCGTACTACCGCGGCGTCCACGACCCCGGCCAAACCGGCCACGGCTGATATTAAACCAGCCGCGGTCGACGTCAAGCCGGTAAATAGAACCTTTTATACGTCCTTTATCGCACGGGCACCCCTCGGACGGAGCATCATCCTTCCCGTAGAACAGAATCAGAGCCTTGAAACTGCCATCCAGCTTGCTCTCGATCCTGACGAAGAGACACTCGGGAAGCTGGTCAAATCGTTTAAAAACGGTAAAATCGTAACCAGGTCAAAATACTACAGATCCTCCGGCAAAGGCAAAAAGAAGAAACGGGTTGCAGTTTGGAAAACCAAAGTATCCCACGTCCGGTTCGGCACCGGCATCTACATCGTTAACCTGGACAGGAACCTGAACATCGTCAGCGCCAGGTACGTAAGCAGCGTGCCTCTTAATCCAGGACTGTACCAGAACCAGCAGTATTTGAAAAACTCATACTTCTCGCATGACACGAAAGACAGAGCGCTGTAACGAACACGGACCGGACGGGAAGCCATACAACTCCTTCAGCGACTATCTCTGGAACAAGTATAACTGCAGGGTATTGAAAATCCCGATCAACGCGGACCTCTCGTGCCCCAACAGGGACGGAACGATCGCCGGTTCAGGGTGCATTTTCTGCTCGGAAGACGGTTCTGCAACACCCGGCATGAGCGGAACAATGCCCATTCCTGACCAGATCGAGAGGGCGCGCGGCAACTTCAAGCGCGCCGATGCCTCGACCAGATATATCGCATATTTCCAGGCATACACCAACACCTACGCGCCTCTCCCCCGTCTCAAAGAGCTGTACGATCTTGCGGTCGGCCAGAGGGACATTATCGGCCTTATGATCGGCACGCGGCCGGACTGCCTCCCGGACGAGGTCCTCGCCATGGTCGCGTCCTACGCACGGCCCGGCTTCGAGCTATGGCTGGAAATCGGCATGCAGACCTACCATGATAAAAGTCTTGCATTATTGCGGCGCGGGCATTCTCATGGCGACACTGCCGGTGCCGTAATGCGCGCAGCCGCCCGGGGGATCCCGGTATGCGTCCATCTCATCCTGGGCATCCCCGAAGAGACATGGGGCGACATGATGGAAACGGCGCGTACTCTTCGGGGACTGCCGGTCTCCGGGGTCAAGTTCCATCACCTCCATGTCATACGCGGCACCGGGCTCGAGGAGTGGTACCGGGACGGCCGCATGAAGCCGCTCTCCCAGAACGAGTACGTTTCCCTGCTCTGCGATTTCATCGAGCGAATCCCGCCGGGCGTACTCATTCACCGCCTTATGGGAGACCGGGAGGAGACCACCCTTGTGGCGCCGCGCTGGGGCCTCTTCAAGGGCACGGTCCATAAGGCGATAGAAAACGAATTTCAAAGGAGAGGCACCTGCCAGGGGTTTCTTGAAGACTGGCAGGGCGTACAGCAATGAAGATAGCTGTGGCAATGAGCGGCGGGCTTGACTCGTCAATGGCCGCCGTTTTACTGAAAGAGGCCGGCAACGATGTCATGGGCATTACGGCCGAACTTTCTGCCGGGCTGGTGGCGCATCATTACGGCCCGCCCGGCGGGCCCTCCGGCATCGAATCTGCCCGCTCCGTCGCCGAATCCCTCGGCATACCCTTCCACGTCGCCGACTTACAGGCGGAATTCTCAAGCCTGATCGTGGAGCCGTTCTGTGAAGAATATCTCCGCGGCAGGACGCCGAACCCGTGCGTCCGCTGCAATGCCATGATCAAGTTCGACCTCCTTCTCAGGCGCGCCCGCGAGCTTGGGTGCGAAAAAATCGCCACCGGGCATTACGCGGCGATCGGCAGGGCTGAAAACGGCAGATACTTCGTCACCCGCGGCGGTGAGACCATTAAGGACCAGTCCTATTTCCTGTTCATGCTCTCCCAGGAAGCTTTGTCGGACATCCTCTTCCCCCTCGGCGGCTTCACGAAGGCCGCGGTCCGGGAGATGGCAAAGGCGCGCGGCCTCGCGGTGGCAGAGAGGCCGGAGAGCCAGGAGATATGCTTTATACCTGACAACCGTTACGCCGAATTCATTGAGCGCAGCCAGCGCGCACTGCCCGGACCGGGCGATATCACCGACAGCGCGGGTACCGTCATCGGGAAACACCGGGGTATACACCGGTACACCATCGGACAGCGCCGGGGCCTCGGCATCGCGTCGCCGCGACCGCTCTATGTAACCGCTATAGACGCACCTTCCAACCGGATCATCGCCGGACAACGGGAAGAGCTTTATGCCGGCGCGCTGGTGGCAGTCGGCATAAATTACATGAAAGAAACGGCGCTTGACGGCCTGCGTGTCCTTGCCAAGACCAGGTCCACGCAGCCGCCCGTTGATGCTCATCTGTCAGCGGATGGCGCATCCATCGTGGTAACCTTCACGGAGCCCCAGGCGGGCATATCGCCCGGTCAGGCCGTGGTATTCTATAATGACAGAATGGAAGTCCTTGCCGGAGGCATCATAGAGCGCAGCTTACCTGTCGGCACGGGACCAAAGGAGACAAGCAATGCATAAACTGATTATTATTTCCTCACTGGTCACCCTGCCGGTTCTCTGCGCCTCCTGCGCGGGTAGCAAGCTTTACACGAACCACCTGATCAGGGAAGGCGCGCCCGCCAAAAACGCGGTAACCGTCACCTGGCTCGGCACGGCGGGAATTCTCGTGTCTGACGGCAGGACGGGCATCCTGATAGACCCCTATGTCAGCAGGTTCAGCATGGGAAAGGTATTTTTCGGGAGCAAACTGAAGCCGGACATGGGTAAGATACAGCAGACCGTCGACAGGCTCGGGAAAAAGAACATCAGTCTCATAGTGGTGAGCCACACCCACTTCGACCATGCGGCCGACGCGCCCTATTTTGCCGGGATTACCGGAGCGCCTGTCGCCGGCACCGAAAGCACCCTTAATGTATGCCGGGGCGCCGGCCTGCCCGAAGAGCAGATGATGCTGGTCGCAAATGGTCAGACCATGAAAGTGGGCGCGTTCACCATACGTTTCATCGAGAGTAAACACGGACCGGCGTTGTTCGGCAGGGTGCCGTACCCGGGGACCATCGATGCGCCGCTTGCACAGCCGGCCAGGGCCTCCGCGTACAGGCTGGGGGGCGTGTTCGCCATCGTTATAAGCCACCCGTCAGGGACTCTCGTACACCACGGGAGCGCCGGCTTTGCCCCCAAGATGTATGACGGGATTTCGGCGGACACGATCTTCCTGGGCATAGCCGGCCGGGGCGACACCGAAGAATACCTTGCGGAAACCGCTTTGAAGCTGAAGGTCCGGACCCTGGTGCCTGTTCACTTCGACAATTTTTTCAAACCGTTAAGGGGCGGCCTGCCGATCCTTCCGAACCAGCACATAGGAGAATTCTTTGAAAAAGCGGACGCGCACGGATCTTCGTTCACCGTAAAAACACCGCCGCTCGGCGAGCCGTTCCCGGCCTTCTGGCGATAAGGCCGGGAGCATCTTACAGGTTCACCTGCTTCCCGTTCGCTCAATTAATAACAATCTCTCACGCTTCCGGAGCCGCACTACAGCTCACTGAGCGGCTCCGGCAGACCGCCAGATTTTGTCTTCCTTGTGCACTCACCCGATGATTGTGCAGAATCCGAAGCTGCCATGTTATGATACAATACCGTGCAGATTTCCTTGATGCACCAGCCCCGGACTGGATCACATTCAATGAAACGGGAGGGAATGAGCTTCGGGGGTTTGCCAGGGCCGGAGAGGCTTCAATTCTTGTTTTTCTTACAGGAACACTTCTAAGGTATTTACTCGGGCTTCTTCCTGCCGGCGTGAGGGTGGAACGTCTGGAACACCTTCTTCAGCCGCTCCTTGGTGGTATGGGTGTATACCTGGGTCGTTGAGAGGTTCTTGTGCCCCAGCATCTCCTGGACGGCGCGGATGTCAGCCCCCCTGTCGAGCAGCTCGGTCGCGAAGCTGTGCCTGAGGGTATGCGGAGACACCCGGTCCATGAGTCCTGCGGCCTTTGCCCTCTTCACCACGATATCGTACACCGCGCGTGACGTGATACGCCGCCCCCTGTTGTTAACGAAGAGGGGTCCGCCGGCAGACCCGAATTTTTTTTGCCGTTCGAGGAGATATGCCCGGATCATCCGTACCGTGCCGTCGGTGAGAAAGACGATTCTTTCGACGGAGCCCTTTCCCATGACTCTGAGCCGTCCGCTTTCAAAATCGATGTCCACGACATCGGCGGTACAGAGTTCGGAGACGCGCGCGCCGGTGGAATAGAAGGCCTCAAGGATGGCCCGGTCACGGTGATCGATGAATGTTTCCACGGGAAAATCGACGACCGATTCCACCTGGTTGAGATGCAGGAACCTGGGGAGACGCGATTCCTTTTTGGGGTACCCGACTTTTTCAGCGGGATTTTTCAGGATGTATTCCCTGTTATAAAGGAAATTGAAGAATGATTTCAGCGAGGCAATCTTCCGCTCTATGCTCGATCTCTTGAGGCCGCTATCGTAGGAATACTCGATAAAGGCTGTTATGTCGTCGCCCGTAATGGAGGAGACGACAGCATCGTCGTTTTCTATCCGCGCCCGGACCTCATACCTGTCCAGCGAGCCGTCGCCCTCGCCGCAGAGGAACCGGTTGAACTGCAGCAGGTCCCTGCTGTACGCTTCCACCGTCCGGGGCGAGGCGTTGTGCTCGATCCTCAGGTATGCCATGAATTGGTCTATTTCGGGATTCATGCCTCCTACTGCTCGGCGCCATTGCCGTTCTGCCCGCCGCTTGCCTCGGCCTGGATCGTTTCATCAAGAAGCTCGACCTGGTAGCCGCATGTTTCTTTCTGGCAGATGAGCTTTTCGCCCTTCCCTTTTATCGGTTTTCTGAACAGGAGGCTCCCGCAGCGCGGGCAGGCCTTGTCAGACGGATTGTCTCTGGTGAAGAATTCGCAGGTGGGATAATTGGTGCAGGCATAAAACGCACCGCCCCTGCCTTTCCGCGACGACCGCTTGATCACGTCGCCATTCTCGCACCGCGGGCACTTGCCCAGCGGAAGGGGCTTGGAGTTGCGGCATTCCGGGAACCCGGGGCAGGCCAGAAAAAAGCCGAACTTGCCCAGCTTCTTGACCATCTTGCGGCCGCACTGTTCGCAGATGATATCGGTCTCCACGTCGAGGATACCCTTCATCTCCTCTATGTTGCTCTCCGCCTGGTCTATAATATGCTTGAAGGGCCCGTAAAACTCGGTGAGCATTTTCACCCAGTCCGTTTTCGCGTCCTCAATGTGGTCGAGATTATTCTCCATGTTTGCGGTAAAATCTATTGAGACCAGCGGCGCGAAATGCTTCTCCAGAATGTCGTCGACCAGCTTGCCCAGTACCGTGGGAACGAGCTGCTTCCCCGACCGGGTGACATAGTAGCGCTTGACCAGGGTGTTGATCGTCGGCGCGTAGGTGGACGGCCTGCCGATACCCGACTCCTCCAGGAACTTGACCAGCGATGCGTCGTTATAACGCGGCGGCGGCGTGGTAAAGTGCTGTTCCGGAAAGAACTCCGCCACGTTCACGGTGTCGCCGACGTTCAGGTGCGGCAGGGACGCGCGATCGGTCTTGTCCGACTTGTCGACCGCCGTGAACCCTTTAAACAGGACCCTGCTCCCGTTCGCGCGGAACAGGTAATCCCCCGCTTCGAGCGAGGCGGTGGTTACTTCCGACACCTCGGCGTTCATCTGGGAAGCAACGAAGCGCTTCCATATGAGGTCGTAGAGCTTGTACTGGTCCCGGGACAGGTCGCCCTTCAGGGATTCGGGCGTCCGGAGAACATCAGTCGGGCGAATCGCTTCGTGGGCGTCCTGCGCCCCCTTCTTGTTGCTGTAATAATTGGCTTTTTCCGGAAGGTAATCGCCCTTGAAATTCTGCTCGATATACTGGCGGACAGCGCTGAGCGCCGATTCGGATACCCGCGTTGAATCCGTTCTCATGTAGGTTATGAGACCGGTCGGACCCTCACCGGTGATATCGACACCTTCGTAGAGCTGCTGGGCTATGATCATCGTCTTCTGCGAAGTGAACCCGAGCCGGTTCGCGGCGTCCTGCTGCAGCTTGCTGGTGATAAACGGCGCCAGCGGTTTGCGCCGGCGCTCCTGTACCTTGACATCCTTCACGGTAAAGTCGCGCCCGCCGAGCTCCGCGAGAATGGCGTCTACCTCGCTCCTGCGGCGAACCCTGATCTTTTCATTCTTGAAGGCGGCGAGCTGCGCCCTGAACTTTTTGCTGCCGTGCTGGAGGTCGGCGTCCAGCGTCCAGTACTCCTCCGGGTTAAAATTATCAATCTCGCGCTCGCGGTCGCAGATAACCTTGAGGGAAACTGACTGAACCCTGCCGGCCGAGAGGCCTTTCTTGACTTTCTTCCAGAGAATGGGGCTTATATAGTAGCCGACGATCCTGTCAAGGATCCGGCGCGCCTGCTGCGCATTGACCAGGTCCAGGTTGATCTCGCGGGGATGCGAGACGGCCTCTTTCACGGCGTGCTCGGTGATCTCGTTGAACTCGATACGCTTGATGTCGGCGTTGCGATCGGCAAGGGCGTTCGAGAGATGCCATGATATCGCCTCTCCCTCGCGGTCCGGGTCAGTCGCCAGAAGAACGCGCGACACGTTCGAGGCCTGTTTCTTGAGCTCGTTCAGGATCTTCGCCTTACCGCGAATCGTGATATATTCCGGTTTGAAATTGTTTTCGACGTCTATCGCAAGCCGGGACTTGGGGAGGTCGATGATATGGCCGACCGAGGACAGGATGATATAATCGCTCCCGAGGTACTTGTTGATAGTTTTCGCTTTCGACGGCGACTCAACGATCACAAGAGTGCCTGCCTTACTGCTGTTCTTTTTGCCCATCATTCATCCCCATCATGGGTCCCGCGTCCGGCGACAGGACCCGCTGTTTCATATCAACTGGAAATATATACCTTTATTTGTCAAATAATTCTTTTATATTCTTACCCGGGTCCCACCGCACAAGGGCATAGAGCAGAAGTCCGAGAACTGTCGTGATACACACGAAAATAAGTATCCGCTCGGACGTGTAGTACACACGCGCGTCGAAACGTCGCTCGAAACGCAGCGCGCCCAGGATCGACCGGCGGTTCCCCCCGGGATGGCAGAAGCGGCATTCGCCGCGCGCGAAAACCGGCACAATCGAGACATATCGGCCGCCATCCGTGCCCGAGACTGCGGCGGGCCGTGTCGCGTTGATGGCGGCGAGCACCTTCCGGTCAGGCCGCCCGCTTTTCTCTCCCGGCGCCGGGACGCGATAGCCGTTATAGTCATAAACCGTAATATTCATGTCGTTGGCTATTCCGACATCAGAAAGAAAAATCCAGGCGTATTCCGGCCGCGCCATTGACTTGATGCCGATGAACGAATCGGTTACAACCCTGAACCCCCGGTCCAGCTCCTTGAAATAGCCTGATTTGTAAACCGGGAATATATCACCGGCATAGGGAGGTATTGAAAATATCTGTGACAGCGATACGAGGATGAGGACGGCCAGGAGGATCGAGAATATTATTTTTACTTTCATTGACTTGTCCCTGTAAGGATTGTACCCCCGGCGCTGCTACATCCGGGATATCGTGTTCCCGTTCCTGAGAATCTTTCCCTCGAGCTCGAGCGCGACGATCGACTCGTTGATGTCGCCGGGCGCCCCGCCCGTGGCGCGTATTATCCCGTCCACGTCATACTCGCGCTCGGAAAGCAATCTGAGAATTTTTCCCGCGAGTGTTCCCGGGACCAGTCCATCCTCCGCCGCCATGGAGGCAGACCTCAAAAACGGCATCCGGGCGGAGCCTGACCGGTCGAGCTCGTCAAGGATGTCCTGCGACGAGGATACCAGTGCGGCCCCGCTCCTGATCAGCCAGTGACAGCCGGCATACTCCTCGTCGAAGGAATGCCCGGCGCATGCGAACACCTCGCGGTTTTGCTCGAGCGCGTGGCGGGCGGTGATGAGCGCGCCGCTCCGCTCCCCCGCCTTCACGACCACCGTGCCGGCGCTGAGGCCGCTGATGATACGGTTCCTCCGGGCGAACGTCCAGTTCCCCGCTATATAGATGCCGGGCGGGTATTCCGAAATGAGCGCCGAGACCGGCGAGCCATTGACCTTCGCGTACAGGTCATGGTTTGATCGCGGATAGACGATATCGATGCCGCCCGGGAGCACCCCGATTGTCGAGCCGCCCGCGTCGAGCGCGCCCAGGTGCGCCTCCCGGTCAATGCCAAGCGCCATGCCGCTGACGACCGTGAACCCCCGGGATGCGAGGTCGTGCCCGATACGCCGCGCGATCAGCGCAGACTTCGGGTCCGATTTCCGCGTACCCACGATAGCGACGGAACGCCGCACAACGGTATCGCCCACAGCGTACAAGACAAGCGGCGGCCTGGGGATCTCCCTCAGGAGCGACGGATATTCGCGGTCCCAGTACGTGAGGATCCGGGCCGGGGACTGCTCTACCCTGTCGATTATTTGTCGGGCGGCCTCGAGGGGCGTTCCCGGGTATACGGCCAGGCAGTGCACCATCGTCTCCGGATCCGAACGGCTTTCTATCATCCGGTATATCTCGCCGGGCATCCGTGCTGCAATATGGCCCCATACCCCGCTGCCTGCCGGCGACGAGACAAGCGACAGCGCAATCGCGTAGACTTTCTCGTCGTGGTCCAGTTCGGCCGGCAGATTCACCGGCAATTCGCCCGAAAATAAACGTCCCTGCATGGCGTCTAAACCGCTCCTCATCCTGTATTCACCGCCGTTCAGGATGACGAACGGGGCCGCGTAGGAATAAAAACTTTTTTCCATCATATGCATGATATATCGGTCCGACGCTCAATGTGACATAATTATATACAGTGTATAAATTTTATCAATATATATTTTCCCGGGCCATAAAAAAAAGCCGGCGTTTCCGCCGGCTTTTTATCACAATCTGTTCGGATGAGCTTACTGCTCGAGCATCCCCGTGAAGATCGGGTCTGAAGCCTTGATGACCGCGCCTTCGCCGAAAAGCAGAGCCTCTATCTTGCCGAAGAATTTCGGGAACTCCGCGCCGAGATAGAACTGGGAAGCGATCACTTTTCCTGAATAGAAAGCGGCTTCGGAGTTCTCTTTCAGCAGCTTGTCGCGATCTTCGCCCTTCTTATCGCCGACCAGCTCTTTCATTTTGGGCTGGGTGATCGTCAGGGAGGAGATATGCGCCCATGCCATGCAGAGCATGAACATCGCCTGCTGCAGCGGGGTGGCATTCATGAAGAGAAGCAGGAACTGCCCTTTTGCCATCTGGCCCTTCATCATCTCGATGACCTCGTCGAGCTTCTGGACGCCGCGCTCTACCAGCGCTACGTATTTATCGTCAACGATGCCCTTGGCTTTCTTGACGGCTTCAGCGATTCTTTTCTTGAGGATCGAGTAGTTGTACTGGTTTTCGTTCATCAGGATCTTCCGCATGGTCAGGTCCATCGACTGGATGCCGTTGGTTCCTTCGTAGATGCAGGTGATCTTCGAGTCACGCATCATCTGCTCGACCGGATATTCGGAGCAGAACCCGTATCCGCCGTATACCTGCATCGCTTCGGAAGCGACTTCAACGCTCTTGTCCGTGTTGCCGGCCTTGTTGATCGGGATCATGATTTCGGCAATCCCCATGGCCTCTTTGGCCTCTTCGCCCTCTGCAACGTGAGCGACGTTGAGTGCGTGGGTCAGGTAATAGGTGATGAAACGCATACCCTCGACATGTGACTTCATCCAGAGCAACATCCGCTTGACGTCCGGATGGTTGCTGATGGTGATGCTCTTCGCTTCGGGGTTCAGCATCTGGGTGACGTGTACGCCCTGGATCCTTCCCTTTGCGTATGCGGCAGCATGCATATAGGCCGCGCTGGCCACTGCCAGTCCCTGCATACCGACGCCCAGACGGGCCTCGTTCATCATCTGGAACATGATCTTCATCCCTTTCCGCTCTTCGCCGAGGAGGAAGCCCTTGCAGTTCCCGTTGTCGCCGAAACTCAGCGTACAGGTTGCGGAGCCCTTGATCCCCATCTTGTGCTCGATACCGGCGCAGTTGACGTCATTGTGGGCGCCGAGAGAGCCGTCTTTGTTTACCAGGAACTTGGGAACGATGAAAATCGAGATACCCTTTGTTCCGCCGGGATCGCCTTCGATCCGGGCAAGAACCGGGTGGATCATGTTCTTGTAGTAATCGTTGTCGCCGGAGGAGATGAATATCTTCTGGCCGGTGATCTTGTAGGTGCCGTCCGCCTGCTTGACCGCTTTGGTCTTCAGGGCGCCGACGTCGGAACCGGCATCAGGCTCGGTCAGACACATGGTGCCGCCCCATTCGCCGGATATCAGCTTGGGAATGTACATCTCCTTCTGCTCGGGGGTGCCGAAGGTGTGGATCATGCCCATGCAGCCGTGCGACAGGCCGGGATACATCATGATATTATAGTTTGCGGCGCTGATCATTTCGGCAACCGACATGTACATGCATGCGGGCATCCCCATGCCGCCGATTTCCGGGTCTTCCATCGCGGCGATGAAGCCGGTCTCATAATAGGCGTCCAGGGCCGGTTTATAGCATTTCGGGATCTTGACTTCTTTCGTCGCGGGAACGAAGGTACATCCTTCGCGGTCGCCGTCCTTGTAGGTGGGCCAGATCTTTTCTACTGCAAGTTTCTCGGCCAGGTCGAGAGTGCTGTCAAGAGTATCGTGGTCGAAATCGTTATAGACCGGATACTTTTTGCAGAATTTATCGAGTTCCAGCTGCTCGAAAAGAACAAAACGCACGTCTCTGGAATCTATGATAGGATTTAATGCCATATGAACCTCCGAATAGTTTGTTTTATTTTGCGAAAATCGCCCGTTTATATCTATGCAGGAGAAAAGAGAATCATGGCTGCGGGAAATCCGGAAATAAAACCCGGGGTCCACCCCATTTCCATAGATCTTTAATCTCTCTCCATTGTATCCGTGGTTATGACCTGGGTCCGAGCATACGTGCTGACAGACCGTTTTTCAAAATAAATTCTGACTCATATATGTCAACGGAATTAATGTACTTATATTAAAAAATAGCAAAAAACGGGGATATATGATATGGTTATAAAGATCCGGACACCCGGTACTTGTATCAATAAGCCCGTGTCCGCATGCATAACTTAAGCCATGCAACCTTTGCATCCGAATCTAACAATTTTTATTATATGAACAACTTTCGGGACAGAGAACACTCACCGTGAACGCAAATATTGCAGCGCAGCTTCAAGGGACGGAAAAACTCTGATAATCTCGTTAATTTTAAGCATGAATATAATGTTCAGAACTTCCTTGTTCCGGCATACTATGGCTGTTTCACTGCCATTCTTCGTGATAACATTACGCGTCTCAATAAAGAAGCCGAACACGCTGGAGTCGATGAATTCAACCGCTGTGAGATCCCACGCAACCGAAGGGAAGGAGCGCTCCTTTAACGCGGTTCGCAGGAAGTTTGCCGATTCCGAGATTTCGTAAAAATCCAGGGTATCGATCAGAACCTTTATAACGAGCAGGCCATCGCTGTCGATTAATTCATAATGATCGCTCATGAAGAAATCATGCTGTAAAGCCCGATATTTTGCAAGGATTTTATTGTGGACCCGGGGGCAGGGCCCCTTTGGAAAAACAGCCTTCAACCTTCGCCGGACACGGCTGCGGCCCCCCCGCTCAATCCGCGCCAACGGTTTTAAATTGACTTTTTTCCGATAATCCTGGTAGTGTCTTCAAGGACGATTCCACGCGGGCCAGCATCATTCCCGCAACCTTTCACTGACGATTGATATGAACAGCACAAAATACTGGATAGCGCTCGAGCAGACGCACGGGATCGGACCCGCGCACCTGATCGAATTACACGGGATCCTGAAAGAGCGGGATCTTTCACTGGTGGACCTCTGCGACCTGACCGCGGCCGAAATCAGGAACGAGCTGCACCTTCCCGATAAGATCGCGGACGCGGTGTCCGGCGTGACGCAGGCATTGCCGAAGATCGAGGACGACTACCTCAAACTGCTGGAATCCGGCATAGGGGTGGTCACCTTCTTTTCGGAGCTGTATCCGCCGCGCCTGCATGAAACGCTGGGGACCGGCATCCCGCCGATACTGTACGTCTATGGCAGTACCCGTCTGCTCAGGGAGAAAGGCATTGCCATCCTGGGAGACAAGGATGTGAGCGAGCGCGGGGAGATGATCTCGTTCGAGGCGGCCCGTATTCTTGCCCGGCACCGCATCGTCGTTGTGAGCGGGTTCGCCCGCGGCGCGGACCTGATCGCGCACCGTTCGGCTCTCGCGAACGAGGGCACTACGGTCGCCATGGTTCCCTACGGCATCTTCCACCTGACAGTGCCGGACCTGCTCAGCGACGTGATGGACCCGGGACGCATCGCTGTCGTCTCGCCCTTCTACCCGTCGCGGGAGCCCAACAAGTACAATGCCTACATCAGAAATAAATTCATATGCGCCATGTCGTGCGCGGCATTCATTGTCGAGGCCCCGTCCGAGGGCGGCATCTTCGAAGCGGCCAAGTCGGCCCGCAACCTGAACGTACCGCTCTTTACCACGGAATACGCGGAGTACCCGAAAAATGCGGGCGGGAACAGGAAAATCATGGATGAGCTGGGCGGAATACCGGTCATGGGAAAGATGGATAGCGGCATGCTGGTTCCCAACATGGACCGCATAGTCGGAACTGCCCGGTTCTGACGGTCCCCGTGCCGAAATTCGTCAGCAAATAAAATAGTGGGCATGCGAATTATGAAAAAAGCAATCATCGTATTCATGGCCGCATCGATCGCAGCGGCCGCCCTCGCCTGGTTCGTCAATTCGGCGCCGGCCGGGACGCCCGATACCACGTTCAGCGTCGGGTACGGGGAATCCACCCGCATGATCGCGCAAAACCTCCGGAACAGCAAACTGATCAGGAGCAGCAATTTCTTCGTGGCCGCATCGTACGCGCTCAGGAAGCGCTACGTCCGCGCCGGCAGGTACCGCATCCATGGAGGGACCGGCACTATCGGCATACTGAACAAGCTGACGCGCGGTGATGTGATGTCGAGAAAAATCACGATCCCGGAGGGGTTCAACCTCTACCAGATCGCCGGGCGGCTCGAGGCAGGCTCGATCTGCGACGCCGGCACCTTCACCGGGTACGCGTCTGACACCGGGTTTCTGAAGCAGATCGGCATTGACGCCCTCTCAGCCGAAGGCTACCTCTTCCCTGACACCTACGTGTTCCCCGAGGATTCGGATCCCCGCGACGTCATCGCGGTGATGTACCGGAGAATGAAGAGCGTGATCGGCGAGCGGCCGGCCTACGGACCCGGCATGAGTCTGCACGAGATACTCACCATGGCTTCCCTCGTGGAAAAGGAGGCCCGGGTGTACACGGAGCGCGAATTCATATCCTCCGTGTTCCACAACCGGCTCAGGAAAGGGATGAAGCTCGACTGCGATCCTACCGTACGCTACGCGGTGAAAAAGTTCACCGGGCCGATCACCCTGAGCGACCTGAAGAGCGACTCGCCCTATAACACGTATCGCCGCCGCGGCCTCCCCCCGACGCCTATCTGCTCGCCCGGACGAGACTCTATTCTGGCGGCCATGTATCCGAAGAAGACCGACTTCCTCTACTTCGTCGCCCGGAACGACGGATCGCACCAGTTCTCGAAAACACTGAAGGAGCACAACGAGGCGGTGCAGAAATACCAGCGGTAACGAAGTCCCTGATAGGTCCGCAAGCGCTTGCGGACCTATCAGGGGCGAAATTACATCGCCTTTCTCGCTTTCTCCGCGCTTTTTTTACACCGCGGATATTTCAGGTACGGGATCACGTCGTCGTTCTTCGATCCTCCCGTGCCGTCGTACTCGATTGTCACGATGGGTACGCCGGTGATCCGCTCGATCCTGTCCGCCATCGCCTCCGTCACCAGCGAGGGACAGCAATAGGAGGGGTTCGTCTGCACGAAAAGCGACAGGTCCGGGTGGTGCTCTATAAGGTGGAAGATCTTAAGTATGTTTTCCATCGACTCACCCGTATGGTAGACGCTCAGGCCGAAAAGCGAGAGGAGATCAACAGACCCATCGCCTGCGCGGTTATCGTTCGCCGGAAGCAGGCGGTTGAAATACCGGTGATACCGCGCGTTCAGCACCGCGACGACCTTTGAGAGAACCTTGGCCAGGGCCGCGTCGCCGTACAGCCCCTGGACCAGCCACTTCCTGATGTAGCGGCTCGCTATGATGTCCATCAGCTCGCTGTAGGGCGTGGTGATGACCTCGCCCCCGTTCGCTTCGATCGTCCGGATCAATTCCTGGTTCATGACGTCGTTGTCCCTCACGTACAGGTCGCCGAAAATCGCCACCTTCGGCCTGGCGGTGCGCGTCGTCCCGATGGCGCCGAACAGCCCCATCACCTCCTCCAGCGCCTCGTCCTTCGACCGGCCCCCGGCGAAAGAATCGTAGAGAATGTCCACCGACCGATCGATGGCCCGGTCCGTGGACCCGGGAACGTTTTCATATGGCCGCATGTAGCAGCCGAGCTTCCGTATCATGCCCCCGAACAGGTAGCCGAGATAACAGGAGACAGCGGTGCGGGTGCCCATGTCAAGAAAGGTAATCTCGCCGGTGTAGACCGTGATATTCTCCCACCCCCTGCCGTGCGATTCGAGCAGGTATTTGGTATATGCAGGAAACATTCCGATATTGCAGGCAATCTTCGACTTGGGGCTCCAGATGACGGTTTTTTCAGGATCAAGCCCATGGCGCTCAATATAATCGACGGTATTCTGCACGATGATGTTCAGGGGGATGCACTGACCCGTGTTCATGCGCATGCTCCGCCGTATCGATTCCGGGGTCTCGGATACCACCCGGGCGTCAATGCCGTCCTTCTTTAACACAGCCTCGATAAAACGGCAGGATATCCGGTCCCAGTTAGGCAGGAGAAGCGTTTTGCCTTCCAGGGCCTCCCTGCTGGCGGTACATCCAGCCCCTCGTCCCTGACGCGTCTTCCGCGCGGCGGGAGATGTACCGCCGAAGTGGTTGCGAAAAGACCTGATCCCCGCCTCGATGCGGGTCTCATATCCGACGCTCGAATCATGCTCGTCCAGCTGGAGTATCAGGTACGGCTTATCCGCCGCATCGAGCGTTTGTTTGAAATACTCTACCACGTAGGAATCGGGCGTACATTTGAAGGAGGTCACGAATACCGGGTAGACGCCCTTCATCCCGGCTATGGTCCGGGCTGTTTCGAGAATCTGCGATGCGTACTTCCAGTGGACCGCCTCCAGCAGATCGTCCAGTTCCGGCGTCTCTTCAGCCGCGGGAAGCATGTCCTGGTAAAACGCCTTGACGCCGTGGCGCGCGAAGATGTCGGGGATGCCCTTGTTCATCGATCGCGAGAGGACCGTGTAGGGTCTTCCCAGGAACATGATGCTGATGTCCCCTGCCCCGGCTGTCTCCCGCTCGAAGATAGCGCGCAGCTGCCCGCGCGCCATCTCGTAATGCTCCACCGCCCTGTCATATGCGTTCGACACCTGCATGAAGCCCGCTCCTTCCCCGCATACGGTCTTCATCATGCGATGGAGCTGCACCTTGAGGTAGAGCGCGCCGAGGTTGGAGCGGACCAGCGGCGTGAGGATCCTCTCCTTGTTCCGTATCTCCACGGCCGACAGCACGAGCTGCGGCGCATACTGGGTATAGTAGCAATAGTTACGCCTGGCGTCGCGGCCGGCATGCCTGTTCTCCATATAGCAGGGCAGAAACACGAAGTCGGCACGGTCGGTGAGGTAATTCACGTGTCCGTGGAGCGCCGCCATCGGGGCGCAGAACTCGGCGCCGGTAAGGTTCTTCCCCTCCGTAATGCCGTCACGGTACCCTTCGCTCGTTATCGTGCGCACGCCCAGCTCTTCGAAAAACTTCCTCCAGAGCGGCAGCTCGTCGAACAGGTGGAGCGCGGCCGGGATGCCCACGACCGGCGACCCGCCGGGTGTCCCGGTGCGACCTTCCCGCGCGCCGGCTCCGTACAGCACGCGGTTCCGCTCCCTGATCAGGTCAAAGCCCATGTCTCGCTTCACGTACCGGTCCGTTGCATAATCCCGGCCGCACAGGAAGCCGAAAGCCACGCTCTCGCCCTGGACGCCGGCGACCGTGATCTTGCAGTGGTTGGCGCACAGCTCGCACACCTCGGTCCTCACCGGAATCGACTCCCGCCAGAGGCCCGTACCCCGGAAGGACGACTCCCGCAGGCCGCCGTCCCTCAAATGCAGGGCAACGCCCATCGCGCCGGTCAGGTGGCAGTAGCGCGACACCATGATCGGGCGCCCCAGACGCTGCTCGAAGGCGGCCACCAGCGCGCGGTTCTTGGCAGTCGCGCCCTGGAAAAATATCCGCTGCCCTATGTTCTTTTCTATGGCAACCTTTGTCAGGTAATTGTCGCGCACCGAATGGAGCACGGAGGCGAGCACCTCGCTTACGCTGTAGCCCTCGGACAGGTAAAAGTTCAGGTCGCGCTCCATGAACACGGTGCACCGGTCGCTCGAGAGGGGCGCGCGGGCGCCTTCTGCGCGGGCCTGGTAATCCGCGAGCGGGCATCCAAGCTTCTTGGCCTGCTCCTCGATGAAGCTCCCCGTGCCCGCGGCGCACACCTGGTTCATGATCGAGAAGGTGACCGTGCCGCCGCGCAGCGTGGTGAACTTTGAGTCCTGCCCCCCGATCTCGATCACCGTGTCGACGTCCGGGTCGAGCTCCGTGGCCGCGCGCGCGTGCGCCGTTATCTCGTCCAGCGCGACGTCCGCGCCGATTATTTCCGCTATGAACTTGCGCCCGGACCCGGTGGTGCCGGCGCCCAGCACGCTGAATGACGCGCTGCGGGCGGACGCCAGGTCGTCGAGGCACTCGAACAGGGCCTGGACAGCCGTGACCGGCCTGCCCGAGGTCCGCGTGTAGAGCCCGGCTATGACCCTGCCCTCCTCGTTGAGGACAGCGGCCTTGGTGCTCGTGGACCCGATGTCGATGCCCAGGTACACGGAATGCACACCCGCGGCGACCGTCTCGTACACGTCCACCTCGACCGGCACCGGCTGGTCTGCGTGCCGCGGCGTGAACTCATAACGCTCTGACCCCGCAAAATCCGGGTAGGTGGAATATCGCAGCTCGAGCGGCCCGTAATGGTATTCCTTTTTCCTATCAGGCGTGAGGATGACGTCAGCGGATGCTCTGACCCCCAGGGGGGTGGCGGCTCGCCCCTCCTCAAGCAGGCATAACGCGGCGCCGATGGCGCCGTAGAGGTGCGAATGCCCTCCGGTCACGATCTCGACATCGAGGACGCTTGCAAAATGCTTCACCACGGCCCGGTTCAGCGATACGCCGCCGCAGAATATCATGGGGCCCGCGGGCTTCACGTTGCTGAAGAGCGTGTCCGCTATGTTCTTTACCAGGCCGTACGACAGCCCGTCGCAGATTTCGTCAAGGGAATAGCCCTCCTGCTGCGCGTGAATCAGGTCGGTCTTGGCGAACACCGCGCAGCGCGACGCTATCTTCGGCACCGGGCCGGTGTTGCGGTATGCACGTTCGCTGAATTCCCTGATCCCCGACAGGTTCAGGCGGGAAGCCTGCTGGTCCAGAAAGCTGCCCGTCCCCGCCGCGCAGGAGGTGTTCGACCGGTAGTTCAGGTACTCGCCTTCACCGTCAAACAGCGCGAGACCGAATTTCTCCCCGCCCACGATAAGGATCGAGCCGAAACGGTCATGCAGCCGCTTCGCGGCCGTGATCACCGACACCCTGCCGTCGTAGCGGGATGCGCCCTTCACCACCGCTGGCGATGACGAAGTGACCGCGAGCCCGCGGGATGAAGCAAGGTCGAAGCCCGAGAGGAGGCTTTCCAGTGTCTCCTCGATTTTTCCCCGGTGAAAGCCATAGGCGGTCTTCCCGACTGCCCCTGCCGAATCCACCTCTGCTATTGAAATTGAGATCGAGCCGATGTCGATGCCGATTACGGTATGCGTATCCGCCATTGTAGTAAGCCTCTTTTATTTTTATGTTATTTGGTAATACTTCGGCCCTGCATCGTTTCAATGCCGGGCGTTAGGGTATAACGTCATAATAAAATATTTGTCAATGAAAAATATCAGAAAAAGGTGAACCGGATGGCTGGATTGTAACAGCGTTTTTTTACGGATGTTAAGTGGCGTTTTGGTCGCATCAAACACTTACATTAAATTCAGAAGCTCAGGGACACGCCGAAAAACCTGTTCAGTCGCCCCTGCATCTTCTAAAGAATTGAAAAATTTCTTATATATATTTTTTTTTCTGACCCCTCAATTTCTGGATTTATGATCTGATTTGCATTAGAAAATAATGGATAATCTTTTTCTATAAGCATCTATACTGCTCCCCTGACTTGACAAGCCACCCATAAGACATGATATAATGTCAATAGGGAGGCAATATCATGGATAAAGAACAAGAAAACGAAAGTGCCCAGAGATGGACAACGAAAAGAAAAACAGCACTGGTATTAAA
>JAKQPV010000086.1:0-63384 GCA_029564515.1 Spirochaetota bacterium | reverse complement strand
AATGTACTTGATTTTATAGGATTATCGAATTGTATGTTACCAATGCTTCTTACTCGCATCTGAATAATTATCAATCCGGGGGAATTACATGAAAAAATTAGTAGCGATTCTGCTCGTGGTATTGGCCGTACCGGCCATATTCCTCTCCTGCAAGAAAAAACCGGGCGATGTCATCATGCTGAACTACAGCATCTTCTTCCCGCCCACGCACGGCCAGTGCAAGGCCGGCGAGCTATGGGCGAAGGAGATAGAGGATAAAACCGACGGCAGGGTGAAAATCAACATCTATCCCGGCGGCACACTGGTCAAGGCCGAGGATACCTTCACCGGAGTGGAGAAAGGGGTATCGGACATAGGCATGTCATGCTTCGCCTATACCCGCGGGCGTTTCCCGATCATGGAAGCGGTCGACCTCCCGCTCGGATACCCTGACGGCAAAACTGCCACGAAGGTCGCGAATGAATTCTACAAGGCCATGAAGCCGAAAGCGCTCGACAGCGTCAAGGTCCTCCTCATCCATGCGCACGGCCCGGGCCTCCTGCATTCGGTGAAGCCGCTGAAGACGCTGGCCGACCTGAAGGGATTGAAAATCCGGTCCACCGGCCTGAGCTCGAAGATCGTGAAGGCGCTCGGCGCCATACCCGTCGCTATGCCGCAGCCCGAAACCTATGAGGCGGTGCAGAAGGGCGTGGTGGACGGCACCTTCGGTCCCATCGAGACGCTTAAAGGCTGGAAGCACGCCGAGGTCATCAAGAACACCACCGACTGCCCCGATATTGGCTACACCACCGCGATGTTCGTGGTCATGAACAAGGCAAAATGGGACATGCTCCCCGATGACGTGAAAAAGGTATTCGAGGATGTGAGCGCCGAATGGGTCGATGTCCATGGGAAGAAGTGGGACGAGCTTGACGGCGAGGGGCGCAGTTACACGAAAGAGAAGGGGAACACTATCATAAAGCTTGCTCCCGAGGAGAACGCGAAATGGGTCGCGGCGGTCCAGGGCATTATCAATGACTATATCAAAGAAGTAAAGGCCAAGGGGCTTCCGGGCGACAAGGCGGTTGCCGAGCTGAAAAAGCTGATCGCGGAGTACAGGAAGAAATAGTATAGAGCGAACGTTTCACCACCTCAGGCCTGTGGCCACCTCCCCCGTTTAGCGGGGAGGACGGGAGGGGATGTTTTTTAAGCCAGGGAATTGTAACACGTCATGGTACGACTCGAAAAAATTCTCACAGCCATATCGGACAAATTCAACTGGGTGGCGGCGGCGGCCGTTGCGGTCATGATGCTCCTGACCGTGGTCGACGTCGTCATGCGCCTCTTTAAAATGCCGATCCCCGGTACGTTCGAGATCGTCGGGATGTTGGGAGCGGTGGCCATATCCTTTTCGCTTGCGTATACTTCGATCGAGAAGGGCCATATCACGGTTGAGGTCCTGATGCAGAAGATGCCGGAGCGGGTACAGGCCATTTTCACGGCGCTTTATTCGCTGGCGAGCGCGCTGTTTTTCCTGTTCGCCGCATGGGTCTGCATCGATTATGCGATTGACCTGATAAAAAGCGGCGAAGTGTCGTCCACCATAAAAATGCCGACCTACCCCTTTGTCCTGGGGATATCGATCAGCTCGGTGCTCCTGGCGCTGGTGCTTTTTCTGGAATGCTTCAAGTCTGTCCGGGAGTTTAAGAACTAATGAGTCCCACAACAATAGGTATCATCGGCCTGGTCGCGCTCGTGGTCCTCATTTTTACGAGGATGCCCATCGGCTTTCTCATGGCAATCGTCGGGTTTATCGGCTTCGCCTCGATAGTGAACGTGGATGCAGCGTCCACCCTCCTGGCCAAGGACCTGGTTGCCGTGTTCAGCTCGTATAACCTCACTGTTATTCCCCTGTTTGTGCTGATGGGGCAGATCGCGTTCCACACCGGCATATCGCGCAGGCTCTTCGACACGGCGTACAAGTTTATCGGACACTGGCCGGGCGGGCTTGCCATTGCCACGGTCGGCGCCTGTGCCGGTTTCGCGGCCATCTGCGGCTCCACGAACGCCACTGCGGCTACCATGGGGTCTACCTGCCTGCCCGAAATGAAGCGGTACAACTACGACCCGGGGATCGCCTGCGGGGTCGTCGCTGCGGCCGGCAGCCTGGGCATACTGATACCGCCAAGCACCATTTTCATCATTTACGGCATCCTGACGGAGCAGTCCATTGGCAAGCTCTTCATATCCGGGGTCATTCCCGGGATCCTGCTCGCGTCGCTTTTCGTCACTGCCATCATGATCTGGGTCTACCTGAAGCCGGAGCTGGCCCCCCGAGGTCCGAAGACAACCTTTAAGGAAAAGCTCATGTCGCTCTCCGGCACGGGCGAGACCCTGCTCCTGTTCATACTGGTCATGGGCGGGCTTTTTTCGGGCATCTTTACCCCCACGGAAGCGGGCGGGGTCGGCGCGTTCGGGGCCATGGCCATCGCCCTGGTGCGTCGTTCCATAACATGGAAGGCCTTTCTCCAGTCACTCATGGAAACGACCCGCATATCCTGCATGATCATGATGATCGTGGCAGGGGCCACGGTGTTTGGTCACTTTCTCGCGGTATCGCGTATTCCGTTCGACATAGCCAACTCGATCCTGGGCCTGGACCTGCCGCGGGCCGTGGTCATGATGATGATCATCGCCATCTACATCATCGGCGGCTGCTTTCTCGACTCCCTGGCGCTTATCATGCTGACCATCCCGATCTTCTACCCGGTGGTTGTCCAGCTCGGGTACGACCCGGTCTGGTTTGGCGTCATCATCGTCATGGTAACACAGATCGGGGTCATTACCCCGCCGGTGGGCGTGAACGTGTACGTGGTCCACGGCATAGCGCGCGACGTGCCCATATACACGATCTTCAAGGGCGCCATGCCGCTGCTCGTCGCGCTTATCATCGGCACCCTGCTGCTGATACCGTTCCCCCAGCTGGCCCTGTTCCTCCCGGGCCTGATTAAATAGGGATGCCAGCTTAAAGGTCCGCATGCGCGTGCGGACCTGCGGTCACTCAATGAGATTGAAGATGTAATACCCGTAACCGTTGGGCGTCAGGAGATACGGCAGCTCCCCTATAGCAGGGAACATAGTGCCGCCGATGATGTCTACCGGGATATAGTTGCTTAAAAACTGCAGATCTATCTCCACCGGCTGCGCGGTGGGCGCCAGGTTGAAAACACAGAGTATCTTCATGCCATCGTGCTCGATCAGGTAAACCAGCACCTTCTTATTGTCGGGATAGAGGAACGACAGGGAGCCGGTCCCGAATATGGGGAATGATTTGCGGATGTTTATGAATGTCCTGAGCCAGTTGAATAGGGAGTTCCTGTTGTGCCTGTCCTCTTCCGCGTTGACAGAATTATAATTATACACCGGGTCCGTAATGACCGGAGCGTAGAGGCGCGAGGGCGGCGCGCTTGAAAAACCCGCATTCTTGTTGTCGTTCCAGTGCATCGGCGTCCTGACGCCGTTTCTGTCCCCGAGATAAATGTTGTCTCCCATTCCGATCTCGTCCCCGTAATAGATTACGGGCGTTCCGGGAAGGGTCAGCAGTATCGCGTAAAGCAGTTCGATCTTTTTCCTGTCGTTGCCCAGGAGCGGTGCGAGACGCCTTCGTATCCCCCTGTTGATCCGCATCTGCTTGTCCTCGGCGTATGCATGGAACATGTAGTCCCGCTCTTCGTCGGTTACCATTTCCAGCGTCATCTCGTCGTGGTTCCTCAGGAACATGGCCCACTGGCACGCCGGGGGGATTGCCGGCAGCCGTTTCATGATGTCTACGATCGGGCCGTGGTGCTCAAGCTTCAGGGACATGAACAGCCGCGGCATGAGCGGGAAGTTGAATGCCATGTGGAATTCGTCCCCGTCCCCGAAATAGTGAACCAGGTCCTCGGGCCACTGGTTTGCCTCGGCGAGGAGGATGGCGCCAGGGTAATCGCGCTCTATGATCCCCCGGATCTCCCGGATGAAGGCGTGCGTTTCGGGAAGGTTCTCGCAATCGGTGCCCGCGCGCTCGTACAGGTAGGGGACGGCGTCGACGCGGAAGCCGTCGAGCCCCATATCCAGCCAGAACCGGATGACGCGTGTCATCTCATCCCGCACCTTCGGGTTGTCGTAGTTCAGGTCGGGTTGATGGAAAAAGAAACGGTGCCAGTAATACAAACCCGTTTCCTTGCAGTAGGTCCAGTTGGAGGTTTCGAGATCGGAAAAGATGACCCGCACTTCCTTGTATTTTTCCGGGTCGTCGGACCATACGTAATAATCGAAAAAAGGCGATTCCGGCCCCTTCCTGGCCTCCAGAAACCACTGGTGCTGGTCGGAGGTATGGTTGAGCACAAGCTCGCCGATTACTTTCAGGCCGCGGTTGTGCGCTTCGTACAGCAGGTTGCGAAAGTCTTCAAGCGTGCCGTATTCAGGGTTAACGCCGTAATAGTCCATGATGTCATACCCGTCGTCCCGTCCGGGAGTGGGGTACACGGGCATGAGCCAGATGCAGTCGATGCCGAGGTCGACGAGGTAGTCGAGACGCGCGATCAGTCCGCGGAAGTCCCCCCTGCCGTCCCCGTTGCTGTCCTGGAACCCGCGGACGTACAGCTCGTAAATGATTGAATTTTTATACCATAATGGATCAGCGTGTGTGTTTTTATCCATTGTTTATTTCGTTCCTAACTGGCCAAGAATGTTCCGGACCGTACGTATTCCATCAACGACATATTTTGCCCTGGAGGGTCCGAATCCCACCTTGATGGTATGTCCCCATTCGGGGATCGCCGCAAACATATCTTCATCGGTGTTGTCATCGCCGATTGCGAGTATGAAATTATACTGCGTTGTCGAAAGGAGAAACCCCGCTATTTTTCCCTTGCTGATCTCAAGGCTTTTGATCTCGAGAACCTTGTTGCCTTCCATGATGCCCAGGTTGCGGTTCGCGATCATATGAAGGATGTCGCCTTTCAGCTCCATTGCGCGCATTGAGGCCAGCTCCGAATCGGAGCGGCGGTAATGCCAGGCAAGTGAGAATTCCTTTTCTTCGATAAATGTTCCGGGTGTGCGGTCGCAGTAGGACTCGAGTATCGGCCTGATGTCATTTTTCCATGCTGAATCCTCCGTTGTGGCGGCCTTCCATTCGTCGCCCTGGAGCTTTATCCAGGCGCCGTGCTCGGCGATCAGCGTCATCTGCAATCCGGAAAAATGCCTCTCCAGAAACTCGACATTGCGACCGCTGATGATCGCGATGTGGGTATTTTTGTCAGATGAAATATCCGAGAAGAGACTGATCAGGTCCGGATCCGGCACGGCGGCATCGGGCCTGTCGAAAAACGGTATGAGGGTGCCGTCATAATCAAGGAGTAGCAGCCGGGATGTGCCGGCCCGGTATGCATTCAGGATTGTTTTCAGAACTTCGCCGTGCACCCTTTTCGCGGAGTATTCTTCATCAATATTTTTCATCCCGGATAACTTTTCAATGAAAGCCGTGGCCCACTGGAACACGTCGTTTCTCTGTAGCCTTCGCTGCATTATCTGCATGCGCCGGTGCTGTTCGGAATCCGGCATAAGGAGGGCAGATGCTATCGTATCGGCGACTTCCTCGCGGTTGTTGGGATTGACTATCAGCGCTTCGCCCAGCTCTTCAGAGACTCCTGCCATTTCGCTTAAAATGAGAACGCCATCGTTGTTAACACGGGCGGCGACATACTCCTTGGCGATCAGGTTCATGCCGTCCCGCAGAGGCGTTACCAGGCACACATCGGCACAGTGGTAGAGGGTCATGATCATCTCGAAGGGGAGCGACCGGTACAGGTACTGTATAGGGGACCAGCTCAGGGTGTTGTACTTGCCGTTGATCCTGCCGACCTGCTCGTTAATGTGCTTTCTCAGCTTGATATACGTGTCAACTTCAGTGCGGGACGGGACGGTGACTATAATCATCTGGACCCGGCTGTGGAATTCGGGGTATTTCTGGAGAAACCGCTCGTATGCATTAAGGCGCTCAATAATCCCCTTGGTGAAATCCAGACGGTCCATGGAAAGGATCATTTTAATCCCCCCGAGGTTTTTCCTGAAACTTTCGATTTCCCTGGATATCTTCCTGTTTTTCAAGTAATCTGAATACCGCCGGTAGTCAATTCCCATCGGGAACGTATCGCATTTAATCGTACGATTATCGAAATTCAGCTGGCCCATGGAGTGTTCTGTCCCCAGGATGCGCTGGACGCTGCTGAGAAAGTGGCGCATATAACCGAACGTATGGAATCCGATTATGTCGCTGCCAAGGAGACCGTTCAGTATTTCCTTCCTCCATGGCATAAGACGGAAGACCTCGTATGACGGAAACGGGATGTGAAGGAAGAACCCGATTTTAGCGTCCGGAATATTCTGCCGTATGATGCCCGGCAGGAGCATGAGGTGGTAATCGTGGACCCATATTATATCACCGGGCTCGTATATGCCTGCGAGGGTTTCGTTGAATTTCGTGTTTACGTTTATATAGGCCCGCCATGATTCATCGTCATAGCTGGTGAAGAAAGGAAAATAGTGGAACAGCGGCCAGATTGTCTTGTTGGAAAATCCGTCGTAGTACAACTTGGTGTCGTGGTTGCTTAAAGGTACGGCATATGCCCTGTGCTTTTCAATTAGTGTGTTTTTCATGGTATCCAGCTCAACCTGCCCGAGGTTATCGGTCGTGATCCCGCTGAAGCCGACCCAGAGACAAGGGTATGTCTTTGATACCGAGGACATGCCGGTGGCAAGGCCGCCGACGCTGGGAGTGAACGCGATTTCGCCGCTTTTTTTTATATCGACCGTGACCGGGAGCCGGTTTGCTACCAATATTAATTTTGCCATATGCTGTTACCGTACCACTTTCATTTTAATAATATTTTTCCCGCCTCTTTTTGCATTATACATGCAGGTATCCGCCAACCGAATCATCTCCCTTACGGTTTTCGGATATTTGTGAAATGACACAACACCAAAACTGAAAGTAACTGGCCATGATTTTTTCTCCATTGCATGGAGTAAATCAGTACGGAGTTTATTAACAATTGACCTGGCCTGCTGATCATCCGTTTCGATTAGGATCAGGGAAAATTCATCTCCGCCGAGACGCGAAACGAAATCAGTGGATCGAATAGAGCGTTTTATGACCGAGGATGCCTCAACGAGTAAACTGTCTCCTTCATGGTGGCCGAGCGAGTCATTTATTACCTTGAAATTGTCAATGTCCATGTATATAATCGTAAGTGGGTGACTGTATCGTGCGCCCCGTTGAAACTCCATCTGCAGCACTTCTTCAAACTGCCTGCGGTTGGGAATTTTCGTTAAAAAATCAAGACGGGCATTTTCACGCTCAGATTTAAAATAATGCAAAACGAGTGTGATTATTATAAAAAAACCGAGTCTGACACCTGAATTCCAGAAAAGAATGGGCATGGGCAGTTGATGTTTTCTGGAGATGACCTCAGCAGCGAGCCACATCATGGAGCTTAATATGGAAAATAATATACCTTCTTTTAATCTAGTGTACCAGGTTACCAGTACAACCGGGATTACATAAAAAATTGAAAAACTGACACGAAAATCAACCCATGAGTCAATCAAGCCAAGTAATAATACCAGTGAGAAACCCAAAATGATGATATGAATTCTTTTTTTCATTTTCCGATGTTATAACTTAGTAATTATTTTTTAAATGAAGAATATATTACAATGTATACAATTATCAATAATTGTCCAATGAAAAAGGGAAGGGGAGCATTTCAATATCTGAAATATAACACAATTGAAATTGATGTATAAGTTAATTATTAATGATTAATAATTCAAATAAAAATTTTATTTTTAATAAAAAAAATATTATTATTATTGATTTATAATGAAAATGTATCTAGATTTTATCATCAATTAATTAATTTCGAGTATGGGAATGACCCCTATAAAATTACTACAAGAATATGTTGTTTCATTTAAGTCACCCAGGTCATATAGTGATAATAATGTTGCAAATAACTATATAATGAAGGATATGTCTCGAATACTTCATACTGGCACTATGGTGCTCGGTACGATTCTACTGACAATGCTAATCGGGATTTTAGATATTGTAACAACATCCCAATACCGGTTATTCTTTTTTTATATTCTTCCTGTAATAATCGCTTCGTTTTACATGAACATATGTTATAGCTTTTTTCTCAGCTGGGTTTCGACATTGTTCATATTGGTTTCCGTATATGTCGATCATCACGCCCTGCATCTCAAACATTTCTGGAATGCCGGCATAATGCTGATAATATTCTCGTCTATCAGTTATTTTTCGCGGCTTTTACACAGGATCCGGTCTATTGAAAAAGAAAAAGCATTTATAGAGGAAAAAAACATCATTCTTGATACATCTTTAAAAGAAAAGGAAATGCTGATACGTGAAACAAACCACCGCATGAAAAACAATCTATCCATGATCAGTTCTCTGATCAAATTGTCGGCAGGAGTGGACAGAGAAAAAATGATCATGAATCTGACCAACCGTATCCAGGCATTCAGCATTCTCTATGAGAAATTGTCTTATTCAAGCAATGAAAATGCAAAAATCATGTTGCAGGGTTATCTTGAAGATATAGTCGATCTCATAATCGAGACAGATGATAGAGCGAGGGACCAGATATCATATGCAATAGCCGGAGCTGATTTTTATGTTGCATTAAAATCGGCATCCCTTTTGGGACTTATAATAAACGAACTGGCGACGAATTCAATTCAACATGCGTTCAGAAACATGGAGGGAGTCCCCAAGGCCATAAAAGTAATTTTTTCAGAAGGTTATCCGGGATTAATCATGGCGTGCAGCGATAACAGACCTGACTTCAATTTTTATAACAAGGCAGAGGTTGGAAATCATGTCGGATTCCTCTTGCTGAATTCGATCTCAAAACAGCTTGGCGGAGAGGTGCGTTACAGGGGGGGATGGCTCGGAATTTATCATAATCTTTCCCGATTCTCGCTTGATTATTGAAGGTGAAAAAATGTTTACCATAATAAAGAACCTGCTCGACTATAATTTCATGGGCAATTCGGTGCTCCAGTTATTGATCGGTATAAGTGTAATAATGGCTGGGCATCTTGTGATAATAATTTTCAAACACCGTGCCATAACAATAAAAAACAGGTCGATCGGGGAAGATAAACAATCCTTGTATGAAAAAATAATCCAGGCGCATAAGTATGCGGCGCCGTTGATATATATAATAATCATTTATTATACTCTGAACGACATCCTGACGTTACCACATCAATTAACGAAGGCACTATATCTCGTATTTGTTATCTCGGGATCGTTTTACGGAATTCGTTTGCTGATGCATATCATCAGGAATGCGTTAAAGGCTTATTTCAGTAAACGTGACAAGGAAAAAAGCGAAGAACAGATCAATCGCAGCATTCGAGGACTGATCACGTTTATTAATATAATAATCTGGATTATCGGTTCAATATTTATAATTGATAATATTGGCTTTCGCATCTCGGCGATTGTGACAGGACTTGGAATCGGGGGTGTTGCCCTGGCACTGGCTTCACAATCGATATTGGGAGATCTTTTTCATTATTTCGTGATATTTTTCGATAAGCCTTTCAAAATTGGTGATTTTATCACAGTTGCCGACAAGATGGGGTCCATAGAGAAAATTGGAATCAAGACTACACGGATCAGGAGCCTGAGCGGCGAAGAAATCATTATGTCAAATACCGATTTAATGAACGGTCGGATTCATAATTATGGAAACATGAAAAAGAGAAGGGTGGTATTGAACATCGGGGTGGTCTTCCGGACCTCGCCCCGTACAATAGCAGCAGTCCCGGGTGAAATTAAGCGTATCATCAACGGGATGGATGGCGTTGAATTCGACCGGGCGCATTTCAGTGGATTTGGCGATTCAGGACTTATGTTCGAGGCTGTATATTACATTGAAGGTCCTGATTATAACGACTTCATGAATAAGCAGCAGGATATTGGCATCGCAATCCTGAAGAGATTTAAAAAGCTTAATATTGAATTTGCCTATCCTGCGAGGACAGTGTTTATCGAGCGTCGATGATTTGTTGTTCACTGGATATAAATTCCAGCCTGCTATAATCCTCTTCGCTTTTCATCAGCACATAGAGCACATCATTTTTTTCCAACTTGAAGCTGTCATGAAAGAGGTGGCAGTTCCTCTCTTTCCTTGCAACGAATAGAATCACCATGTTTTTCGGGAGCGGATATGTGCCGGGTTCATGTTTCAAAAAGGCCGTATTGACTGCTAAAAAAGTCTTAATAACCGGTTTCTTTATTGAAAAATATTCACGGATGGTGCTGATGAATGACAGAACCCTGGATTCCTGCATGCAGTTGCAGGTCAATTTAATTCCTTCCGTCCGTATTATCTCCGAAAGTTCATCCCCCGACTTTTCGCTTAACATGACGTACAGGTTTTTTATGCCGTATGTTTTTTTTAAAAATCTGCAAAAGAGCACGTTGATTTCGTTGTTGGATGTGGCTGCAAGCACTGAGGAATAATAATCGACCTCAATTCCCGAAAAAGTATCGGGCGCGAGCCCGTTCCCATTGATGTACTGAAATCCCATCTTTCCGGCAAGGTCGCAATTCGAGAGATCAGAATCAATAAAAAGCACGTCATTCTGGTGTTTTCGCCAGTTCAGTGCAAGGCCTATCGTGACGGAATTGATTCCGAGGATGATGATGTGTTGATCGCCCTCGACCAGGACGCCAATCCTCCGGGCGATAAATGATGCGCTCAAGCCCTGAAGCAGTACGGTGACGGATATAAGCGTGAATACGAGTATTTCGATTATGTCCGCATTCTGGATCCCGGCCGACTTCAATTTAATCACTGCTATTGAGGCGACAGAAAGAGCGATGATCCCGCGCGGGCCGAGCCAGCCTATGAAGAACCTCTCCGCCCATGAAAACATGCCGCCCGCAGTACTCGCATATACGGCAGGGAACCTTGCGGCGATGATAACACCCACGACGACCAGTCCTGCAATGAGTTCATCCTTGAGCCGTGCTATATCGAAATTGGCGGAGAGCAGAATAAATAGAAAAGAAATAATGATTCGTGAGATCTGCTCCTTGAATGAAAGGAGCTTTTCTTTGTCCCGGTAGTCGATCGTACCAAGCGAGATGCCGAAAACCGCCACGGCCATCAGGCCGGATTCCTTTGAAATCAGTTCGGATATGAAGAACACAAAAAAAAGCATGCCCAGTGTGAAGATGCTTCGACCGGACGCAGGAATTGCGGAGGTTTTTTTCAGCAGCAACTTTATGAGAAGGCCGAACATGACGCCGGTCGCGATCCCGGCAGCGATTGAAATAAGGAATCCGAGAATGGTAAGTCCAAGTAATTGTTTTGAGACGATGTATTCTATAATGGCTATAGACATGACCGCCCCGGCTGCATCAATGATGACAGCTTCGCCGTTGAGAAGCGTTTTGACGTTTTTCCGGAGGGGAAGATTGCGAATTATCGGTTTTATCACGGTAGGCCCGGTGACCACGGCTAATGATGCGAAAATGATTGCAAGCTCGAAAGGGATATCGGCAATATAGTAAGCTGCTGCCAGGCTTAATGACATGGTAATCAGGATGGTCAGCAGAATGTGCCTCAGGAGTATCGTTTTGATGGATTTGAGATGCTGAAAATCGAGTGAAAGGCCGCCTTCAAAAAGAATAATGCTGACAAACACGGTGATTATAATGTTAAGCCCTTGCCCAAGTGAAGAGGGCATGATCAAACCGGCTCCGTGAGGTCCAAGAAAAATGCCCCAGAAAAAGTATAGGATAATAGAGGGGAACCGGATCCTATCGGAAATCACGATGCTCAAGGTCCCGGCGATGAGTGTCAGGAAAATAGTGCTGGTTGCTGCCGTCTGGTCCATATTGAGCCTTGCCCGGATGTGAACTTATTGTATATTCTTTGCAGGGTATCCGTTAAAAAGCCTGCGTCAATCCTTTCTTTTTCCCGGGTGGAAATATTTCCTGATGGGCAGCATGAATTATATAAAAAATAACAGCGTGATTATAATGAACACAGGAATCAGCACCGGTATTGAGTATTTCAGCATGTACCCGAAGAAGCTCGGCATGCGGACGCCGCGCTCCTCGGCAATGGATTTTACCATGAAATTGGGCGCGTTGCCGATATAGGTGTTTGCTCCCATGAACACGGCTCCGCAGCTTATCGCGACCAGCGTTTCGGAATTGGCGGTCATGAGCCGCGCAGCATTACCCCCGGCAGTCTCGAAGAACACCAGGTAGGTGGGGGCATTATCCAGGAAGCTCGAAAGAATCCCGGTTGCCCAGAAGAAACGGGCGTTGATGAAGTTGCCGTCCGCGTCCACGAGGGACTGTATGACCGCGCCCAGCGGGCCCCCGGCGCCGGCTTTCAGCATCGCTATGGGCATCACCATGGTGATGAAAATGGCGGCGAAAAGCTTGGCCACTTCTTTAATGGGCTCCCACGTGAATTCATTGCTCTCCCTGACCTTCTTATCCGTAATGATCAACGACAGGACCGTGATCAGGAGCAGCGCCGCCACCTGGACGAGCGTGGCGAGCGGCATGGTCACATGGTGCAGGGTGAAGGCGCTACCCATGTCGATGCTGGACGCGAGCACGGCGCCGGCAATACCCGGCAGGAGCATGAAGTTGACCTTGCCCACTATCGCGATCGAGATGCCTGCCGGATCCTTTTCCGGTTTCATCTTTTCGCGTCGGTAATACAATGTGTCGATCGCATAGAATATGGCGATAAGGATCGCGGCGGCGACCAGCATTTCCATGAGGAGATGCCTGGTTGTCCAGAAGAAGCTCACCCCTTTCAGGAAACCGAGGAAAAGGGGCGGATCGCCCAGGGGGGTGAGCGAACCGCCTATGTTTGCGACCAGAAATATGAAAAAAACAATGATGTGGGTTTTCCTGGCTCTCCACGCATTCGCGCTTATGAGCGGTCGTACCAGGAGCATGGCCGCGCCGGTGGTTCCCATCCAGCTCGCCAGGAACGTTCCCAGCAACAGGATCAGGGTATTGACCGCCGGGGTCCCCGGAAGGGTCCCCTTCAGATGTATCCCCCCCGATACCGTATACAGGGCAAGGAGCAGCACGATAAAAGGAAGAAACTCAAGCAGGTATACTTCCAGCAGATAGAATGCGCTCGTGGCGATGCCAAAATGAACGGTGAAGAGCGTAAGAAAGAGAAGCCCCCAGAACAGTGATATCTTGCCGTAATGGCGGTGCCAGACGCGCGGGGCGGCCAGCGGAAAAATCGCGATGGAAAGCAGCATGCCGGCGAAGGGTATTACCCACGGGACCGGGAGCGTGCTCCCGTCAATGTGCGGGGAGTGGGGAGCTGCGGAAGCCACGATGGGCGCCAGAGGTACCGCAATCAGGATAGAAGCAATAAGCCGTGTACGGGTGCCGGTCATCAATGCACTTTACCGATGTTCCGGATTATTTCTGAAGCGGCTGTATCGTCTTCCATGCCGCTTATTCTTTTTTTCAGGAGTATTTCAATGTCCCGTATGTCATGGATGGTCCGGTCGTCCGGCGACGAGGGGCCTGCTCCCGCGAGAAAAGCAATTTCCGTGAGCGCGCCAAGGACCTCGGATATCTTCCTGCTTGAGTCTTCGACCGCTTTCGGCGGCTGTTTCTTTTTCATTTTCGTGTCTACAAGCCATCTCTGTATCTCCGAGTTGTGGGTCGTGATATGCTGACCCAGCAGGCCGGTAATGTCCTTTAAAACGCCGAGAAGTATTTTCTGCTTCTCGTGCCTGCGTTCCGATTCACGGGCGGCGAGAACGGCTTTCTTCATTTTATTCCACAGGTAGAGAATCGCCAGGGAAAAAATGAAATACGCCACGATTATCGGGATCATGGGATATGAAAAGGCGGACCCCACAAAATCTTTTTCGAGATTGATGACCAGGGGTTTTCTTATTAAAAAATAGTCCACGAGCAGGGCGGACAGGTGAATCGTAAGTACACCGGAAAATACCAGGAACATCGACTTGCCGAATTTCGATATGATGTTGATTATCTCGCCCGAACGTTCTTTCATGGCCCTGTTCCTTCCTGCTGTTAAAATTTTTGCGACACCGGTGGAATATTCGATTCAAAGAATTATCGGAGGAAGCCCGGAAATAAAGAGTGCCGCCTCCGGCTCAAGGCGGTTTGTGATAGTGCACGAAACGTGTGATTTGAAATTGAGAGAGTCGCCGCTTTCCAGAATAAAAGTTTCATCGTCAAGAACGACTTCAATTGATCCCGCGACACCGTAGAGGATCCTTTCGCCGTTGATGTCATCATTAAGCCTGGCAAGCGGCAGGGACGCTCCGGGCCCAAGATTGACAAGGAATGACTCGAGCGCGTTGTTTTGCAGCTTGGATGCGAGAAGCGTGAAGAGAATAGTGTGCTCGCTGTTTTCTATTGTCTCCGCTTCATCCTTCCTTACGTAAATATATTTTTTCTGCTCTACCTGTTTGAAAAAATCAGAAAAGTTGACCGCATAAAACCTGAGCAACTCTTCGAGTGTTTGCAGGGAGGGCGTGATCTTCCCGTTTTCGATCTGTGATAGAAGGCTCGTGGAGATATTTATACGCTGGGCTACTTCGGTTATCGTATACTCTTTATTCAGCCTGATTTTTTTCAGCGACGGTCCAGTATTCATTGATACCCATTCTTTCTATGGAATTCCTATAATACCTCGCCGAGGTACAGCATAAATATAAAAAACAAAGCCATTATCACCAATACCACAACTGCCGTGAATATTCTTCCCTTATCAATCACTAAATCATATTTTGGCGATTTTTCATTTTTATTATTCATGACTCCGATTCCTGGTAACAGATGACGCCAGTTTCAGATGAATTGGGTTGCGCCGGTGTCTCTGATGTTGAAAAATTATTATTTCATTAAAATTTAATAAAATAGGTATGAACAGTCAATCTAAAATTTATTAATAATAAATAAATATTGACAAAAATTTAGTTAAAATAAAAATGTTTGATGGAAATACAAGCTTGTATATTATTAAACTCCCAAACCGCAATAAATTGACATAAATACTCAGAACGTCGGGATTTCATCATAATTGTATCCTTTTAATAAAACTCTTCTGATTAATCAAGCGGGCCTGCTTCATCAGAAGAAGAATACCGAATATATACTCGTCCAGGAGAAAGCAACCTGACCATGAAAACTGAATTTTATGAAACTGCGGTGCGACTCGGATATTATGGTATTGAGAGGAGCGGACTTGTTGGTAAAAAAGACAATGTCAGAAAATACTGGGAAGATATTTCGATCAAGCTCTGCATCCGTCCCGCTATCGAGAAATTACTGGATCAAAAGAAAAAGTTACGGATCGTCGACTTCGGCTGCGGCGGCGGTGAAGGATTTGAATTGTTGACACATATACCGGTGAATAATCCCGTGGATTCATTTAATAAAGAGTTTGTCCTTGATCCGGCTGATATTGAAATATATTACGGTCTGGATCTTTCCGGATCCATGATTGAACAGGGTCTGGTGAATTACGGCAGGAATGACAACGTCATGTTCGAGCAGCATGATCTTGCGAAGGGACTCCCGTTGACGATTGGCCCTTCGTATGATATTTATTTTTCGTCCTATGCATCCCTTTCTCATCTGTCGTTCGACGAATTGGCCACCCTGACCGAGCAGGTAATGATGCATATGGGAAGTACGGGTTGCATCATATTTGATCTTCTCGGGAAATATTCTCCCGAGTGGCCTCGTTACTGGAGGGGATCTTCTGGCGAAAAAAAACCGTACAATATGGCCTACCTGTATCCGGAAGAAGAAAGAACGGATGACCGGATAGAGACCTTCGAATGCTCCTTCTGGTCGCCGGATGAATTGAGGGGCCTGATTGAAACCGCTGCCTTTAACTGCGGCAGGAAAACAGGTACGATCATGAACGATCGCTCGATTTTTGTCGGAAGGCATATGGATACCGGCATATTCAACGACAGCAGCAGGCGCTACCGGTACCAGGTCAACAGGCTGTTTGACAGGGACTTCAGGGGCGTCCTTGATGAACTTGAGGTTGACCTGGATTATATGCAGCCGCTTGCCGCGGACCTGCCGCAGGGGGCGCGGGAAAGAGTCAATAATTACAAGAAGCAATGGAATTATGTGATCGCCTTTATCGAGTCTCTCCAGGAAGGCAACAGGGTATTGATGGGGAATATACTATCACATAGCGCCCCTCTCCTTGCCGAAGACCTCGAGATGATATCTTGGCTGTATAAAAACGCGGCGCGCTTCCCCGTGGCTGATTTCTGGGCCAGTATCATGGGACCGCAGATAGCATGCGTCCTGAGAAATTGCGAAATGAATTATCCCGATGCGTTCGGGTGCGGACATGGACTGTTTTGTGTGGTCGAGGTGACCGGATAAGGCCCGGCTGCCCGGGCGGAGCGGAGCCTGCGGACGCGCCGGAGGAACCGGCGCCCTCGGTTAATATTTCATGTAATGGAACGGCTCTACCGAGTTCAGCGACTCCGCGTCTATCGTTTTGTACCCGTTGTCCTTGAGCGCCTGGAGCGCGAGCTCCCTGTTGTTCACGTCTATGACGAAAACGGCCTGGACGCGGCTTTCGAGCACGAAGCCGTACGCGTTTTCCACGTTGATGCTTTTCGACGCGAGGAGCTGCACGAGCCTGTCCAGCCCGCCCGGCCTGTCGTCGATAAGGACCGCGATGACGTCTTTCAGCTCCACGGTCAGGCCGGCTTTCTCGAGCTCCCTGTGCGCCCGCTTGGGCTCGTCCACGATAATGTTGAAAAAACCCCGCTCACCGAAGGAGGAGATTGTTATCGCCCGGATGTTTATTTTTTCACGGGCCAGCACGCTTGTCACCTTCGCAAGCATGCCCGGTTTATTGTCCGCCGGAACCAGGAGCTGATGTGCCATCATAAACGCCACCTCTGCATTTTGGAGAATCGTAGTTAACCACTAGTATAAAAATGCAGATGTTTCAGATGGCGAGTCAACATTTTTTTATCGGTAACGGTCTGATCGGACGGTTTTTAGCCTATAATTTGTTGACGTATAAACGGTAAATTCTATACTTATACTGCTATGAAATTTGTCGTACTCATCGCATTCTGTATCGCGCTCCAGACGTCGATATTCATCCACATCTATTGCCTCGTAGGGTACATATCGTCTAAAAAAATGGAATATTTCCGTTATTTCATGATAACGGTGGTGACCAATGTTGTGACCAGCATTGTCATAGCCATGATTGTCGCCATGAATCCGAGGATACTGAAGGGTATAAAGCTCGACGCGGTATGGTTCCTTGAAGCCGGGCTCATTTTCATATACTTTTTGGCGGTCAAGATACGGATCACCTGGATCATTATCCGCCGTCTCAAGGACCCTGCGAATTATCACCTGAACCATTTCGGGAAGAAGATCTACAATACGACCATCGTGAACTTCCAGGAAGTCATGACCTACTTTATCACCTTTCCTTTTACGCTGATGGCCGGGGCCTATTTTGTCGTGCGAATGATACGCATGTAAACAACGCTCCCGCCGCGCATGTCCCGCTAAACAGCCAGTTTTTCAGATCTAACCTGCTTTCGGAAGAAGAGTGACCCCAGCTCGTCGAAGAGCGCGGTCGAGTCAGTGGTGCAGAAGCGCACGCCGCCGCCGCGTGAACAGCGGCCGTCGATCTCCGGGTGCCTTTTCAGGTAATCGATCAGGCCGTCCGCCACGATGCTGTCCTGGGGGATCATGGTCACGTGCGGGGGCGTGAACTTTTTTATTGTATCGAGCAGGAGCGGGTAGTGGGTGCACCCCAGGATGACCGCGTCGATCTCCGGGTCCGCCGCAAGGAGGCGGGAGACGTTTTTCCGTATGAAGTATTCGGCGCCGGGCCCGGCAAGCTCGTTGTTCTCGACCAGCGGGACCCAGAGGGGGCAGGCCTCCTGCGTGACGACGATATCGGGAAACAGCTTTTTTATCTCGAGCACGTAGGAACCGGACGACACGGTGCCCGCCGTGCCCAGTATGCCCACGTGCCGCGTGCGGGTGAGGGAGCCCAGGACTTCGACGGTCGGCCGTATCACGCCCAGCACACGCCGCGACGGGTCGATCCCCGGGAGGTCGTTCTGCTGTATCGTGCGGAGCGCCTTGGCCGAGGCCGTGTTGCAGGCGATGATGACCAGGGGGCAGCCCATGCGGAAGAGGGCGTTGACCGCCTCCAGGGTATAGGCGTACACGGTCTCGAAGGACCTGCCGCCGTAGGGGTTGCGCGCGTTGTCGCCAAGATACACGAAGTCCCGGTCGGGGAGCCGGCGGACGAATTCTTTCAGTATCGTCAGGCCGCCGTACCCTGAATCGAAAACTCCTATCGGGCTGGACCGTGTATCTGTCATGGGCGCGCTTTTTTACCGCAGTTCATATTTCAATTCTAACAGTTTCCTGAAAAATTCCCTCCGTGGATTTTTTCAGTGTCGGTTTTGCGAAGTGAATTCGCAAAACCTTACGTTTTTCTCGGCCAATGCCTTGAAAAACGGCGATACATCCATGTATCGCTTTGCAGTTTGCTGTTTTCAGCAAACTGCAAAATATTCAATAGGGGCATCCCGGACCTCCTGTCAAGTATTAAAGATCATGCGGGAGATTGAAATATCAATTGACAGATACACGGTGTCCATTTTGATTGTTACAAATTTGTATAGGATGGCACATGAAGCGATACCGGGTAATCATCGTTGCGGCACTCATTGCGCTGTTCGGCAGCTGTTCTTCGCACGCCCGTGAGGCCCGCGTATCGTTTGCGGGTGACATCATCATGCACATACCGGTAAAGTCCTGCGCCCTCTCGCGCGACCGCCGGGGCCCGGAAAAAAAGGGGACCCTGAACAACCGCGGGTTTGACTACCTGTTCGACCGCATGCGCGGCACGTTCGCCGGCTCCGACATCGTGGTCGGGAACATGGAGTTCCCGGTCGCGCCGCCCTACGAGAGCAGGCCGTATATTTTTAACTGCTACCCGGAGGTCCTCGCCGCTCTCAGGAAGGCCGGCTTCACCATGATGCACATGGCCAACAATCACATACTCGACCAGGAGGAGAAGGGCGTCGTCAGCTCCCTGGAGCACGTCAAGCGCGCCGGTCTGGACAACCTGGGCGTTGCGCGTGACGAGAAAACGGCCCGCACCGGGATCGTGAAGGAGATCGGCGGCATGCGCATCGGCTTTATCGGGTATACCGGCTACCTGAACAGGGGCCTGCCCGCGCGGATGAACGGCTACCACCTGAACTGGCTCTACAGGACGGACGAGCTGAAGCGGGACATTATCGACATGAAGAAGAGGTGCGATTACCTGGTGATGATCGCTCATGCGGGCGTGGAGTACGATTCCCTGCCGCGCCTTAAAGAGGTCGGGATTTTCAGGCAGTGCATCAACGACGGCGTGGACCTGGTCGTCTCCCACCACACGCACCTCCTGCAGCCGGCCGAGCTGTACACCGCGGCCGACGGCAGGGAAGGCTATATTTTCTACAGCCTGGGCAATTTCATCTCGAACCAGAGCACGAAGGCCGAGGCCTGGTTTGACGGGGCGCCGCTCACGACGAGGGATTCGGTCGTGGTCGAATGCATCCTGACGCGGCGGGACGGGAGCGGCCGCCCGTCGGTCCGGTTCGAGCTGGTTCCGGTGTACACCAGCAACGGGATCGAGGCCGGCACCGGGCTGCGCGCCATACAGACGATCTCCATACCGGAAGAGGTCTGCGGCCTAAAAAAGCGGCTGGCCGGCGCCGGCGTAAAAGAAAAGGTTGACATTGAACGGCAATTACAGAGTCTGTACCAGAAAATTAAAGCAATACATAAAGCCGTGATCAGAAACGGAAATATCAAGGGGATAAAGGTGCGAGATGGCAGTAGCACGTGTGAGTGAAAAGATCAAGCTGTCCAAGCGTACGATCAGGGGATATGATATTATAGATATCACCGGTGACATCTCATCGGAAGGGTCCAAGGAGATCGTCAAGTTCGTCAAAAAATCCGTGTCCGGCAAGGACAAGGACCTGTATATAAACATTGAAGGCGTCAAGCACATGAACAGCTCGGCGCTGTCGGTCATTGTTCAGATGGTGAGAGACCTGTTGTCAAAAAAGATAACCACGTATTTCATGAACGTGAACGACAAGATCATGACGCTGATCAAGGTCGCGGGGCTCCATAATTTTTTCAAGTTTGTCAACGATGAGGCCGCGCTCATCGACCGGATTGACAAGATGGAGAAAGAGAACGCCAACTGAGGCGCGGCGCCTAGAGGAGCCTGGCGCAGAGGTCGCGTGTCTGCCGCGCTGCGGGTGATTCCCCGCCGGGCGCCGGCTCCATTCCAGCCATAACCAGATAGGGAAACAGCTCGCGCGCGGTGCGCTCCGGCAGGACCCCGTCGTGCACCAGCGCCCCGGTCTCGGCCTCCAGGCGAGCCATCCCCTCTGCGAGAATCTCCTCGCAGAAAACCACTCCGCCCCCCTCGTCGAGGATCCGCATCTCGCTGAATATGACCGCCGGCGCGCCGCCGGACTCTGCGAACACCTGGATGGAATTGCCGGGACCGCCCGCGTCGACGACCTCGATGATGGATATCCTTCCGGGCTCCAGGCCCAGCCGGTCCGCGAGCATGAGCTTCTCCTGCTCGGCGAGCTCCGTGGAGAGCCGGGAGATGTAGATGCGCGCGCCGGTCACGCGGCCGCCTCCTTCCGCGGCGCCCGCAGAACCGGCGGCCCGCTCCCGCGGGTAGAGGCGCGCTTCCATGGAGCCGCCGCCGGACCCGTGGAACCCGAACCGCCTGAGGACCAGGCTCCCGCAGAAGCCCAGGCGCTCCAGGCGCCCCAGCAGGTCCTCTTTCACGTACGCTGTCGGGCAGGAGTAGGGGGAGTGCGTCACGCCGGAGCATTCCAGCACGGAGCGGAAACCGCAATGGAGGAGGGCCGGCGCCAGGAGAAGGAGCAGCTCGACCGCGGAGGAGAAGGGGCCGGAGTCGATCCGGATCCTGCCGGGCGGGAGCGCACCGGGCTCGTACGCGATGGCGCTTCCCTCCAGCGCGAGGCGCCCGGCGCCCGTTGCGCCCAGGAGGCGCGCCGCGTCCTCAAACAGGTGGCGGTACGCGGGCGCACTCCCGAGGAACGCGCCGCCGGTCGTGAAAACAACCGGTTTGTTCCGGAGAAGGGCAAGCGACAGGGCCTGTCGTATCAGGAGCCAGTCCGGGGTGGCGAAATTAAGCTCGATTGACTGCATGGCGGTTTCCATCGTATCAAGGACGCGTGGCCGAGGTAAAAAATCCAGCATTTTTTTCACCGGGTATGGCGGGATCAGAACCCCCACTTCCCGACCGGGAAGCCGTACACGCGGCCGTATTCCGCCATGTCATCCTTGAGCATATCATGGATTATGGCGCGCTCCTGCCCGGTAAGCCGCCTTTTCACCGCCGGCTTTGAAAAGCGGCTCAGGGCGCGGCCCAGGCGGTACCTCATGTTTGCGCCCGGCAGCAGGGCCTTCATGATACGTGATGTATGGATGCCCACCTCTATCCGGGTATGCTTCGTTTCGTAAGTATTGATGCGCCCGCTATCCGGTGTAAAGCTTTCGAGATTGAGAAAAGCGCACACCCTTGACAGGACGGATTTCTGATCCGCGATCCAGTCGTCGAAATCAATTATCAACAGTCTCTCGGTTCCGAAAAGCTTCCGGTACTGCTCGAGCTGGAGGAAATAGTTAGAAAGCGCCACGTAATACGTATCCGTCATCGATTCCTTCGCGTCGAAGGGGGGGCATGCGATCATGAAATTGTACATCGACTCGATCCGCGCATACGGGTCCCGCACCATATAGATGAAATAGGGATCAAGTCCGTAATTCTTGATGTTCCGGGCCGCGTTCCGATCCAGCGGGTATTTCGTGTATCCGGACGACGCCTCGATCGCGTACCGGTGCTTGCCGGGGCGGAAGTTCCAGAGGTCGGAGTAGTTGCGCGTGGTTGCCAGGTGCTCGCCGAGGTTCCCCGATCTGACGCCGTGGGACTGCGTTTCGGAGAAGAACTCCGGCTCCTTGATCACGCAGGGACAGATCCGGGGGTGCTGGATGAGCGCGGTGTACAGGGCAGTTGTACCGCACTTCATTGCGCCGATGATCATGATGTGCGCGTCGCGCGGGACCTGCTTGGTGTCCCTTCTGTACACGAGGGCCGTCATGCTCCGTCACCCGGCCGGGGATGCCGTCCGGTCCCCCCGTAGCTCGAGCGCCGCACCAAAGATCACCGGCCACCATGTGAGCAGCTCGCCCACGTGTCCCACGATTTCCATGCATGACTGGGCGGCAGCCTGCTCGTCGCCGGCGTACAGGTCGCGTGTGGCGGTCATGTACGTTGCGTAGCTCTGGTCCCTGATGCTGATCATGTATCTCTCGATGTACTCGGCCCAGAATGCCGGCTTGTAGTCATGCCCGTTTAATATGCTTTCCATGGTCATCGTCGTGATCACGGAGCGCTGCAGCCAGAGCTGTTTCATGTATTCCTCGAAGTCGTCGAGGGTAAGGGACGCGATTCCTTTCAGGTGCGTCCCGAGGGCAATCATCCGGTCCCTGGGTGATACGGCGCCCTGAGGGCGGCGGAAATCATTCAGTAGCAGGTAGAGCAGGTAGCATGTTTCGGGCCGCGCGACCAGAGCCGCGTCCGTCTCGAACCTGCGCTTCTCCACCGGATCGTGGAGGATGATCACCGGCAGTGCACCGATCCTGGCGTTTGTCGAGGCCATGGGCAGCAGCCGTGAGAAAGTGATGTCCTCGCCGCGGAGGATCGGCAGGAAGGGCGGGACCATGCCCCGGTTGTCGATGCCGATGTTCATGCCCCAGAAGAATGACCCGCTGCTGATCGCGTAGTGCTTCATGGATTGGCAAATCTCCCTGCTCAGGAGCAGCTCCCGGAATGCTGATTCGCTGGCGACATGATGCTCACGGGCCGCGCCGCTCATCTGCAGCTGGTAGCGCGGTGTGATTAGGCCGGAATCCCCCATAACGCCGGTTATTGTTGTTTTTACTTCACCCCCGCCGAGGAGGAGTGCGGTGAGGTCTGCCGGCAGGAGCGACGCCATCTTGATCCTGCCGTTGTCGGTTAAACCGGCAAGGATGCTGGAGATCCGCCTGCCCAGAAGTCTGCTGTGGCAGGCGAGAATGTCGCAGGTTCCCGGGGGGTATGCCCGGAGGAGCGACTCCCGGTCAGTGTGCGTTTCCCGGAGATCGAGTTCGTTGAACGTTGCCAGCTCGAGGTCGTAGCCGTCGCCGTTGGGGACCCTCAGGTCGCAGAATACGTCGTCATCGGAGCAGAGGATCATGTCGCCCGCGGTGGCGAGGAGCACGGCATTCCTGTTGGCCCCGTATGAGGGGAACCTCTCCCCGAGGCCGAAGAGGGCGAAGTCGAGGACTGCCGGGGGGAGGCCGTCCGGCCCCGCTTTTTCCAGTATGGTATCGCGGAGCTTCCGGCGCTCCCTGAGATCCATGTAAGCCACGGACAGTGATTCCCGCTTTGCGATGGAGGCGAGCCTGTCCGAAAGGTTTTCGGATTTGGCCCGGTCGGGTGAGTCGTCCGAAATAAAGATGCGGACCCGGTGACCGTACTTCTTGAAATTTGCAATAAAGCTTTCCATGCTGCCGATCAGGGATTCGGGACGGTCCTTGGTGATCCACGCGGCGGTCGAGATCATCTGTCCACCGTCACCTGACGGTGCGGCCCGTAACCGCTCCAGGGCCCTGTCTTTCGTAATAAGCAGCCCGGATTCATGGAGGTCCCTGATACAGTGCTTAACCGATTCCCCGTCGATCCCGCGGAAACCGGCCAGGGATAACCGCTCGATGAGCTCGGGCGCGGTGGTAAATCCCTGTATATTCTGGAGAATGACGCTTAATGCCCTCGGCAGGCACTGGGATGTCCTGTCGAAATAATTGTAGATGGTGTCATCCACTCCGCACATCTGGTACCTGGCGGTATGGAGTGCGTTGTATTCGACTTCCGTTGCCGGGTTGGTGTCGGGTATCTTTTTTTTCCTGGAAAACATCGCTCCCTGCGCTCAACAACCGTGGTGCCGTACCGGCAGCGTGCGGTATTACCTGCCTCTGACTTATATAGGAGAAACCCTGACCCCAGTCAACAAATAACTGTACCGGCGGCGGATTAAAATCTTCGGGACAAATCATTGCGGCTGCGATATGATTGATTGCACGGGGGGGTATTCGGGTAAAAAATCAGGGGTTTCTGGTCTCCCGATCGATTCAAAATAAACAGGTTGACAAAGCATTTATCCGGATATAGATGCTGATTTACTTTTATCGATGGGGACCTCTTGTGACAGACGGTATCCCTGTCCGTCATTGGGGCAACGGTATGGACGTTGTCGCCGCAGAAATTATCTGATTTTACGGGGGGCGCCATGAATATGAAAAAGAAGCTGTCGCTTGGCCTGGGGTTCCTGTTCCTGATCATAATTGCCATTGCGTTCTTCTCGTCATATTACATCCAGACACTGTCGCGTGAATCGGACAATATATTAAAGAATAATTATGATACGATCGTCTACTCCAAAAAAATGATGGTCGCACTTGATGACATGATGGCGTCCGTCAATATCCGGCTAAACGGTCCCGGGAAGGACGGAGGGGGGTCCCATTACAGCGGCAGGCTGTTTGAAACGGGCAGGGCCGAATTCGAAAAAAACCTGAAAGCGGAAAACGGCAACATCACGGAAATCAACGAAAAGGAATACGTGGAAACGCTCAACAGGTCGTATGAGTCGTTCATGGCCATGTGCCAAAAGATGCAGGCCGGCCAGGGGACGAAAGCATTGTATGTGGGCGAGCTTCTCCCGTCTTATGAAAAACTGCGCTATACCCTGATTGCCATCAATGACCTGAACATGCAGGCAATCGTCAGGAAAAACGCGACCATGAAAAAGGATTCGCGGGGAATAATAATATCGATGTCATTGATAGGTGCGGTCTGCATAGTGCTGGCATTCGCCTACTTCTGGTATTTCCCCTTTTACATCTCCAATTCATTGATGTTTTTATCGAATAAAGCCCGGGCGCTGGTCGAGAAAGCCGGCATGAAGCTTGAGATTGAGTCCGACGACGAGTTTCATGTCATGCTCCAGTCCCTTATCCTGCTCGAGAACAGGATATCCGGAGAAGGCAAGGGGCGGCGGCGCGGCAGGAAGTGAGTCCCCTGCGATAATTCAGATGGCGGTTGAGGCGCTGACGGATGCGGAATATATAATTGACAAATGCGTTTCCGCGTCCCACACTGCATGCGTTCAAGGCTCACATCAACCCGATAAGGAGGCCCCATGCTCTACCTGAAGAGACGTCATGTATTGTACCTTTTCGCCGTTCTGCTGGTTGCGGCGCTGGCCGGACCGGATCTGCTGGCACGCGCGGGAGGCGGCGGTGATTTCAGCGGAGGCGACAACGGCGGCGGGGGCGGCGACGGCTGGGGCGTGATCATATACCTCCTCATCAGGGTCATCCTGGAGCTTCCATTCCCGCTGAACGTCATTGTGGCCGGGATCATTATCGCGGGATTCATCATTTTCACCCGGGTAGCGAAAAAGAAAGTCAAGGCGCAGTCGATCCTCAACAAGCTGCCTGCGGGCGATGAAGTGAAAAAAGCGGCCGGGTACGATGCCTTCATTAAAAACAGCCCCGATTTCAACGAGGAAGTCTTCAAAAACAACGTGCGGGATGCGTTCATGAAAATACAGAAGGCCTGGGAGGCCCAGGACCTTTCGCAGATACGGAAGTTCATCTCCGACGGGGTGTACCAGCGGTTCAATACCCAGTTCAAAATGATGCAGCTGCTGAAGCAGAAAAACACTATCACGAACATCAATATCAAGAACATCTACATAGACCGCGTCGACGTGGACGGCCTCTACGACATCATACAGACGGCGATACACGCGTCGGTCACGGACAATTTCACGAGCGAGCTCGATCCCTCCCTGAACCAGGGCGGCACCGAGGAGTTCGTGGAGTACTGGTCCTTCCTGAAAAAGCGCGGGAAGCCCCGCACCGACATCTACCAGACCGACCAGTGCCCCAACTGCGGCGCGCCGCTGCCCGCGGACATGGGCGAGGTGAGCAAATGCGCCTCGTGCGGGACCCTGACCAACTCCGGTGAATACGACTGGGTGCTCTCCGAGATCACGCAGGCCGACGATTACGTGGGCACGCACCCGAAGCTGGGCAAGTCCGCGGAGCTCACCGAGAAGGTACGCTCCCTTATCGACGAGAACGAGGACTTTTCCGTCCAGCTTATCGAGGACAAGGCGAGCAACGGCTACCTCCAGATCATCACGGCGCAGGCCCTGGGCGACTCCTCGATCATGCGCCGTTTCGTGAGCGACGATGTGTTCGCGAAGGTGCCGATGCCGGCGCCGGGCAAGCAGATCGCCTACAACAGGATATACCTGAACGACGTGTACCTGGTCGGCGTGGCGGAGGAGGGGGACCGCAACGTGCTGGCGATCGCGGTCAAGTCGTCGTTCCAGCGCGTGAAGCTCGCGGACGGAAAGGCCGGGAAGCTGGACTATGGCGTCATCTCGCAGACCGAGGTGGTCCTGATGAGCCGCGACAAGAACGCGGCCGGGTCGAAGGGCTCCCTGTACGCCCACAGCTGCCCCAACTGCGGCGCGCCGGTGGAAAACTCCCTGGAAGTGAAGTGCAAATACTGCGGCTCCGTCATGAACAGCACGGGCAAGGAGTGGATCATCACCGGCCTGATGAGCATGGATGAATACCAGGCGTACCTCGCCGCGAATTCCGCCAGTTTCTCCTACAGTGCGGACACGGCGCTCATCGACAAGCTCTACGACGTGCGGGACTTCGCCTTCAACAACATGATGGTGGTCCTGGCCGCGGACGGCACGCTCCATGACGCGGAGCGGCAGTTCGCCTCAGACCTGGCGAAGAAGTGGGGATACGACCTGTCGAAGCTTGAGCCCTTCTTCCAGATGGCGCAGAACGGCAGGCTCGTGGTGAAGATGCCGCAGGACACGAAGAAGCAGAAGAAGATATACAAGCTGATGGTGAAGGCGGCGCAGGCGGACCAGAACGTGTCGCCGGAAGAACAGCAGCTCCTTGATACAATTAAGAAGCAGTACGGCATAGACGACGCGGCGTAGTGCCTCGACAGTTCGGCAACCAGGTGGTCCCTGAGCGAAGTCGAAGGGCGCTTCGCTCCCTCGAAATGACAGGGGAATTGAGATGGCATTGCGAGGAGTCCCTGATAGGTCCGCAAGCGCTTGCGGACCTATCAGAATAATGCCTACTTGAAATACGGCTTCAGCGCGTCCGGTATCATGATCTCGCCCTTCTCGGTCTGGTAATTCTCCATGACAGCGGCAAGCGTCCTGCCGGCGGCAAGTCCGGACCCGTTCAGGGTATGCACGAATTCCGGTTTCGCGCCCGCCTCTTTCCGGTAGCGGATCCTGGCGCGCCGCGCCTGGTAGTCGGTGAAGCAGGAGCAGGAGGATATCTCTACGTACCGGTCCATGCCCGGCATCCAGACCTCTATATCGTAGGTCTTGGCCGAAGACGCGGAGGTGTCGCCGCTGCAGAGGAGCACCACGCGGTAGTGGAGGTTCAGCTTCTGGAGCACCTCCTCCGCGTCACGGGTGAGCGACTCCAGCTCGTCGAACGACGTGGCCGGGTCCGCGAACTTGACCATCTCGACCTTCTGGAACTGGTGCACCCGGATGAGGCCCCGGGTGTCCCTGCCCGCCGCGCCGGCTTCGCGCCTGAAGCAGGCGGATTGCATGGTGATCTTGATGGGAAGCGGCTGGTCCAGTATCTCATCGCGGTAGAGGTTCGTCAGCGGCACCTCGGCCGTGGGTATGAGGGAGAGGCCGTCCCGCTCGCAGCGGTAGTATTCGTCCTTGAACTTGGGGAACTGTCCGGTCCCGATCATGCTGTCATCGTTCACGATGAAGGGGCCAAATACCTCGGTGTACCCGTGCTCCGTGGTGTGGAGGTCGAGCATCAGGTTGATGATGGCCCGCTCCATCTTCGCCGCCAGCCCCTTGTACACGTAGAAGCGGGTCCCCGCCAGCTTCACGCCGCGCTCGAAGTCCAGTATGTCCAGGGCCGTGCCCAGGTCGTAGTGCGGCTTCGGAGCGAACGTGAACTTCGGCTTCTCGCCCCAGGTGCGCACCACCGGGTTGTCCTGCTCGCCGGTGCCGAAGGGCACGGATTTGTCCAGGAAGTTGGGGACGGAGAGGTGCATCTCCGTGAACTCGGCATCCAGGGCAGCGAGCGCGTCCGTGGATTGCTTGATGTCGTCCGTGCATGCCTGGGACTGCTTCATTAAATCGTCCGCGTTTTCGCCCTTCGACTTCTTCTGGCCGATCTCCTTTGAGAGCTTGTTCTTCTTCTCCCGGGCCTCGTCGGACTTCCTGACGAGGGAGCGGCGCTCCTCGTTCATCGCCTTCAATCTATCCAGGTCGACCGCGCCGGTCATGCCCCTTGTTTCGAGGAGCTTCCGAATGCCTTCAATGTCGTCTCTGATGAATTTGGGGTCTATCATGGGGACACTCCGTAAGCGGCGGGGGGGGCGGCTGCGGCGCCCCGGGCCGCAGGTTTATGAGTCACGTATGTCAGTGTTTCGGCACGGCCGATTTTGTCAAGAGGGAAAAGGCCACGGATTTTGTTAAAAAGAAGAGAGCAGGGCGAATTCAATGGAGAAGGCCTGACCGACTATCAGGAGTCTCTCTCATGGCATTGTAAGATGATTATGATTAACCGGGGTCAGCTGCAGACAACAACCAGAAAAACTCCGTTTCCCTTCCCGGTCTCGGAATGGACGGACAATCCGGCTTTATCTGTAAAATAACCAATGCCTCCATTTTTCAAATATTCGCTGAAGTTGCGGTAGTGGTCCCCGCCGGCGAGCCGCTCGACGCCCTTTGCGATGCATCCCGACAGGTTCGCGGGAATCGGGAAATTGTAATCGACCAGGATCTGCCTGGGAGCGATGCGCTTCATCTCTTTTAATATGCCGGTTGCCAGCCCCTTCTCGAACTGGTGAATTGCCATCGAGATGACCGCAGTGTCGAATTGCCGGTTTGAATAGCACATGAGGTCTGAAGCGTCACGCAATTCAAACTGCGCGTTTTGTATGTTATGCTTTTTTGCCGACCTGACTGCGATGTTGACAAGACCTTCAGACAGGTCGATTCCCGTTACCTGGCCCGCCCTGCGGGCAATAGCCAGGGCCAGCGAGCCGGTGCCGCAGGCTATGTCGATAACCCTGCTGCCCGGCTCAATATGCGCAATTATGCTTTCATGCAAACGCGAAAGAATGGGATCGATGAGGACCTGGTATATAAAACCGCTTAAGTAAAAGCCCACATGCGGACCCTACATCCGGTGGCACGCGGCGCACTGCGCCTGCTTCGGTGCCGTTGCCGCAGTCAGGTGGCATTCGCCGTAACATTTTTTGTGCACGAGTTTTTCCGCTCCCGGCCCGGAATGGCATCCCTTCGCGGAGCACTTTTCATTTATTTTTCCCTTGTGGTGGCAGGACTTGCAGCCCTTGCCCGTTGCCGCGGCCTTGCGCTTGTGCGCGTTATGGTCGAAGGCGACGGCCTTCTGCTGCGATGGCGCGGATAACTTTGTGATGATGAAAGGCTTCACCGCCTGTTCGACGGGCGTGCCCTGCTCTTGCGGCGCTTCTTCTTTATTACATGCGAATGCTGCTGCGACACAGACGGCAACCAGAAGCGTCAGGGTAAGCTGTTTTTTCATGGGTCATCTCCTTGATTAACTGCATTAACGGAATTGATGCCCGCCGCAAACGGCGGCAACAATTTTCCCGCCTCACTCCTCTCCGAAAATCAGCTCGTTCACCGTGTACGATTCCTGGGTCTCCTCGTCGTCGGAGTAATTTTTCGACCCGGTGCTCATGCCGCCCATACCGAGCAGGCCCTCGCCCGAATACTCGTACACGGAACAGGTATCTATAGTGGACGAGCTCAGCGCCTCGTACATGATCATCTTGTGCATGGTGCCGTCTTCGTTGAACTCGATGTGAAAATACATAAGGGGTGTGTCTACGCTAAAAAGGATCCAGATGCGCAGGCCGAGTTCGATATCAAGCGATACGACGCCGTCGTTCTCTTCCCAGGCCAGGTTCGAGTAGGACCCCCAGTCGAGCCGGGTGGTTTCTGTTTCGTTGCTATAGCTCCTCATGTTTGACAACCGGCCGCTTTCGTCGTAGGTAAACACATACGAGCTCTGGAACGTGGTCTCATCCGCGGCATAGTGCTTCGCCCGCAGCATTGTGCCGGCGCCGTTGTACTCGTACACGGTCGTGCGCGTCACCTCGTCGTCGCCGCTCCCGAAGTCGCCGTCGGTGCCCGGGGCGTATTCGTACGATTTGACCTTGCGGTTTTTCTCGACCACGAAATCGGTCCTGCCCGAGGGCGTGGCGCCGAAATCGTTGTACGAGATCAGCCGGTAACGGCCGTCCTCTTTTACGCACGTGAAATAGCCGAGGAGCGGGTCGATGGTGTCGTCGTAGGTCATCCACTCGCCGTCGCCGCCCGCGTTCGTGGACGCGGCCATTTTTTTAAGCGCCCAGAACTGGGTGAGAAGCGGGTTCTGGGTCACCAGATTCATGATGCTGCTCATGTCGCCAAAAAAGTTTTCAAAATCCAGCGTGAGCTCTACCCCAGCATATAGTGCGTACATGTCAGGCTGGGTATCGGACACGAGAAAATTCTGCACCACCTGTTCGGAAATGGCGGTCACCTGGTCGGACATGTCATAGGTGGTGGACCTCATCGTGAGCGGGGAGGCCGCGGCGCATCCCATGCCCGCCATGAGCAGGGATTCGGTCCCGTCCTCCTCCCTGTCGCAGCCGGATGTCATAAGGCCGATGGCGAGAAGAATATATAATGGCCCGCGAACGCGTTTAAAAAAAATCACGTGGGTCCCCCGAAATTAAAATGTCATGATGCCGGGTATAATGACGGATCCCGTCCGGAAAATCAATACTAATTTTGGTTCTTCCGTGCAGGTCGCGTTTCAGGGCGCGTCCCATTTCTGAGGCACTTTCCTGATCTTTCCGGCGTCATACCCGAGGGTGGCCAGGTTGCCGAGTATCTTCCGGTACTGTGCCTCGGGAATCGCGGGGGTGCGGGCCATGATCCACACGTAATCGAGCTTGCTGCGGCCAATCACCGTGACCGAATAGTCTCCGGTGAGATAGATTATCAGGAACTCGGACTTGAAGGGCCAGAGGAACTGCATGTCCCATACCGAGTTCGACGCCGTGCTGCGGATAAAGCCGCGCGGATGATAGGTCTTGACCGGCCCGTCGAAACCGCCCTTGCGGAAGGTGAAGGTCGTCGCGATCGTACCGTCCGCGTCGAGCCGGTAGGACTCTACCGCATTGTGCGCTTCTTTCTCCAGAAAGGTCGGTATGTTCGCGATCACGTACCAGTCGCCCATGAAGCGGTTGATGTCCACGACGGGCACGGTCCCGAGCGTGGGGGGCGCGGCGCTGCAGCCGGCAAGCACCAGCACTGATGATGCTATAATTGAGATCGGGTTCTTCATGCATTTATTTTTCATGGGATAAAAATATACATTTTATTTGATGATGTCAACGTCTTTTACGGCCGCGTACCTACGTGATGTGCCGTAATAAAATTATATTACGGCACACGACAGCCTGATATTGTTGTATATTGGACTTGTTGTAAATCTGTCATTTCCAGGGAGCGCAGCGACTGAAAAATTGTTCCCTGGTAATGGTGAACAATCCCCCACCCCAATCGGGGTCCGGGATGATAAACGGAAACGCAAATGTATTTCTTGGCCCGGCGGGCGGGGCTCGGAATAACAAGCCCGGGATGGCGACGGCTTAATTACATTGACATAACGAATAGTACAGTTAATAATAGCTGGAAACAGAAACGGGGGGAATCCTATGAACCTGCATCCGCACAAGCTCTACCTGTTGCTGGTTAACCTGGCAGGCGGCACAGCCGTGCTTGTCAGTTATGCGATCGGCATCATGAACCACCCGGAAGCCCGGGGAGCCCTCTGGGGCGAAGTGCCCCGCGCCATCATGCCGGTATATACCGTGTCGATGTTCACGGCGGCTGCCGGATACCTCGCCTTTACATATTTTATCCTGTTCCGCCTGGACCCGGACGGCGTCACGATCGCCGGACACTTTTCGTACGCTCTGTTCCCCTGGCTCTACGCGCTGGTACTCGTGCCCTCGGCGCTCTGGATGCCGCTTACGTTCGTCATGATCGGGAACCCTTCGCTCATGACCTGGATCGGCATCCGGGCCGTGCTGGGAATTACGGGCATCGCGTCGCTGCTGCTGCTGGCCGCGCTCATCGCGGTCCAGCCCGCCGAGCCGGCGTGGGCTCACCGTCTCGCGGTGGCCGGGTGCGCGGCCTTCTGCCTGCAGACCGCCGTTCTTGACGCGCTGGTATGGACGGCTTACTTTCCGACTGATTGACGGCCGCCTGCACGGCGCGCTTACTCTGCCTGGTATCGAGGATTGCGGTTATGGGTGTCACACGAAAATTGCTCCGGCTCCTGTATCAGCCTTACAGGTTATTAGTGCTCATCCCGATGAGCGTGCTCGCGACCTGCTTCTTCGTCGCCCTGGGCGTCGTAATCATATTCCTGTTCAATGACCGGGTGGCCCACCGGACGACCGGGGTCTGGTGGTCGCGGTTCATAAGCTATATCACGCCGATCCGCGTGAAGGTGATCGGAAGGGAGAATATCCGGAATGATCGCTCCTACATGGTCATCGCCAATCACCAGAGCCAGTATGACATACTGGTGCTTTACGGCTGGCTCGGCATCAACATCAAGTGGGTGATGAAGTCCGAGCTGCGGAAGGTCCCCGTGTTCGGATACGCGGGCGAGAAGGGGGGCAACATCTACGTCGACCGCTCGAGCCCGGAGGCGCTCAGGAGCACGCTCGAGGGCGCACGCTCTAAAATCGTCGGCGGCACGTCGATCATCATGCTGCCGGAAGGCACCCGTAGCAGGACCGGCGAGCTCGGCGAGTTCAAGAACGGTGCCTTCGTGATTGCGCGGGAGCTCAACCTGCCGATACTCCCCGTCACCATCACCGGTACCCGCCGTATCCTCCCGCCCGGCGGGTGGGACGTGTTTCCCGGGACCGCAGTCATGACGATACTTCCACCCATCGAGATCGACGGCTACGGCGAGGACCGGTTGAACGAGCTGAAGGTGCGGGCGCGCGGGACCATCCTCGCGGAGCTCGCCGCGCAGGGTGAAGGGAAAAGAGAGTCGTGATAGTCACCGCCCCGGACCGGCAGCATCGATCTATCCCGTTCATATAACAGACTTGTAGCAAAACCCGTCTGTCATTCCTGCACTTCGCTGCGCTTCGGCCGGAATGACAGATTTCGATTCAGGACGCATACATGGTTATGCAACAAGTCGAATAAATGAAGCGCTGCTGCGTGAGGTTGCCGGATGGAGAACCGGGGGTGCGTATTTAATGCTTGATAATTCGGTATGGTAGTGCAGCGTGAAGAAAGAAAAACTGTGGTCAGGGGCGGAATCGAACCGTCGACACGTGGATTTTCAGTCCACTGCTCTACCGACTGAGCTACCTGACCACTTGAAAAACGATACACAATTAATATATATGCGGAAATTGTCAATAATAAAATACGCAATATTTTTTTGTACCTTTTTTTCCGTGATCGGCCATGTGAGCGGGGCCGGGTTCGAGCGGCACACATGGGAATACTACCTGGAAAAGGGGAGCGTCCAGTACCGGGGCAAGATGTTCGAGTATGCGATCCATAGCTTCCAGCGGTGCCTCGATATAAACCCGCAGTGTTACCAGGCCGCGAATTACCTCGGGGAGATTTATTCCATGAAGGAGGACGGGTTCCGGGCCCTCTCGTATTACCGGCGCTCCCTTGCCGTCAACGACCGGCAGCCCGATGTTCACATGGCCGCCGGGGTGCTGTGCGAGCGCTTCGGTGACGCAGAAGAAGCCTTCAGTCATTTCAAGCGGCTCGTGCAAATTGACCCCTCGCACGTGAAGGGCAACGCTGCTCTCGTGCGATTTTACCTCGCGCGGGGGGACCGCGCCGCCGCGGACCACCATTTCCAGGCCAGCTACCGGCAGTCGAAGCTCGTGTCCGGCGGCCTGCTGGACCGGGCGCGGGAAGCGCGGGACGCCGGACTGCACCGGGAAGCGGCTGCGCTCTACCGCCGGGCCATTGACGAGGCCCCCCTGCTTATCGAGGCGTACCTGGGGCTGTTCGAGCTCTGCCGCAGCAGTAATGATTACGCGCCCGCGGCTGAGGCGCTGGAGCGGCTCGCTTTCGTGAAGCCGGATTTCGAGAAGGCGTATCTGCTTTTAGGATACATCTATTTCACGCAGAAGCTCCCCGGGAGCAGGAAACGCCGCATCGATCAGGCGATCTCGAGCCTGAAAAAAGCCGTCGGGCTGAACCCGGACAACTTCGAGGCCTGCTACTCACTGTCCGAGATATACAGCGCGCTGAAAAAGGACCCCGAGGCGAAGGAGTGGGAGGAGAAGGGCAGGGCTGCGGAGGAGAGAACCGGCGTTAACAAGGGCCGGTGACACATCGCGCCTCGCCTCACACGGGCGCGGTGAAATAACGGCCGTTCCGGCGGATCACCGCGACCGGCGTGCCGAAAATTCCGGACAGGTTCCCGCCGGTGAGGCCATCTGCCATGCTCCCGCTGTAGAAGGCCCTTCCCCGCTGTATCATGAAGATCTTTTCGAATAAAGGCGTGATCTCGTCCGTGTAATGGGTCACGTACACGACAGACGTGCTTTTCCCTTCGCAGAGCGAAGCGAGGGTCGAGAGCAGGCCCTCCCGCGCAGGGAGGTCAAGGCCCATTGCCGGCTCGTCGAGTAAAAGCAGGTCGGGTTCGGGCATGATCGCCCGCAGCATCAGGATTTTCTGCCGCTCCCCGTCGGACAGCGTGCCGAAGCGGCGCGGGCCCTTGTCCGCGAGCCCGGCCGATTCAAGGAGGCGGCCGGCGCGCGCGACCTCGTCCGGGGAGGGCTCGTCGTAGAGGCCCACGCTTGCACGGGGGCCGCTCAGTATGACATCGGTCACGGTCTCGCCGGCCGGGAAGCGCTCCCTCATCGGCGTGCTCACGTACCCGATGCGGAGCCGCAGGTCGCGTATGTCGCTTTCACCCTGGCGCATGCCGAAGCGCGTTACCTCTCCCGCGCTCGGGTAGATGTAGCCGGCTATGATCTCGAGGAGCTTTGTTTTCCCCGACCCGTTGGGGCCAAAGAGCACCCATTTCTCGCCGCGACCGATCCGCCAGGATATGGAGTCGAGAATCTTCACCGGGTGGCCGGGGTAAAAGAGCGATATATCGTCGAGTCGTATCATGGCCCGGGAACAACCGCTCCGCTGCCGGATTTTCGTATGATGTCGAGCCAGGCGCGGGCGCACCGGTCCAGGCCGAGGGGCGAAAAGTGGACGACCTCCCACCGGTTTTCCTCCACCGCGTGCAGGCTGTCCGTGTCGGGCCCGGCGAGGATCCCGGCCGCGGGGTCGACGAGCTCGCGTTGCGCTCGCGCTATGTCCGGCTTGAACCCGTCCATGCCGATGGTCCCGATCGCCACGTACGCCGGGGCGGTCACTCCCCTGTCCCGCAGGGACCGGACCAGCGACCGGAAGTCCTTCTTGTACCGCTCCCTGACCGCCGCGTCGCCGTTGCTCCGTTTTTCGGAGCCGCCCTGTATCCAGAACACGTGGGTAATGGCCAGGCCCGCGCGCCGGGCCTCCTCGATCGCGTTCGTCACGCGGCGATGAAGGTATCCTCCCGGAACCCAGTCCGCGATGGCAGTGGAGCCCACGCCGATCGGTATGATGATCACGCGGTCGTACAGTCCCGCGCCGATCAACAGGTCGCCCAGGCGTGTCCAGACGCTGCCCCGGTCGCCGGTGGGGCCCAGGAGCGGGTCCTCGGCCCGGTAGCAGCGGCCGCGGTATAAGTTGATCACCGGCCGGAGGGACCGGTGCAGGGTCTCGCCGTGATTGCCCGTGTTGGACTGTCCCAGCGCCAGCGCCACCATCGTTCTCCCGCTCCCGGCCGCCGCGCACGGGACAACGGTCTTCATCGAGGTGTCCTTGAAACCTATGGAGAGTGGAAAAAGACGGTTCTTGATCGCAAGGAGCTGGGGATAGGGGAACAGGCGGTTCATGTGCGAGTATATGCCATACACGTATGACGACGAGAGGGCCGCGGCGCACGCGACCGCCGCGAGGATGTGCATCAACCGGTTTCTTTTCATGGGATCTCCCGATGCCTGCCTGCCGCGGGGAAGGCTTACTTGATCAGTTTGGCCCTGCGTTTTTTCAGCGGGAACACGATATCGGTGGACCCTATGGCGTCCATGTCGCCCGCCTTCTGTGGCTCGGCATAGGAGACGAGGGTGTCGGATTCCCTTACCGTCAGCACTACTTTTCTGCGGAGCTTGTCGCCCGGCCCCGGATCGTTCCTGAATTTATATATCACGAGCTTTTCGCCCGGCGTTATTCCGTCAAACAGCCCGACGTTTGTTACGATGCCGCCCTCGTTGATCTTGAGGACCCTCGCGCGGAAGGGCATTGCTTCGAATAGCCGCTTCGCCGCGCGCAGCGCCAGGCGGGGCAGGGCCTCGGCGCCGGACTCGGTCACCGTGTACTGCCCGATAATGTATCCCTTCCGGTAATCAAGGATGCTGAAGTCCGCCGTGATGTGATCGCCGGTTTCGAAATACCCGCCGTAAACCACGTAGTCGACCGGGTCGATCTCGCCCGCGCTGATCTTTTCCTCGATGCGATCGAGCGTCGTGTCCAGATGATCACCGCCGCAGACCATGTCGCAGGCGACGGCGGTCCGCTTGCGGATACCGACCGGCCGCATCCGGCCGTACTGTCCCAGCACGAAGGTCAGGTGGCTCGCGATCACATCGCCGGCGTCGGGGTGGGGGCTTATCCTGCCGGCCGGGTCGAACGGGAGGACCAGCACCACGGGAACGTCGCGGGGCGGCTCTTCCGCCGAGTAGCCCTCGCGGTGGTAGAGAAGTTCCCGCCGCTTCATCACGGCCAGCTCGAGCCTCTCCTGCCAGACCCGGTCCTGCGTGAGCTTGAGTATCTCCTTTATCTCGTCGATGTAGAAGTTGTTATAGCCAAGGGTGTTGTAAAAGTCCATGAGAAGCTCACGGGCACGCATGTCCATCGGGTTCATCAGGATGGCCCTGCGAAGGTACATCATCGTCCGGTCGGGGAGGTTCTTCCGCTCGCTTTCAGTAGCCAGCCCGTAGAGCTCCTTGCCCGTGTCCACCCGCGCCGGGTTGCCGATCTTGTAGTCCCTGAATACGAGAAAATCCTCAAGCCTGCTCCGGAGGACCGAGTCTGCCGGGTCCTTCTTCCGCGCCTTCAGGAATTCCTCCAGCGCCGCGTTCCTGTTGCCGGCGCGGTCATGGGCCACGGCGAGGCTGTAGAGGAGAATGCCGGTGTCCAGGCCGGAGAGTGCCGTGTTGAAATAGGCGGCCGCCTCGTCATACCTGTTTTCCATCAGGGAGATGTAGCCCATGATCCTGTTTGCATGGTAGCCTGTCGGCTGGATGGCGATCGCGTTGGAGAGCGACTCCTTCGCCTCATCCAGCAGGTCCTCGTTCTCGGTGTTGAGGAACTCGCGGAGGAGCACTTCGCCGAACACGGCGTACCCGCGGGACGACTCGTTGTTGGTGCCGATAGCCTTTTCCGCGTACCTGCGCGCCTCGCCAAGGCGATTCTCGGAACTCTTGATGTCCGCCATCAGGAGCAGCGCGTCGTAGTGGAACGGATCGATGCGGAGGATGGCGGCCAGCGCCCGCTTCGCCCATATCTTTTTACCCAGGCTCGCGTATACGTACGCGGTGCCGTAACGCGCGTCCAGGTTCTCCGGCGAGAGCTTGAGTGCCCGGTCGAAGTATTGTATTGCGTCCGTGTAGCGTCCCAGCGCGGTAAGGGTCCTGCCCATGCCGACGATCGGCTCCACCGCCTTCTTGTCAATCGCCATCGCGTCAGTGAAGAGGTCGTAGGACTGCTCGTACGCCTCGACCTCGAAATAGGACTTGCCCAGGCCGATCAGGGCGTCGCGGTAGCGCGGGTTGTGGTGTAGGGCGTTTCTGAAGGAGGAGATTGCCCTCTTGTAGTCCTCTTTCTTGAGGTATTCCCACCCTTCCTTGTTGTAGGCGATGGCGTTCTTCGTGGCTGCGTGCCCTGTCGTAAGCGCGAGGGCGGCGATAAGCGCGGCGGCCAGCGCCGCGGCCTTCGGTCTGTTCGGTGATTTCATCGTATGACACCTTGCATGGCTCAGAATTACCGGAGGGCGGCGCCGTTGGGGCGCCGCCGGGATCGGTATCAATAGGAAAACGTTTTGACCGTAAAGTCAAGTGAAATATGTCTCATGAGGGGGGCTGATAAAAACATTGACTTTTTTTAATAACTCGAGAAAATCGAACTTATTAGAGGTGCCGGTACCGGTAATGAAAATCACGTCAAATGTATTCCTTGTGGGTGGATCGAACAACTCGGACCCGACCGACGCGGCGATTTACCTTATCGTCTCGGGGAGCGAGTCCGCGCTGGTGGACGCGGGCACCGGAAACGGCACCGCCCGTGTTCTGAAGAACATACGGTCTGCAGGCGCCGATCCGCGAAGCGTCCGGTACCTGTTCCTCACCCACTGCCACTACGACCATACCGGCGGAGCGAACTCAATCAGGAACGATACCGGGTGCAAGATCGTCGCGCACGAGCTGGACGCCGAATTCCTGGAAGCGGGCGACTCGGAAGTGACCGCCGCGTCCTGGTACGGCACCTGGATGGAGCCGGTCAAGATCGACGTGAAGGTGCGGGCCAGGGAGAAGCATTTCACCGTGGGATCCCTGGAAACCACGTTCTTCCACACCCCGGGCCATTCGCCCGGCTCCGCGGTTCTGACCATGGTCTCGGACGGGAAACTCGTACTCTTCGGCCAGGACGTCCATGGCCCACTGAACGACGCCCTCCGCTCGGTGAGGAAGGACTACGAGAAGTCCCTGGAATTCATGCTCTCGCTGGACGCGGACATCCTGTGCGAGGGACACTTCGGCGTGTACGTGGGCAGGGAAAAGGTCCGCGACTTCATCGAGTCGTTTTTATAAACGGGACCCCGCTGCATGGCCGACAGGATCATACGCACGATCAAGACCGAGGCGAGAAAGCCCGGCCGCTCCCTTCTCCTTTCGCTTTTCTTCACGGGCCTGGGGCAGATGTACAACGGCGAGCTTGCCAAGGGCGCAGCATTATGCCTGATGCGGGCCATGGCGCTCGTGGCGCTCCCGCTCTCCGTCATGGAGAGGCCGGCGGCGCCGTCGGCGGTCACCGCGCTCTGTCTCCTGGCCGCGGTCCTTGCGCTGACGGCCGCGTCGCCAGTTGAGGCCTTCATCCGCGCCCGCCGGCGCACGGACCTGCCCGTGCGCGGGTACGGGACTGCGCCATGGTACTTCGCTTACGCCGCCGCATGCTCCGCGGTCACAACCGCGGCCGTAATTCTCCTCGCTTCCTTTTTCACGGCCAGGCTGGTAGATGACGGCGCCGCCGGGCCGCTGCTCGGGCCCGGGGATGTCGTGCTCGTGTGCCGCTATCGGCCGGAGGGCGTCGGCCGGGGTGAGCTCGCGATAATCGACGGCGCTCCGGCGCGGGTAATAGCGCTGCAGGGGGACGCGGTAACATACGATGGTAACATTTTCTTCGTCAACGGCAGGGCGCTTTCCCTCGGCTTCCTCAACGACCGCGCCATTGCCCGCTTCACCGCGGACAGGGGAGACGTTCTGTCCGAGACCGGTGATGCGGGAAAGTACCCGGTGCGCTTCAAGCGCTCTCCGGCGGTCACCCTTGCCGGGCTGGAGCCGAAGGTGCCGGCGGGGCACCTGCTGGTCGCCTCGGACACCCGTCTGGAGAAAAATTTCGCCCGTATCGTGCCGGCCGGTTCGGTCCGGGGGAGGGTGGCCGGGATACTCTTCTCGGAGCGGCTGTCGAAGATCGGCATGAACGCGTTCGGGGGGCTGCGATAGGTCCGCAGGCGCTTGCGGACCTGTCGATGGATGATATTATTTCCGCTTCTTTTCCTCTTCCGCTTTTTTCTCGCCGCCTGCCATGTGGCCGAGGTAATCGGGAAGCTGCACCCCGGCCATGCGCGCGACATCCTGAAGCGGCGGGATGCTCTTGATCATGCCCGCGAGAAAGTTCGCGGTCGAGGAGCCGCCCGAGGCCGAGTCCCAGACCGTTACCTTGTCGATCCGGATGTTCTTGATCGCCTCCACCTGGAGCTGCACGATCTCCTGCAGCTTCTCTATCATGAGGATGGTAGATGCCGCGGTCGCGTCGCCGTTGCAGCTCGCAAGGAGGTTCTGGTAGCCGGAGGCCTTCGCCTCGAGCACCTGGCGTATGCCCCGTGCCTCCGCCTCGTATTTCATGAGCACGGCGTCCGCTTCGCCCCTGGCCTGGCGGCGGGTCTGTTCCGCCCCGGCCTCGGCCATGATCTCGATGTTGCGCTTCTCGATCTCTTTCTTCACGACCTCCTCGGCGTTAAGCCGCTCCTGCTCGGCAAGGTACTGGGCCTTCTGTATCTCCGCAGCGGCGGCAAGCCGCGCCGTCTCCGATTTCTGCTGGGCCTCGGCCTGGCGCACCTTGTACTCCGCGTCCGCGGCGGCGATGTCGGCCTTCGCCCTGTTCTCGCCTACCACCGCCTCCGCCTCCTGCTGCTGCACGTACACGCGCTGCTCGGCCTCGGCCTTTTTCTTTCCCTTCATGGCCTCGGCCAGGTTCTCGGCCACGCGGATTTCCTTCTCCCTGTTTGCCGCCGCCTCGCCGATGATGGCCGCCGCTTCCTGCTGCTGGAGGAAGATGCGCTGGTCGGCTTCGGCCTTCTTCTTGCCCTTGGAGGACTCGGCCTCGTTTTCGGCCACGCGGATTTCCTTCTCCCGGTTGGCGCCGGACTGGCCGACCGCGCCCAGCTTCTCCTGCTCGGCCACGTCCACCCGGGCCTTGTTGATCGCCTCGGACGCCGATTTTTTACCGATGCTCTCAATGTAGTCCGAGGTATCGGTAATGTCGGTGATGTTCACGTTTATCAGGTAAAGGCCGATCTTGTTCAGCTCGGGCTCCACGTTCTTCCTGATGGATTCCAGGAAGCTTTCCCGGTCTTGGTTGATCTGCTCGATGGTGAGCGAGGCCACCGTAAGCCGCAGCTGGCCGAAGATGATCTCGCGCGACATCTCCTCGATCCGCTCGGCCTCGAGGTTCAGGAGCCGCACTGCCGCGTTGTTCATGATGGCCGGGTCCGTGCTGATCCCCACCGTGAAGGTGCTGGGCACGTTGATCCGAATGTTCTGGAGCGAGAGCGCGTTCTGCAGAGGGATGTTGATGGTCATGGGGGTCAGCGACATGAACGCGTAATCCTGGATCAGCGGCCAGACGAAGGTCCCGCCTCCGTGGATGCACCGGGCCGACTGTCCCTCGCCCACCTTGCCGTACACGACCAGTATCTGGTCGGACGGGCACCGCTTGTAGCGGGACGCCCAGAACAGGGCTATTATCAGGAGCAGGGTGACCAGCACGATAATGAGAATGCCGAAGCTCAATCCGATCATGAGTTGTCCTCCATGTAGCACGTTGCCCCGATGGTATCGGGACTAGATTTTATGCACGACCAGGGTATTTCCCTTGTAATAGACCACGAGCACGTTTTCGCCGGGGACGAGAGCCGTTTTCCCGTCGCTCACAGCCTCGTATTCGAGCAGGCGGTTCTGCACCACGACCTGCACCTTGCCCACGCCTCCGGGGGGAATGGTCAGGTACACGGTCCCCTCCTGCCCGACGGCGTTGGCTATGTCCACCGTGCCGCTCGACTGCAGGCCCATCAGCAGGGAGAAGAGCTTTGCGATGAGCCACATGGACGCGACGCCGGCCGCGACTGCCCCGGCGGCCGAGATGACCCCGCCCGCGACCGCGATCCCGTTCAGGATGAAGCCGGTGAGGCCGAACATCAGGAGAAACCCCATGACGCCCTGGAGCGTGAGCATCTTGAAGCTCGCGTCCGAATCGGTGTGATGGGAATCGGCATGATGGTCCGCCCCGTCCCCGTGACCGGACACGGCGTCGTGTCCGGCCGCCATGTCATGCCCGGAAGCGACGTCCGCGTGCACATCGGCGCCTGCGTCGTGCCCGGCCCCGGCGATCATGAGTATGATGCGTACGATGAGCAGGGCAAGCCCCGCACAGGCGCATACGAGGTAAAAGGTGTTCAACGGGGTCATTGCAGGCATCAGTTTCTCGCTTTACAGGTGGTTTGTATTTAAAACGGCGAACCATGAGCATAGCAGAAGAGAAATCATTTTGTCAATATTAATTCCCGGGGTTATCATCTGTTCCCTGCTTCTTCCTCCCTCTGTCCCCCGGAGGGGGCACATGTAAAGGAGCAGCACGCATAAGCATTATAAATTCAGTTACAGAAATGATTGGACATGCGGAACAATAATTTCGATATATTCACCATTCGGCATTTTTATCACATGAAGATATTTCCATCGCGCCCCCAATGGGGGGCGGGGGGAATTTGACAGGAGCATATGTTGAGGATAAAAAACGACGCATGGAATTTTCCATGCGTCGTTGCGTTTCCGGTAAAATCCTCTTCTTACAGGTTGATCGTGATCGTCTCGTCTATCGAATTGCCGTTCACGGGGCCGCCCGCGATCAGCGTGAAGCGCATCATGCCGATGACGCTTCCCGACATGTCCAGAACGGGCCCACCCGACGAGCCCGGGAGCACCGGACCGCCGAGCTGGACGTAGCTCCGGCCGGGCATGGCCGGGTCGGCGTTCAGCCTGAGATCGCGCGCCACGATCCCGGAGAGCATGGTCTCCTTCATGCCGCCCGGCGCGCCGATTGCCATGTAGAGGGAGCCGGTCCTGGCCCGGGCATCGGCGGAGAGCGGTATATGGGGGAGCCTGTCCGGTTTTTTTCTTCCGAAGTCTGCTTTAAGAAGTGCGAGGTCGTATGCAGGGTCCTCGTGAAAGACCGCCGCCGTCCAGACCTTTCCGGTCATGCCCTGCATCACGGAGCAGGTTTTCCTGCCGGCAACCACGTGCCTGCAGGTGATAATGTATCCTTCATCGTTGATGAAGAAGCCGGAGCCGACCGGGGCGTTCCCGTTCGCTCCCCCCGGCGTGAGGATCGTAACGGTCGCGGGCATGTACTTCTCGTAAAGACTGATGAAATGATTCTTGACATACATGGTATAGAGCAGGCTGTCCCGATCGAGCTGCTCTCCCCCTTCCTTTTTTTTACATGAAGGAAGCGCGCACGCAAGGACGCAGAGCAGCGGGATGATGTACGGCGCGCGAATGATCCGTGTGCGTGGCGATGTCATGGCTTGTGTTACCCCGGTTTTATTCCTGCGGACTCACGTGTAGATTTTTCGCGTGAAAGCCGGGTTTTGTAAAGAAAAAAACGCCGTGATAAGCGATGGGTACCGAAAGGTACGGCCGCATATTTTGTTGTTGAAAAGAACCCGCCGCTCGTGTATACAGACCCATCAAACGCACCACGGTAATTAAACTGCCCAGCAGGAGGCGAGTCCCGGCAATGAAGCTAACCATCTCCCTGGCCCAGATCGATGTCGCGATTTCCGATCCGGAGGCGAATCTCGCGAAGGCGGAGCCTCTCGTCGCTGAAGCGGCCAGGAGGAGAAGCGACCTGGTCTGTTTCCCGGAAATGTGGACAACCGGCTTTAACTGGGACTACAACCGCCGTACCGCGGCTGAACACGGCCGCACGGTGGAGCGCGTCGCGGACATGGCGCGGCGCCACGCTATATGGATCAACGGCACCATGCCCGAGGTCAGCGGGGAGGGCCGTCTCTCCAACACGTCATTCCTCTTCGGCCCCGACGGCACGCCGGCTGCCAGGTACCGCAAGGCGCATCTGTTCAGCTACATGGGCGAGCACCTGCACATGGAGCCGGGCTCCTCGATCAGCATGGCCGATACCCCCTGGGGCGGGACCGGGCTTGCAGTCTGCTACGACGTGCGTTTCCCCGAGCTCTTTCGCACCTATGCCCTCGGGGGAGCGAAGCTCGCACTCCTGCCCGCCGCCTTTCCCCACCCCCGGCTTGAGCACTGGCGGGTGCTGGTCAGGGCCCGGGCCATCGAGAACCAGATGTTCATCGCTGCTGTCAACCAGGTCGGGAAGGAAGCCCTTTCGGACGGCGCGGTGACCTATTTCGGCAATTCGATGATCGTTGACCCGTGGGGCGGAATCGTTGCGGAGGCGGGGGAGGAGGAAACGCTGGTTACCGCCACGATCGATACGGGCATGGTGGACGAGGTCCGGGGGAAGATGAAGGTGCTTTCCGACAGGCGGCCGGACCTGTACAGGTTATGATGCAGGCCGGAAGTTCCGATAAGAATAATGTAATTCCCAGGTAACGGTACACCCATGCAAAAGAGAAAACCATTGCCGCTGCTGTTGGTGCTCGCGCCTGTCCTGCTGCTTGCAGCCGGGTGCGCTACGAAAAAAAGCGTGGCCGGGATGCTCGAGCGGGGCCAGGGTAATTTCCACATGGCTCGTCTCGCGGACGCTGACCTCCGCGGAAAAGTCCTCGCGGGGAAGGATTTTTCCGGCGCCGACCTGAGCGGCGCGGACATTTCGGGCGCGGACCTCTCCGGCGCGCGTCTCAGGGGCGCGGACCTCAGGAAGGCGGTGTTGAAAGGCGCAATGTTAAAGAAGGCGGACCTCTCCTCGGCGCGGCTGTACAAGGCCGATCTTCGCAGGGCGGGCCTGTCGGGCGCCTCTCTCCGCAACGCGGACTGCATCATGGCGCGGCTGGCGGAGGCCGACTGCGGCGGAGCGGGCCTCTCCGGCGCCGATCTCTCCGGCGCGGACCTGGCCCGGGCGACCCTGGCGAACGCGAGCCTTGTCGGCGCGATGCTCTTCGGCGCGGACCTCACCCGCGCGGACTTCTCGGGCGTGAACCTGAACGATGCAAAGCTTTTCTTTGCCTCGCTCGAGGGAAGTGATCTGCGCACGGCGCGCCTTGATCGCGCCGATCTTCGCGATGCCAATCTCTCCCACTGCGATTTGCGGAAGGTGCGGTTGAGCAACGCGCTCCTCACCGGCGCCGATTTTACCGGAGCGGACCTCCGCGAGGCGGACCTCTCCTCGTCAAACCTCGACGGCGTCGAGTTCTACCTGGCCAATCTTTCGGGCGCGGACCTTTCCGGGGCCGACCTGTCGGCCGCAAGCCTGAAGCGTGCGACCATGGCTGGCGCGAAGCTGAAGGGTGCAAAAATACATCCGAAATATCTCCCCATGATCAAGACGCTGAACGTGGATTTCTCCGGCGTGGTATGGATTGACAGGCAGGAGAAAAAGCAGGGGGAGGGCGACGACCGGACCCCTCGCGAAAAATAACCGCTCGCAATTAATTCCATCATAAAAAGCTAAAATCTTGACAGGGACCTGCTCCGCGGGTGAGGCTGACATGACCGCGGCCCCGGCTACGGGGAGTGCCCCGGTAGAGACCACACGGAGAGGATGACCCGATGCGCAAAACCTGTCTCACGCTCATTTTTACCGCTGCCCTGTTGTCGGCCTGCGGGCGGGAAGCCGTTAACCTTGAAGGCACTACCGTGTTCAAGGCCGACGGGCCGGTTATTCGATACGCCACGTTCGCTAATGGTGAGAGCCCCGGCTTCCACTCGATCCGGAGCATGAAAAAAATGCCGGATGCCGGCTCAATTGAAATTATCGACGTCATTCCGGCAGGCGCGAAAGACCTGCTGGTCGTCACCCGGAAGCACGGCATATACGGGATAACCGGGCTGGGGGAATCATGCGCGCGCATCGACAGGGGCCTTCCTCCGGAAGTGATATATCCCTTTAAAAGCAAAGGCATTACCAAGCCGGTGATCGGCCATTCCGTGTCCCCCGACGGGAAGCGGATCGCCGTCGTGGTCCCCTGCGACGTGTATTATTCCGCTGACGGCGGCCGCATGTTCTCGCGCCTGCCCCTCGGGGGCGTGCGGCGGTTCACCGAGCTTATCTCCGTGGCGCTGCACCCCGCCGATCCCGGACTCATGATCATCGGGACCTCGTCAAACGGCGTGTACGTGTCACGCGACGGCGGGATCACGGCCCGGAAGATAAAAGCCGGCGTGCCCGGCGAACCGGTGCGCACGCCGAATTTCCTCGAGGAGATACGCTCGCTCTGCTTCGGCGAAGACGGCGACACGTTCTACGCCGGGCTCGGGAACGGCGGCGGCGTGTACCGCGGGAGCATCTCACGCTCGTCGCTGGAAAAGACCGGGCCGGCGGACCTCGTCACCTATCCGGACGGCGATTTCTACCGGGTCACGAGCGTCAACTACGCCGCCGGAGTGCTCTTCGTCGGCACCAACCGCGGGAGGCATAGGATAATCGGGGACGGGGTGAAGGCGGACCCCTATTTAAAACAGCTTTTCATGGAAGGAGACGGCATCGTGTCCGCGCGGACCGGCGGCAGGCACCTTTCCTTTCACCGCCAGTACGTTCCTCCGCGCGAGTTCAAGCCGGACGACCGGGCGAAGGGGAAACAGGGGCTGTACATCAGCTACTCCTTCACGCAGAAAGAGAACTACGGCCGGCTCATGCGGCTCATGAAACACCTGAAGCTGAACGCAGTGATTATCAACCTCAAGGACGATTACGGTTCGATACGCGTGCCGGTGAGCGACCCCGTCGTAACGCAGGTGCCGGGCTCGGTCAATCCGTACGTCAACGTGATCGCGACGATCCGGCGCCTCAAGAAGGATGGAATCTACGTGATAGCGCGTCAGGTCTGCTTTCAGGACCCCAAGCTGTACAATTTCAGGGACGGGAAGTATGCGGTCAAGAACACGGGCGGCGCGCCATTTCACAAGGGGCCGGAGAAATGGGTGGACGGCTTCAGCGAATTCGTATGGGACTACAACATCGCGGTCGCGAAGGCGCTGGAAAAGGCGGGCGCCGACGAGATACAGTTCGATTACATACGCTTCCCCGACATTCGCGGTGAGCGCGAAACCAGAAAGTTCGATTTCAGGCGCGAGCACCAGACGATGCGCGAGGCGCTGGTGTCGTTTTTAAAGAAGGCGCGCTCCTCGCTTGACGTGCCGGTCTCCGTCGACCTGTTCGGCTATAACGCGATATACCAGTGGGGTGAGTGGATCGGCCAGGACGTGACCGAGCTGTCGCGCTACGTCGATGCGATCAGCCCCATGTTTTATCCCTCGCATTATACGGGCGGATACGCGGCAGGGTACGGTAACAGGCGGATCTACTATACCATCTACCTGAGCTGCAAGCGCGCGCGGGAGCTTGCCGGGCAGGTCCTGCTCCGTCCCTACATACAGGCCTTCTATTATAAGGACAACTCGGACGGCTATTGCGTCGATTACATCGGCTGGGAGCTTGACGGCCTGAAGGACAGCGGGTGCCCGGACTACATTTTCTGGAACGACCTGTCGGAGTACACGATTCTGATCCGGGGCCTCAGGCAGTACCGCGGCCTGGGCGGCGGACCGGTCCCTCCGGAGGTACGGTCGGCCATACCCAAAAAGCTCCCGTTCGAAACCATGGTGGAGAAGAAAGACGCGCCGGCGTCGCGTTAGCGGAATGTATTGTTCTTGACGAAAAACCGGCCGGAAAATTATCATCGAATAAATGGATCACGCCGCAGGCGGCGCCGGCCGCCGCACATTAGTCTCCCGGGGGTAGGAACATGGTTCTGGTAACAGGAAGCAACAGTCTGCTCGGCACACGGCTGGTGGCAAAACTCGCAGGTGCGGGCGAAAAAGTCCGGTGCCTCGACATGGAGAAACCCGAAAATTTGCCTGCGGGCGTTGAATTCTTTGACGGCGATATACTCGATGCCATGGTCCTCGGTAAAGTGTGCAAGGGCGTGGACGCCGTTTTCCATGTTATGGATGTCAAGAGCCCCAAGCATTTCGGCCGGCGCTACATGAGGCGCATTAACATCAAGGGTACCCGGATGCTCCTCCGGGCCGCGAATGCGGCCGGGATCAAGCGGATGATCTTCGTCTCGACCTACGAGGTATACGGCACGGTGAAGAACCTCCCCCTGGGCGAGAACGACATAAAGATCATGAAGCCGATCACCCGCTACGGAAAGGACAAGCTCAGGGCAGAGAAAATCTGCCAGGAGTATGTCAACGCGAACAAGATGGCAGTCACAATGTTCAGGCCCGCGCCGATGGTCGGCCCCGGCACGAGGAACTCCATCGTGCTTATCTCGCTCCTTATGGCCATGGGCATGGAAGAGGCCAACCGCCTGTACGTGGCGGGCCATGGTGAAAACCGCTTCCAGATTCTCCATCCCGACGATGCCGCAGAAGCAATCATGCTGGCCCACCGGTCGGGCGCCTACGGCGGGGTCTACAACCTCGGGTCCGACGATGTGCCTACCCAGATTGACCAGATCGTCCAGGTGAAGGAAAAGGCGAAGCTTGACGCAACCATTATGCATCTCTCTACATCGAAGGCGAAGTTCCGCTCGTTCTACCTGCGGCCGTTCAAGATCGATTACCTGAACAAGGGACACGTCCTCTACCTGCTCACCGATTTCATCATGAATTGCCAGGCGGCAAAGAAGGAGCTCGGCTGGGAGCCGAAGCACGGTAACGTTGATATTATTCTTGAAACGATAGAGTGGTATCGGAAGGAAAAGCTGTAGGTCTCAGATCGCGTTTTCGTCCAGTCCCGTCTTCTGGAGCTCAAGCTCCTCGGCGCGTTTATTCTTTTCCCTGCGTGTCGCTTCCCGGCCTGACTTTGTCACGACTTTCTTGATGAGCTCCCAGAGCTTTACCAGCAGAAGCGTAAGGAGCTGCCCCCTGCTTCCCTTGCCGGTCTCCGAGGTAAAGATCAATTGCGCCTTCTTCATCTCGGCGATGCTGAGCTTGCGGTCGTCGAGCTTCATCTGCTTCATCATCTGCTTGGCCTGCGCCTTGGCAAGCTTCATCGTCTCCTTGTCGTCGCTGATATCTTTCCTTTCGACGAACATGTAGATCATGTCAGGATTCTTCAGCATCTTCCGCTTGATACGGACGAGGGTTTCCAGGGCATCGTGGAGCTCCTGGTTTTCCTCGTTCCCGTTCTCGATCAGCATCTGGATGTACTGGTAGAAAAACTGAAGCTGGCGGAACAGCTTTTTCTTTTCCAGGAGGGTGAGATCCTTGATGTCGATTATGGTAAAACGCTCAAGCGTGAAGCGGATGAATTCCATCTGCTCGGGGCCCAGCTCATAAAGGATACTGCTGTCCAGGTCGCTGATCTCGATGAACTTGTTTGCCACCTCCTTCAGGTCAGAGAACATCGTGTTGGATGAATCCATGATTTTACGGAAAGCCACCTTCTCGGCATTGGTGAGGATGGTGGAGGCGGCCCCTTCCTTCTGGTATTCGTCCATCTTCTTCTTGATGGTGCGGATGTCGATCGTGTCGGCGTAGATCTGGACGTTCTGGCTTTTTAAATGCTCCTCCATCTCCATCAGGTTCGGCTTCGCGATGTCGTCGCCTATTTTCAGAATATTGAGCTTGATGTCGCCAAGCTTGATTTTCAGCTCGTGCTTTTCGATCTTGCTGATACCGTCAGTCACGACCAGTATCTCGGACTTGGCCATCTCCTTGTCGTATACGATGTCGCTTATCGCCTGTAAAATCGCCTCGTGGATATTGGTGCTCCGGCCGCCGGTCGTCGTGAACAGGACCTCCTCGATGAGGCGCGGGAAGTCCTGCCGCTTCTCGACCTTGATGAGTTTCCCGGGGACCGAGTCGAACGGGCGGAAGAATATCTTGGCGCGGCTGTTGTATTTTCTCCGCAAGAATTCCGCGATGATACACTTGGAATAAAAAGTGCGCATCTTGGCCTCCATGGACTTGGAGCGGTCCAGGAGGATGAAAAATTTCTGCTCGTAGCGGGTCGCTTCCCGTCCCTTCTTGTCTTTCGAGGTGGAGACCGGCTTGAAGCTGTCCGCCTCGGTCTCGTAGTGCCGCTGCACCAGCAGGGTCTTTGTGTAAAGCTTCATATCGAATGCTTCAGGCTCCAGGGCGAGCTCGCGCGGCAGTGCCTTTTTCATGTCGATGATGGTGCGGTAGCGGTCGATCTCCATCCGGTCGGAGAGGGGAGAGATTCGCTCAAGGCGGTTTACCTGGATGCTTTCTTTCCGGTCGGGCTTGTACTCGCGGTCCTCCTGCGAAAGCTCGTCGATGGCCGTGAACGCGTCATCGAGCCGCTCATCGGAGAATATGACGCGGGCGATCTCGAACAGGACAAAAAACTGCGGGGGAAGTATGGTGCGCGAGTATTCGAAAAAACCGAGGGAATCCCAGTATTCGAAGAAGTCTACTTCTTCGGCGTCACTTCTTTTGTGGGAGGCGGTCTCAACGGTCACGGTCCGCCTCGCCTAGTAGAGTTCCCGGTAGTCCTGCATGATCCCGTTTTTCAGCTCCTGGACCTCTTCAACCACGGGAGTGAGATCGAGTATGTTCTTCTTGAGAGATTCGATCGTCAGTTTCTGGTTGTCGTCGACGCTCTTGGTGGGGAAAATCTTCCTGATGAATTCGAACACGCTCTGAAGAACGCTCTTCCGCGCAAGGATTGCGTCCCGCCTTTCAGGGTTCTGGCGAATTTCCTGGAACACCTGGCGGATGTTCAGGAGCAGCTCGATCTGCTGGAACGCACCGGTAGCCTTGTAGTGTGCCATTGTCTGGTTGAAGGTGTCAAGGTAGAGGTCGACCTCGGACTTGTCCTTCGCCTTAACCGAGATGTAGCTGTTCAGTGTGGTGAGGCAATGGTACATTTCGCGCAGGTCGTCGGTCGTCACCTGGAACCGGTTGTTAAGGAGGGCCGATGCGCGCAGGAAGTCTCCCTGCTTGGCAATTTTACGCGGCGACAGGAAGTAATTGTAGTCGCTCTTCCGCATCTCGCTCATGAACTTGTCGATCAGGACGTTTTTCATGAAGTATATGAAGTCCGGCGTCTCGATCTTGATGCTCCGGTTCTTGTTCTTTATGATTTCGTAGAGATAGAGGATCTGGTTAAAAAATATCTTCTGCTCCGGCTCTACCGGTTTTCCGCCGCTCATCGAATAAGTATGGTCGATGAGAAGCTGGTTGTATACGTTGGTGTTTTCGGGGATGATCGATTTATAGGTGAACCGGTCCAGCACGGCTTCCGTCACCTCGTTCATCCGCATGTAGTTCGCCGTGGCGATCGCCGTGTGGACGGCGGTGTCGATCTGCTCGGAACCGTTGATGAACTTGCGCTCGTTCAGGACCGTCAGAAGGGAGCGCAGGACCACATCGCTTGCGTCGAAAAACTCGTCCAGGAACACCAGGTTGGCCTCGATGATCGAGCCCATGATGTTGTGACGGATGCGGCCCTTCTTGAATTCCTCGATGTTGTAGGGCCCGAAATAGTTGTCCGGAGTCTGGTCCTTGCTGGCCTGGGAGGAAAAAATCCGCGCGCCCTCGAAGGTTTTGAATATATACTCCGCCAGGTAGGACTTGGCCATACCTGTCCGGGATAAGAGCAGCATGTGCTCCCCGGTAAGTATCGCGTATATTGCCTGTCGTATGATCTCCTTGCGGCCGATGACGTTTTCGCTGATCCGGTTCATGTGCCAGTTCAGGTTCCCGATGATGGTGGGGATGTCGAATTCATCAGATTTAATGGATGCGAGCTCGCTCTTGCGGTCGGGCACCTTCTCGGCGGGCATGGGAGGGGCCGTGCGCTCGCGCTCGGATTTGCTTTTCAGGATATTAAGATAGTCCTGCGCTTTTTCCACTTCCTGAAGGGCGGCCATGTCCAGGGCGCGATCCGGCAGGACGGCCTGGTTCACGACCCTGAAACCGTCCTCTTCGAGAATTTTTTGGATGTCTTTCTGCTTGTTCATCATCGTTCCTTTCAGGATGATTTATCAACCAGCGGGAGTACGACCCTGAACGTGGTTCCCTCTCCCGGAGCGCTTTTAAGCCCTATGGTTCCGCCAAGATTTTGAACGATGGCGGTTGTTATCATCAGCCCCAGACCGGTTGCTTCCTTCCCCTTGGTCGTGAAGAAGGGCTGGAATATTTTCTGGAGGTTTTCTTCGGGTATCCCGATCCCGGTATCGGATATGGTCATTACGGCATATTTGCCATTGGGGCCCTGCTTGGTTTTTACCGATATGCTTATCGTCCCTTTCTCGGGCATCGCCTCCTCGGCGTTTTCGATGAACTGCTGGAGGATCTGCTGCAGCTGGTTTTGATTTGCGCGGACCTCCGGATTTTCCCCTGAGGGCTCTACGATTACCTCGAAACCATCGCTCATGAGACGTTTCACCATCGCGTCGACGGGGCGGCTGGACAGGATCTTGTCGAGATTGCAGGTTTCCTTGTCCGTATCGTCGGCGGCGGAGAGGCTTACCAGTTGCTCGGTGATATTTTTGATCCTGGACACCTCGTGCTGCAGGGAATCGATGTAGGCTGCCACCGGGCTTCCTTCATCCAGGTTGTTATCGACGAAGTTGATGTCCATCACCATCTTGTTGATGCAACCTTTCAGCTCTGAAGCGACGCCCGACGCGAGGATCCCCAGGGCCGAAAGCTTTTCCGCTTCGTATGCGCGGTTAGTGATGGTCGCCTGTTCGGTATGGTCTTCCACCATGAAGATGATCTTTTCGATCATGCCGCTTGAGTCAAGTATGGGCACGACCGTCGCATTGATGATGATTTCCCGTCCGCTGGCAATGGTGCGATATGGTATGTTGAATTCGCGTCCTGTTTTCTTTTCATTACGGCAGTTTTCATACAGCTGCCCGAGCTGGCTCTCGGTAAATGCCGCTTCGTTAAGCAGATTGACTCCTACCATGGGCTTTTCGGGAGTATGCCCCATGATGTATTCCAGCGCCGGGTTCACGGAGAGGATGATCCCTGATGGATCCATGACGAAAATCCCGATTGGAGCGTGATTGATAATGTCTTCGTTAAAGTCCCTGAGCCCTTTGAGCTCCTGGGCTTGGGTAAGCTGCTCCTTGACCTTGGTCTCGAGAATATGGCTGTATTCTTTTGCCTTTTTCTCGGCAAGGTGCTTCTCGGTTATGTTTTTCATGATGCCTATAAGCCCGATTATTTCGCCATTATCGGTTTTAATCGGTGAAAAGCTTGCAGTCAGGTATATCTTATGCCCTTTTTCGTTATAGGTCTTCATCAACTCGTTTTCTATGGTCCTGCCTTTGTTGATGACCTCGTTGAAAACGAAGGCGGCCCGGTCTTTTTCAATCGCCGGAATGTTTTTGGAGTAATGGCCGCCCATGGTTCTACCGGCCCACGAAGGGAAAAAGACCTTCCAGGCGGAATTGATATAAATAAGATTCCCTTCCTTGTCAATGACGGAGATAATGTCGGACGTAGCCTCGAGGAGCGACCTGAAGTCAATGTGAACGCCCGCGTTTGCATCAAGAATTATCTGGTTTTTTTGCTGGAGTTCTTTGACAAACTGGATCAGTTCATCTTTGGAGAGGTTGTCCGGGTTTTTGGCATCCATGGTGAAATCTAAACCGGTTTGTTATTTTATCTCAGTTGCTTTCATGTCTGATCTCAACTTTCGCTGGAACCTGTTTGCGGTTATTAAGAACCATACTTCTACGAAGAGGCTTAAAATTGTACCCAGGAGAAACGATCCGCCGAAAAATACCTGGTTCATGTCCAGAAAAAACAGGCCGCCCAGGGCGAAAATGGCGAGCACTATGATTTTTACCGGAAAGGATGCCAGGGTGACAGTGAACATGACCATGATGTTTGATGTAACTGCCTTCCGTGCAATAAAGATCCATACCAGTGAGAAAAACATGCTCAACATCGTGCCAAGGAAATAGCCCTTAAATTCAGAAATGCTTCTGTTGTGGAAGCAATATACCGTGAATCCGATATTCATAAATATCGGTATGCATATGAAAATGACAGCTTTTATGAATATTTTTTTCATTTAATTGTATCGTGTTAAATTGATTTATATTAATACAACAAGAATGTATCAGCTTAAAATATTCAACGGAAGGGGGGAGATATCTGATTCACCCCCCTTCCTGATAGTAACTTACTCAATATCTGGCACGGCAGATTGTTGCCCGGTTTGTGTTACCGAGAGGCATGTTCAACATCTCTCGCAATTTGAGTATCACCACCGTGGCAGAATTATGAAGAGATGTCAAGCCTATTTGTTTGACCCTCTTTTGCGCACCTAACCCAGTTTTTTCATCAGTTCTTCTTTGACTTCATTCACGCCCGGCTTGCCATCGAGCTCGATAATTTTCGGCATGCCGTTGTTTTTCCCGGATAAGTCTTTAAAATATCCGACCGCCGCGAGGGTCCCTTTTTTATTATCATAATAAATATCATGTCGCTTGTTGATCGCTACCTCATCCTGATCGTCGGAACGCGCCGAAAGCGACCCACCGCATACCCGGCATACGAAATCAGAGCCTTTTGCAGTCGGCTTGATAGCATCGATGAAGATGTTGTTGGGATGGTTGTTGTCATTGGCGCAGAGCCTTCTTCCCATGATCCGCTGTTTTGCGATCTCCCGGTCGAGTACGATTTCTATGACATAGTCCAGCTTCATGCCGGCTTTTTTCAGCGCTTCGTCAAGGGCTTTTGCCTGCTCATCATTCCGGGGAAAGCCGTCAAGGAGCCAGCCCTTTTTGCAGTCGTCTTTTTGTAAACGGTCCAGTATCATTGGTATCGTGATGTCATCGGGCACCAGGTCGCCCCGGTCAATATATGCCTTGGCTTTTTTCCCTAATTCAGTGCCGCCTTTTATGTTTTCCCTGAATATAACGCCTGATTCGATATGAGCGACAGGGTACTTCTTTTGGACTATCGCGCCCTGCGTACCTTTGCCGCTGCCGTTGGGCCCAAATATAAGAATATTCATAAAACACCTCTCGGGATATTTTTTTTACAGGATGAAAAGCAGCCATATAAAAGTAAAGAAAGATTTTTGAATATTTTCTTAATTATTTTTTATTTAAGGCCCCTGGTTCGTATTACTGATCAGGAGGCATTAACATGTTGATCGAGACCACAATTAATATTAATAGCAATTTATTGCTCAGGGTCAACAGAGTATCGTGGGAAATAGGGCGCTCCCGGCGTATTATAATATCATGGCTTCTGGGCAGGCTTTCTGCCGACAGGGAGATGTCCCCCAGGTCATGGTCTCGTATTAGATATCAGGAACGGGATGAGGAGAAAAATTGGGAGGAGTCTCATCTCTATCTGACTCCCGCGGAATACGAGCTTTTTCTTGATCTGAAGAAAGTATATAAAATGTCAGGATCGTATCTCATTGCTTTTGCGATAAGAAAATATCTTAATAAGCTATTGCTGAAAGAAATTGAAATAACCGATAACTATCGATTTACTAACTATGGATTATCACGATCTGTGGTTAACAAGGTCATTTGCTGGACCCAATACTGGGGAATCCCGCCCCGATTGATGAAAAAACATCGATGTCATCCGTAAACGCGGATTTAGATAATTGTATACAACACTGAAAATCAAAATTCAAATTAATTCATTGACTTTCCTGTGTAATGGATCTAAAAGTCTGTTGGAATATGCTTCTGAGAAAGGAAAACATGGGATCGTTTATTGTTCGACATGCCTGTCTCGGCCTTGTTGCCGTTATTATCAGTCATCTTGTCGGCTGTGCATCTACCGGACCGGTAACCTCGTCCCGGATTCGTGATGATATAGCATCAATTAAAAAGGATTTCGCTGCCGGTAAAAATATTATCGAGCGTTTGAAAAAAAAGCGTGTCGGCAAGACGGGGTTTTACTACATCGTCGATCTTGAAGGAACCGTCGTGTTCCATCCCCAGTCGGCGTTGATCGGCTCAAGCTTCAAGGATGACTGGTTCATTGATAAGTTGACGACTGACAGGACCGGCTGCATGATGTACCGGCTTGGAAACAGAACGCACGTAATATACTTCGACCAGATAAGCGAATCCGAGATTCTCTGTTTTTCCATACTTGCCGATGATTTGAGACAGCCGCCACCGGATTGCCAGCAGCTCGAGTTTCAATAATACCCCCCCCGGGGGGCAATGTCTCTGATCGGCCTTACCGTAAGAAGAGTGTGCTCACTTCAGGTTCTGCGGCATATCACCCTGAAAGAAGTAGAGATAATAAGCTGTCACTATCAGCGTATGGTTTATCTTTCCGTTTTCGATGAACTCGAGAATCTCCGGGGCGGTGTACGTGGCCACTTCGATATCCTCAGCAAGGTCGAGGGCCTGTTCGCTTGTTTTCCTGCAGTTCCCGGCGAAATAGAAATGAATATAATTATTGAAAATGGCAGGGTTGACTGAGAGCTTTTTCATCAGTCGCAGATCACCCGCTTCATATCCTGTCTCCTCCAGAAGCTCCCGGCGCGCGGTTACATCCGGCGACTCGCCGCTTTCAACGATACCGCCCGGCGTCTCAAGCGTGATCTCATCAGTGCCGAGACGATGCTGCCGCACCATGATAAACCTGTCATCGACGGTTTTAGCGACAACGTTGATCCAGTCGGGTGTTTGAAGCGTAAAGAATTTATGAGTTACCTCCTTTCCCGGATGGTAGCATTCTACATCCTTGACGGAGAATATTCTCCTTCTGAACAGCTCATGTTCCGCTTTCCTGATCCATTTGTCCATTTCCCGTTCCACCTGCACGCATGGGATTGATTATTCCAATTTTACCAACAAGGATGACCATGTACCAGATAAAAAATAGATTGCTATTGAGCAAGAAGTATTTTATTAATGAACCGGCGGTAACGGCGAAGGAGAGCGGCGCTGACCCTTCCCGGCACGGCCCTGTCCGCGAGTTGCGCGCCGTGCTTGATCCGCTCCATGAGGGGCTCTTGTGCTGATATACGGGCATAATAAAGTTTTTATCATGACGCTTGCATTCATTGCCGTGCTGTCGGTGTCCGGATGCAAGAATCGTCTCATGTTCCATCCCTACGAACAGATGGTCGCCGATCCTTCTGTTGCGGGTCTGTCTCACGAAGACGTATATTTTAAAACGAACGACGGGGTCTTGCTGAATGGCTGGTGGATTGTCTCGCCGCAGGCGCGCGGGACGGTGCTCTTCTGCCACGGAAATGCCGGCAACATATCCTTCCTTGTCGATACCATAGTAATTTTTCATTCTATGAACCTCAATGTATTCGTGTTTGATTATCGCGGATACGGCCGGAGCGGGGGCACCCCGACTGAAGAGGGCACTTACCGCGATGCGGCCGCCGCCTGGAATTTTCTCACCGTTGAAAAGAAGATGCCGCCGTCGAAGATAATTCTTGTCGGCAGGTCCCTGGGCGGGGCGATTGCCGCATGGCTGGCTCAGTACCGCTCGCCTGCGGCTCTCGTGCTTGAATCGACCTTCACCCGGGCAGCGGACGTGGCGGATTTCCATTACCTTTTTTCGCCGGGGGAACTGGTTCTCGGTGATGCCTACGATACCGCGGCGTACCTTTCCCGTATCCGGTGCCCGGTCATGGTAGTGCACAGCCCTGAGGACGAGATCGTTCCATACGAATTTGGGAAGCAATTGTACGAGAGGGCCGGCCCCGGCCGTGAGTATCTTGAGATACACGGATCTCACAATGGCGGGTTTATACAATCGATGGACTATTATGCGTCCGGGCTCAGTCGGTTCTTTGACAGGCATCTTCGCTGAACACGACCGGTGTCCGCTCCGGGATTTTTATTGACAGGACGCCTCACCGGAGATTACAATTATAGTCAGCAACCTATAAAGAGGGGTTACATCATGAAACAAATAATGCTTGGGTTAGTATGCATCGCGCTTCTTTTTACTTTTGGCTGCAAAAAGGAGGGGGTATCCCTGGTGACTGCAGGCCTCAGGGACAAGCCTACCGATGAAAAGGGCGCGTTCAACTGGATAAAGGGCGTCAACCGGGGCCAGATCGTTAAAATCATCGCAGAGCAGAAAGACTCTGAATGGATGCGGGTGCAGCTTGCGGACGGTACAACCGAAGGCTGGATCCAGAAAAAGTTCATTCACCCCGGCAAGAAGCAGGTGATTGAATTTACCGAAAAAACCATGCTTTATGACCAGCCTGACGCAGCATCAAAAGTACGGTACAATATCCCCGCTGGAACCAGTGCGCTCGTTCTCAAGGAGAAGGACAAGTGGCTCCTTGTCAACATCAACTGGGGCCAGGAAGGCTGGGTCAGGTCCGGAACAACAAGGGAGAGTGAAGAGGCTAAGACCACCGCCGGCCAGGAAATATATATTGCCGGCATCGGAAAATGCATCGTTGATGCGTCGTCGTTCCTGCCTGATAGCGGCGGCTATACGTTTTCCGTGACCAACCTTTTCGACAGGAATCCCGCCACGACCTGGCAGGTTGGGAACGGCGGCGACGGCGAATGGGTCGAGATTACCTTCCCGAAGCCGGTATCCATCTATGTGTCGATCATTAACGGGTTCGTCACCGTTGATCCGAAATTCGCCCAGTACGGGGCCGGCGGCGACCTGTATCTTCTGAATAACCGCGTCCGGAGCCTGGATGTGGCCGCCACGGGCAAAGGAAACGAGAAGAGTGGGTCAACAATCAGTTTCATGGACGAGACCCGCGATTACCAGGACGCGGGCTCGTATCAGGATATAACGAAAATCAGGTTTACCATCGACAGCATATACAGGGGGCTTAAATGGAATGATACAGCCCTTGGGGAGATTAAGATAGAAAAACAGCAGTGATCGAGGGTTGTTCGCCGGGCAGATCCGTTACTTGGTTCTGTTCAGCACTTCGGTCGTGTCCCGATAGGGCTCTCCGGTTACCATGCGGGAGGTCCCTATCTGGACAATGGTAACAGTATATTGCTTATTTTCGGTCACGAGGATGCAGTTTTTATCTTCGAGCCGGTACCTGCCCCGTTTCCGGCCGTTTACGGTAAACTCGCCGTTATCCGAGAAAGAGAAAACACGGCTGGCGGCGTATTGGTTGCAGTTGCTGCCGGTTGCATCACAATTGACGGAGATGATTTTCCAGGTACCTGGAAGGAGCCGGGCTGTATCAAGTGATGCGTTGGTGTCCTGGCCGGTCTTTTGCCCGGTTTTTTCCTGGAAGAGGGAGCAGGCGGACAGAAAGATGACTGCCGATAAGATTGACACTGTCATTGCAATTATGCGTGTCATTCCGCCAAGCCTCACAGCCTCTTCAGGAGGAATTCGATTTTATCCCTATCCTTGCCGGAGACCTTTCTTAAAAGATCCTGCTTGATTTTTGCCTTCAATTCCTGTTCGGAGCTAGTTTTCTTTTCATCTACCATGATATCTTTTTGCTCGTTGGTCATTATGGGTATCTTCGCACCGGTTCTATTGGGGTTGGCGCTTTTTCTGTCGGATGTGTTCATATCCTACCGTAAATCCGGTCTCCCCCACTTCCACTTGCCTTTAATGGTTATCCCGTTCTTGTAATACATGGTCCCGAAGCCGAACGGCACGTTGCTTCTGAATTCGCCCTCGTACCTTCTGCCGTCTGCGTAAACATATGTTCCTACGCCGTAGTGACAGTTGCCCTGGACGCACCGCCCGCCCTTTTCATCAAACTGTGCAGGTTGCTGCTCCTGCTGATGTGCGCATGAGAAACCCATTGCACAAACTAGCGCCAGTGAAAAGATTATTCGTTTTTTCATGATAAACATTAGCCGGGTAAGAATTATTGATACGTAGAACACACCATGTCAAGTTTCAAGTCAATTGCTTTTTTAATAAAATATTTATAATTTTAATAATTTTGTTTCTCTGATATTTTTCTTGACATGCATTGAATTTTTTCCGGCCCGCCTCCCTGTTTTTTGTTAATCGGCACGTTGTTTGATATGATCAAAAAATATATAATCATTGATCAACGTGCATGAGCGGGATATCTTGTGATTATGTCGGACCGGCTTGTTGTTTGCTCCCTTGAGCAAAGTACTTGACAAACCTTTTCATTAACGTACAACAGTTTGTTCGATGCGACGGGCTTCCGTGGGCGGGGCACGAATTCAAGAGGATGTATACCGGAGACGGGCACGGGTATTGAAATTAACAAGAAGCTCGATGAATTTGTCCGGGAAAAATCGGCCGAAGACGGAGATAATTCCTTCCGTGAGTCGCGGTTCGGGTTTTCAAGAGACGGGAACTATGTCAATCCCTGGCAGATGAATTACGAGCGGATCGGTTACTACGCCAATACATATATGATACGTGACGTGGCCGGCGACTCCTGCGTTCAGATAACCGTGCCGCCCACGCAAACCGGTGTCGTGCCGTCAACGCAGGAGCCCCAGCCATTTGGATGGACGGGGAAGATCAATGAGGACCTTGCAGAGCGGGCGGTATGGTGGGCCTTTGAATTACTTGATGATGCGGAGGCGGGTGCTTTTTTGAAAGAGCATCATCCGATTGTTATATTCACTTTTTACGAGAATGGCAGGTTTTACGAGCTGGTTACACGCTTTAATGGCGATTTCTGGATCGCCGAGAGTATCTCGTGACGGGGGGGTGTATGTATACCGGTAATATGAAGTCCGGGCGGTGGGTATGTGCCTGTCTGGCCGTTATGGTCCTGTCCGTGCCTCTGAGCTGTTTACTAACCGGAGCAGGAACCCGAAAAAATGCAGCAGTTTCCCCCGAGCTTGATGCCGCAGTGCGCGCTGCATGGAAGGATATCGGCTCTTCCGAGAGCAGGTGCGGGGAATTTGATTATTTTCCGGGCGGTGGGATGAGGAACTTTTACTGCCACGCAATAAACTTCATTGAATACAGGAGATTTGCAGAGCTCGCGGGTGTTCCGGTTTTTATTAGCGGTCCTCATACTGATGAAGCGCTTACACTGGATTCGCGGTTCACCTTTGGCAGATACAACCCTGAATTTGTTGCTCGTCTGGGGGCTCTCCTTATTCCGGGTGATCATGACGATGTATTTCGGGCGGCCACACAGGCGGTATATAATGACTCGATCAGACCTCTGGCCAGGGTTTTTTTTGTTACTTACCGTAAATTGATGGACAATCCGGCATTTCTTGTCCAGGAAAGGAGTGATTACATCAATGCTATTAAAGGTAAGACGCTTGAGCCATATTATTATGAGAAGTATTTTGACTTTTTAAACTGCGAGTATCCTTACTATGGGAAAAACCGTTCTGATTTCCAGGATCCCGGCTTTGATGGAATATGCGACGGCAATGTCGTAAAAACATGCGTGGCTTTCTGGATCAGGCGTTCCATTGACGGTACTGATGATGAATTTTATGAGGGCCTTGAAAAGCTCCTGAAAGTATATGACAGGGATTTTTTTAACAGCTTCAGACCACTTCCAGGCGATGTGAAATAAACGTTTTGTGAGTATGTTGTAATCATTGATTCCGGGCAGCCGTATGGCCAGTTTTTTGAAAAAAGCATATCTCAGGGTACGCTCTCACCTCTGGGCGATCGATAACTACTGGTTCAGGCTGGACTCAACCCGTCACGCGGTCCTGCGTATCTGCCTGCGGGCATGGAATATTCTTGCAGGTGAGGGCGCATGCCGGAAATCTGCACTTGTCAGCAGCTTTGCCGGCTCACTGGCCGACGGCCCCGGGGCGGGGCTTTTCTTCGATGACGGGCTTTCTCCTGCCAAAGTTCCGGCCGGGGAGCGCGAGCACTGGAGGAAGGAGTTCCCCGTTGCTAAAAAGAAGGTCCGTCCTCCCGCTTTTCTCGTGCCGAACGAGGCTTTCCGCCGGAGGCTCCGCGACTATCTTCTTGGTTTTACCGTGGGCGGCGAGGAGCGCATGTTCCGGCTGGATGACCTGGCGGTACTGGAAAAAAAGCATGCAATAGTCGTTCAGAAACCGGATCAGGCGCGAAGCATTTTTACCCCGGAGCTGCGGGCGGCATTATTTGAGCGTTTCGGTCAGGATGCCGGCGGTCTCTCTCTGCCGGAATCTTACCTCCGGTATTTTTTCCCTTCTTTTGACGCAGCCGCTTTTGTCAGGGGCGGGGCAGGGTTCAGTCTCCGCGCCGGCGGGCTCTTCCAGCCGGGTGAAACAGTCGCTATCATCGATTTCCTTTATGAAAGGATCCGCGTGCGTAACCGCCGGAACCTTGTCAGCCGCGCCATCATTGTCTTGAAAAAAGCGGCCATAGCAGCGTTCATCATATTCCACGCATTGCTGCTCCTTTACGACCTGGTCATAATGCTCTACGGCACGTCCCGGAACGAATATTATTTCACCTTTCAGAACCTGGGCCAGGTGATCGACACCTGCGATACGCCGTACGCGCGCCGGGCAGAGAGGATATACCAGCGCGACCGTCAGGCACGCTTCGAAGAGTTTTCTTCGACAATCGGACATCCGTCGCTGGGCAACAGCTACCGCGTCGCGAAAAACGCCCAGCTCGCGGTAGAGCTCAATTACTCGGTATACCGGTCGCTCAGGGTTGCGGACCAGAATGGACTCACGATCGTGGCGATCGACCGGCGCGCCATGTCCTCCCTCGCCCGCAGCGAGCCGGACCGCTATCGGGCGCTTGCCGACCTCATGATCGAGAAACGGTGGTGGGAGAAGATCCTCTCGGCCATGGACGATGTTACCGGTGACCGCCTTGACCTTTTCGATTACCGGAAGATCGACGGGGACCGCCTATCTTCGGATGTTTCGAGGAAGATCATGGAGAGCCCGGCGCCCCTCGCATGGATCGACCGGGTGAATGCCGTCAGCGATGTCGTGACTGTCGTTTTCCACAAGCCCAACACCATGAAATGGGCCGGCATCGGCAGGATCCCGCGCATCATGGTAAAGGCAGTCGTGCTCCGGGAGGACCGTCGTTTTTACAACGATCTCTTCCCTGTCCCCCACAGGGGAAACGATAACCTCGCGGTAATGCCCCAGATAACGAAAAAAATCGCGCACCTCGTGCTGGAGAAATCCGGCGCGCTCGCGGTGCGTCTCGGTCTCTCGCGCCTGGGGCGGAAGCTCCAGGCATATGACGCCGCCCTGAGCAATGCGTTCGAGAACGAAGACCGCGGCGGGAGCTCCGTCTCGAACCA
>JAKQPV010000081.1:0-2717 GCA_029564515.1 Spirochaetota bacterium | reverse complement strand
ATTAATCAGCGGTTAAGCTATTATATGATACATGGCGGATTGTGCCGCACGTTTTCAGCGGCCAGATCAGATGTTCATTAATGGCGGCAGTGATGATCACATCGCACCCGGTGTCACTAACAACCTGAAGGACGCATCAGTGGCCACAAAAAAAACAGGACATAGCAAATCGACCGGGCACTCCCGCGAAACAAAGAGGCGTGCGCGGACATCATCAATGCCTCTAAAACAATACCGCACCCTGATACAAATACTGCCCGTGCCGGCAATGATTATCGACAGGGACGGCGTAATTCGGATTGCGAATATCCATGCTGCGGCCCTCCACGGATACGGCAGCCCGGAAGAACTGGCGGGCATCAAGGGCCTTGAACTGCTGGCGGAGGGCGAACAGGCCAGATCATCGGAATCGAGCGCGAAAATCGTGCGATCCAGATACCACCGCTCTGAGCACACCCTCCTCCGCAAAGACGGTACCGAGTTCCTTGCCGAGGTCGACCTCTCCCCGATGCGCGACCGGAAGGGGGATATCATCAGCTATCTCGCTATTTCGTATGATATTTCGGAGCGGACGAAAATAGATGCCGCCCTCCGTGAAAGCGAGGAGCGCTACCGCATCATCTCCGAGCTGTCAACAGACTACGTGTTCAAGTTTACAGTTGGCGATGACGGGCGACTCCACCTGGCCTACATGTCGGAAAACCTCCAGAGCATAACAGGCCGCACTCCGGACGAGGTGGCCTCCTCGGATCAATGGATAGGCATCATACACCCGGATGATGAAGCGGAATTCCTGGCTTTCCAGAAGAACCTTATAATCAGCGGCAGGCCGGGCGAAATCGAGTGCCGCACGTTCTTAAAAAACGGCACCATGAGATGGATCCATATCTTCTCAAGGCCGCTCAGAGACGGGGAGGGGGGCGAGGTGACCTCAATCATCGGTGCGATCAAGGACGTCACGGATCGCAGGAATGCAGAAACGAAACTTGCTGAAAGTGAAGAGCTTTACCGATCGATCATTGAATCCTCGCCGCAGGGGATGCATTTTTACAAGCTGGAGCCCGACGGCCGCCTCGTGTACACCGGCGCCAATCCCGCTGCGGATACAATCCTTGGAGTGGACAACACCCAGTATATCGGCAAGACCATTGAGGAGGCTTTCCCCTCACTCGCGCAGACCGATATCCCGGATCATTATCGCGCGGTATGTAAAACACAAACTCTCTGGCACACAGAGGATGTCAATTACAAGGATGCCCGTATCACCGGCGCGTTTTTTGTCCAGGCCTTCCCGATAGGGCGGGACCGCCTGGTTGCAGCGTTCTACGATATTACCGACCGCAAGATAGCAGAGGCGGCCCTCCTGGAAACCCAGCAGCGGCTGGAATACATCCTCGGTGTCACCAGGACAGGAATCGATATCATAGACGCGGATTTCAACCTCCGCTATGTTGACCCGGAATGGCAGAAGATATACGGCCCGTACGAGGGTAAAAAATGCTACAATTACTTTATGGGGCGAGACTGTGCCTGTCCTACCTGCGGTATACCTCGCGCCCTTGAAACGGGAATGGTCACCGTTACTGAAGAAGTGCTTTCCAATGAAAACAACCGGATCATCGAGGTCCACTCGATCCCCTTCCAGACCCGCGACGGGCACTGGATGGTAGCGGAGTTCAATCTTGATATTACCGAGAGGAAAAAGTCGGAAGAGCATATACGCAGCTCACTCGCTGAAAAGGAGACGCTCCTGAAAGAAATTCATCACCGGGTGAAGAACAACATGCAGATCATCACCAGCCTCCTGAGCCTGCAGTCACGCTATTTCACTGATGCGGAGCTCGGCAGGCAGTTTACCGAGGCCCAGAACCGCATCAGGTCCATGTCACTCGTGCACGAAACCCTCTATCAATCGAAGGACTTCGGGCACATCAATCTCCGCACATACATCATGCAGCTTGCGCACGAGATAATGAGCAGTTATTCAGCCATGACCGGGCAGATCAACCTCAACCTTGAGCTCGACCCGGCGGAAATCAATATTGACCATGCAGTACCCTGCGGCCTCATCATTAACGAGCTTATGACCAACTCGATCAAACACGCCTTCCCCATCGGATGGGAGGGTTCGCCGGAGATATCGGTGAGGTTCAGGATGGAGCAAGACGGTATTGCCAGGCTGGTCATCAGCGATAACGGCGTGGGGATACCGGACGGTACCATACCGGGCAAAACCGACACCCTGGGCCTGTCCCTGGTCCCGCTGCTCGCGGAGCAGCTGAGAGGCGAGGCAACGCTCGACCGGTCGGCGGGCACGCGGTTCACCATACGGTTCAGGCCGTAACCGGTGCGGGTGCCCGGGGTCACTCCCCGCAATTCAAGATTATAAAAATTCTTCGCAATAACCGTGCGGCTCAGAAATCTCTTTACATTAACCTCCTTCCCTGTATGCTTTTACCGCGAGCAACAACTCACGGGAGACAGCCATGCCAAAACAACAATGGAAACCCTCGACCATACTCAACCCCGTGCCGGTTGTGATGGTATCCTGCGCGGATAAAAAAGGCGCGCCCAATATCATCACCATAGCCTGGACCGGCACCGTGAATTCCGAGCCGCCCATGCTCTCGATCGCCGTGCGGTCCGAGCGATATTCCCACGGCATCATTTCCGGCCAGAAACAGTTCGTCGTCAACCTGGTGACGCGCCGACTGCTC
>JAKQPV010000040.1:0-157390 GCA_029564515.1 Spirochaetota bacterium | reverse complement strand
TCTGGGGCAGAAGTACGCGGAGCCGGGATGCTTCTACATGACCGATGATGCTTTTCTCCTGACCCCGGCGGGCCTCATGAACATGTTCGTCCCCGCGGGCACGTACGAGGGCCGCAATATTCTCCGCATGAGGAAGATACTCTAAAAGATTGCTGTTTTCAGCAAACTGCCAGTCAGGCGCAATGCCGCTACTTGAACAGCGGCGAGAGCTTCTTGAACTCACCGGTCCCCGCCTTTTCCAGCAGCATGAACGCGATCGTCTCCGTGGGATAAACAAGCGCACCCGCGCCTGCAAGGGCCCGGAGCGCGTATTTCCAGTCGTGCTTCCGGCGCGAGGCCACCGCGTCGCTGGCAACGACCACGCGATACCCCTTGCGGAGGAGGCTCAGGGCGGTCTGGAAGACGCATACGTGTGCTTCGATGCCGGCCATGACGAAAGTATTTTTCCCGGCGCCGGCGATCGCCCGGGCAAGGGCGTCGTCCCGGACACAGTCGAAGCAGAGCTTCTCCAGGGGCTCGATGCCGGCAAGCAGCTCCGCCAGCGGGCCCACGGTCACTCCCAGGCCTTTCCGGTACTGCTCGGACACGATAATCGGCATACCGAAAAGCTTCACCGTTTGGATGAGTATTCCGGTGTTCTTCACCGCCAGCTCGATAATTCCGGGCTTCATGGCAGCCGCGAGCTTTTCCTGCATATCGATGACGATGAGGCCCGCATCAGCGCGGCCGATACTGTAGGATGCAGCGTTCATATTATTTCCCCCTGGCGAGACAGGATATCTATTCCAGAAGATCGTCATCGATATGGTCGATGATCGATTCCTCCTTTTTCCTTTCCATCTGCCTGATAATGGTCTGCTTCTGGTCCCTGGATATATTTTCCTTCGGCATCTTCTTCGGGACCGCTGTCCCGCCCAAAACGCCGGAGCACACGTCACAGGTCTTCTCCGGAACCGTTCCCGGCACGAAGACTTCCTCAATCGTGTCGGCGCAATCGGCCGACGGCAGGAGGCCCGATTTTTCGCACACCTCGTGCGACAGAAGAGCCCCGTACTGCGGGAAGTCCAGGACCGGCTCGCCCTTCAGGGCATTGCGCATGTACTCGCCCCAGATCGGGGCCGCAACCGCGCCGCCGGACTGGTTGATGCCGAGCGACAGGCCCATCTTGTCATACCCGACCCAGATGCCGGTGGTCACCTGCGGCGTGAACCCGACGAACCAGGCGTCCTTCCAGCTGTTGGTGGTTCCGGTCTTTCCGGCCGCCGGCCTTCCCGGCGAAGCGGCGCCGCCGGTCCCGCCGCTGATGACGCTCTCCATCATGCTTATCATAACCTGGGCGGTCTCGGGCTTGATGACCTGCGCGGACCCGTCACGCTCCTTGTCTGCGAGGATCTTCCTGACGTCCTCCTCGCGGTTTTCCAGAACGTTCCCATCCCGGTCCTTCACGTACCGTATCGCGAAGGGGATCACGTCCCTGCCGCCATTGGCGATGATGCTGTAGGCCGTGGTGAGCTCGAGCGGACTTACCTCCATGGAGCCAAGGGCGATCGAGAAGTTCCGGGGAATCCTCGTCTTGATATCGGACTTGTCGATTTTCAGGAACCGGGCCAGGTATTTCATGATATGCTGTATGCCGAGCTGCTGGGATATGCGGACCGAGACCACGTTGATCGAGAGGGCCAGCGCCTTCCTGAGCCTGACGAAACCGGAGTATTCGCCCTCGTAGTTCTCCGGGATCCAGTCGCCGCCCTCGCTGTCGAGGAACACGACCGGCGAGTCCATCACCGTGGTCGCGGCCGTGAACTCGCCGCTCTCAATCGCGGCGGAGTATATGAGCGGCTTGATGGAGGACCCCGGCTGGCGCTTCGCCTGCACTGCCCTGTTGAGCTGGTTGATGCTGGTGAACTCGCTGCCTCCCACCATCGCCTCGATATAGCCGTTGCGGTGATCGATGGATATGACGCATCCCTCCACTTTCTGCAAGCTCCTGTCGTCGAGATAGGAGCCCCGGTATTTGTCCAGGAACTTGCTCACGTCATCGATGCCTGCCAGGAAATTCAGCCCGTCCAGCTCCTCCACTATCTCGTCGCGGATGAAGCTGTTTATCTTTTCCCGCTGGCGCGAGCCTTTCTTCTTGAACGACGGCAGGTTAAAGAGAAGCCTCAGCATCTCGACCGTGTCGCCGTAATTCTCGATGATGTAATCGTCGTTCTTGAACGCGAGCTTACCGGAGGTGACGGTCTGCCGCTCGAGCCCGCGTTTCAGCGCTTCCTGGGCCGCTATCTGCTTATTCACGTCGATCGTGGTGTATACCTGGAGGCCCTTCTCGTAGACAGCCTCGTTCCCGTATTTCTTGACCAGCTCGCGCCGCACGTACTCGGTGAACCAGGGCGCCTTGTTCTCGCGGGAGCTCATGGTCGTCATGCTGGGCGAGAGGCCGCTCACATAGTCCAGGTAATCCGGCCAGAAGTCAAGGAAGGCGCGTTCTGCCTGGCTGACTGTAATGTCCCCCGACTCGACCATCTTCGCCAGCACGATCTTGTGGCGCTGGATGGATCTCTTCGGGTGCTTGATCGGCGAAAACTGGTTGGGCGCGGAAGGAAGCGACGCCAGGAGAGCGCATTCCGCCAGATTCAGTTCCCATACATGCTTGTCGAAGTAGAGCTTCGACGCGGCCTCGACGCCGTAGGTGCCGTGGCCCAGGAATATCTGGTTCAGGTACAGGCCCAGGATCTCCTCCTTGGAGTAGGTGAATTCCATCATTACCGCGATGCACGCCTCCTTGATCTTCCTATAGAAGCTGCGCTCTCTGGTGGTGAGGAGCACTTTCGTCAGCTGCTGCGTGATGGTGCTGCCTCCCTGTTTGATCCTGCCTGAAAAAATATTTATAAAAAATGCCCGTACGATCCCCTTGGGATTGACGCCCCAGTGATCGTAGAACTCGTTGTCCTCCACGGCGATAAACGCGTTGATCAGGTTCTTCGGTATTTTCCTGAGCGGCACTACGTCCCTCTTCTGGGAAAAAAGCTCGGACACCAGCACGCCGTTCCTGTCGTATATCTTGGTGGTCGCGTTTGGCTGGAAGGTCGCCAGGTCCCGCACCCTGCCGAAATCAAACGCCAGGATTATGATGAAGGCAATCATGACCCCGACCGCTATGCCGACAAGCGCTGCCGGTGTGCGGCGCAGGTAGGAAAAGAGGGACATGGCCAGGTTAAGCACTTTCCCGATCGTGCCGTTGACCACACCGCTGATCGAGTAGGCGGCGCTGGTGTAGCGCCTTGTTCGGCCCCCGGATCCGAATATGGCCGGCCCGGCGGCGCTGCCGGTCTTTCGGGGCAGTTTTTCCCTGAGAGAGGAAAGCAGGGGGAGACTGATGTTTTTCAGATTCCCGGCCGTGGTCTTCAGCCTGCCCGAAATTGCAGACACCAGGGCCCTGGCGCTTATCGCCAGACGCAACTCTTCCACTGGTGGCTTTTTTGATATGCCATCCTTTGAGAACCTGGTTCGTTTGCCCTGGTATTTCGTCATGAGGTAACCTTGATTCTGGTTAAAATCATTCCGGCACAGGATTATTGCAAGAATTAATCTGACTGGAACGGGCAATTTTTCAAACTCCGGCCGAGGCTGATAATCTCCCTGCATTTTCCCGCATTTAAGCCGTATGTTTTCAGCACGGGCAGGGTCCGGAAGTATGCCCGAACGGTTCCTTCATCAATTAATTTACAGCTCCAGCCGGATTATTGGATGACAAAGGAAAAATATTATTGATATGTGTCACATGCCGGACACGAACGGATTCATTTAAATGCCCGCGCGTTTCCAGATGCAGCTGCGGGGTCGAGATCCGAAATAAATCTGCAAGACGTTATTGATACGGCCCCGGAGTGGAACTAGTACCAGCATGAACCAGACTGATAGTGCACATTCGTCCATATCGTGTTCATGGTAATGCCGTTCGCCACAACGTTCATCGTTGTGATCATCGCGGTCAACCAGCAGAAGATGCGGCGCAGGCAGTTCCGGCAGCGCGAGGTGATCGAATACCAGAACCGCCAGCTCCAGAAAAATAACCGCCTGATAGAACGCAAGAACTCCCAGATGAGCAGCGATCTGAGGCTGGCGCGTACCATACAGAACAACCTGATACCGCTCGATCCTCCCGTCATCAGCGGGGTGGAGTTCCATCCGGCATACCTTCCGGTGGAAGAGCTGGGCGGCGACATGTACGACTTCATCCCGTTCAGCGGGCAGAGCCGGGTCGGGATTTTCATCAGCGACGTTTCAGGCCACGGAGTTCCGGCGGCGCTTATATCGGCCATGGTCAAGGCGCTGGTTCACAACGCCGGAAATGAAAAAAACGGATGCTCCGAGTTTCTGTCGTTTCTCAACAGCAGGTTGGCAGGCCTTGCCTACAATAACTTCGTGACCGCGTTGTACGGGATTTACGAACCGCCGACACGTGTTCTCAGGTTCGCACGGGCCGGCCATCCCTATCCCTGCCTGATTGAATCAGCCGGGGGTGTTCGGGAGCTTCGCTCGAACGGCCGGTTTCTCGGTGTCATGAACGAAAACCAGTGCGAAGAGAGTTCAATCACGCTGCACCCCGGCGACAAGGTCCTATTTTTCACCGACGGGCTCACTGATGCGGTAAACGCACGCGGCGAGATATTCGAAAGCACCCTGTTCGGTGATATTCTCACGCGCATGAAGGATGTACCGGCAGAAACCATGGTCAGCACTATTATCGAAAAGCTGTTCCAATTCTGCGACGGGGGCAGGATAAACGATGACATCTGCATGGTCGGTATGGAAGCAACCCGGTGAGACACTCCTCCGGGTGAGCGACGCCGCGGGCATTATGGTCGGGGTCGCGGGGCAGAAATATCCCCCTCGTTGCGATTCCAAAGAGTGCAAAATACAATTGACAAATAGAATATTCTTGTCGTAGAATGAATCAACATGAGACATGCTCATGTTCCGGACTGCATTATTCCCAGATGTTATCTCATTTTTTCGTTTCCTGCTAACAGTTTATTTCTTTTGATCTGTCACATACTGATTCTATAACCGGTTCAGGAATCTGGCGAGAGCGAGGAATTACATCACTATACCAGTCACATTGCAGGAGATATTCAATGAAAAACTTTATCACGCTTCTCATTGCCATTGGCATAATTGCATCATTGTCTCCCCTGTTTGCAAAAGACCAGGAAAAACTCCGGGTGGCAATAATGGATTTTTCAGGCCAGGACATCACACCCCGTGACGCAAAAAAAATCTCTGACCTGATCAGGACCGAGATGATCAATACCGGACAATACACCATCATCGAGAGGAGCGAGATGGGCAAGATCCTCCAGGAGCAGGGGTTTTCCATGACCGGCTGCATCGATGTTTCGTGCGCCATCCAGGCCGGGAAGCTGCTGAGCGCCCGCAAGATGCTGGTGGGGACCATCATGCAGCTCGATGAGCAGCTGATCATAAACGGCCGCATTATCGACGTCGAGAAGGGCACCGCAGATATCGCGCAGAAGGAGATCGCCGAGTCGCGCCGGGACCTCGTCAGGGCGGTTGAATCCTTTGTCAACCGCATCACCCTCAGGGTCGCGCCAAAAGGATACGCGGCCCGGTATGACACGTATAGGCGCAAGGCGGCAGGCAAGTCGGCCATCCCGGCAAGCCGGTTTGGCTGGGCGGCATTTCCTTTTCTCTGCCTGTCCCTTGCCGCATCCGGGGTCGGCATATACGCGGATATAAAGTATAAGGAAAATTTAAAAACGCATTCAGGCAATTCCTTTTACCCTGCGAATCTTACAATTGCAATAATGATGATATCCCATGATGCGAATAAAAGGGCTGAAACAATAAAAAGATTTAAAGACATGCGGCTCTATTCCGGCATAGCTTCCGGTATAACGGGCGGTGTGGCGATTATACTGGGCATAGTCTGGCTCGCCAGACTGACGGAAGAGGAGGAGATCGGTGCTAACGGCGCGATCGGCATCAACCGGGAATTGTCCCTGGTCCTGCCTGCCCGGTATTATAACGATTGCTTCAATTTCACGAAAAGAAACCAGTACGGTTTCGGCCTGGGCCTTGCTATGAAATTTTAACGGGATCCAGCATCAGGATTTTGCAGACGCCCGGCTTTTCGTTTTCGGCTTTTTCCCTGCTGCCTTTACAGACGGGGCCTCACGGCATGCCTCGAACTCATGCTGGTCGTACTTCTTGAGCATCTTGTAGATCTCCCAGAGGGAAAAGTAGAGGGTGAGGAGGAGCGGGCCGACGAACACGCCCGGAAGGCCGAAGGCCTGGATGCTGCCCAGGAGCAGGAAGAAAAAGACGATCGGGTGGAAGTTGAGTTTTTCCCCGAACACTTTCGGCTTCACGACGTTTTCAAGGAGCAGGTACCAGCCGAGGCACCATATCCCCAGGAAGAGCGCCTTGAGTACCGACCCGGTGAGGACAAGATACAGCACCGCCGGCAGCCAGACCAGGCTGGTGCCGATCACCGGAATAAGCGACAGGATCGCAGCAAGGCCGCCGCCCAGGAATGCGAGGTGTATCCCAACGATGCGGAGGCCGATGCCGACGAGCGCCCCCTGCAGTATCATTATCGCGATATTCCCGGTCAGGAGGACCCGAACCACTTCCTTGAGCCTGTCGATCACCTGGTGTTCAAGGTCGTCGGGAAACGGGAGTGTTCTGTAAATTACCGGCGACAACCGGTTGCCGTCCTTGAAAAGGAAAAAGAGCATCAGGAGCAGGAGGAACACGTCCAGGATGAAGCCGATCGGATAGGCAATCACGGCCTGCAGGCTCGAGATCATGGTCCCGGAGATGTTCTGCACGAAATCGGTCACCTTGGCGGCGATAGCAGCGGTATCGATATTAAGCGTCGTAATCAACCGCTGGACCAGTTCGCTGTTGTAGATCTTTTCAAGGGTACCCGACTGGATCTCCTTCTGCACCAGCTCTACCAGGGCATAGACCTGGCTGACGAGTTCAATCGCCATGAATAGCAGCGGCACCATGATGAGCATGACCATGACGAAGATCATGATGCCTGCCGCGAGCCCCCGTTTATTGATATACCTGAGGATGAAATCGTAGACTGGTTTTAATGCCATGTAGAGCAGCAGGGCGAAGAGAAAATCCCAGAAATAATAGCGGAAAATCAGGGCCAGACCGGCGATCACGCCTCCGAAGAGGATAAAAAAAAGCATCTTCAGGGTTTTATTGTGTTGAAGCTCGAAATAGGAATCGCGTTTCACCATGTGCCCGCTCCCTGCCCCTCGTGCCCCGTGTTGAAGCGCCGCGGGGAAGCATGTTATCGCGCCGGCCGCTCGCGCGGCCGGCGCCGAATACTTCCTACTTGGTAAGATAGTGAGACAGATCAGTTGCTATTCTGGTGATCGCGTGATCGAGATAAGTGTTATCGGAAATTTTTTTGCGGAATTCCCTTATCTTATCAGAATCAACCTCCCTGTTGTCCTTCTTAATCTCACGATCATCCGTTTTCATGAGATCTCCCATAAATACCTCCCGGGATCCCCGTTCCTCCGTGAATCGGGTTGTGCCCGTTTTCATGTTCGGCATTTCAAAAGAATAACTGAAGCGTTTTTTTCAGACCAGGAAATGCGTAATTCTGAGGGCGGGAAAAGCCTCCCCGCGTTGTTTCGTGGTTGTCCTGTTACATCTGATTGGCCGCACCCGGCTGAGCAATCTGTATTAATTAATCGGACGCGGGGGGAAAAATAGTTAACACCGGCGACAATTAATTGATTTAAGCAAGGCTTTTCCGGACCTGTTATTCCGAACCCTGCTTGCCGGGACAAGAAATCTTGATTTTTACTCGTATATCCGGATTTCTCCTCATCCCGGAATACCGGGATTCGTCTAAATGACAGTTCTGGAATAAGGATTTTTTACACTCTCACCAGCTAAATTATTGACAAAAGCCGTAAAATTTCGGTATATTATTTCATTACAATCAAAGCGCGAAAGCCGTATGTTCGACATAAAAGAATATTTCGATAACGATTATAAGACCAGGGAACGGCGCGATATCGTCAATATAGACGATGATATCACCCATGATATAACCAGTCTTCTCTCCTCCCGGTTTGACAGCCTGTACCGTCGCGACCGTTACAAGCACGAAAACACCGTCATCGAGATCATTCACCCTTCCCTTCAGTATCCGGGCAACAATTCCCTGCTCCTGAACCCTGATCGGGTCCGCTATCTCCTGTCTTTCTATCCGGCCAAGGAGGACTTTGCCAATATCGACAAGATCGTGCTGCGCCCGCGCTTCATCGAGGTCGGCAGCATAGAGCTGGTTTCCCTCTACCTGCGACGGAAGAGGATCCTGGTGCTCTACCTCTTCCACCCGCACTTCTACCGGATGAAATACGGCGAACGTGACGAAGCGGGGGAAGAGTCCGACCGGGCCGAGATCCTGATGCACGACCGTCTCACGGACGACACGGTTCGCAGTGAGAACGGCTCCGACATCTACGTGCACCCCCTCTGGTACCTCCTGTCCATCGTGAGGGGGAGCGACGACGACAGCGTAGACAAGTTCTTCGTCAAGAAGGACACGCTGAACGACAGGATGTACGGAGTCCTGAACGACACCTCGTTGTATTACTCGCGCCACGGTTACTGATCGGAATGGTCGATTATCATACCCACACCGAGCTCTGCGGCCATGCTACCGGGACCGTACAGGAGTATATCGAGTCCGCCGTCGCACAAGGTATCCGCGAAATAGGTTTTTCAGACCACGCGCCAATGCCGGATGAGATACGCGAAGGCGTCACCATGTCTGCGGCAGACGTGGAGCCATACCTTTCCGGGATCGGGAGCGCGCGCGACCGAAACGAGGGCAGGATAGAGGTCAGGACCGGGCTTGAGGTTGACTACCCGCTCATGGAGAGCTTCGACCGCCGATTCTGCACCGACCCGCGCCTCGACTACCTGATCGGCTCCTGCCATTTCATCGACGGCTGGCCTTTCGACCACCCGGATTACATCAACGGGTACGCCAGCCGCGACATCGATGATATTTACGGAAAGTATTTCGAGATACTCCGCTCACTTGCGGGCTCGGGCCTGTTCAACATCGTGGGGCATTTCGACATCGTAAAAAAATTCGGGTTCCGTTCCGGCCGGGAATTCCGGAGCATCATCGATGACATCGCGCATATCCTGGCCGCGAACGACGTCGCGGTCGAGGTCAACACCGCCGGCATGTCGCACCCGGCAGGCGAAATGTACCCTTCGGACAGGATCATGGCCATCCTGTTCGATCGCAACGTGCCGGTTACCCTGGGGTCGGACGCGCACGCTCCGGAACGGGTCGGGTATCTGTTCCCGCACGCCCTGGAATCGATCACCCGGGCCGGGTACCGGAAGATATCCGGTTTTAAAAAGCGGTCGCGGTACGACATACCGCTCTGACACAAATCTCCCCGGAGTTTGAGCTGAAGCATGGAATCTTTACAGCGGAATGATGACGGCGTTTACCGCGTTCAGGGTGGTTGTCCCGGTCTGGTCGTCGGCGTTGTCGGGAGGCGCGCCAACCCGGCATCCTACGGCACGGGCCCCGAAGAAGTGCGCTCGGCGGAGAAGGCCTTTCTCTCCCTCATCACGGGCGCGCACGCGCGGAACATCCTGGCCCTGGACCAGCTTCACGGCGATACCATCCTGGCCGTGGAGGGACCGCCCGCGCAGGAGCGTCTTATATACGGAGAGGCGGACGGACTGATCACCGCCGTCCCCGGGATCTGCCTGGTCATACGCACGGCTGATTGTGTCCCGGTATTCGTGTTTGACCGCGAGCGGCGGGTGCTCGGCGCGGTCCACTCAGGGTGGCGGGGGACAAGGCTCGCCATCGCGGGAAAGCTGGTCAGGGAGATGCGGCGTCTGCACGGTTCGTCGCCGGGCGACCTGAGCGCGTACATCCTCCCCTCGATCGGGCCGGAATCATACACCGTGGGAGAGGACGTCGCCGCTTTTTTCCCGGGCGATGTCGCGAACAGGAACGGGAAGCTCTATCTCGACCTGTGGAGCGCCGTCGAGAAGGCCCTCACCGGGGAAGGAGTGGCAGCCGGTCGCATCTTCAATGCCCGCAGCTGCACACTCGCCGGTCGAGATGAATTCTTTTCGCACCGTGGCGGCGATGCGGGCCGCAACCTGAATTTCGCGGTCATGACCGGCCGGTAGGAACTTTTCTCTCTATCATCCTCACTATCTCGCCCATGTCTTTTACCGGCTTCCGGATAATCGAATCAGCATCGACACCGATAGCGTTAAGCTCGCCGGTCAGCACATAGTCGACGGAGCCGGTATGCATGATGAACTTCATCCCCGGTTTGATCGCGGCTGCCCTGAGCGCCAGGTCGTTCCCGCTCATGTCCGGCAGGCGCACGTCAATGACCGCAACGTCGTACTGGCCGTTCCGTATCAGGCCGAGACCCTCCGCCCCGGTGCCGGCCGTTGCGACCTCAAACCCCTGATCTTCCAGATATCCTTTCAGCATCTTCGAGATCATTTCCTCGTCGTCGATGATAATCACGCTGATCACGCGATCTCCTCCCGTGAAAGCGGCAGCTTGATGGTAAAGGCGGCACCGTTCCCCGGCTCCGACTTGACGGTAAGCATGCCGTTATGGGTCGTTACGACAATATAGTTCGATACCGACAGCCCGAGACCCGTTCCGCCGCCCGAGCCCTTGGTGGTGAAAAACGGCTCGAAAATATGCCGCCTGATTTCCGCAGGGATGCCGGGTCCGTTGTCCGAGACCTCTATCAGCGCGTACCCTCCCTTTGCCCTGGTTTTGACCGTGATCTGGGGCTTGAAGTCCCTGGTCCTGACCGAGGCCAGGGCATGGGCTGAATTTTTAAAAAGGTTAAGGAGCACCTGCTCTATGCCCGTTTCCGAGCAGGGTACAAAAGGCACCTCTCCGTAGTTTCTGAAGATCGTTATCTTTTTAAAGTCATACTTCTTCTTGAGATCATAATCATAGGAGGCGATTTCCATGGTCTTGTCTATGAGCGCGTGGATGTCGACCGGCGCTATGACTGTTTCGCCGCGTCTGCTGAACTGAAGCATATTTTCCACGATCTTGGCGGCCCTCATCCCCGCATCATGGATACCCTTAAGGTAGTCGATGATATCACGCTGTTCCATGTACTCGAGGATAAGACCCAGGTCGGTCCCCGCCTTTGCCGCGACGTCCCGGTTCTTTTTTACATCCGGAGAAAAACGGTTGCGGATGCCCTGGACCCCCTGTAAAATAATGCCGAGCGGGTTATTGATTTCATGCGCCATGCCCGCCGCCAGCCCTCCCAGGGAAAGCATTTTCTCGGACTGGATCATCATCTCCTCGTTAATCTTCTTCTGTGTAAGATCGTTCATGATAAAGTACCAGAGATCGCGCAGGTAGACCATATGTATCTCAATATGCTTGAACGTGCCGTCGGCGCACCGTACGTCCGCTTCCGTGGACAGCCCGGTGGCGCTTCCGGCGCGAGCGGCGTGCACCCCCCTGACAAGCTTTCCCTTTATCGTCTTGCGGTATTTCTGGTCGGGAAACGCCGCGTTCCACCACGCATCCATCGTTGGAACGGAAATCGCGTTATAACCGAGCGTCGCCTCGAAGCTCCTGTTCGCATAGGAAATGCATCCGGTCGCGTCATCCACCACCGCGATCGGGAAGGGAGAGTTCTCGATCATGAGCCTGAATTTTTCCTCGCTGCGCTTCAGGGATTCCTGCATCTCCATCCTGACAATGACGTTGCCGATGTACGTGGCGATCGTCTCCAGGAAATCGCGGGCGGCAGGGGGGACCCCGTCAAGCTCGTGGGACGCGATGTTCATGCCGGCGATCGTTTTGCCGTCATGGAGTATCGGTATCATCGCGACGGCGCGAAGGCCCTCCGCGGAGGTCGAGGGATCGAGATTAAAATCAAGCTCCCGGAAATTGCCGTATGCCGGCTTGCCCGCACGGTAAAACTTTACGCCGGGCGAACCCTTTACATAGTGGGACACCTGAAGGACGAACTCCTCGCTGAGACCCTGGTGTCTGGCAAGGTAGATGTCGCCCGTTTCCTGATTGGTCAGGTAGAGGCCGCCGCTGTCAAGTCCCGATCCCCGTACCGCCGCTTCCAGCCCGATCCTGAGTGCCTCGTCGAGATTCGTCGCGGAGCTCAGCGCCAGCGCCAGGTCCCGCTGCAGCCGGGTGCGCTCCTCCGCGCGCTTTCGCTCCGTGATGTTCCTCGACACGCCCAGTATGCCGGTCACGGCGCCGGACTCGTTTCTCAGCGGCTTCGTGTTGACCTCGGTCCAGACGATGTGTCCCTGCTTGTGGATCTGCTCGAGCTCAAGATTGATGGTCCGGTCCGGATCAACGCCCGGCTGCCCGTCACGCGCCAGCTCTTCAGCCAGCACAGTCATCACATGGGCCAGGGACTCCTTCGTCACTATCTTTTCCGGGGTGAGACCCACCGATTCATCCTCAGAATACCCGAGGATATGCACGCTCGAGGGGCTGTTGTAGGTAAAGGTCATGGTGGCCAGGTCGAGGATCCATATGCTGTCCGATATGTTGTCGGCGAGGAGGCGGTACTTCTTTTCGCTCTCGACCAGCGACTGCTCCGCCCGCTTCCGCGCGGTGATATCGCGCGACACGCCCAGGACGGCCGCAATCCTGCCTTTCTCGTTGCGCAAAAACTTCGTCTTGATCTCGGCCCACACGGTCGAGCCGTCCTTGCGCAACAGCTCGAGGTCGACGGTTACCGATCGATCAGGATCGGCGCCGGGGTCCCTGTCCCGTGCCAGCTCCTCCCGGAGAATTTTCCGGGCCGTCTCAATCGAGGCCGGCGACAGAACGTCGTTGATCGTCAGGTCAAGCATTTCCCCGTCATCATAGCCGAGAAGGTCCCTGACCGACGGGCTCGAGTAGGTGAATTTCACGGTTTGTATGTCCACCACCCAGAGATAGTCGATGATATTGTTGGCCAGGAGCCGGTACTTCTTCTCGCTCTCGGCCAGGTCCCCGGCCGCCTTCTTCAGCTCGGTTATGTCCAGCAGCGCCAGGACAATACCGGATCCCGTGCTTCTCCCATCCAGGAAGGTCGCGCTCACAAGCACATCAAAGGCCGTGCCGTCCCTGCGCGTGAGACGGGCCTCTACCGACCCCGTGCCGTTCTGTTCCATTTGCGAGCGAAGCTCCTCCTGCACCCGCTGCGGTTCCAGCTCATCGCTGAAGAGAATACCGGGGCTCTGCCCCTCGAGCAGCGCGCCGGTATACCCTGTCATATCCTGGAACCGCGTGTTGGTCCACCCGAACCGGTCCTGGGAGGATATGACCCCGAGCCCGACGGGCGCCACCCGCAAAATTCCGGCAAGCCGTGCTTCATGTTCAGCCAGCTCCTCCTGTGTGCTGAGAAGCTGGCGGTTCTGGGATTCAAACTCTTCGTTGGTGGATTCCAGCTCCTCGATGGTGGCCTGGAGCTCCTCGTTGGCCGCGACCAGCTCCTCGTTCTTCCGCCCGACCTCCTCTTCCGCGCGTACCCGCGCGGTTATATCGCTTATGATTTCCCGCACCCCGTTGAAGCGGCCCTCCACGAATACCGGCCTGCCCGATACCCTGAGCCAGATCAATCCGCCTGATTTTGCGTATACCCGGTACACCCCTTCCCGCGTCTCGCCCTTTATGGCGCCCTGGAACATTTCAAGCGCCACATGAACATCGTCGGGATAAATGAAGGCGCCGAAGTTCTTGCCCACCACTTCGGATTCCTCGTATCCGGTGATCTCCCTGACCTGGGGGCTGATATAGGTCACGATGCCGTTCTCGTCGCTTGACAGGACTATGTCTTTCAGGCTCTCGATGAGACTCCGGTATTTTTCCTCGCTTTCGCGGAGACGCAGCTCCATCCAGTGCTTGTTGAGCGCCGAGTCGATGTTGCTCATGAGATCCCGTTCGTTTACGGGCTTGTTCAGGTATCCGTACGGCTGGGTATCGCGGGCGCGCTCGACCGTCGCGCCGTCGGCGTTTGCGGTCAGGTAGATGATCGGCTGATCGCACTGCACCCGTATCCGGCGCGCGGCCTCAATCCCGTCCATCTCTCCCGACAAAATAATGTCCATGAGGATCAGGTCAGGGCAGAATTCCTTTGCCATGCCTATGGCGTCTTCGCCCGTTACAGCTATCCCGGCAACGCTGTAACCGAGCCTCTCCAGGGTCTTCTGTATGCTGAGGGCGATAATCATCTCGTCCTCGACGATCAGGATGCGCTCTTTACTCATCAACAGACCTCAACCACGATCGAACTCAGGCAGACAATTATGCCACAGAAGGCCGGATAATTACAAGTAGATTTTCGCCGGTGGTGAGCGGGAGCGCCGCTGTCATGTATCCAGTACTTCCCGTAATTTATCAGACAGCGTCTGGAAGGAGAAGGGCTTCTGTATAAAATGAATGCCCTCCTCGACCACCCCGTGGTTCGCAATCACATCATGGGTGTATCCGGACATGTACAGGACGCGAATATCGTTCCGGAGCGCGGCAATTTCGCGATAGAGGCTTTTGCCGTCGATTCGCGGCATGATGACATCGGTAAGCAGCAGGTCAATTCGCTCCCCATAATTTTTTACAAGCGCGATGGCCTCGTCACCGTCAGCCGCGACGAGGACACGGTATCCGTGCTTTTCCAGTATCCTGGCCGCCAGCCTGCGCACCGCCTCCTCGTCCTCGACGACGAGTATCGTCTCTCCCCGCCTGGTGATGACCTCGCCGGCGGTTGGCACGCTCCGGGGTGCCGGCTCGCCCTCGGCACGCGGGAAATATATCCGTACCGTCGTGCCGCTGCTGGGCGTGCTGCTGACCCATATACTGCCGTTATGCTGTTTCACGATACCGTACACCGTGGAGAGCCCCAGCCCGGTCCCCAGCGCGCGGGTTGTGTAAAAGGGCTCGAACATGTGCTCGAGCGTTTCGCTGTCCATGCCGCACCCGGTGTCGCTGATGGAGAGAAGCACGTGTTTGCCGGTGCGGGCGTCAGGATGTTTCTTCGCGTGGGCATAGTCTATGTATACGTTTGACACCTCGATCATGAGCCTGCCGCCGGCCGGCATGGCCTCCTGCGCGTTTACGGCCAGGTTCAGGATGATACGCTCGATCTGCGACGCGTCGGTCAGGACGTTACCAGCCCCCTCGTCGACCTGTATCGCGAGCTCAATGTCTTCCCGTATGGTCCGCCGCAGAATCTTCTCAAAGCCGCAGACCACCTCGCCGAGGTTCATCACCTTCATCTCGAGGACCTGCTTGCGGCTGAAGGCCAGGAGCTGACGCGTCAGGTCGCGCGCCCTCTCGGCCGCCTCCTTGATCTGGATCAGGCTGTCGAGGTGGGAATCGTCCATGGGCACGTCAAGGAGGAGCATGTCGGCATATCCCAGGATCGGTGTGAGCATGTTGTTCAGGTCATGGGCCACGCCGCCGGCCAGCCGCCCGATCGACTCCATCTTGCGCGACTGGAACAGCTCTTCCTCCAGGTTTTTCCTGTCCGTGATGTCCAGCGCGAGCGAGAGGATTTCCTCGACGTTACCCTCATTGTCGAAGAACACCGTGTTGTTCCACTCGCAGGTGATGGTCTCGCCGCTCCTGGTCCTGTTTTCGCTGATCGCGTGGCTGGGCAACTCACCCCTGAGGAGACTGCCGAATATCTCCTCCACCCGCGGGCGTTCCGGCAGTGGGAACAGGAGATCGTAAAAATTCATCCCCAGCACGGCTGACTTGTCCCAGCCGAACACCTCCTCTGCATGCTTGTTCCAGTCCGTAATGCGGCACTGCGGGTCCCAGAGGACGAAGGCAAGCGGTGCGATATCGTATACGTTGTGATACCTGCGCTCGCTCGCGAGAAGCGCCTGCTGGACCCGCTTTTCCTCGGTGACGTCCCTGAGAATGCCGCGGAACCCGGTCGGATCGCCGGAGGAGTCCCGTATCAGCGAAACGGACGCTTCCACGATCCTCCGGGTGCCGTCCTTGCGCGTTATCTCCCAGGAGAAGGCCCGCTCGGATTTGCGGGTACGGTACACCCTGTTGAAGATCCGGTACACCTTGCGGGCATTCTCCTCGTCCATCAGTTTCCGGTTGTTCATGCCCATTATTTCTTTCCGGCTGTACCCGATAATCTCCGCCGCCGTGTCATTGTAAAACGTGAAATTGCCGGCGATGTCCACCTCGTAGTACCCATCCTGGATGTTGTCGATGACCGTCCGGTACTTTTCCTCGCTCTGGAGCATCCGCTCCTCTGCGCTTTTCCTCTCGGTGATGTCAATGAAGGTCGCCTGGACGAAGGCCCGGCCGTTGTACTCGAGGCGGGAGGCAAACATATCGAGCCATCCCGTTGACCCGTCGCCCCTGATGATTCTCAGCTCATAGTGGATAGGGGCCTTTTTCCCCTCAAGGCGGTCGCGGTATCGCCGGAAAAAAATCTCGCGGTCATCCGGATGCAGCACGTTCTTGAGCCGCGTTGGCGCCATCCCGAGGATATCATCCACGCTATAGCCGAGAATCCGCGCCAGCGCCTCGTTCGCGAAAACGATCCGGGGAGGCACGCCCTCGGCTATCAGCACCCCCTGGAGCGATCGTTCGACAAGGTGACGATATTTCTCTTCAAGGGCAATCGGGTCAGCGCCCCGGCCCTTTCCGGCAATGTGTGCGGGACGGTTCCGCTTTGCCGATGCCGCCTTTGCAAGCTGCGCTTCGAGCTCAACGATCCTGCGATTAAGCTTTCTTACGTCGCGTATCAGCTCAGGTCCTGTTTTCTCCCGTGTCCGATTCGCATAACGAGGTGGCAGCTTATTTCCGGGGTCGGTTTCAGCGGATGGCACGGGCGCGTTTTTCGCGCCGCGTTTCGAACCGTCGTTCTTTAATTCATGATTACCGGGGCGGTTTTTTACCGTACCACGCAGGTTCCGCTTTTTGTTGCCGCGGGGATAGGGGTCCCTCTTCTTATGGGATTTATCCATCTCGAGCGCACCCTTCTATACAGGTTGTGGATGATGTTACTGCATTGTTGTGCGCGAAGCCAGGGATGAAGGCTGATTTCACGCACGGTTCGTATTAATATAATAACATGGAAACATAAAAATTTCAAGGTTATTTGGCCTATTAATAAAAAAAGCCCGGCGCGTAACGCTACGGGCTTTGTATTGCAGCATACTGTCAGGATCAGCAGGCGGGCTGTTTTCTTCTCAGGCCCTTAAACCATTCCACCAGAGTGTCTGCAATCGACTCGATTTTGTCCTCAAGCCCCCAGGGCCGTACATTCTGTAAAAATTTCGGCTTGAACCAGATAATCATGGCCGGCAGTACCGTCAGCGCCATGGTGCCGCTCATGATCATGGAGAGGGTCACCAGGAGTCCGGAGACCTTGATGATCTTGAAGGACGAGAAGCCCAGCACCGCGAAGCCGAGCCCGACCGTAAGCGTCGCGGTGACGATCGAGAGGCCGGTTGTCGCAAGGGTGCGCTTGTAGGCGCCTATGAAATCGAGCTTTTTGACGACATGCTCGTACTTGAAGCGCTCGATGAAATGGATGCTGTAATCGATTCCGGCGCCGACCGCGATCGAGGCGTTGATCAGGGTGCTGTAATTGATCGGGATGCCGAGAAAACCCATGACCCCGAGGGTAACGATCAGGGTAAAAGAGATCGGTATCGCCGCGAAGATGCCGCCTATCACCGACCGGAAAATGAACATGCACGCAAGGAGAACAACGATTATCGTTACGATGATCGACTGGATCTGGTTAATCAGGATCGCCTCGTTCATCATAAGGTTTATGGCGGGCATGCCCGAAATGACGATCTTTTCCACGTAGGGATCGTCATCGGGGAACGTCTGTTTGAACATCGCATTGAAGCGTGACTGGAACTCCCGTAAAAAATCCGCCTTGTCGCTCCTCATGAACACGACGTACTGCATCAGCTTCATGTCGTCGGTCACCAGGTACCTGAACACGTCCTCGCGGGACGCAGCGAACTGGTTCATGCACACACCGATGATGCCCCGGTCGGTAAGGGAGCGGTCCTGTATGCCGTCCTGCTTCACGTCCGGTATCTTTTTGAACGCATCGTTATCGTCATGGTAGAAGACCTTGTAGATCACCTTGAGCGTGTCGGTCACGCTCATGATGTTCCCGACCGGGCTGACCGTGACGTCGTCGATGACCGCCTCCGGCTTTTTCAGCTCCTTGAGCTTCTTGCCCAGCGACTCGATCTTGCGCAGTGTTATCGGCTGGGTGACGTCCGTGTGGAAAAAGTCCGACAGGAAGTAGAACGCGCCCATGAATTCTTTTCCCGGCCCGTTTGTTTTGTAGCTCCGGATCGCGGCGACATAGCGGCGGCACTCGTCCTTCTCCTCCGCGGTGTCCACGGTTTTTATCCTCTCTATGATGTTCTCGACCCCTTCCTCCTGGGGCGTCATGGTCAGGTTCCTGCCGCTGACATAGACGTAATCGTCCGCCATGTCGCTGATGTCGTCGGTCGCGGCCATGCTCGCGCCGCTGCCCCCGTCCGCCTTCTTCAGCTCGCTCTCGTAATATTCGTTCAGGACATCGGTGAGCAGGGACACCCGCTCCTCGATCGCCGCCTGGTTCCGCTGCGGATTTTTCGCGAGCTCAACAAGATCGTCGACCAGGAACCCGTTCACCGCGGCAGCGCCTTTTAGGTCCGGATGAATATTCTGGAAATTCCGGTAGGCGGCGGCGAAACCGCCGATCCTGCCCGCGAGGTCCTCGCGCGCCGTCCTGCCGGCGAGGCTCACCCTGTCGCGCATCTTGAACACGATGCACATCTGCCCGGTCCCGGTGAGCTCCTTGTTCATGAACTTGTCAGCCTGGCGAAGCGGGTTTTTTTCCAGGAACATGAATGAGATGCTGCTCTCGGTCTTTAAAAAGAACATGCCCGCGAAAAAGACGGCCGTCAGCGCGATTGCAACGTAAAAGACGGCGCGCGCATGGCGTGAGGTGTTCTCGCCGCCCTTGACAACCGCGTGCATGATGGTCTTTTCAAACAGGGTCTCCTTCGTCCCTTTGGGAGGCGGCTGGAGGGCCAGGCAGGCCGGGATAAAGGTAAAGGTCATCACCAGATTGATGAGAATGCCGATCGTTACCAGGATCCCGAGCCGCTGAATATCAACGACATCGATGAACACGTCGGATATGAATGCCGCCATGGTCGTGATGGCAGACAGGAAGATGGCCGTGTCGATGCTGTCGGTCGTTTCGATAAGAACGGCCTTCACGTCTCCCGGGCCCTTCCCCGCGATCTTTTCATAGTATCGTATCAGGTAGTGGATGACGTAGGAGCTGCCCACCGCGATCAGGATACAGGGCATGGCCATGGTGCCGGACGTAAAATCAATGCCCGCCATGAGCATGCCGCCCATGAGCCAGATGATGCTGATCACCACCGCGCTGAGCGGAAGATAGATCCCCGTCGGCGTCCTGATGGTCAGGAAGAGAATAATCAGGATGACCACCGTCGAGAGGGTCATGAAGATCGACATGTCGTTTATGACAAACTCCTGGAGGAGCGCTTCCGCCACAGGCATCCCCGCGATGTAGATTTTCAGGTTCGCCGGCTTGTCCTTCTCCGCAATTGTATTGAAGATCTCGTAAATTTTACCGACGTCGTAGATGTTCGCGACGTTGAAGAGCCTCCCCTCCAGGTTGTTCCTGCTGAACCTGTCCATGTGGCCGATGACGAAACGGTACAGGTCGTCGATGCAGTCCTGGTAGGTGATCGTGACGTCCGGCTTTTCGTAGGCCGCGTCGTTCTCGATCATCCTGAACGCGTTGTTCAGGTACTCCTCGTTCACCTCGTTCTTTTCAAGGGACGCATAGAATTCCGGGTAATAATCCTCCATTGGCTCGAGGAGATCGAGCATAAAGCTCCGTATTTTCTTCTTGTTCGACTCGACCGTATCCTGTATGTATTCATCGTCCACGGTCGTTCCGTCGACTTCCCTGTTGTAGATGTTCGCCGGGAAATAGAAGTCCTTCCCGCTGAACCGCTCCCGCATTTTGGCCGCGTCCACCATGAAGACCATCTCGCGCCTGATGATCTCGACCTTGTTGTCGATCCTCTTCTCCACCGGGACCATGACGGCGCATGCCTTCCCGTCGGCGGAAAAGAGCGTGCCCTTCAGGAGGTCGTTGCCCTGCAGCTCTTTCTTGAGAAACGGGATGAGCTTCGCCAGGTCCTCGTCGCTCTTCGGGAGACGTTTCATCTCTTCCGGGTCCGGATCGCGAAGCCCGGCCTTTTCCCGTGCCCTGCTGGTCAGGTTCCCGATCACGATAGTGTTGTTGATCTTGTCAACCATGACATCATCCGCGTTGATGACGCTCATGATCTGGTTGGGCGAGAGCTTCGACGGGACCTCCACCGTCACTTCCTTGTCGGTAATTATGTTCTTGTAGGTCTTGTTGACCTTCAGCGCCTTGAACTGGTTGATGACGCTCTCAACGTACCGGAGGGTCTTCACGTTGAAGATATCGCCCTTTTCGTTTTCCACGCCGATCAGGATCATGTCCTTCATGGAGAACTTTTTCTGTGTCAGGTGATAATACTTGATAACGTCCATCTTGCGGGAAAAGGACTTCATGGGGTCCACGTTGATGGAGAATTTGGTACCCAGCATGATGGCGAAAAAAACCGTGATAACGATGGTGCCGATGATGACGGTCCAGGGCCTTTCAACTGAAAACTTGACTAACCATTTCATTGCAGTGTCCTCTGTATTGAGAAGAATAACGCGTGATCATGTACCACCGGTCCCGATACGCCGGCCGTGGTCAGGGCAGGTGGTGCCGGGGCGGCCGGTCAGGAAAGCGGGCATAAGCCCTACGTATAACGATCAGCGCCGGATATGATGCAATCAAATATCAATCAGGAGGGAACCTGTATATTTGTCACATGCAATCCTCTTTTTCTATGTTTAATCACTGGACGGCAAAATAGTCAAACAAACCGTAAAAATCAATTCATATTTACTTTTAAAAAAAAGATTTTTTCATGAACATTATTTTATTAATAGACAATGCCGTACCATGGGCCAGAAAAAGACATGGATCTTCTGTCGATAATAGTTGTAGCGATTGCCCTGGCCATGGATGCCTTTTCTGTCTCCATCTCATGCGGCATGGTCATCGCCAGGCCCGGATTCGGCCACTATTTCCGTCTGGCCTTCCATTTCGGCCTGTTCCAGTTCATGATGCCTATAATCGGCTTTTTCGGCGGAATGTACCTGGAAAGCTACATCAGGTCCTACGACCACTGGATCGCGTTCGCATTACTGCTGTTCATCGGCCTTAAAATGGTCAGGGAGTCGTTCAAGAAGGAGAACCCCGATTGCCCGGCGGACGAGCGCAAGGACCCCTCGCGGGGATGGTCGCTCATCGTGCTGGCAGTTGCCACGAGCATAGACGCCCTCGCGGTCGGCCTCTCGATCGGCGTGCTAAACCGGCCCATCCTGCTGCCGAGCATCATTATCGGCGTGGTCTGCGCCCTCTTCTCCGTCGCCGGTGTCGCCCTGGGCAACAGGGTCGGTTCGCTTGTGGGCAAGCGCGCGGAAGCGATCGGCGGGATAATGCTGGTCGCCATCGGGATCAAGATACTTATCGAGCATCTGGCGGGATGACACACACGGAACGGGGGGACCAACCCCTCCCCGAACGGGAATCAATTGTCCGGAGCCTGACATGGTAAAAATCTCATTTCTCCTAAAAAGCGGCATGAACGAGCCGCTGGAGGCATTCCGCCGCAGGGTCCTCAACTCGTGCATTCACCGCGTTCTGACCGATGCGAAGACTCCATGCAAGGTCAATTGTACCGGCGTTGACCCGCCTCTGTTTTCAATTACTCCATACAGGAAAGAACGCATTGCCCTGGTATCGATCTGGGAAAAAACAGCATCGAAGGAACAGGAGTGGGCGGACAGGGTGCGCCATTCCTGGGACGGGCCCTGCCACGGCTACAGGGTTGAAGAATCCATCCCCCTGTCCTATGAACGCACCTGGCCCGCGGGGACACAAACACCCGGCCTGGGGCTTCTTACCCTGTTCCGTGCCCGCAGGGGCATCGGGCAGGATGAATTTATCCGCATGTGGCACCAGGGGCACACGCCCCTCGGCATGAGCGTCCACCCGATGTGGAATTACGTGAGAAACGTCGTGCTGGCCCCCATTGTCCCGCAATCGCCCGACCTGGGAGGCATCGTGGAAGAGCACTTCAGGTGCACCGGGGACCTTCTCAGTACCCCCCGTTTTTTCGGAGGAATCACGCGGATGATCCCCAACATGGTCCGTGTCGGTCTTGATATCAGGAAATGGATGGACCTGGGAAGCATAGAAAATTATCTCGTGACCGAGCAGTAGATACAGGACAAGATTTAATAAACCATTTGACTTTCCCCCCTGCCGTGCACTATAATCTTCCACGACCAAACTTTCTCATGTATTCACGTTAATACAGGAGGCCATCATGAAAAAGCTTTTATACATGCTTGCCGCCGCGCTCGTCTGTGCCCTGGGATACGGCGTATACTACATCGACACGGCTTTGCCGATAGGGAACGGGTACGCGGCAAAATACGTGTGCTCGCAGGTGTTCATCGACGGAAGGGACCCTGTCTACGTGTTCGAGAAAGAGGTGAAGCCCACCAATATCCTCTTCTCGCTCGTGGGCGTTGACGTGGATTACGCAAACAAATCCGTGACCGGGAAGGCGCTTGGTTTCCGCAAGCCCCTCACCGCTGTGTACCGCGAGGGCCTTGGGTGCACTTTGGCCATCGACGTAACGCGGGAGGAGCTCGTGAACCAGGCTGCAGGTCTGCCGTCGCGGAACCTGCCTGATGCCGGGAGCCCATGGCCGAAGGGCGAGAAGGTCGCCCCCGCGGTACCGGCCGGTGTGGACGGGGCAAAGATCGCCGCTGCACTGGACGCGATCTTCACCGAGCCCGCGGACGGCCCCCCCAACAACACGCAGGCCGCGGTCGTTGTGTATAACGGCGCCATCATAGCGGAACGCTACGGCCAGGGCTACACGCCCTCCATGCCGATCCTGGGCTGGTCCATGACGAAAAGCGTGACCAACGCCCTCACCGGCATACTGGTGAGGCAGAAGAGGCTCGACATAATGAAGCCTGCCCCGGTCGCGGCGTGGCGGAAACCAGGCGACCCGCGCGGGAAGATAACGCCCGACCAACTCCTCCGCATGTCGGCCGGGCTCGACTTCGTCGAGATATACGGGCCCCACCAGGACGTGACCGACATGCTCTACGGCGCGAGGAGCATGTCCGACTACGCGGCTGCGAAATCGCTCCGCGCGGAGCCGGATCACGAGTGGTACTACTCCAGCGGCACGGCGAACATCGTGGCGCGCATCATCCGCGACGCGAACGGCGGCACGCTCGCGGGCGCGTACGCATTCGCGCGCAGGGAGCTGTTCGACCGGCTGGGCATGTGCTCCGCAATCATCGAGCCGGACGCGTCCGGCTCCTTCGTGGGATCGAGCTACATGTTCGCCACGCCGCGCGACTGGGCCCGCGTGGGCCAGCTCTTCCTCAACGACGGAGTGTGGAACGGCGAGCGCATACTGCCTGACGGGTGGGTGAAATACTCGACCACACCGACGCCTCTAGCGCCCAAGGGCCAGTACGGGGCGCACTTCTGGCTGAACGCAGGCACGAAAGGCTACCCGGAGGACCGGACCTTCCCTTCGCTTCCGGCCGACATGTACTACATGAGCGGGTACAATGGACAGATTGTCGCCATGTTCCCGTCAAAGCGGCTGGTGGTGGTCCGAATGGGCGTCACCCACGACGAGGAATGGGGCGAGGAAAAGTTCCTGAAGAGCGTCTACGACAGCGTGCGGTAGTCATACGGGATAGGGAGCCATTGCACGATGGCCCCCGAAAAAAAACCACGCGAGCTGGATGCCCGCATGCAGCCGCCGACAGGATGTTAAAAAAGCTGCGCCCAGGCATGCCCGCAGGGAAAAATCCGACACTTCGTGTCAAATCAGCTGGCGCCACGGCGGGCTAAGACATAAGCTCGAATATGTTTAAACTTTTCGTTGCAGAAGTGCCATCCATGTCCGATTTCGCGACGCCATGCCTGCTGCGAAGCGTCCCCGCATTATCAGTACATGAAGATGAAAGATCAAAAAAAAGCACGGATGGCCGGTCGGATTTTATGAATACCATTCATTTTTTTTCATCAGAACTACAAAAGCACTTGAAATATTCATTGCTCCATTATTAATGTGTAACACGTAACCATTCATTAACATAAAACATCAGTTTCAGGTGAAATCTTTGTCAGCAAGGGCGGTACCGTAATTCTCGGGGGGGAATTATGATCGTGTCACAGACATCAAAGATGGCGACTGATTTTGACAATGGCAAAACCATTGCGCTGTCTTTAAGCTATCACAATAAAACGATAATACGTTTTATCAGTTCTGTTATTGCCAAAATTCTGGCGCGGAACAACATGGTCTTCCTGCAGGATACCATCATCACCATCCTCAGGGAGATCATCGTCAACGCCGTCAAGGCCAACTCGAAGCGTCTCTATTTCAAGATCCAGAATCTCGACATGCAGGACGATGAGGACTACCAGCTGGGGATGGGGAACTTCAAGTCCTTCATCGTCGACAACCAGCAGCTCGTCGAAGAAGAGCTCAAGAAGAGCGATTACAAGGTCGTCATATATCTCAAGAAATTCGAAGCCGGATTCAGGATCCAGGTGCAGAACAACACCCCGATCCATCCGGATGAATTGAACCGCATAAAATTGCGGATCGAGAAGGCCAAGACCTACAATGATTTTTCCGAGGTGTACTGCGACGTCAGCGACGATACCGAGGGAGAGGGTCTCGGCCTTGTCCTCACCATCCTCTTTTTGAAGAACACGGGGATCGGGGTGAACTCCCTGCGGATCTCCTCGAACAACCAGGCAACAGATACCTCGCTGGCTGTGCCGTTCCAGCTCAAGCCGTTCACCATCACCAATAAAATCCAGAATCAGATTCTGAACGAGGTGAACGCGCTGCCGACCTTCCCGGAAAACATCATCGAGCTTGAAAAGCAGTGCATGAACCCTGATGTCGATTTCCGGCTGATTGCCGACAAGATTTCGATCGACCCGTCCCTTTCCGTGTCCGTGCTGAAGCTGTCGAACTCGGCCGCCTTCATCACGAGGAAACGCGTCGAGACGCTGCTGGAGGCCATCAACCTGATCGGCATGAGGAACCTGCGGGCCATAATCATAGCGTCGAGCGCCCGCCGCATCCTGGACGAGCGCTACTCTTCCTTCCGTCAGGTGTGGGATCACTGTAATAAAACCGCTTTTTACGGCCGCCAGCTCGCGCTCAGGCTCGGGTGCGGGAACATATCCCAGAACGTCTACCTGGCTTCGCTGCTGCACGACCTCGGCAAGATCGTGCTCCTCTCCACGAGCTCGTCCCTCTCGGAATGGCTCTTCACTCTGGCCAGCAACCGCAAGATGCGGACCTCCACGATCATCGAGGAGGTGTCTATCGGCATCAGTCATTCCAGCATCGGAGAGCAGATAGCGCGGAAGTGGAACCTGCCGGCCTACCTGGTGGACACGATCCAGTGGCACCATTCGCCGCTGAGCGGTTCCGCTGAATTCCGGGACATTGTCTTCCTCACATACCTTGCGGACAAGATGTGCAATATCGAGGACAAAAAGTATGAGTTTTCCTTCCTCGAGGAAGACGTACTCGACCGCTACGGTCTGAATAGCGAGAAGGCCTTCGGCGCGCTCCATGAAGAGATGAAGACCATGTTCTGCGATCAGAACGCCCCGAAGAAGCAGGCGGTGTAGCAGGCCAGGCAGGAGCCATTTTTTACCTATTACTCACAGCCCATCACGTGCCATAGTGCATACCTGATCCTCCGCCCGGAGAGAGGGACGGTCCGCGCCCATGTCATTCCGAACCCGGAGGGATGCTCCCCGATACGCCCGGTGGGCTATCCGGCTTGCCCTTTCTCCCAATCGATCTCGTCGATCCTGACCAGTATCCAATCGTTCACCGAGGCCGGGAGGCCGCTTCCGCAATACGAGCACTTCAGCGCGTCCGTCTCGGGCAGCGGGGCGCCGCAGTTATCGCAGCTGTGGTCCGCGAGACCGTAGGGGTTTTTCAGTGCCACCGGCATCTTCAGCGTGAACAGGTGCTCCCGGTGATAGGGCTCATCGTTGATCTCCGAAGCGGTGCTCCAGAGGACTTTCACTTTCGCGACCGCGTCCCCGTCCTCCAGGGCCACGGAGACAAGGTCGACCGCGCCCACCGCAGTATTGATGAGCGTATGTTTCTGTGCCGGGAACGCGGCGATGAATTCAGGGGATGCGTCCCGCGCAAGGGGAGCGGACGTACCCCTGATACGGGCGTAAATCCAGCGCCAGAACAGGTATGATGCCCGGTCTTCGACAACCTCCCTGTTTATGGACAGGTTTCTCCCTTCCAGCTCGGCAAGGCCCGCGATCTTGCGCGATGAATCCTCCTTCCATTCCTCCTGCTGCGTAATTTCCGAAAGGACCCAGTCGAATTCGCCCGAATTATAGATCGATCCGCAGCTCCGGCACTTGTTGTTTTCGCTGAAATGCTCGGGAACATACCCGCAGTTGGGACATTCACCCTTCAGCCAGTCCCTGCTGGTATTTGTTTTCACGCCCAACTTCCTGGTGAAGGAGTAGACTTCGGTGAAGGACTCCCTCGGCGCGTCAGCCAGGGCCTCCTGTTTCTCCTCACCGGTCGCTCCTGCCGGGACCGTCACGTCCCGGGCGGACGCGCGGATGCTCACGTGGAGCGTCTGGTAGCTTTTCGACGCGCTCAGGGCCAGGGCCGAAACCCTGATGACGCGGAAATCGGCCATGAGGTTCCGTACCCCTTCATCCTGTATCATGAGCTCGAGCTGGAGCCTGAAGCGGTTAAAAACCCCCTGTGACACATAGTTCCTGATCGGCATCATGTCGCCGTCGGACCAGGCCTGCTGGAGTCGCTCCGCTATGGTTTTAGCTTTTTTCATGAACCGCTCGGGCGAGAATTCCGGGTCGTCGGCCCTGAGCCGCTCCGCGAGATCCGGTCTGAAGTTATACTGCGTGGGAGCTGAATCATCCTCATCGGGTTTCTTCGCGCCGCCGGCTCCCAGGACCTTTTTTATGACCCTGACGATCGCGTAAATGGCAATGCCGATACCGCCGAATATGACCACGAGGCCGATGAGGCCGTAGAGCCAGTCATTTTCGCCCGGTGATGAACTTGAGCCCGATGTCGAGCCGGAACTCGAATGTGACGAACCGTAGGGTACATACGACCGGGACCTGCTCGACGAGCTGCCGTAGCTCCTTGAAGAGTAGCTCCTGCTGGAGCTGCTCGAATAGGAGCGCGACGAGCTGGATGACCGCGAGCTGGAGCTGGAACGGTAGCTCTGGCCCCTCCCCGCCCGGGAAAAGCCGTCGGTGGCAACAAGCACGAAGGAGAGTACGGATAAAACAATAACACCAGCGGCAAACAGCTTTTTCGCGATCGGTCTGCTCTTCATTGCGATACCCCTCGGTTCTTGATCAACGCACGCGGCGCTGCAAAAGGATTGTTGGTCAATCCGGGAAGTTCGTCAATATTTTTTCGGGTAGTGAAAAGAGATACTAGTGCTTTTGTCAGCAGATGATACGCGCAGGATGATTGCCCGGTGTGCCGCCCCCTCTCCTGGTGAGGCGAGGGGGGACAGGAGGGGGTGAGGTCAAGACCGCATTACCCGAGCTTCGCCGCTACCTCCTCCCAGACCTGCTTCACGTCCAGGGGCGCAAACGCGGGCCGGGCGAATTCCCTGACGCACATCGTGTAGATCGCTTCATTATAGGGCACGGCCACGCCATGTTTTTTCGAGAGCGCAACCAGGTACCCGTTGATGGTTTCAAGCTCCGAATCATGCCCGCCCCGCTGTATGATGTCCTGGGCCATGCTGCTGATGACCATCTTCCTGGCGTTCTTTTTAAACAGCGGCCTCGTGAGCCACTGCGGCAGGGTCGCCGAAAGCTTCATTAAAAACCAGGGCGGCATTCCGCCGATCTTGCATTCCGTGAACCCGGCGGCCTTCACCACCCGCACTCCCTCGTAGAGCATGTTCGACAGGAGCTTCTGGAACAGGCTGTAGTCCGATATCTCCCTGAACCCGAACCCGATCAGCGTGGTCAGGGAATTGGTGAGGTTGAGAATGAGCTTCGAATGCACCGCGTCCTGTAAATGGTCCACGACCACGGTCTCCACGCCCCTGTTGAATACCGCGGCGATCTCCTTCATCTCGTCCATGAGCTCGTTGTTTTTCGTGCCGAATATGAGGGGGCCTTTTTTCTGGTACCCGACCACACCGGGCTCCTCGAACCATGCGTTGTATCCGATGACGCAGTATATCACTTTCGAGAAATACTTCGGCAGTATAACCTGGTTCTCCTGCCCGTTCTGCATGCCGATGATGACGGGCCCGTCTCCCACTGTATCCCTTATCATTCTTGATACGGCGTCGAGGCTGAAATTCTTCACGCAGATCGCAATGACATCCGCATCGCGTGCCTCGGCGATGTCGTCGATGACCCGTACCGCGACATTCGTCCGGTCCTTTTCCTTCCCCTGCTCGAACAGGGTTATCCCTTTTTTCTTCATGTTCGCGGCAACATCACCCCTGTCCAGGAAGCGTATGCTGTCATAGGCGCCGGCAACCCAGCCGCCGACGGACTGGCCTATGGCCCCGGCACCGAACATTACGATTTTCATGTCCTTATTCATTTTCCTTCTCCTATGCTTTTCATTGACTGAAGCCAGGGGCTATTCGAAGAACCCCGCATATCCCCCGTCGGGAAACCTGTTACCCGGAAAAGCCGGGTAGCCCCCCTCCGGGGGGCGGGGGGCTGCTCTGCGGGAGCCGCTTATTATCGGTTCAATACCCTGAGCCATGATGGCTCGTTTTTGTCCCGCAGGTCGAAGCAGCTTGACATGTGCTCGGCATACCGTAGCTGGAAGGGATGCTCCTCGATTTCCAGCTCGCGCAGCATCTTCGCGGACGGCGTGGTGCCGATTTCAAGATAGCTCCGCTGCGGTCTCACGTTTTTCTTTACGAGCAGGTTCATGAATTTCGTCACGTTGAACGTCGCCTTGAAATTAGTCATGCTCCTGAGGAGCTTGCCATCGAGGCGCGAATACAGGTACGAGCTGGCGTCAAACTCCACGGGAGCGCCCGCACGCGGCACGCGCACCGTGAGATAGGGCGTACCGTCGTCCTCGAAGGCCGTGGTGACGCACATGTCGCCCTCCTGCCGGATATCTATCTGCTGCGTCACCTTCGGCAGCCCCCACAGCCTGTTGCCCCGTATCTGGTTCTCATGCGAGGTAACCGGCATGCCGGCAATATAATAGCCGAAACGGCTGAAGGTGTCAAGGATCATCGGCAGCACCGGCGGCCTGAAGGCCGTGTTCACCATGACCGGGACGGCCATGGCGATCTCGTTATAGGGTGCGACCCCCATGACATTTTTATATTCATAGCAGGAAAATGCGATGATGGAGCGCCCCCTGGTCAGCCGTACCGGCTTTACCGAGGGATGCAGCTCCCGTGCGACAAGGCTTTCAGCCTTGCGGTAGGAGCAGAGGAATATTCCCATGGCGCAGGTCACGTCCCCGTAAAAGGTGGGGAACAGATAATTCTTCGAGACCTTGTCGTTCAACTGCAGCGGCCGTTCGGCATGCCGCAGGGTATAGCGCCCGAAGAATTCATTCCTGAACACGGGCGCATCCCCATTATTCAGAAGATCAGGCGGAATGGTTCTTGTGGGTTTCATGGTTATCATCTCCGGTATGTCATTATTTTCCCGCCGGGTTGGCCGCGACGGTTATGACCACCGGTCATTGGCAGGCTAAAAAATAATGGCCCTCGGCCATATCCCGGCAATCACTACAATCCAATAATGACCGACGGTCATTTTTTTGCAAGAAAAAAATCGGGTTCGCAATTAAAAAATCTCTTCATGAAATCCTCGAGCATGATGCGCGCCTCTGACTGGCTCTTGATGCTTTTATCTATGAAAAGCCGGTAGCATATTTCGAGGATGGTCCCGATGAGGATCTCCGAGTAGGTGTCAAGCTGTGATATGGGATACTGCTCATAGAGATTAAGAAAATACCGGATCACACCGGAAAGGGCCGTCATGGTCCGCCGGTAATACGGGAACTCGCAGTGCTGGGTCAGGTTCTTGCGGACCTCGATAAGAAACATCCTGTTTTTATTAAAATAATTGAGAAGCGATTCGGCAAAGGGCGCTATCTTCTGCAAATCTTTATTAGCCTCGATGACCTCCCTGAGGAATTCCGAAGCAAATTCTTCAAATACTGCGTTGATAAGGTCATCCCGGTTGTTGTAATAGAGATAGAAGGTCCCCTTGGCAATACCTGCCTCGTTCACAATATCATTAACCGACGTATTCTCCACGCCCTTTTCCTTGAAAAGAGCGAGAGCGTTCGCCCGTATCAGGTCCCTGCTGATGGGTCTGGATTCCTTTTCCGCTGTTTTAAGTTTTCCGGTCATGATCAGTCTCATACGAGGGATAAAAATTTTAACAGGCCGTGTCCAGCACTTTTTATGCCCTGATAGGCGTGATGTGCTTATGAGGAAACCCCTCGCACTGCGCAGATAGGTTTTCTTGGTGTTCCCGCCAGCCAGACTAACGAATTTCCGATAATGTTCATAGCCATTTAGAGAATGATCTTGGTATGGCCGCTTAAATAGAATAATTTACTTTACCGATCGGCCGGTTTTTATTCCCATGGTTTCACTACATTTCTCCGGAGATTTCATGCCATGTCACTGAAGACTACCCTCAACAATTTCAAGGTAGGCATCAGGCCTATACCGCTCGAAAAGCTCAAAGAAAAGTTTTGCGATGCGGATTCCAGGTTCATCACCATAGACGGAATGGACGTCCATTACCGGGACCAGGGGAAAGGCCCCGCGCTGGTCCTTCTCCATGGCGTATGCGCTTCGCTCCATACGTGGGATGGGTGGTGCGAGGAATTGAAAGACCGTTACCGGATCATACGGCTCGACGTGCCGGGATGGGGGATAACCGGTCCCTCGAAAAATGAAGAATACATGAGCAATGTCATGAACGTCTTCTTCGATAAATTTTTCGACGCTGTCGGGCTTGATACGTTCTATCTTGCCGGAAACTCGCTCGGCGGATACTACTCATGGAGCTATGCAGTGCACCGCCCCGACAGGGTGAAAAAGCTCGTCCTTCTTGACCCGATCGCATATAACCAGTCTCTGCCGTATGAATTCAGGCTTGTACAGATCCCCGGAACGAAATTCCTGGTTAACAACATCATGCTGCCCCGCTTGCTTATACAAACCAGCATCAAGAGACTTTACGGCAGGAGTGAGCGTATTTCCGATTACATCCATGACGTGTACTGGGAGCTTCTTATGCGAAAGGGCAACCGGAGGACGCTTACGAAAGTCTTCGACATGATCGCCACAATGAGCAAATCCGATACGGTGTACCTGGACGTGAAAAAAATCAGGATGCCGGTCCTCATGGCCTGGGGAAAACAGGACATATGGTCGCGCTGGAAAGAGACGATCGAGGAGTGGAAGCGCGACATGCCCCATGCCGAGCTGGTGCTTTATGATAACTGCGGCCACATGCCCATGGAAGAGATACCGGTAGAATCAGCGCGCGACGCCCATGCCTTTTTCATGAAAAAGGCCGCGCCTGTAAAAACGGGAAACAAAACGAAACCGGTGTCAAAAAAAAAGCTGGCGGCAGGACGCGCATAGCGTCCCGCCACCCCGGGCAGGCGCCAGCCGGCAAACGATTTCCCGCCTGGAATAAGATATTTTTTTGATAATCCGGATTTTTGATTGAAGATTTTCATGTTTTCATCCATAGTCCTCTGATCCCACTAGCAGCAAGGACAAAGCCATGATCACCACATCGGACCCGCGCACCGCGCGCCTGCTGAAAACCGCTTTCATTCTGAGCGTTATCACCGTGGTCTATAACATCGCGGAAGGGCTGGTCTCCACCTTCTTCGGATACGCGGACGACACCATTGCCCTGTTCGGATTCGGCGTGGACAGCTTTGTCGAGGTCGTCTCCGGGCTCGGCATCGGCCACATGGTATGGCGGATGCGCAGGAGCCCGGTGACGGAGCGGGACCGGTTTGAGCGCCAGGCGCTCCGGATCACGGGCGCGAGCTTCTACATCCTGGCGGTCGGCCTGGTAGCCGGATCGGTGCTGAACGTGCTGTACCGGGTCAATCCCGGAACCACGGTACCCGGCATAATCATCTCCGCGGTCTCGATCGCGACCATGTGGCTCCTCTATTCGTACAAGATGAAGGTCGGCAGGGCGCTCGGCTCGGAGCCCATCATCGCGGACGCCAACTGCACCAGGACCTGCTTCTACCTTTCCTTTATCCTGCTGGGGTCAAGCGTGCTGTACGAGCTGCTGAAGATCAATTATATCGACATTATCGGCGGCCTGGGAATAGCCTGGTTCGCCTGGCGGGAGGGCAGGGAATCGATGGAGAAGGCGCACAGCGGATCGCTCTCGTGTTCATCCGATGATTGCTGCGGAGACGGTCACGACTGAATGCCGGATCAGGTGACCCTGGCGCCGGCATCCGTCTCCCGCTTCAGGAAAACAGAAGCGAACGGGAACTGGCTGTAAAACCGGTACAGATAATAGATGCAGAACGCATTGATAATGTGCCAGAGCCCGTGGCCCTGCATCACATGGTTACCGTCGTTGAACGGAGTGCGGCCCGTGAAATCGAGGATCCAGAACAGATACGCTGCGGCAAACAGGCCCAGCGCTATCAGGTAATCGCGGTAACGCGCCCCCTCATCCATCCTTAACGCGATAAACAACTCCAGGGCGATCGCCCCCGCGATTTCCGCACCAAAGATTATTGCGCCGCTCCTTCCCCTGATCGCTAAAAGCACCAGTGATGACGCCAGTACCATACCGGCAAACATCGCCGGCGCGCTGCGCGCTTTGATCAATCCCGCGCGGTCAGCGTTCAGGGCGAGCATGAGGCCCGACAGCAGATACATGGATGCGAGATCGAGAAACTGGAACAGAAACGTGTTGGACGCGTGGTAAAGGAACGAGGTCAGGCCGATCAGAGCCGCCAGTGCCGGCATGAACGCCAGCATCGACCGGTCCCTGCGCTTAGCGACAAGGCGCAAGACCATGAACCCCACAATGACATACATGACATTGGTCCATGCATTGGCCGGCTGGCGGATGAGGCCGCCTACCACGACCTCGTGATACCGCATCGTGGCCGGGGCCAGGTGAGTCCACAAATCGTATTCCATCATGCGCCTTTCATGATACGCTATATGCTTTCAGCCACTTTTCTTCCGTACTCGACGCAGGCCGCGAGCGCGGTACTGTCAGGCCTCCAGAGCGTTTTCAGCCCGTCACCGATCACCGCGAAGCCGGCGGTCTTCAGGCCCTCATTAATCACCTTCACCGACTCTCCGCTCCAGCCGTACGCGCCAAAAGCAAAGCCCTTCTTCTCCCTGAACTTGAGCCCCCGGATCTCGTCGAGGAGGGCGGCGATGGAGCTTAAGGCGCCCTGGTTGATCGTGGGAGATCCGATGCCGACCGCCTTCGACCTGAAGACTTCCGTGATGATGTCGTTCTTGTCCGTGTTCGAGGCGTTGTAAAGCTTGACCGTGAGGCCGGCGTCCGCCTCCTTCAGGCCGTCGGCGATCGCCTCGGCCATGAGCCGGGTCCCGTTCCACATGGTGTCGTACACGATCGTCACCTGCTCCTCGCGGTACGCATTCGCCCACCCGAGGTACTGCTTCACGATCTGCGCGGGGTCGTCCCGCCAGATCACGCCGTGGCTCGTGCAGATCATGTCCAGGGGCAGGCCCAGCGAAAGGAATTCGTTGATTTTTTTGGTCACCAGGGAGCTGAACGGCGTGAGGATGTTCGCATAATACTTGATGCATTCGGCGTAGAGCTCGTCCCGGTCGACCGCGTCATTGAACATGGCGCTCGTTGCGTAGTGCTGGCCGAAGGCATCGTTGCTGAAAAGGACATTGTCTCCGGTCAGGTAGCACATCATGCTGTCGGGCCAGTGGAGCATCGGGGCCTCGACGAAAACCAGCTCCTTGGCGCCAAGGCTCAGGCGGTCTCCGGTTTTCACGGTTTTGAAGTTCCAGTCCCGGTGGTACTGGCCTTTCAGCGACTTGACGCCGTTTGCCGTGCAGTAGACCGGCACGTCCGGAATGCGGCTCATGAGCTCGGGCAGGGAACCGCTGTGGTCAACCTCCCCATGGTTTGCGATGACAAAATCTATTTTTTTCAGGTCGATCACTTGTTCCAGGTTCGCCACGTACTCACTGGCAAAGGGCGCCCACACCGTGTCAATGAGGGCCACCCTGTCCTCGCGTATAAGATACGAGTTATAGGAAGACCCCCGGTGCGTGGAGTACTCATTGCCGTGAAACCTTCTGAGCTCCCAGTCAACCTTGCCCACCCAGGTAATGTTGTTTTTAACCTTTAGCATGCGAGACCTCCACTCTCCGGTATATTTCCCTTTCTGTGAATACTATCATGAGCCTGTAAATCTGAATTCATGCGTGTTGAAAATCAATAACAATTAATTATATCTCTCTCTGTTATAGTGCATCCCTACAATAACGGGTAATAACTGTCCCGGGAAAGATGGAGTTATTTAAAAAAACCGTCCGGATGGAACAGTTGTTTAGAATATTCTAAAATAATTAGTTTTTATTTGTTAAACCCGCACCCCGGGAGTATATTAATTGTAGGATTGGAAATTAGTAGAAAAAGGAGGAATATAATGTTTAACCCTAAAAAGATCCTTGTAACGACCGATTTCAGCAATGCGTCTGATTCGGCCTTGAAAGAGGCGGCCGACATAGCGCGTAAGTTCGGATCGCAGGTACACCTGCTCCATGTTATCGAGGAGATTCGGCAGTGCGCTGTTGACTACTGCCTGAGCGAACCTGAAATCATTGCAGAGAAAAACAAACTCCGCGAAGAAGCAGTACGGAAAATGAACGACGAGATCAACAGGACAGTCGCCGGCAGATCGTTCCCCATATTTTCCGAGATAGTATTCGGCCCGATACTGGACACCATAATCGGTTACGAGCATGACAATAATATTGACCTGGTGATCACCGCGCCGCACAGGAGCAAAAAGCGCCGTTCTTCCCTGCGCAGGCATCTCAGCACCGAACTGGTGAACAAGTCCCTGAGCGAGACCATGGTCGTTAAATAACGTACCCCCGTCATGTTCCCGCCTTATTCCATGATATGCAATTTGCTACCATGGTTTTTTATAAAATCCGCCGGGATAATCGCAGTATCGCTTCAGCCGGCTTCCAGCCGGCCGTTTGTCGCACCGATCACGGCCGAAAAGATGCACCCGCCGGAATAAACTAACATTTTCCTTAAAAACTCCATCCCTGGAGTTTTTAAGAGTCGGTTTTACGTAGTGAATGAAATGTAAACGATTATTTCGAAAACAGCTTTTCAAGCTGTTTCTGGAGTTTACCGTAAAACCTCACGTTTTTCCCGGCTAATGCCTCTAAAAACGGCGATACATCCATGTATCGCTTTGCAGCTTGCTGTTTTTCAGCAAACTGCAAAATTGACTCCTCCACTTTCTGTCTGTACCTTAATGGTATAACGATATGTATGCAGAAAGGAGGTGCCCGATGTTCAAGCCAAAACGCATTCTGGTTACCACCGATTTCAGTGAGGAATCCGATGCTGCGCTTCGCGAAGCCGTCGGCATCGGAGAACAGTTCCGATCGACGATATACCTGCTCCACGTGATCCCCGCCATACAGGCATGCGGCGTCGACTACTGCCTGACCGATGTGGAGATAACGTCGCTGCAGGAGCGGCTCTGGGAGGAAACGGAACTCAAGATGAAGGAGATGGTGGGCCGCGTCGCTCCGGACACCATGGCAGAGATCGTCAGGGAAATTCGCTTCGGCGACATCGTCAAAGAAGCGGTCGCTCTCGAGCATGAGCGCTCGATCGACCTCGTTATTGCGGCCCCTCACCGGCCGCGCCGCCGCTGGCTGAAAGAAACCCATCATCTTGTGCGCGATCTCGTGAACAAATCCGCCTGCGAAACCATGGTCGTCAGATAAGCGGAGCCGGAACTGAAATCAGCATAGTGTGCCATGATATCCGGCGAATATCATGGTTTTTTGTGTTCATGCTCCCGGTGGATATGCCTTCAGGAAATCGCAATCGCCTCGACCGGGCATTCACTCGCGGCCTGGCTGGCAGCCTTCTCATGCTCGGGCGGGACGGTATCGACAATCGCTACAGCGAAATCCCCTTCCATCCTGAAAACACCGGGACAGATCTGAACGCAGAGCTCGCACCCGATACAGAGGCTTTCATCGACTTTCGCTTTCATGCCATCCTCCCTTACTTCGCATCCGGTGCGTACCGGTCCCGCAGCCGGTGCAACAGCTCATGGTATTTCTCGTGCACACCCGCGCCTATCTCATCGCGCTCCACTCGCTCGAACCCCTCGACCAGTCCTTTCTGCTCTTCCGGAGAGAGGAGCTCGTCCGCCATGGGGAAGAGCACGTTGTTCTCCTTCATGATATGGCCGTCCAGCAGGCTCGCGTAGCCCTGCCCGTCGGCAATGAACATCTCGGTCGCGGCATCATCGCCTTTTTTAAGCTGTTGCAGGGCCCGGTCCATACCCTTGACGAAATTCCTGCCCGCGGTGTGCTCGGCCAGCATCACGCCGATCGGACCGCGGTCCCGGCTTATGCCGGCCTTCTCCATGGCGGGGAACAGGAGGTTCTCCTCCTTGGCATGATGGCACCGGTCAGCGAAATTCCTGATAAAATCGATCATGTCCTCTATGTCACCGTGGTCCACGTGCTCTCCGGATTCCATTTTTGCGCACGCGGCGTCAACAACCTGGAGCATCACGAGAATCAACGAGTGCTCATCTTTCAGAATATCCGTTGCTTTCATGGTTTTCCTCCCTCTCTGTTTTTTATAAACCGGTGCACATTCCCAATGTACCAAATCACAAAATTTAAACACATTCATTATGATACAATGCCCGTATATTCTTTCATTATATCTAAAATCCCGGCCCATGTCATTGACTTGCGTCAAATATCGATTTTTTACCGTCAAAGCAAAGCTCTGCGGTCCTATCGGAACTTTCTAAAGAAGCAGACTGCATGAAAAAAATTAAATAATTCCTTGACGATTATTGGCTATTTTGCTATATTGCCAAATAAGAAATAACCAGGTATATTTCATGAAATCATTGCAGATGAATCAACAATCAGGACAGGCCTGCTGTGCGCCGCCAAAAAATGCTGATGCGCTCTCGCCTGACAGCAACACCAGGATACAGGCCATGAAGTCCCTCTCAGGCATTACGAAGGAGAAGCCGCCCTGGGTAACAGGCATCATCAACACCCCTGCCGGTCTGGTCCCGGTCGCGTCAACCCAATGGACCCGGGCTGACAGGCTTGGGCAGATACGGTCCCGCATAAGCGCATTCAGGGAGAATTATTCGATGCGGCCGGGCCTGTACGCTGTCGGCGCACCTGACGCGTCTTCCGATATATTCGTCTCCGCCAATTACAAGCTTAGCTTCGACATACTGCGCCGCGCCCTGCAAGGCATAAGCGGATGGATACTGGTCCTCGACACGAAGGGGATAAACGTGTGGTGCGCGGCCGGGAAAGGCACGTTTGGAACTGACGAACTGGTAAAGCGGGTCCTTGGCCTTAACCTCGCCGCGCTCGTATCACACCGGAACCTCATCGTGCCGCAGCTGGGCGCAACCGGCGTGCAAGCGGCCGCTGTAAAGAAGAAAACCGGTTTTAACGTACGCTTCGGCCCCGTGGAAGCGGAAGACATCCCTGTATATGTACGGGCGGGGCATGCGGCAACGTCGGCAATGCGGGAGATCCGGTTCGGCATGGTGGAGCGGATGGTGCTCACTCCCATCGAGCTCAACCAGGCGATCAGGCGCTTTCCTGTCGCTGCGCTCATCATCCTGGTGCTATTCGGCCTGCAGCCGTCCGGGATACTATTCAAAAGCGCCTGGCTCGAGGGCTGGCCCTTTATCCTGCTCTGCCTGACAAGCGTGCTTGCCGGCGCCTTTTTCACTCCCGTGCTTCTTCCCTTTATCCCGTTCAGATCATTTGCGGTGAAGGGGCTCCTGGCCGGCACAGCTGCGGTCATCCCCCTCGTGCTTCTGACACCGGTCGGCAGCGGGTCGATCTTTTTGAACGCATCAGCGATCACTCTCTTCCCGCTCATATCGTCCTACCTGGCGCTCCAGTTCACCGGTGCCACTACATTCACCACCTTCTCCGGCGTTAAGAAGGAGCTGAAACTCTGGGTGCCGGTCTACATCACGGGGCTCGCCGCTTCGGTCATACTGCTCATACTGTACAAGATCCAATCCTGGGGGCTCATATGAAATACCTGAAAAACGTCACGACCCTCGCTTACGACTCTGATAAATGCACCGGCTGCAAACGATGCACCGAGGTCTGCCCTCACGCCGTGTTCGAGATGCGCGACGGGAAAGCGCGCATTACCGACCGTGACCGGTGCATGGAGTGCGGCGCCTGCGCCCTTAACTGCGAGTTCGGGGCCCTGACGGTCGGTTCGGGCGTGGGCTGCGCCTCGGCGATCATCCGGAGCATGATCACCGGCGGAGAGCCGACCTGCGACTGCGGCGGCACTGCGGGCGGGCAATCAACGAGCTGCTGCTGACGGGAGGAACATTGATGGAGCAGAAAATACATCCCCAGTACGAAGCGCGGGCAAACATACTCAAGGCGATGGGACACCCGACGAGGCTTTTCATTATCGAGGAGCTGCACAAGTCGGAGCGTTGCGTCAACGAGCTCACGGAGATGGTCGGGTCGGACGTTTCCACCGTATCCAAGCACCTGAGTGTCCTCAAGAACTCGGGGCTGGTCCTCGACGAAAAGCGGGGAACCAGCATATACTACCGCCTCTGCTGTCCCTGCGTGCTCGACTTTATCGGCTGCATCGAGACGGTCCTTAAAACCAACGCAGAAAAGCAGATGAATATCGCGCAGTGCTGCGGGATCAAGCTAAAATAATCAACATCATCTTTGGAGATTTTCAATGACCGAAGGCTTATCAAAAAAACTGTCCTTTCTCGACCGCTATCTCACCCTCTGGATTTTTGCCGCAATGGCAATCGGAGTAGGCCTGGGATATATCGTACCCTCCTCTGCGGCATTCTGGAGCCAGTTCCAGTCCGGGACCACGAACATACCGATCGCGGCAGGCCTTATTTTAATGATGTACCCGCCTCTCGCAAAAGTTAAATATGAAGAACTGGGTGACGTTTTTAAAAACTGGAAGATACTGGGCCTCTCACTGGTCCAGAACTGGATCATCGGTCCGGTGTTCATGTTCCTTCTCGCAGTCTCGTTCCTCTCCGGTTATCCCGAATACATGGTGGGCCTTATCATGATCGGCCTGGCACGCTGCATCGCCATGGTGATCGTATGGAACGACCTTGCCAGGGGCGACACGGAATACGCCGCAGGCCTCGTTGCCTTCAACAGTATATTCCAGGTCCTGTTCTTCAGCGTTTATGCGTGGTTTTTCATCACCATTCTGCCGCCCCTTTTCGGATTAAAAGGAAGCGCCGTGGATATCACCATCGGGCAGATCGCCGAAAGCGTGTTCATCTACCTTGGTATTCCGTTTATTGCCGGCATTATAACCAGGTTTGCTCTTATTAAATTGAAGAATAAAGAATGGTACCAGACGAAATTCATCCCGAAGATCAGCCCCATCACGCTCATTGCCCTCCTGTTCACCATCCTGGTCATGTTCAGCCTCAAGGGCGAGTATATCGTGAAGATACCGATGGATGTCGTACGAATTGCAATACCACTTCTTATCTATTTCGTGGTCATGTTTATCGCGAGCTTTTTCATGAGTAAAAGGATCGGGGCCGGGTACCCGGTTTCCGCCACGCTTTCGTTCACGGCGGCAAGCAACAACTTCGAGCTGGCCATAGCGGTGGCAGTGGCCGTATTTGGCATCGACTCGGGCGCCGCGTTCGCCGCTGTCATCGGGCCGCTCGTTGAAGTGCCGGTCATGATCGGGCTGGTGAATGTGGCGTTCTATTTCAAGAAAAAATATTTTGCGAGGTGACGATAAAAACATCGTTTCTATATATTAATTTCATGATAATAATGTAAGATAGTTTATTACTTTATTCATCAGTGAGGTTTGCTTGAAAAAACTTGTTATCATTGGAGGCAGCGATGCGGGTATCAGCGCTGCGCTGAGGGCCCGGGAAACCGATCCCGGGCTTACTCCAACCATCATCGTTGCCGATGAGTTTCCCAATTACAGTATCTGCGGATTGCCGTATTACATCAGCCGGGATGTCGTCGGCTGGAAAAACCTGGCGCACAGGACAAAAGAAGATATCGAGCAGGAAGGGATCAACCTGTTGCTCCGGCACACCGCCCGATCAATCGATGCACGGTCAAAACAGGTCTCCGCTACAGATCTGGAGGGCAACACAAAGCTGATCGATTACGACAGGCTTATTATCGCCACCGGGGCAGAATCTGTCAGGCCGAAGATCCCGGGAATCGATGCCGCCGGGGTTTTTTTCCTGCGCTGGCTTCCGGATTGCTTTGCAATTGACGATTTCATTTCCAAAAAAAATCCGGAAACTGCCATGATTATCGGAGGAGGCTTTATCGGGATGGAGATGGCTGAGGCACTGATGAAGCGGGGCCTTCAGGTGACTGTCGTTGAATTTGCCGAATCGGTCATGCCTACCTTCAGTCCCGGCCTGGGGATTAAAATAACTGAGGTCCTTACCGGCAACGGCGTTGCTGTCCGCAACAACGTCGCAATCGAATCCATCGACCTCCGGAACGGGAAGCTCACTGTACGCGGAACGAACGGTTTCAATATGACAGTAGACATGGTGCTGGTTTCTGTCGGTGCAGCTCCCGGTACGGAGCTCGGGCGGACTATCGGAATCGAAACCGGCATCAGGGGAGCATTCAAAGTCAATCGCAGAATGGAGACCGGCATACCCGATATTTACTCTGCCGGCGATTGCGCGGAAACCTATCATGGCATATTGCGGAAAAATGTTTACATGCCGCTGGGCACGGTGGCGCACAAACAGGGAAGGGTCGCGGGAGAGAACGCCGCCGGCGGTGACCGGGAGTTCGCCGGATATTTCGGCACACAGTCCGTCAAGATATTCGACAGGGTGATCGCGAAAACCGGCCTGGGCGAAAGGGAGGCCCGGGAAGCAGGGTTTGATCCCGTGAGCGTTGATTTTGAGACCTGGGACCACAAGGTATATTACCCGCCGGCGGATAGATTATTCATACGTGTTACCGCCGACAGGCAGTCAAAGAAAATACTTGGCGCAGAGATGGCCGGGGCGTATAAGACCGAGGTTTCTAAAAGGATCGATATTTTTTCAACCGCGATTTTACACGACACTACCGTGCGGGATTTCAGCGATTATGATTTGAGCTATACGCCGCCCCTGAGCAGTCCCTGGGACCCGGTCCAGATGGCTGTACAAAAGCTCGAGCTGATGATCTGACCCCTATCTGTTCCATGAACACACGTGAAAATTTCTACATCGTGTTCAGGCCGGAAAAGCAATATGTTTCCCCTGCCGTGACCCAGGTCTATATTGAGCTTTCCTCTCACTGCAATCTCGCGTGTAGAAGTTGTGTCAGGAACTCCATCGTGGATTTCAAAAAGGCCCATTTCTCCCCGGCCCTGATGCGGAAGCTTCTTCCGATGCTGAAAAAACTGCGTCTCCAGAGGATCGTCCTGCTCGGCTTCGGGGAGGCGCTCTGCAACCCGCACATCCGGACGCTGCTCTCGTCCCTGCGCAGGCTGGATACGCGCATCGTCCTGGTCACCAATGCGGCGTTTCTAACCGATGAGATGTCCGCCTTTTTACTGGGCCTTCCCCTGGACGAGATATTCGTGTCATGGGATGATGATATCGGCGGCTCCAGCGCTATAATCCGCCCGGGGATAGAAGCGGCTGACTTTCGCAGAAATATCGAGGCGCTCTCGCAAATAAAGGCATCCTCCGGGAACCGGCAGACGGTCCTCGGCCTCGAGATGGTAGCCACTAAAAGCAACCACCGGTTCCTGACCGACACCATAGGATACGGTCGCTCAATCGGGATCCAATCCTTCATCGTTACAAATCTCTATCCCTACGCGGAAAACATGTCCAACGAAATCCTCTACGATACCGATACGCGGCCCCTGGTAGATTTGAGAAAAATCCTCAAGCGGGAAATAAAGCGCAATGACGTGCGGGTTGCGAATCAGAAGGCTGACGTTAACCGGCGATGTCCCTTCATCGAGAGAGGCACGCTGTTCGTAACGGCACGGGGCGAGATAGCCCCCTGCCCGGAGCTCGCGTACACCCACCCTGCCTACTATTTCGGATACAAACGAATGCACAACAGTTTTATTGCTGGAGACACCAATCGCCATACCCTGGCCCAGGCCTGGGACAATACGACGTTTATTGAGCTGAGGGAAAAATTCCGGTATTATGATTTTCCGAATTGCGTCTACTGCTACCGGCCCGACATGTGTTACAAGCGAACCGTGGAAGATACGGACTGCTACTGGAACCCCACACCCTGCGGCGAATGCCTGTGGGCCAAGGACATAGTCATCTGTCCGTAAGATTGCGACCGTCCCCGTGGCCGGCTATGCGCCGTTACCACTCATCCCGGCGGCCTCTTTTTCCCTGAGCGAAGTTATCTTTTCCCTGAGATCCTTCGCCATGGAGGCGATATCGCGCGAGTGGCCCGTAATGTCCTCGGCGCGAGACGCGTTGGTCTGGGACAATTGGTTGATGTCCGTGATGGTCTTCATCACCTCCATTGCCGCGGTTTTCTGCTCGACTGAGGCGGTCGTTATCTCCTCGGACCGCTGCTTCACGGTATTGACCGCACCGTGCGCCCTGCCGGTCGAATCTATCGCCGTTTCCATCGCTTTGTTTACAGCCGCGATCATGCGGTTCGATTCCTCGACGCCGGAGAGTATCTCGCGCATGAGTTTCACCGTGTCCTCCACGCCGGACATGCCCTTCACGATCTCGCTCTCGCTCTTGGCGATCAGCACCGCGATCTCCTTGACGCTGGACGAGGTCTGGTCGGCGAGCTTGGATATCTCATCGGCGACTACCGCGAAGCCTCGGCCGTAATCACCCGCCCGGGCCGCCTCGATGGCCGCATTCAGCGACAGGAGGTTGATGCGGTCGGATATGTCGTTTATAATGCCGAGAATGCCCGTCATCTCTTTTGACGTGGATCCGATCGCACTTATGGTCGTGTCCATCCGCCCGATCGATTCTTCGCCCGCACGGGCGTTCGCGGCGATGGCATCCGTCCGCGCCATGGCCACCGTGATCCGCGACTCCATGTCACGCGCCAGCCCCACCAGCTCGTTCATTCCCTTCATGAGGTCTTCCATCATCTCGGACTGCCGCTGGGCGCTGGTGCTCACCTGCTCGGCGCCGGAAGAGATCTCCTCCATCGTGGCAGTGATCTCCTCTATCGAGGAGGCCTGCCCCTGGATGTTTTCGGCGAAATGCAGCGCATCGCCCGACAGGTCCCGCGACGAGTCGTCGAGCCGCGCAGACACGCTCCGCATCGATCCCATCAGTACCTCATTGATGTCGCGCTGCTCCCGCTGTATCCGCTCCGCGTCCTCCATGCGGAGCCGCCGGGCGGTCTCGTTGATATTGCCCATCATCAGGGTGATGACGAACGAGATGATGAGCGTGATGCTCATCGACATGAGGACGACGCCCCGGACGGCAGGGTCAACAATTTCCGACGGGATAACGGTGGCGATCATCGCCGTCTCAGCCAGGACCACAATGGCAACAAGAACCCATCTTTTACAGAAGAGCATCGAGAAAAGCACCGGCATCATGTAGGCAAACTCGCTGACCAGGAAGCGCTGCCCGGACCCGGAGGCCTCGGTTCCCTTAACGTTTAAAATCAGCGCGGTCAGCACGCCGAAGGCGAGTATGGTCACTGCCGTGTTATACCATCCGGACGCGACGAGCACCATGCCTGCTCCCAGGAGAAGTATGATCCCAAACACGATAATGTTCAGCGGCTGGAAGATCCCCTGCTGGATAAGCAGGTTCATGATGATGATAAAAGCGACAAGTATCGGAAGGACGATAATGAAGAAATACCAGATGGCCCTGACCCTTCCGCGGAGTTCGTATGACTTGCCCTCGTATCGCTTCAGGATCCTGTCAACTCCGAAATTCATGGATTACCTCTCAGTACAGGAATATACAATCGTTTAAGATTTCGCTTGGGAAAGCTCGGTCAGGATTAAATTATACGCTAGTGAGCCGAATCTGTCAAGATGAAGAAAAACAAGAGCGGATAAATTGTATTATGTGACATAATGGCGTCAGATGTACCGGCGATACACTCCCACGATCTCACGAACAGCCTTCTCCCAGTTGAAATGCTCTTTCACGCGCTCGATGCCGGCTCGTCCCAGTTCCCGCATTCGCTTGGGATCTGCCAGGAGCCCGTTCACCGCGTCGGCGATCGCCTCATGGTCCCGCGCAGGAACAACCACGCCCGCGTCTCCCACCACCTCTGGAAGTGCACCGCCATCGCTCGAGATGACCGGCACGCTGCAGGACATGGCCTCGGCTGCCGGCAGGCCGAACCCCTCGTACACAGACGGTACGATCGCCAGCTCGGCCTCGCTGTAATGCCGGACCAGTTCCTCGGTGGAGGTCTTGCCGGTGAAATCGACGCGGCCTCCGAGCCCGAGGGTACTCATCAACCTGTCGGTGACCTTGCGGTGGGGCGCGCCCCCGTCCACGGCGGTGACCGTTGCGCTTTTAGCGATGCGCGGCATCGCCTTCAGGAGATAGGCGAACCCCTTCTTGCCGTCCTCGATGTTGCCGACGAATATGATCTTCCCCTTCTTCTTTTTTATGCCGGGCAGGGGGCGGAACACGTTCCGGTCGATTCCGTTATACACCACGGTCTGCTGCTCCAGCGGCACGCCGAAGTCGCGGTTGATTGCCCGCTTCGAATCCTCCGATACGGTGATGATATGGTCCAGCCGCTTCGACACGATCGACTGCATCAGGGTCGGATAGAACATGACGGTCTTGAGCTTGTTCTTGAACTTCTGGGTGCGCTCCAGCACGTTCACCAGGTCAATGGAGAGCGGGTGATGGATCGTCGCGATGACCGGTATGCCAAAGCTCTTCATCATAAGAAGGCCGTAACCGACGGACTGGTTGTCGTGGATGACGTCAAACCGGTGCCGCTCATGAAGCTTTCGGAGGAGGATATAGGCGCGCCAGCCGAAGGTGCTGATCTCGGAGAAAGCGCCCGTGCGGCTGGCCAGGTACTCGTAGAAGTTGAGCGGGCGGAGGATCGCGAAGGGATCTTCCGGCTCTATGATGTCCAGCTTCTTGCGCACAAAGTACTGGTTGTTATGTATCGTATGCAGGATGACGCCCTTCATGGGAAAGGGATACGGCGGGCCCACGATTGCATGCACCTCGTGGCCCTGGCGAACCATCTCGTCCGCAATGTACTTGAGATAAATGCCCTGCCCGCCCGAATAGGGGTTCCCCCGGTAGCAGAGGAGACAGATGCGGAGGGGGCGCTCCTTCATGGCCGCGTTCCGCGCCGCACCACGATGTCCGGCATGCCCAGCATCTTTTTCTTTTCCCTGTCGCAGGCGAGAATGACTTTCTCGGGGTCAAGCTTCTTGACCACGCGCGCCGGGTTCCCGGCCACGATGGTGTTGGGCGGCACGTCTTTCGTGACCACGGCGCCGGCACCGACGATGGAGTTCTCCCCGATGTGCACGCCCTTGCACACGATGGCCGAATCGCCGATCCAGGCCCCCCGCTCCAGCACGATGGGCGCGCTCCCGCCCGGGGCACAGGTGCGGTCGTGGATGTCGTGCCAGTCGGAATCGGTCAGGTAGCAGTGGTTGGCCAGCATGCACCCATCGCCGATGGTGATCGAGGAGGCGGAGCTGATGCGCACCGCGTTCATAACCAGCACATTGTTGCCGATGGTGATGCGGCCCTCGATCTCACCCATCTTGATCGAAGAAATGTTCGTGCGGTAGCCGTTAGCCGCCACGATGACGCAATCTTTCCCGAGGCTGATGTTGGGGCCGTACACCACCACGTTCCAGATCCCCCAGACATGGGGCACGTTGCCGATGCTCGTGAACTTGTGCTTGAACGAAAGATGGTAATGCAGAAACGACCAGGACAGGTACAGAAACGCCTTGATATAGGTAAAGACGGTCTTTTTCGCGTTCGGGTCAAACATGTGCCGCTCCTCCCGGGGACTACCGGTCTTCGATCCGGGAGAAATCCATAAGCGTGGAGAAGTGCTTCAGGATCCTTTCGAGCACGAACAGCCTGTTGTCCCGCAGCTTCACGTCCTTTTCCATGACCAGGACCTTGTCGAAAAAGGCATCGATGATCGGCTTTCCCTCGATCAGGAGTCCGAAAAGCTCGATGTACCTGCTTCCGGCTATGAGCGAATCGATACGTTCCGCGCGGGAATCAAAAAACGCGTGAAGTTCCTTTTCCTCGCTGCATTTGAACAGGGAGGGATCGAAGGCAAGCACGAGGCCGGGGTTTTCCTTCCGGAAGGCGGAAACGATATTGTTCATGCGCTTGAAGCTCAGCAGCATCTGCGAGAACCCCTCGTTCTTCCGGAACTCGTTGATGCTCTTCGCACGTCGGAAGAGCTCCAGGAAATCGGTGGCTCCGGTGGATAGACAGGCATCGATCTCGTCGTGGGAGAACCCGCTCTCGGAAAAGATGGTGCGGGCCCGCACCGCGATGAACTCGACGATCTTGCCGACCAGCTCCGCGCCGCCGCGATAATTGCCCGCCGCCGAAACGAGCATGTCTCGAAGGTCCAGGTTGATGTCGTTTTTAAGAAGGAGCTCTACGACGGCATTGGCCTGCCGGCGGAGCGCGTAGGGGTCGGCCGAGCCCTTCGGGATGTTGCCCACGCTGAACGAGCCGAAGATGTTGTCGATCTTTTCAGCGAGCGACACGATGACTGACGTCATGGCCTCGGGGAGCGGTTCGCCGCTGAACCGCGGTTTGTAGTGGTCCTCTATCGCGTCGGCGACCTCTGGGTCCTCGCCGTCCTCCAGGGCGTAGATCCGGCCGATTTTCCCCTGCAGGGAGGGAAACTCGAACACGACCGCGGTCATCAGGTCGGTCTTGCAGAGGGACACGGCGCGCGCTATCTTCTCCCGCGCCGCGGCGGGAAGCTCAAGCCGGCCCGCCATGTAGTCCGCGATGACCCGCATCCGGCTCGCCTTGTCGTAGATTGTGCCGAGCTCCTTATGAAAAAGGCAGGTCTTGAGGGACTCGACCCTTCCGGCCAGCTTGACCTTCCGGTCCTCGTTGTAGAAAAAACGCGCATCGTTGAACCGCGCGGTGATGACCCGCTCGTTCCCCGCCCTGACGTTCGCGGTGGGGGGGTTGTTGGAGACGACCAGGAAGCGGTCCGTGAGCCTGCCGCTGGCGTCCACCACGGAAAAATATTTCTGGTGCTCGCGCATCTCGGCGATGAGGACTATGTCCGGGAGCTTCAGGAAATCCCGGTCGAACGTGCACTCGCAAATCTGCGGGTCCTCCACCAGGAACGTCACCGTGTCCACCAGCTCTTCGTCCTCAAGCAGTACGCCGCCCGCTTTCTTCGCCGCGGCATTCAGGCCGTCGCGGATCATGCGCTTTCGCTCCGCCTGGTCGGCGATGACTCCGCTCTTTTTCAGTAAGTCGCCGTAGTCGCCGATGGAGGCGACCTCCACCATCCGGTTGTGCTGTATATAGTGCCCGCGCGTTTTGTTCGAAGATTCAATCCCCTCGATCCCGAAGGGGATCACGCGCCCGTTGAACATGATGAGGAAGTAGCGCAGCGGCCGGGGGAATGTCACGCTCTTGTCGCTCCAGCGCATCCGCTTCGGAAAAGGTACGGTCCCGACGATCTTCGCGACGATGTCGGGCAGGAGTTCCTCGGTCTTCCTGGCCTCGAGCTTTTTTTTGGCAAACACGTATGATCCCTTTTCGGAATCCCTGGTGAAAACGCTTTCAAGAGCGACGCCGTTCCCTTTCAGGAAGCCGTCCAGCGCTTTCGTCGGCTGTCCCGCAGCATCGTACGCGGCCTTGACGGACGGCCCCTTCAGCTCGACCTCCTCCTCCCGCTGGGCAGCTGCCAGTCCGGCCGCCATTACCGCAATGCGCCGGGGCGTGGCGAACACCTCGATGCCGCCATGCCCGATCCTGCCCGCATCCAGGCTCTCGGTAAAGGTCTTTCTCACCGCCTCGATCGCGGGCGGAAGATAGCCGGCCGGTATCTCCTCGGTCCCCAGCTCAAGCAAGAAATTCGCGTCCTTCAGCATGGCATCGCTCCGGTTAACTGGCCGCGCGGCGCGTTCTCCGCGGCTCCCCGCTGCGGCATCGTAGTAATGATATCAGGGGTAAGGCTGAGCGGAAATGAGTCAATTCATTTTTTCATTTTTGGGGCGGCGGCCGGACTCGCGTCCTTGAGCCTGGAGAGCTTCATCCGATCCTCGATGATTATCCGGAGCTTTACAAAATTGATCCTCTCACGTTTCTCCATGTTATAGCTGACAATGAGGCCGACTCCCATGGAAAACAGGAGTATATAATGCAGGTTTAATGTCTCGATGTTCGAATGAGGGTCCATGGAGAAATATAACAACTCGAATGCCAGGAGATAGACGGCGGCAAATGCCATGACGTAATAAAAACTGATTCTCACGAATACGATGGATATAAAAACCAGTACCACGCAGCCCGTATGGAAGAAATAGGTTTCCGGGTATCTGAATGCCATTAAGGATACGAGGGGCGCAATGCTAATGATGAGCACGGCCAGCATTGCCAGGGTGTTGAACACGTAATGGGGCATATCGATGAGCGTCATCAGGATAAAAACGCCAAGGGCCACCGCGGCAATATAATAGGGAAGAATATATAACCGGATATCAACGGGATTTAAGAGCAGATAATTCATCAGGTAAAATCCGGAGACCGCCACAAAACCGAGTATGGATACATTCCTGTTGAACCCGAGATGCTCCTTGTGCTGTTTGCTTAAAAACCGCCGTTCCAGTTCACGATCTCTGAATGACATAAAGCCAAGCACATTTATTACACGCTCAAGCAGACCCGGGTTATGAATGGGCTTGTTCTTCACGGAAGGCATCACGCACCCCGTTTCTAAATTTAATTCATATTAATATTGATACTGACTGCGATTAATGTCAATTACCTATTTCACATATGTAAAAAATTAATAAAAAAGGGACGAAAGCGGTCAGGCTGGAGAAATCAGCTTCCCCGAAGATAGGGAGAGGATGTTCTTATCGTCTTTTTTTACGGAAAAAGATATAGGGGTTCATGCTCCGGCCGCCCCTCAGAATCTCGAAATGGAGATGAGCGCCGGTGGAACGACCCGTGTTGCCGCTGGAAGCGATATACTGGCCCTGCTTCACATACTGGCCTGAGCGCACCATAATACGAGACAGGTGGGCGTACAGCGTCTTATAACCGTCCGGGTGTGCGATAACCACGGCCTTGCCATAACCGCCCAGCCAACCGGTATAGGTGACCTTGCCGTATTTCGACGCTTTTACCATCTGAAAATTCGAGCGGATGTCAAGTCCCGGATGGAACTCCGAATATCTTGTATCCCACGGGTTGCGCCGCCATCCATACCCGCAGGTGACGAACCTCGTCCCCGCCGGCCAGATAAACCCGGAAAAAATATTGAGCGGCTTGGCGTCCGGTATAAAGAGAACGGTATTGGATGCGACGAAGTCGGGGTTCTTGATGCTGTTCTCATCTATGATTTTTTTCAGGGAAACCTTGTAGCGCCGGGCGATGGAAACGAGCTCACCGCCCTTCTGCATCTTCAGTAAAATGCCATCCTTGTTGGGTATCTTCAATGTCATGCCCGGCCTGAGCGTACTCTCCGGCGTCAGGTTATTGGTGCCGCGGATCGTCTCAACCGACACGCCGTATCTCTTGGCGATCTTCTGGAAGGTTTCCCTGGCGGCGACCCGGTGTTCAGTTATGACCAGCTTCTGGGACTTTTCAGGTGAGGAGTAATCCGTCTGCTTCGACTGGAGCAGGTTCTTCTTAATCATCTCGTCATCCGGTTCAGCCGCTTCATGCGGTCCGGACGGGTAAAGAGAAAATACTATGACCGCTCCCGCTATCACGGCCGAGAGCGCGAATGCCAGCTTTTTGCGATGCGGCGTCATGGCGCTGCCGAGGGGGATAGTCATGCGGCGCGGACGGAGTACCGCCTGAGCCGGCTTCACCGGTGAAAGGGGGGCCGCGACGGACGCGGGGGCTTCGGCTTTTGACATCTTCAGGCGCGGTGCCCACAGCCGCGGCAGGTGGAACGCGGGCATTTTCATGCGGATCGTCTTGATGAATATTTTTTTCTCGCCGATAAAAACAATGACGATCTCGTTGGTGAAAATCGAGATTGTGAACCGCTTGAATTTTAATGTCTTCGAAAAAATCTTTTTCATTATGACGCCATTCTATCGGTTCCCGCGATGATGCTGATGCCCCTGTTTTTAATACTCGGATATTTGTAAAAAAATATTTAATTGTTTAAACTGCCGGTCTGCCCGCCGGGGGGGCGACGGCTCGGTCGTTATGTCACAAACTGGTAATCGAGCAGGGCCGCCGGTCATGCCGGCGTATGCCATTACCGCGATCCAATGTTCCTGATTTCAGATGCATCGCTCGCGGATGTACCGCCATGATACGATTCCTCGACGACCTTTTTCGTGTCCTTCTTGTGGCCGCCGGTAATGTTGAAACTGCCGTTTACGACCACGCCCTTCTGCATCAATACGGTCGGCGCGTTGATATCGCCCAGGACCTTCCCGGTCTCCAGGAGGCGCACTTCGCTGCGAGCGGTAATGTTCCCGATTACCGTACCGGCAACGACGACCGACTTTGCGGCAATGTCCGTCTTGACCTTGCCGGTCTCACCGACCACCAGCTCTTCATCCGTTTTGATCTCGCCCTCGAACTTGCCATCGATCCTCAGTGAGCCGCTGATATAGAATTTACCCTCGAAGACGGAACCTTCTCCGATGGTGCTGTTCATCCCCTCGTTCTTTGAAGCCATGTTTATTCTCCGAATGTTAGAATCAGGCGGTCAATGAGCCGTCCGGAACAGGAATAGTAACTCATCGAATTTTTAAAAGGAATACCATACAAAGTAAAGCAAAAAAAGCCCGGGGCTCAAATATTTTTCCCCCGCGCGCGACCTGGATATCAGAGCAGGACGCAGGACTCCGGAATCTTTCTTTTCGCCAGTCTGCCGACGGAGACGACCGAAAGCTTACGCGCGCCGAATACCCGGTCGCATATTCTCCTGAAATCGGCCTGTGTCACCCCGTTAATGGAGTCGAGAATGTCCTGAAATGTGAAGTTTTTCTGGAACGTGATCTCGTCCTTCGCCAGCCATCCCATGCGGACATCAACCCCCTCGAGACTGAGGGCAAGATTGCCTTTCAGAAAGTCCTTCGCGTCCTGCAACTCCTCATCGGAGATTCCCGTATCGGCGATCTCCCTGCATTCGGCGACGATCAGCTCGACGGCCCGCTCGTATTTCTCGGGCAGTGTGGCGCAGTATATTCCGAATACGCCGCTGTCCTTGTAAGAGGAGTAGAACGAGTATATGGAATAACTGATCCCCTCCTTCTCGCGAATGTTCTGGAAGAGACGCGACGACATGCTTCCGCCCAGGATGGTGCTCAGGATGTAGAGCGCCCACCGGTCGTCATCGTCACGGGTTATGCCGTCGGCGCCCAGACAGAAATGCACCTGTTCAAGATCCTTTTTCTCGATGTGGCGGTAATCGATTCTCCGCGGAACCGCAGGGGCCGGTGGAGGCGCGGCGGACCTGCCGCTGGAGCGCGAGAAGTATTTCCGGATGATATCCTCGGCAGTACCCTTATCGAACTTGCCGGCCACCGCGACGATGATGTTATCGCTGCGGTACTGCTCTTCGAAGAAGCCAAGCATGGTCTCGCGCGTGGTGGCCCGTATGCTCTCGTTTGATCCCAGGGGCGTGTGCCCCAGCGGGTGGCCCTGGAGCATGCACTCCATGAACACGTCGTGTATCAGCTCGTCGGGAGTGTCCTCGTACATCCGGATCTCCTCCATGACGACGTTTTTCTCTTTTTCCAGCTCGCCGGTATCGAAGAGCGAATCGTAGTACATCTCGGCAAGGAGCTGGACGGCCAGGTCGAGATAATCGGAGACGACGTTGATGTAATAGCAGGTATATTCCCGGTTTGTCGCCGCGTTATGCTGTCCGCCGACCCGGTCCACGATGCGGGCAATGTCCCGGGCCGAGTAGTTCTTTGTTCCTTTGAACAGCATGTGCTCGATGAAGTGTGCGTAACCGTACTGGTCCCCGCGCTCGTCGCGCGAGCCGGATTTGATCCAAAGGCCGACCGAGACGGAAACGACTCCGTCGATCGGCTCGAGCAGTACGGTCACGCCGTTGTCCTGAAGACGCCTGTATACCATCGGTCTCCGGGCCGCTCAGTCCACGTCTTTCAGGCTCAGGTCGATCCTGCCGCGATCGTCGACCTTGATGACCTTAACACGGACCCGGTCGCCGATCTTAACCACGTCCTCGACCTTGTTGACGCGCTGGTTCGCAAGCTTGGAGATATGTATAAGCCCTTCCTTGCCCGGGAGTATTTCCACCATCGCGCCGAATTCGAAGAGCCGCCTGACGGTGCCCTCGTATATCCTGTTGACCTCCACCTCTTCGGTGATCGCCCTGATGTACTCCTCGGCCATCTCCACGGATTTCTGGGTCGGACCGGTGAGTGTCACCGAGCCGTCGTCCTCGACATTGACATCGGACCCGGTCTCCTCGATGATCTGGCGAATCGTCTTGCCGCCGGGCCCGATGACCGCGCCGATCTTTTCGGGATTGATCATGATGGTCTTCATCTTGGGCGCGTAGGGAGAAAGCTGCTTCTCCGGCATCGGCTGAACTTTATTCATGATCGAGAGTATATGGAGCCGGCCCTCTTTAGCCTGGTCGAGTGCGGCCCTCATGATCGCGGGCGTGATGCCCTGTATCTTGATGTCCATCTGGAAGGCGGTTATGCCGTTCTCGGTCCCCGTGACCTTGAAGTCCATGTCGCCCAGGTGGTCTTCCAGCCCGATGATGTCGCTGAGCACCGCGTACTTGTCACCCTCCATGACCAGTCCCATGGCGATGCCCGCCACGGCCGCCTTGAGGGGAACGCCGGCGTTATAGAGTGAAAGCGATGCGGAGCAGACCGAGGCCATTGACGAGGAGCCGTTCGACTCCAGTATCTCGGAGACCTGGCGGATGGTGTAGGGAAAATCCTTGTTGCCGGGAATGACCCATTCCAGGGCCCGCTCCGCCAGCATACCGTGACCGATCTCGCGACGTCCCACGCCGCCGTGGCGGCCGGTCTCCCCCACTGAGAAGGGCGGAAAGTGGTAATGGAGCATGAAGCTCTTTGAACCCTCCCCTTCGATGTCATCCATCCGCTGGACGTCGTCAACCGAGCCGAGCGTCGTGATACCGAGGCTCTGGGTCTCGCCGCGTGTGAACACGGCGGATCCGTGAGCCCGGGGCAGGATGCCCAGCATGATGTCGATGGGCCTGATGTCGCGGAGCCCCCGACCGTCCGCACGCGATCCCGATTCGAGGATCCGCTTCCGTACGAATTCGCCGTCCAGCTCGTCGATGATGCCGGAAGCCTGGCCGATCGTTTCCGGGAAGGCCTCGGCAAGCTCCTTCTTCGCCCGGTCGATGATATCGCTCTTTGCGTTTTCCCTTATATGCTTGATTTTGTGTTCGGAGAGCCTGTCGATGTCGGGCAGATACCGGCCCTTGATCTCGGACCTGAGCTTGTCGTCCGGGACGAACGGCGTGTAAGTGATGGGCGGCCTGTTTACCGCCTTCGCGAGCTCTTCCTGGGTCTCGCATATCCTGACTATGTGCTTGTGCGCAAATTCCACCGCGTCGATCATGTCGTCCTCGGACACGTTTTTCGACGAGCCCTCGATCATGGTCACCGCTTTCTTCGTTCCGGCGACGACCAGGTCGATATCGCTCTCGTCCGATTCCGAGAAGGTCGGGTTCACGATCCACTCGCCGTTCAGGCGCCCAACCCGCACCGCGCCTACCGGGCCCTGGAACGGGATGCCGGAAATGGCAAGCGCGGCCGACGCCGCGTTGATGGAAAAAATGTCATGCTGGTTCGTCCGGTCAGCCGACAGGACGTAGATGATGATCTGGACCTCGTTGATGAAGTCGGCGGGGAACAGGGGCCTGATCGGCCGGTCGGTGAGCCTGCTCGTCAGGACCTCCTTATCGCTGGGCCGTGACTCCCGTTTGATGAAGCCGCCCGGAAATTTGCCCGCTGCATACGACTTCTCGCGGTAATCCACGGTCAGGGGAAAGAAATCCTGCCCCTCCTTCAGCTCGTGCGACATGACAACAGAGGCGAACACGACCACCTCCCCGTACGAAACTGCCACCGCGCCATCCGCCTGTTTGGCCAGATACCCGGTGTTAAAACTAAGTTTCTCTCTTCCTACCTCTAGACTCAATTCAATAGACATGCTGCTACCTCACTATAATACGTTTTCCTCCGCGGAGATGCAGATTGTTATAATGGGCATGCCAGAATATAGAGGTCAGAGACAGCGATAACGGCAGTTATCGCGATGTCTGGCTCCTATATTCTGACAATCTGTTACCGGCGCCGCTCCGGCGCCGAGCTCACATCCCGGCGGGGTTGACTCGGGGTACCCGTTATCTCCGGATGCCCAGTTCCTTGATCAGCCCGCGATAACGGGTCAGATCTTTTTTCTTCAGATAATCAAGAAGCCTTCTTCTCTGACCGACAAGCTTGAGAAGCCCGCGGCGCGAATGGAAATCCTTCGCGTGGGTCTTGAAATGCTCGGTAAGATGATTGATCCGGTCCGAAAGAAGGGCTATCTGCACTTCCGGGGAACCGGTATCCTTGTCATGAGTTTTGTACTTCTCAATGATCTCCTGCTTCTGACTCATTGTCTCTCTCTTCCTCCATGCGAATTATATGATCAGCATCATTGCCGGATCTTCTGTGTGGTGCTTTCCCCCGAGGGGAACAGGGACGCCTGTATCCTATTGTATCACCGAATTAAACACATTTAAATATTTAATATGCCATTTGTGGATATCCATATCCGCAATTGCAATAAGATTTTCACTTTCATCCAGAATTATGAACAATTTTCCGCCGTTGTCCCTTATTTCCACTGCTTCTTCAGCCGGAAAGGGAGCGCCGTTGAGAATCCGTTTCCGGGCCGCTTCGCGCACGATAACCGTCCCGCGTCCCGCCAGCGCCTCGACCGGTTTCAGTAAAAACCGCTTTGCTGGCGGGCATCCGGCCATGGATGCTTCCAACTCCTCGAGGGTTACTGCGTCCCCTATCTGGAAGTGTCCGGCCGCGGTCCGGCGCAGCCGCTCAAGGTGGGCCCCGGTACCCAGTTCCCGCCCCATGTCACGCGCCAGGGAGCGGATATACGTCCCCTTGGAACAGCGCGCCCGGAAGGTGAAGCGGCCGCCGTCCGGATCGATGTCGCCGACGGCGAGCTCGTACACGGTAATTGTGCGCTCCGGGATATCCACCTGTTCGCCGTTCCGTGCCCGGTCCGACGCGCGCCGCCCCTGTATCTTGAGGGCCGAGTAGCGCGGCGGCCGCTGGAGCTGGACGCCCGTGAACTTCCGTGCGCATTCAAGTATCGCATCGCCGGTTACGCCGGCCGCGGGCCGCTCCTCGATGACGGCCCCCTCGGTGTCGTCGGTCTCGGTGCTGACGCCGAGCTTCACCGTTCCCTCGTAGCTCTTGTCGTCTTCCAGCAGGTAGCGGGCAAGCTTGGTGGCCGTGCCGGTGCATACCACCAGCAGGCCGGACGCGAACCGGTCGAGGGTGCCTGCGTGGCCGATCTTGCATGCACCGGTGGTCCGCTCCACTTGCCTGATCGTTTCGTTGGAGGTCTTTCCTTCCGGCTTGTCAATGAGGAGTACGGCGTTCAGCGCATCTCCCGCGGGCGACACGCCGGGACGGGTGATGCCGCTATTCCCGCTCCGGGTCACCGTCCGTGTCAGCCCCTTCGTCGTTTTCATCGGCATGTTCCTTGGATTCGGTTTCTTCCAGCTTGTTCAATAAATGTACCATGTTCACGCCGTCAACGACCGACGAATCGAGATAAAACGACAGCTTCGGGACGACACGTATGCCAAGCGCCTTTCCCGTCCGGTGCTGGATATAGGGGATTGCCGACTGGAGCCCTTCCATCGTCTTCCTGAGGTCCCGCGGGTCGCCGAGTACCGATACGCCGATCTTCGCCTGCGCGTAGTCCTTTGACAGCTCGACGCCGGTGATGGTGGCGAACCCTATCCGGGGGTCCTTGATATCCCTGATCAGGAGCTCCGATACGATCCTCTTTATCTGCTCTTCAAGTTTTTCTCTTCTATAGGCCATGATTATTATGCTGCATCCGGGTATTTCCTTTCTCCTTCGATAGGTCCGCAAGCGCTTGCGGACCTATCGGGCGAGAGGATGGCGGGAGGCGAGGGTCAAACGAACATATTAAATCGTTTTCGCTATCTCCACCAGCTTGTACGCCTCGAAGCTGTCTCCTTCCTTGATATCGTTGAAACCATCGAGGCTGAAGCCGAATTCCTGCGACACGGAAACTTCCGACGCGTCGTCCTTGAAGCGCTTGAGCGACTTCAGCGGACCGTCGAACACCACGACGCCGTCCCTGATAATGCGCACCTTGCTGCTCCGCTCGATCTTCCCTGCGTTCATGAAGGCGCCGGCGATGGTGCCCACCTTGGAGATTTTGAATACCTGCTTCACGTCGCCGGAGCCGGTTATTTCCTCCCGGATCTCGGGCTTGAGCATTCCCTCCATTGCGGCCTTGATGGTGTCGGTGACTTCGAAAATAACGTTATAGAACTTGATCGACACGTCCTCCCGCTCCGCAATCTCCGACACTTTGCCGGTCGGCCGCACGTGATAGCCGATGATGACCGCGTTGGAGGCGGATGCGAGCATGACGTCCGATTCGTTGATGCCGCCCGTCCCAATGTGTATGACCTTGACCCGCACTTCGGAGTTCGAAAGCTTCTCGAGAGACTCTTTCAGGGCCTGGGCCGATCCGTCCACGTCCGCCTTGACAATGACCCTGAGCTCCTGCACCTCGCCCTCGCGGATCATTTCGTTGAGGGACTCGAGTGTCACCTTCTTGACTTTCTTGGCCGATTCGGCCCGCTTGAATTCAAGCCGCTTCTGGGAAATCTGCCGCGCGGTCTTATCCGAGTCGACGCCCTCGAAGGGGTCGCCGGCCGAGGGAACGCCGGAGATGCCGAGCACCTCGACCGGAGTTGAAGGCCCGGCCACCTCGATCGGTTTGCCGTGGTCGTCGAACATCGCGCGCACCTTGCCGGAGAAGACCCCGATCACGAACGGGTCCCCGACGTGCAGCGAGCCGTTCAGTATCAGGACCGTTGATACGGCGCCGCGGCCCATGTCCAGCTTGGATTCGATGACGGTGCCTTTCGCGACGAGCTTCGAGTTCGCCTTTAGCTCGAGCATCTCGGCCTGTATAAGTATCAACTCGAGGAGCATTTCAAGGTTTTTCTGGAACTTGGCGCTGATCTCCGCCATCAGGGTATGACCGCCCCATTCCTCGGGGATCAGGTCGTACTTGGACAGCTCGTGCTTGACCTTTTCGACATTTGCCTCAGGCAGATCGACCTTGTTGATGGCGACGATAATGGGGACGCCCGCGTCTTTCGCGTGGTTGATGGCCTCGATCGTTTGCGGCATGACGCCGTCATTGGCCGCCACCACGAGCACGACGATATCCGTCACCTTCGCACCGCGGGCCCGCATGGTCGTGAAGGCCTCGTGACCCGGTGTGTCCAGGAAGGTGATTTTCCGTTCACCGATAAGGACGCTGTAGGCACCGATATGCTGTGTAATGCCGCCGAATTCCTGATCGATGATATTGGTCTTCCGGATCGCGTCAAGGAGCTTCGTCTTACCATGATCGACATGGCCCATGACCGTGACGACCGGCGGCCGGTGTGCATAATCCTCCGGCCGGTCGTCCTCGACGTGCTTGATGACCGTCTCGTCGTAGAGGGAAACGACCTTCACGTTGGTCCCGTACTCGGAGGAGAGTATCTCCGCGGTTTCGGCGTCGATGACCTGGTTGATCGTGGCCATGACGCCCAGCTTCATCAGCTTGGCAATGACATCGGCGGCCTTGATGTTCAGCTTCTTGGCAAGTTCGCCGACGGAAATGTTCTCGGTTATATTGATCTGCTCCGGTGCGACGGCCTCGCGCTTTTTCTCCTCGGCCGCGTGCTTTTTACGGAGCGTGATCTCCTTTTCTTCCTGCTCTTTCTTGTATTTTCTCTTGTCCTGTTCCTTGCCCTTGGTTTTCTTCCTTTTTTTATCCTTGGCCTCGCCTATCGCGCCTGAGGGCTTCTCACCCGGGGCTCCCGGCTTAGCTCCCGGTCCCCCGGGCCTTCCCGGTCCCCCGGGCCTTCCTGGTCCCCCGGGCCTTCCCGGACCGCCGGGCCTTCCCGGTCCTCCGGGCCTCCCCGGTCCTCCGGGCCTTGCCGGACCGCCGGGCCTCCCCGGACCGCCGGGCCTCCCCGCTCCTGCCGGCCTGGCGCCCGCGCCTTCGCGTCTTGGCAGCCTTGCGCCCGCGCCGGGCTTCTCGGCGACGGGGTGAGGCGCTTCCCGCTCCGGCTTCTTTTCAACGGGCTGCTCGGCAGTCTCATCAGCGGCTTCCTTCGCCTCCTTTGGCATCTGGACCTTCCGCTTCAGCTTTATCTTCTTCCCCTTCTTGCTGTCTTCTATCTGCTGGGCCTTGCGCTTTTTGATCGCCTCGATCTTTTTCTCTATCAGGAATATGTCCTTTTCCGGGAGATCGGATTCCTCACCCTCGCACTTGATTTCCAGCTCGCGGCACACCTCCATCATATCTTCCATGGAGATATGATTTCGTCTTGATATTTCAATGGCTTTCATGTATCAGTTTGTCTTCCTTACCATAGTTGATTACGGGGACCGGACCGGCGTTATGGTTCGCGCCGACACGCGGGGCGCATCGCCCCCCGCTCTATTCTTCCGTCTTCGGTTCCCCTTCTCCTCCGGTCTCGGCCACATCGCCGGTGCCCTCGCCTTCTTTCTTACCGCTCTCTTCTCCGCCTGCTTCAGTGCCTTCTTCCGTGCCGGAACCTTCCTCCTTGTTCTCGTCTACATCGTCAAAATCGACGCTTTCTTCTATAATTTCGATGATCTTCTTCGCCGTCTTCTCGCCTATCCCGTCAATGGCCAGGAGGTCCTCGAGGGACTTCTCGACCAGGTCCTCTACCGAGAACACGCCGCCGTTCTCAAGCAGCTTGATGATACGCGGCTCCAGGCCGGGCAGCTCGGAAAGAGAAGTCTCGTCCTCGTTGACCTTCGAGAAGAGCTGGTCCACGATGGCCCGCGATTCGCTTGATGAGAGCAATTCGCGGTACTGGTCCTCGGTCTTGATGTCTATGTCGAACCCGCAGAGCCGGGACGCCAGCCGCACGTTGTGTCCGGCCTTTCCCAGCGCCAGGTGCTTCTGGTCATTGTCAATGACGGCAATGACGCCGCCATCAGTCTTTTCCACGATCTCGTGCACCTTCGCCGGGGTCAGCGCGTTCGCGGCCATGATCTTCCGGTCCTCGAACCACTCCACCACGTCGATCTTCTCGCCCTCGAGCTCGCGCACGATGGACTGGATCCTGATCCCCTTCATGCCGACGCACGCCCCGACGGAGTCGACGTCATCGCGCTCGCTGGTGACCGCCACCTTGGTGCGCATGCCCGGCTCGCGGACCACTTTCACGATCCGCACCACGCCGTCATAGATCTCGGGGATCTCCATCTCGAACAGCTTCTCGATGAAGGCGGGGTTGGCGCGGGAGAGGATGATGCTCGGCCCCTTCGTGTTTTTCTGCACCGCCAGGATGAGCGCCTTGACGCGGTCGCCGATCTTGTAGTGCTCCAGCGGCGACTGCTCGCGCGCCGGGAGGATGCCCTCGGTGCGGCCCAGGTCTATATAGATCGCGTCCTTGGTTTTCCGCTGGAGGAATCCGTTGATCAGCTCGCCCTCCTTGTCCGAGAACTCATCGTATATGATGTTCTTCTCCGCTTCCTTTATCTTCTGTATGATTACCTGCTTTGCGGTCTGCGCCGCGATTCTGCCGAACGACTCCAGCGGGTCCTCTTCGACGTTGATGTCGTCCCCCGGCACCGCGTCCGGGTTGATATTCTTCGCCTCGGCGAGCGATATCTCCTCGGCCATGTTCCGCGCGGTCTTGACGACCATCTTCTTGGAAACGACCTTGACGCTGTTTTTGTCGCGGTCAAAGACAACGCGCACATTGTCGATCATGCCGTACTGTTTCTTGAACGCCGAGAGCATCGCCGATTCGACTATCTGCTCGATATATTCCCGGGGTATTCCCTTGTCGGTCGCTATCTCGTGTAATGCCTCGAAGAAATTCTTGCTCATGGTATATATCCCTTTACCTGCGTGTTAATAATCAAGGTTGGCGCTGACGATCGCGTCGTACCGTATCGTAACGTCTCCCCGCTCACCGGAGACCGTGACCGCGTCGCCGAGGGCCGTGACAATGACGCCCTTGACGACCTTCCGGTCGTCACCGTCCCGGTACACCACCTTCACCGGGGAGCCGGCAAACCGCGAGAAATCATCGGATGTGCTTACGGCGCGGTCCAGGCCCGGCGAGGAGACTTCCAGCGAGTAGTTCGGCAGGAGGCCGGCGTCATCAATCGCAACCGACAGCTCCTTTGAAAACCGTTCGCAGTCAATGTGCGATATCCCGGCCCGGCTGTCGATCTTTACCGCGATCTTTGAGCTCTCCCCTTTCAGGAGAACACCCGCCTCGTACACCAGGTAACCCAGCCGTTCAGCGGTCTCTCCGATCACCTTATGGATTGCTTCCTTTAACTGCACGGCGCCCTGTCCATAGTAAAAGAGAGTGGGGGTGGCCACTCTCTCTTCTCACAATCGTCATGAAACAATGCATCATCCAAGCATCGCCACTATCCGGTATCCCCCCCCGGATTGCAAGCTTTTTTTAGGCCATCGCGTCTATGACGATCCGGTTCCTGCCCGATTGCTTGGCCAGGTAAAGCCGGCTGTCGGTGATCTTTATCAGCTCCTCGGCAGCCGCGGAACCGGGCTTAACCTCGGTGATGTCCGCAATGCCGCTGCTGAAAGTGACATTGACTGTTTTATCCCGGAACCGGTAGCTTTTGGTCTCGACGGTATCCCTGATACGGTTCAGGACCTCACCGGCTTCCTTCCGGTTGCAATCCTTGTACAGCACGATGAACTCCTCGCCGCCGTACCGGGCCAGCAGGTCATAGGGCCGGATGCTTTTCTTCAGAAAATCGGCGATCTGTTTCAGGATATAGTCCCCTGCCTGGTGACCCAGGGTGTCGTTGATGATCTTGAAGTGGTCAATGTCCAGCATTGCCACGGAAAAATGGTACGAGGGGTTACGCCGCGCATGCTCGATATTCTTGGTTAAAACGTCGAAAAAATGGCGCCGGTTGTACAGCCCGGTAAGGGGGTCGGTGATGGTCTTCTCACGCAGCTCGATCTCCTGGCGCTTCTTCAGAAGGGCGGAGCGTATCCGGGCACGGAGCTCGATCTCGTTGTAGGGCTTCTTGATGTAGTCGACGCCGCCCGCATCGAAGCCGCGCTCCACGTCCCGGCCGGTATCCTTGGAGGTAATGAAAATTATCGGGATGCCCGAATATTTTTCGATAGAAGAAAGCTTCTCCGCTATCTGGAAGCCGTCCTCACCCGGAAGCACCACGTCCAGCAATATGATCGAAGGAGTCTCTTTGGCCAGGACGGTCCACATTTCTTCGCCGCAGCCCGCGCTCGATACCGTGTATTCGCACAGGAGTTTTGAAAGGACGGCCGTTTCAAAGGGGGAATCATCAACCACGAGAATTGTATCTGCCATAGATCATCCAGCATCACGTACCTGAATTTCTTTGATTACCTGATGAGGCGCCGTCATGTTTGTCAAACAGTAAACATCGAAATTTTGATTAATTTACCCTGCCTTTTGTATATAAGGTCCTGGCGTGACAATAAATCATCAGACACGGATTTTCTTCTTGCCACACCGGGGCCGTACGACAAATCTGCTTAATGTCCGAATCAGGAAAAAACATGACCATTCTTGAAAATCTCAATGAACATCAGCTCGAGGCGGTCACCCGCACGGAGGGGCCCCTTCTCATACTGGCGGGCGCGGGCTCGGGCAAAACCCGCGTAATAACGCACCGGATCGCCTACCTGGCGGGCGAAAAGCGCGTCCCGCCCACGTCGATCTTCGCCGTTACCTTCACGAACAAGGCCACGGAAGAGATGAAAAACCGTATCGTCAGGCTCATCGGTCCGGCCGGGTCCAGCGTCTTCATAAAGACCTTCCACGCGGCCGCGGTCTACATCCTGCGCCGGTACGGCGAGAGGATCGGCGTGCACCCGGGCTTTTCCATCTACGACACCTCCGACCAGGCCTCCCTCATAAAGGAGATTCTGAAAGAGATGCGGCTGGACCCGAAGAAAATTCGCCCCGAATCAATCGCCTCCAGGATATCGGAGATCAAGGACAGGGCCGAACTCATAGACGGCACGGACCCGGCACTGCTCATGCAAAAGAATCTCCCCTTCGACTTCCCGGAGATCTACGCCCGGTACCACGAGGGGCTCAATAAAAGCAACGCGCTTGACTTCAACGACCTTTTAATAAAGACCGTGGCCCTCCTCCGCGAGGACCAGGCGTCCCTGGCCGCGCTCCAGCGGCAGTGGAGATACTTCATGGTGGACGAGTACCAGGACACCAACTACGCCCAGTACCTGATCGCCAAATACCTTGCCTCCGCCAGCCGCAACCTGTGCGTGGTCGGAGACGACGACCAGTCGATCTATTCATGGCGCGGCGCAGACATCCGCAACATCCTGAACTTCGAGAAGGACTACGCCGACGCGGTCGTCGTGACCCTGGGGACCAATTACCGGTCCACGGACCCGATACTGGCAGCCGCCTCCTCGGTTATCAGGAACAACGTCAACAGGAAGGACAAGGAGCTCACCGCTCACCGGGGCGACGGCGAGTCCGTGGTGTGGTGCCGTGCCAATAACGAGTACGGAGAGGCGGAGTACGTGATCAATACCCTGGTTTCGCTGAAACACAGGGAGCGCTTCTCGAACAAAGACTTCGCCGTGTTTTACCGGACCAACGCCCAGTCCCGCGTGTTCGAAGACCGGCTCCGGAAAGAGAACATTCCCTACCGGGTCGTGGGAGGCATGAAGTTCTACGAGCGCAAGGAGATCAAGGACGCGGTGGCCTATCTCAAGTTCATCGCCAATCCCGCGGACCTGGTCTCGCTCATGCGCATCATAAACACGCCGTCGCGCGGCATCGGTGCGGTCGCTATCGACCGCATCCGCGAGGCGGCGGCGAACGAGGGAGTCACGGTCTGGGATGTCATCCGCGACGGCCTCATGGGCGGCAAGCAGCCCAAGGGCCTTGCCGGGTTCCGCGAACTGATCGTCCGGAGCCGGGAGGCAACCGCCTCGGTGCCCGCCCCGAAGCTTTCGTCGATCGTGGACGACGTGCTGAAGGGCTCCGGTTACATAAAAAGCCTGGAGGAAGAAGACAGCCTGGAGAGCAGGAGCAGGCTTGAGAACCTCTCGGAGTTCATGAACAGCGTGTACGATTACGAGGCGGCATTCCCCGAGTCGACACTGGACGCTTTTTTACAGGACATATCGCTTTACACCTCGGAGGAGAACCCGGACGACGACCCCGAGTCCAGGAACAATGCCGTGACCCTCATGACCGTGCACAACGCAAAGGGGCTGGAGTTCCCGGTAGTGTTCCTGACCGGCATGGAGGAGGACATGTTTCCCCACCGCCTCTCGAGCGACACGCAGGAGGGGATCGAGGAGGAACGGCGCCTTTGCTACGTGGGCATCACCCGGGCCATGGAGCGTGCCTACCTCACCTCGGCGGATCTCCGGCGCACCTTCAACGAGGTCTTTCACAAGGAGCCGTCGCGCTTCATCTTCGAGATCCCGCAAAATTTACTGGAAATCCAGACGCACTACGAAAGCGGTTACCAGTCCGGGCCGTACCGCCGCTCCTTCGTACAGGAGAAAAAAACGTACGCGGATTCGCACTATACCAGGGAAGAACTGGCCGCCGCTGAAAGGGCTGATGACGAGCCGGCGGACGATGCTCCGGCCGACGGCCCCGGTGAATCGAAGTTTCGCGTGAGGGAGAGCGTGATGCACCCGAAATACGGCGTGGGGCGGGTCCTCAGCATCGAGGGCTCCGGCGACAACCTGAAGCTCACCATCCTGTTCGGAAGCAGGATCAAGACCTTTCTGGAAAAATATACCCCGCTGGAGAAGGCATAAAAAAGCCTCCCTTGAGAAGGCGCGGTAATCCATCAGTATGAGTTGATTGCGCCACAAGCTTTAACTATCTTTTAACCATGTAGTTCATACCGGGAAGGAGATACAATGAAAGCAGCGAAGCTTGTTCTCGTGTGCATCCTGTGCATCGGTCTGGTGACCGGGATTGTGTACCTGGTCAGGTACCTTACCCACGTGCTTCCATAACGACCGGTCGCCTGCTCCATACCCGTCCACAATATCGGCACGCAATGCCCATCGTGTCCCGCGGACGTACATCCAGGTGAGGATATCTGATATCACATCGATATCGAGCCCTTGCGAAACTCCGTCCTGTTGATCCACACGTTGACGATCACCGGCTTTCCGCTCCGGGCCGCGGCAATCGCCTCGTCCAGGACCAGGTCGATACGGTCCTCGCTTTGTATTACGAAACCGGCGCCCCCGTACGCCTCGGCGACCGTATGGTAGTCCGAGTACGCCAGCCGGGTCCCCACGTCATCCCCGTAATACACGACCTGCTCGCGGTAGATCTGACTCCAGCAGGCGTCATTGCCGATGACCGCTATCACCGGCATGCCGTGACGCGCGAAGGTGTCGAACTCCTGGAGAGTGTACCCCGCCGCACCGTCGCCGTAGATGATCCAGACGTCACTGCCCGGGCGGGCTGCGGCGGCCCCCATGGCGAAGCCGGCGCCCACGCCGAGGGTCCCGAATACCCCGGGGTCGAGCCATGACAGGGGAGCCGGAGGGCGGATGATGTAAGACGCAGTAGCGACAAAATCTCCGCCGTCGGCCACGATGATCGAGGCATCGGTTATCCGCTCCTCCAGCTTTTTCAAAAAGCGTACCGGATTGACATGCGCGCCCTTCTCTCCCGCCACAGCCTCTATCTCGAGCTCGCGCTGCGACTCGCGGCTGCGGAGCGTCGAAAGCCACTCCTCCGGTCCCGCGGCCGGTGCCATCCCTGTCTCCGCAAGCATCATGAGGAACGTAAAGGGATCAGCGTGGACCGGTACTGCGGGACGCCGGTTCATGGTCAGCTCCCGCCGGCTCCTGTTGACGGATATGACGCGGGCGCGGGGATTGATGGCACGGCCGTAATCAAGCCGGAAATCGAACGGGATGCCCGCCAGGACCACCAGGTCCGCCTCGCGAAGGGCCTCTTTCCTATGATGCCGGAACTGGAGCGGGTCGTTTTTTCCCAGGAGCCCCCGCGCCATCCCGGTCAGGTAGACCGGAACGCCGATTTTCCGCACCGCCTCCGGGAGCCGTTGCGCTTCTGCGGCATGAAGCATCGCCTGGCTGCCCAGGATCATCAGCGGCTTTCGCGCCCCTGCTATCATGTTCGCCGCGCGCTTCACCCTGCGTCGCCCGGGGATGATCTCCCGCACCCCGGTCTTCTCCGGCTTCATCGCGTTCAATTCGCACGAATACATCCGGTCCACATGACGGTTGAGATACCAGCGGAGAAGGCGCGTTCGCAGGTCCGGCGCCGCAGAAGCGCCGGTACCAGCCCCGTACATCGCGCGCACGATTTCCTCCTCGTAGAGAAGATCGATGGGACACTCGACGAACACGGGACCCGGCACCCCTGACTTTGCAATGCGAAAAGCGTTTTCGAGAACGGGGACCACGTCGCACGTTTTTTTAATCGCGAGGCAGCGCTTGACCGCGCCAGCGATCAGCGGGCGCTGGTCAATATCCTGAAGCGAGCCGCGCCCCTTAAGCACCGTCGCCGCCGCGCCGCCGAGAAGCACAAGGGGGGACTGCGCCAGGTGTGCATTGACCAGCGCGGTGACCGTGTTTGTCACGCCGGGACCGGCAGTTACGGCCGCCACGCCGGGGACCCCGGTCATCCGCGCGGTTGCATCGGCAGCGAACACGGCGTTCGCTTCATCGCGGGTGTCGATAACCTCGATCCCGATCTTTTTGCATCCGACCAGAATCGGCGAGATATGCCCCCCGCACAGTGTAAAAATCCGGCGCACCCCTTCTTCTTTTAACACCGAAGCTATCACGTCTCCGCTGTTCATGGTATTTCCTCCCCGAATCCGCCCCGGGACATCGACATCACGTATCACCGGTTATGAATTCCTGTCTGCCATCACGTTATCAGGCTGCTTCCGGCCTTCTCCCGAGCGTAAGGGCCATTCCCAGGAACGCGATCACCCAGAGCGCGTTCACCCCGGCGGCGATATAGCCCAGGTACTTTTTCCCGAACCTGATCTCATCCTCCGGCGAGACGATCCACCCGATCCGGATCGCATCAGGGTCGGAGGTGATCCCGCATTACTTTTCCGCCTCGGCGATGCCCGCCGTGTATGTTTTCGCGATCATGGCAATGCCCGTGCTGTTCAGGCAACTGGCGCTGTCATGCCTGCACGTTATCCACACGGTGACCGGCTGCGTCTTTTTCCAGCCATCCGGCACGAACGGAACCGCATAGTAGGTCGTGCGGGAATCCTCGTCACTTTCCTCTATCTCCCCCACGCAGTCGGGAACCGGTTTTCCGTCCTTGAAGAATATGACCGCTGCGTCCGCATGTTTGAGCGCATCCGCGACGCGCACATCCGTAGCCTGCTTGCCCGTCATCAGGGCGAACGCATCCATGAAGATCACGGCCCCGGCCATGGACGCCATGAGGCAGAGAACGAGGACCGCGACAACGCCGTACGACCGTAGTGTCGGGCGCAACAGCAGGCCGACAGCCATGGACGCAGCAAACCAGAAGATCATGCTGGGGACCACGGACCCCGGTGACATGCTGAAGCGGCCGGTGAAATAAATGATCGAGAAGAGCATCAGGTTAATAAAGAAGAGAACCCCGATAAAAACGAGAACCAGCTTTGATTTTAACGGCATGTAAATCCCCTCCTAGATGTTTCTCCCGGGAGCGGCCCGGGCTTTCTGGCCGCTTTCCCTGCAGGATACGTTTTCCTGGATAATAATCAAGATATTTTTACGCGGCACCGGGCCCCCTGATATTACATGTCATATCGGGTGGCAAACTGTAACAAATAGCGGTTGACTTTTAGCATGGATGGATAACGCTTACTGAAAAAATCAGTGGAGTGGATGCCGCATGAATGACAGCCTTCTCACAATCTCCGGCGCGCAGATAGCAGACTTGATCAGGCGGGGGAAGACAACTTCCCGTGAAGCCGTGGAAGTCCATATCGAGAAAATCATGAAGGTGAACCCGGTTATCAACGCGGTCGTTAAGGACCGGTTTGAAGAAGCACGGAAAGAGGCGGACGCGGCAGACCGGAAGAGGAAGTCATCGGCAGGGAAAAACCTTCCGCCCTACCACGGCGTTCCCTGTACAATAAAGGAAGCGTATGCCCTGAAAGGGATGCCGCACACCTCGGGACTCGTGTCCCGTAAAAATATCGTCGCGCAGGAGGACGCAACAGCGGTCGCCCGGTTGAGGAAAGCCAGGGCCATTCCCCTGGGCGTCACGAATGTCCCTGAATTATGCATGTGGTTCGAGACCTACAACAAGATATACGGCAGGTCAAACAACCCCTATAACAGGCGACGCATCGTCGGCGGCAGCTCGGGCGGAGAGGGAGCGATCGTGGGCGCGGGCGGATCCCCGTTCGGCCTCGGTTCGGATATCGGCGGGTCGATCAGGATGCCGGCCTTTTTCAACGGCGTGTTCGGCCACAAGCCCACGGGTGGCCTGGTCCCGGGGACCGGCCATTACCCGGTCGCGGAGAACGGCGCGGCGCGTTACTGCACCTTCGGCGTGCTCACGCGCAGGGCGGAGGACCTGATGCCGCTCACGCAGATTCTCGCGGGACCCGACGGCAAAGACGACTCGTGCCTTAAATTCAAACTGAAAAAGCCGTCCGATTTCAGGATCAAGGGCAGCCGGGTCATCTGCGTCGACACCAACGGCTTCATATCGCCAAGCCGCACCATGCGCGCCGCCCAGAGGAAATGCGCGGACGCGTTCGAGAAACTGGGCGCCGAGATCCGCGAAGTCAGCATTAAAAAACTTAAAGCGTCATTCCTGATATGGTCGGACATGCTCGCCAAGGGTTCTCCCACACCCTTCTACATGATTCTCGGCGGGGGGAAGCCGCTCAACGCGTCGCTGGAATTTCTCAAGTGGATGCTGAGAATATCGGACCACACATATCCTGTCATACAGCTTGCGTTCATGGAGAAATTGAACAAGGGATTTCCCGGGATGGTTAAAAAATACGTGGCCATGGGCCAGGCACTCAGGCAGGAGCTGGTTTCACTGATCGGTGATAACGGAATAATGCTCTACCCCTCGTACCCCACGACCGCACCGTGGCACAACAAGCCGCTCCTGACACCGTTCAACTTCGCCTACACGGCGATCCTGAATGTGATGGAGTTTCCCGCAACACAGGTGCCGCTGGGCCTCGACAGCGGGGGCCTCCCGCTTGGCGTACAGGTCACCGCCCTTCACGGCAATGATCACATGACCATCGCCGCGGCCATGGAGCTGGAGAAGGAATTCGGCGGCTGGGTGCCGCCCTGGCGCTGACACGTCCCGGCCGGGAACGCGGTTATTTCAGGTCCGGCGTCAGGTCTTTCCCGACAACCGTGCTTGTGACCGCCAGCCCCGAAAGCGACAGGGCAGTTGTGCCCAGGTCCGCTATCCGGACAGGCCGGCCGCTCACGCCGCGCCTGCCGCCGGGAACGGAGACAGCGGCCACGATGGGCAGCGTATCCACGGAGCCGTGCCCGCCATTGTACACGCGCCAGGGCGGCGTCCACGCTGGCACGTTGATGCCCACGTTCGGAATGTGCCCGTTGTAGACCGGGATCTGCCAGCCGTTTTTCGCAAGCACCACCAGATCAGGCCAGAGCATGTGCCGCTCCCGGTCAATGTCCACGTAATACCGGTGGTAGAGCTCCCCGGGCAGGCACAGGCCCGCGACGCCTTTCTGCATGTTGTTGCGGTCCAGCACCCACCAGGGACACTCTACGGCGCCGGTCTGCGGATTTCTTGCCCGGTGTGCCAGCAGCACCTGCCGCGCCCGCGCGACTTCCTTCTTGCGGCCATGCCAGTAGACGACGCCGTAACTGCTGACGCTGAAGGCGTACACGCCCCGCGTGTCCACGCCGCGTGACTCCATCACGTCCATCAGGTCCGTGTCGATGAATTCGTCGGTCGAAAGGTGGTTTATCGCGGAATGATCACTCAGAAGAATGATGCGGGCCGTGCGGGTGATGCCCCGCTCATCCAGGCCGCCGATGAGGCGGCCGAACTGCCTGTCGACATCGCGCACGCAGTCGAGTACCGCTTCCCGTACGATCATGCGGTTGCGCGCGCTCACCAGGTTGAGCTCCTTCCTGCCCGTGCACCGGTTCCCGATCGCGTCCGGGTCCCCTGGAACGAACTCTGAAGGATCATGTGCGGTTCCGATGCAGTGTCCGCCGTCGTCGCACTGCGCCAGCAAAATGTAGGCCAGGTCCGGGTCATGACGGCGGAAGAGCTCCAGGGACGACTCCGCCACCCAGGAGTCATGGGGGAAGCGCTCGGGGAACCCTTCCATCTGGGCAGTCAGCAGGCTGCCCTGTCCGGTATAGAGCCGCGTCATGACACGCGACGGGCTCATGTGCCCGAGAATGCCGCCGCACCGCATGTCCCTGAAATTAAAAAAGCCCTTTCTCCCCGATTCCGGATCGCAGGCGGCATCCGCATCGGAATGCGGGTCGGCGAAGCCTTCCTTCTGCGGCGCAGCGAGGTATGCCGGATGGTCCTTGCCTGTTACCAGGATGTCCACTGCGGGCGGGCCGCTGTCCCTGAACATCTCGGCCACCCATTCCTTGCCGCTGATCAGCATGGTTTTTGAATCGGGCCAGCGCCGCTTCCAGGCGTGGAAGATCGTGTCCACCGGCCGCCCCCGGTCATCACGGGCGAACGAGAGGTTCGAACGCTTCAACACCGCCTTGTCGCCGTCCCAGGATGCGGGCTGGGCCCATACCCCGATGATGCCCGTCTGCGCGGAGCTGGTCCCCGCCAGGGCATTGAGGTGGTTCATGTCCGTTGCAGCCGGGAGATGGGCCAGTGCACCGGGGTACCAGAGAGACCGGGCCAGGAAGGACCGGACGTTCGGCATGAGCCAGTTACCCGTCGCACCGCCCGCGTTACCGCGCGCGTCCAGGTACAGGTACGCGGGATGCAGCGCGTCAATGGCGATATAGATGAGCTTCTGCGGCCCATCATTTTTTTTTATGATGCCCGGGACCGCGCGCGCCGCGGACTCCACCGCACCCAGGCGGTCAATCGCCATAACCCCCGCCAGGAGTCCTGCGCTTTTTATAAACCCCCTCCGGCTCATCGATTTTGCAGTCGCAACTCTGGTGTCGCCCATCACTTGCCTCCCGGATATATGTAGTCAACTGACTACATATATGTATGCAGTTGACTACATCCGTCAAACATTTTTTTACCGATTTAATCAATTTTTCACCTGGGCTTCGGGGCTTTCCGCCCCTCCAGTAACGAGATCGCCGCGCTGAAGATTTTCTCCCTGACATCATCGGGTTTCATGCCATCAAGACCGGCGGCAGAGAGGATGAAGGGTTCGAACATGATAAATCCGCAGGAAAATGAAAACATGGATGCAACGATCATCCGCGGGTCGATGTCCCCGCGGAGGGTCCCCTCTTTCATTGCAGCCGTCACCCGTTCGATCAGGTGCTGCGCTATGGGGTAGCTCTTGTGTAATTCTCCCGTGCCGTAGCCGTCAAGGATGGTTCGGGCCAGTATGCGCCAGAAGCCCTCATGTTTTTTAAGCGACAGGAAAGCGCGCCGGGAAAGCTCGTCCAGGGTGCCGGCATCCTGGACGTCGGCGAGCATGGCGTCCGCCATGTATTGGAGGGTCTGCCTGCGGAGGTTCTCTTTTGATCCGAAATGGCGGTGGATAAGTCCGTGGTTCACGCCGGCACGTTTCGCAATGTCCCGTACCGACACGCCGTCAAAGCCGTGTCGGGAAAAGAGCTCGCCCGCCGCCCCGATAACCGCAGCCACCACATCATCCCGGCCGAAGGGGCGGTCGCTTTTTTTCGAGATCCTGCGCGCAATTTTTTTACTGCTGCCTGCTGCCGGCATATATGTTCACCCGTTCCAATTCTGCCACCGGAGTGTCCTCATGTCAAATCATTCACCCTTCCGGGGATTTCGGCGCCACAATGGTATGCCGGTTCCCGATGGACCGCGCGCGGTCTTCCGCTCACTGCCGGTTAAGAACAGCATCCACCTTCCCGGAGATTCTGCTGATGGCGTCCGCCTCGGTATTCATAACCGTCGCGCCGGTGATGCAATCGATCCCCTGAAACCTGTAATTCTGTTTCGGGTCCCCGGCCGTCAGGTACAGCACCAGTTTATTCAGCGTCTCCGGCTCCTTTATTTTTCCCACGAACCAGCTCGATTCGACGTTGAACACCTGCCATGCCATGAGCGCGTCGATAATAACCAGCACGTCGTATTTCCGGTAGTCGACCCTGTTCAGCTTCCTCATGGGCATCACCGTGACCCTGGCCCGGTCCTTGTACCGGTCCGCCAGGCCTTCCGCTACCTTCTTCTTGTACTCGCTCGGATACGCCGCAATCAGGATCTTCTTCCCGGAACCTTCATGGCCAAACTCCATTTCGCGGATGCCTTTCCCGCACCCTGTTCCGATGCAAAGGGACAGTACCAGCGCAATGGCCGCCGTATATTTCTTTCTCATTTCTTTCCTGCCCCCTCCGACACCGAGCCGTACGCCCTGAAATACCGCGAAGCGCCGCCCCAGTTCATCATGCGCGTGTACCCGGCTCCTTCGAGCTTTTTGATCACGGCCTGCGCCCGCCCGCCGGTTTCACAGACCATTATTAGGTACTGCGTTTTAGGTATCTCCCCAAGCCTGTCCATGATTTCTCCCGATGGGAAGCTCTTCGCCGTGGGAATGTGCGCCTTCCGGAACGCCTCTGCAGGGCGCACGTCCACGATCCAGATATCTTTCTTCGGTTTGTCCACAAGCTCCTTGAGCCTGGCCGGCTTAAGGTATTGCTTGAGCACGGCGCCGTCCGCGGCAGTATAACCCTCAAAGCAGCAGGCGGTCAACGCCGCAACCATCGCCACGATAACATATACACTGATTTTTTTCATGTCCCTGGTCCTCCCTGTATAAATCTATAAATACATCCGGCGATCTTCTCAGTCTTTCGCCGTTAGCCGCCGTATGAGCGCAACCTCTGCCGCGTCATAGGCGGACCCGTCCCCACGCAGTATGTCGTGGAACCAGACCTCCGGCTCCGCAGCGCCGCCCCGGTCCTGCCACGAGTAGATGGTATTGGTCCTGCCGGCTACGAGGCCCCAGTTGTAGCACCCGACGTTTTCTTTTTTAAAAAGGTGCAGGTGCGTGTCGAAGCGGCTGCCCCGGGTGCGCGCCATGTATTCCGTGCAGATGACCGGGCGGCCCGTTTTTTTCAGCCGCGCGATTTGCGCCAGGAGGCTGTTCACCCCTTCGTAGTTGTGAAAGGTGATAATGTCCGATTCGGCCCGGAGAAAGCGATTGAGCCTGCCGTCAGGGAACCATATCCCGGAGGTGATGGGTTGTTCCGGCCCGCATGATCGTGCCCAATCGAAGGTCTTTCGTAACAGCATGAACGACCGGTTGGGAAGAAACAGCCTCCTGAGAATTGCGCCGCCCAGTGCGAGTGCCTTGCCAGGCTGCGGCTTCGATAACGCGGGCAGGAAGTAGTTGCCGTTTTCGTTATAGAGGTCCCAGGCCAGGACCCGCCCGTCCCTGCCGAACGAGTCCAGCACGTCCTTTACGTAATCTTCCAGCCGGGGCCAGCAGTCCCCGTCCCCGAGCGCCCGTCTCCCCGGGGAAGCGACCCAGCGCGAGTTATGAATCCCGGGAACCGGGTCCTTCTGCTTCCCCGGCATCGGATCCATGTCCCAGCAGTCATCGAACAGTACGAACAGCGATTTAATGCCGAACCCGCCGGCCATGTCCAAAAAACGTCCGATCCTCTCGAACAGGCCGCCGCGGTCATGAAGCCAGGCCAGGTCGTGGAGATAGACCCGCACGGAGTTGAAGCCCAGTCCGGCGGCCAGCCCCAGCTCTCGGCGGATCGTCTCGCCGTCGAAGGTTTCCTTCTGCCACATCTCGAGCTGGTTCGAGGCAGTACTCGGGATGAAGTTGCAGCCGACGAGCCAGCCCTGTTTTTCGTACCAGGATCGCGCCCTCTCCGCCGTCCACCTCGCTTCGCTCATGGCAACCTCCCCGGATTGCATCAATTATCGTTTACCCGTGAATACTCCCCTTATGACAGCCATAATTTTCGAAGGGGCGATCCTGACTGCAAGCCTTTTGAAATCGGCCGCCGGCTTCCGGTAGCCCCCGTTTTCCCGCATGTCGATGGCGCCGGCCGGGCATGCCCGCGCGCACAGGCCGCAGCCGATGCAGCGGGCGGGATCGTACCGGTGCCGCTTCCCCTCCATCGAATGGGCCATGAGGTTGCACGGCGGCAGGCACCTGCCGCAATCGGTGCACGCAGACTCGTTTACGACGGCCCGGTACTTCGGTGCGCTGACGATCAGCCCCGGGTCCACGCCGATAATCTGGCCCAGCATGTGGCAGCAGCAATCGCAGCAGGTGCATATCTGGTTGGCGCTCCCTGCAGCGACATTGCCGGCGAAAAACACCAGGTTCATGCCGATGCGGTCCCTGACGACTGACCTCATGGAATGCGCGTCGACCTTCCGCGCCCCGCCCCGCTCGATGTACATGCGGGCGATGCTACCGAACGCGAGGCACCCGTCGAGCCGGCCGGCACGCCGGCACTCGACCCCCTCGAGGTGCCGGGCCTGGCGGCACTGGCAATTATTGAGCACCGCCATCAGGTCATGGGATCGTATCATCTGTTCCACGCGGTCGGGATCGAGAGCGGTGCTCTTCATGTCCTGCTCCGCCCCGAGCGGGATGCTTCGCACCACCCTGGTGGGGTACTCCAGGTATTTCCTGACGTATCCCGTTTCATAGAGCCGGTTCGCGATGCGCGCGAACTCACGGTGCCACGGCGTGTCATCTCCCTCCATGAGCACGTTCTCGAACATCCCCGGCAGGATTGGAAGGAGCGCGTATCCCCTGCCGCGCCCGCGGATCACACCCTTTGCGACCATCGAGTCAAGGATCGGCCTGATTTCGCCCGGATCCCTTCCCGCGGAGCGCGCAACCTTTTCGATGGGATCGACTTTATAGAACATGGGAAGGTGCAGGGCCAGCTCCGCCTCTTCCATTGTGAAGCAGTGGATGAGGAGCTCCGTCAGGAGCGCCTCTGTTTCATCCGGCCCGATCATGGCCTGGAGGCTGAATTTTTTCGCAAGGTCCCTGTATACCGCGTTGTTATAGTTCATCGCCCGTGCCATCTCCCGTATATCGCCCCGCACCCGTACGCGGGGAGCTGCCTCCCGGGGTGCGCCTCATTCTTCAAACATCACGCATCATACAACTAACAGGATGGAAAAAAGAAGTGTTTTGTCAATACTTATACGGGGGGTGCATGCAATCTCAGGTTCTACGTGCGGGTTTCACCGGCTCCGCGGCAATGATGGCGCGCACTTTTTCGTGCACGTCGCCGAACAGGGGGGGAAATTCGAACGCATCAGAGAGAAGGCCCACCAGTTTTTTTGCGCATTCAACGAGCTTTGCGTCGGTGATGGTCCTGGTCCCGGATTCGATGACGCCTCGCATGATCCCTGGAAAGATCGAAGCCATCTCATTATCGCCGGGAGTGATGAACTCGCGCACGCCCTTACCGGACACCGTGTCGCTTTCCGGCCCGTCCTCTCCCAGCAGGGATATGACGAACTGGCCCGGCCGGATGTTCCGGTATTCATCGTAGTCGAAATCGTTTTTCAATAGCAGGGTGATGTCCGCGTTCCCGAAAATGTTTTCCGCGGTGGTCGCCAGCCCTCCCTGGTTTTCCAGGGCAAGGAGCGTTTTCTCCCCATGGTCGTAACCCAGCACGCGGCGGAACCCGATCCTGTCCAGCACGCGCGTAAGACGTACCGCGCTCAGGTCAACGCCAACGAACCCGACGGTCACCTCGTCAGCCTTCAGCCGGTACTTCATCATTATCTTGATGATCATGGTCAGCAGGAGCAGCGGAATGTCGTCCAGCTCGAGTGATACGGCGGGGATCGACAGCTCGCCGTAGATCAGTTCGTAGAGCATGATGGTGGAATCGTCCACGCCCATGATCCGGAACGCGGAAAAGCCGCACTCGGTACGCCTGAGCACCTTTACCACGTCCTCCGGATTATCGAACCGTATGGCCAGCGGAATGCCATTGAGCCCGGCAAACCGGTTCAGGATGACCGCGTCCCGCTCGGCGAGAACATACCGGGACAGGAGCCGCGTTTTCCCCGCCTCGTCCGCCGCGCCGACCCCGCACGCGAGGCCCACGTTCCGCGATACGGAGGTGAACCGCATGCCGTCGTCCTTCGCAATCTTTTCCCGGATGAAATCGGCTGCGCCCAGGACCGCAGTGCCGAAGTCGCTGCTGTTCTCGACCGGCATCGTGCCGGTCACCCGTATGAGGCCTCCGGCCGCGCGTTCCTCGACCATGTTCTTCACCGCTATGACGCGGAACCGGTCGCCGGCACTCCCGATGATGGTGATAAATTCCTCGAAGCGCTTGAGCGTGGAAGAAGCGACCCGCATGGTATAGAGGCTCCCGTCACCGTTCTCCTCTATGTGCTGGAGGTCAAGGATCTCGCAATCGCGCTTGCAGAGCTCGTCCACGAAGCCGGGAAAGCTCCTCTTCTTGATCACGACGGTGAGTTCATTGATCATTCGCATGGGAAAACCGCGCGGATCAGTCCTTCATGCGAGTGAAGATCATCCGCCCCGCGGTCGTCTGCAGAACGGAGGTAACGGTGACATCCACCTCCTCGTTCAACCGCCGGCGGCCGTTTTCCACGACAACCATGGTCCCGTCATCGAGGTAGCCGATCGCCTGGTTCTGGTCCTTACCCTCCTTGATGAGGGCGACCCGCATTTCTTCTCCGGGCAGCACCACCGGCTTCAGAGCGTTGGAGAGCTGGTTGATGTTGAGGACCTGAACGCCGTGGAACTCGGCGACCTTGTTCAGGTTGAAGTCATTGGTGAGCACCTTGGCGCTCATGATCTTGGCCAGCTTCACCAGCTTGGCGTCAACCTCGTTGATGTCCGCGAAATCCATGTCGGATATCTTCACCATGATCGACTGGTCCTTCTGCATCTTGTTCAGGATATCAAGGCCGCGCCGGCCCCGGTTCCGCTTGATCGAGTCCGCCGAGTCCGCTATCATCTGGAGCTCGTTCAGCACGAAGTTGGGAATGACCAGGATGCCCTCGATGAAGCCGGTGTCGCAGAGGTCCGCGATCCGGCCGTCGATGATGACGCTGGTGTCCAGGATCTTGTACATCATCTTCTCGTCTGCGCTCTGGAGATCGGACGAGACGATTTTATCGAGGAACGAGATCTCCTCGTAGTTGATGATGAAATACATGATCACGAAGAACCCGGAAAGATGGTAGATGAGCGGGGTGATAATGTGAGAATACTGGTCAAGGGCCGTGATGTTCAGCGCCCCGTACGCGAGATTGATGAGATGGCCCAGCGTGAAACCGATAATCAGGCCCGATATCGCCGCGGCGAACATCCTGGCCGAAAACGTGTGCAGCACGTACTCGATGAATATAAGTATGACGAGTGCGACGACGCCGGCGATGGCGGCGGCCGCGATCATCACATAAAAGGGCCACTCGATAAAATAGAGAGAAGATAGTATCATCGACAGTGCAATGAATACCGTTCTGAAAAAAATAATCATGACATACTCCTTAATGGCGTAATCTGGCACGGGCGGCGATGGACATGCCGCACCGGCGCGGGGCCGCCGTGAATTGCATCCCGGCGTCCGTTAACCGGACGTCGGACCACGGGAACGACTGACGGTCCGCTTACTTTTTCGGATGATGTGTGGAGAGGGCTTCGGAAACCAGGTTTCCAGCTTCTTCAAGGTCGATATTCTTGGACAGGGCGACCTCGTGGGTCACCAGCTGGTACGCGTTCTCATAGAGCTTGCGTTCCATGATCGAAAGCTCTTTCTCCCGCCCCCGCCTGAACAGGTCACGGGCGACTTCCGATACTTCATAGATGGAACCGCTCTTGACTTTATCGATATTGTTTTGATACCGTTCTTTCCAATCGTCCACCGAGCTAATTTCATTTTTAGATAGAACGCCGATCACCTTTTTTACGTCTTTCTTCGGTATGATGCTCCGGATCCCTATCTGTTCCGCGTTTTTAACCGGTATCATCACTTTCATCCCGCTGTTCAGGATGGTAATTATATAATACTCGCTGCGTTTACTTAAAATGACTTTTTTCTCGATGGCTTCAATTTTTCCCACCCCGTGCATGGGATAGACAATATTGTCACCGACCTTAAACATATTCCCTGTCCTTCACCCTCTCACATTAAATTTTACGACACGACCGGCATCCGCCTTTATAAAATAGATAAAAATATAGGCGACGGATACGTTTGACGCGCATGAAAAATAGACCATCCGCTGATTTCTATGCCGTTCTTATAGCACAAATTTCAGTAATTTCAACAATATTTCTTCTTAAATCAGATGATGATAAAAAAAAATGGAAAAAAAACATCATTTCCCTTGAAAAATCCCGTTTAACGACTGATTATAAGACTTTACGACGATACAATCCGCGTTAACTGCCTCCATGATAAGATCATATGTAATGTGCCGCGGCTGCGTGCCGCAGGGCGGGGAGGTTGTCGTCACTGGTTTCTGAGCTTTCTCTCCTCGATAAGTCCCTCGATCTCCAGGTACCGCTCCAGCACGGATTTCATGACATCGCCGCCTGCGGTATCATAATACTGGGACTGCGCTCCCTCAAGGCCGTACCCGGCCCCGATCTGCCGGACTCCCGGAGGCATGGGCGGAAACTCCGGGTCCCGCTTGTTGCGGTACACGCCCGCCATATAGCGTCCCCAGAGCGGCGCCGCGACCTCCGAAGCGGCCTGGTGGGTTCCCAGCGAAAGGTATGAGAGGTCGTATCCCACCCACACAACCGCGGCCAGATCAGGTGTATATCCGCAGAACCAGGCATCGGCCCAGTTGGATGTGGAGCCGGTCTTGCCAGCGCCTTTTTTGCCGTAGCCGCCCTTGATACGTATGCCCTCCGTCGCCGTACCGCTGTCGACGACCCGCTGCAGGAGCTGAGTCATGATCCAGGCCACGTCTTCGGATATCACCTGGATCGTCCCGTTCTTCGATTTACGGGCCAGTATCTCGCCCACCTCGCCCTCGATATTGGCGACCTCGATGCCGTCCCGGTCCACGACATACCGGACCGCGAAGGGGATCACATCCTTGCCGCGGTTTGCATACACGGCGTACCCGGTGGCCATCTCGAAGGGAGTGAGCTCGGAAGTCCCCAGCGCCAGGGTAGGGTTCGCACCGAAATCGGTGGGCGGCACCTTGGTCATTTTCGACGCGTACTCTATGATCCTGTCCGGCCCCAGAAGGTCGTAGAGCCGGATCGATATGACGTTGATGGAAGCGGAGAGGGCATTGCTGACCGGGACCATGCCGCGGTATTCCCCCTCGTAGTTGCCCGGTGTCCAGGTGTTGCCGATCGCGTCTATGTCCAGGATCGGCGCGTCGGGCAGGTAGGTCTCCGTGGTCACGAGCCTGTTCTCGATCGCCGCCCCGTATACGAACGGCTTGAACGAGGACCCGGGCTGGCGGCGGGCCTGGACGGCACGGTTGTACTGGTTCTGCACCTCGAACTTTGTCCCGCCTATCATCGTCCGGATGTAGCCGCTGAAGGGCTCTATGGCGATCAGGGCCCCCTCCACGTTCATGACGGATGACAGGCCGCTGAGCTGCGAATGATACGCCTCCAGCGCCCTGCTGCAGCCGGGCGCCTGCACGAAAAACGCGAGGGACTCGAGCTCGTCAAGGAGGTCGTCCGACATCATCTGCTTGAACGCTGTCTCGCCGCCGAGCCCGACCGAGACCGAGGGAAGCGGGAAAATCATCCTGAGCCCGTCGAAGGAGTCGATCATGCCCATCTCCGCGGCCATGGTGCGGTTCACGTTCGCTTTGACCGAAACCGAGTTCTGTTTCTCCAGCGCATCGGTCATGACCTGCTCGCCGATTTCCTGCTGGCGAAGGTCAAGCGTGGTGTGCACGCTCAGGCCGTCGTTGTATACCATGTCCTCGCCGAAACGGGCCACCAGGATCTGGCGCACGTAGTCGGTGAAATAGGGCGCCCGGTCGAAGCTCTTCGACGAAGCGGTCTTGGTCGGGTAGTCCATGATGATTGACCCGACAAAGGCGGGCCAGAACTCGTTGTACAGGCGGTCCGCACGTTCCCTGGAGACGTATCCCTCGCCGACCATGCGATTGAGAATGTCCCGGTTTTTGGCGGACGAGAGGCGCGGATACTTTATGGGAGACAGCCCGTTGGGACGGGACGGCAGCCCCGCCAGGACCGAGCTCTCAATGAGGGAGAGGTACCTGACGTCCTTGTTGAAAAAAAACTTCGAAGCCATCGCGATGCCGTGACACCCGTGGCCGAAATATATCTGGTTGAAGTACATCTCTAAAATTTCTTCTTTGGTGAACCGCTTCTCTATCTGTAGCGCGAGGACCGCCTCCAGGGCCTTGCGTGCGAATGTCCGCTCGCCCGAGGTGAATAGACGCTTTGCCAGCTGCTGGGTAATGGTAGAGCCGCCCTGTGCTATAGTCGGCCGCAGCGATTTGATCGAGGCCAGAACGTTTTTGCCCATGGCCCTGATGATGGCCGGAGGGTCGATGCCAAAGTGATCGTAGAAGCCCTGGTCCTCCGCCGACAGGAACGCGTTTATCAGGCAGGGCGGCATCTCCTCGAAAGATACGGGATAGCGTCGCTGCTGGAACAGCTCGGTAATCACCTCGCCGTTCACATCGTAGAGGCGCGTAGGGATGCTTGGCTGGAAAGCCTTCAGGTTGTCTATGCCGGAATAGCTTTTAATCTCGGAGGTGACATAGCCGAACATCAGGCCGCCAACGACGCAGGCGGAGAAGAAGAGCCAGAGGAAAGCCTTTTCTATCTTTAGTATTTCAATCCTGTTCATGAATAACAATCCTGAAAGCGCATTTTCGCCATTGCAGATAATAAATCAACAATTAAATGGCGCCGGGGCGGGGCACACGGTGCATGCCGACGGTCAGATTTCCTTTTTAATGATTTTCATGATATGGACACCGACCATGACAACCACGAACGCGATAGCGCCCCACATGAATACATAAAACACAATCTTGAACGCAAATCCCAGAATTGTGACCAGGAGCGGCAGTATGTAAAAGAAAAAAATATACAGTGCTGCCACTATACCCAGGTAATATAAGCCTTTTTTTACTGAATCGTCCATGACGACTTAAAACCTCTATAATTGTATAATATCTGTTTGAATTCGCCGCGTCCAACAGTTGTCAGCGCGACTTTTACTATTAATATTGAATCAAGAAATATGCACTAATAAAGAAAGTATGTCTAATAAATCAAATATTTTTTTCTTCTTTATTAGATTATGTAAAATTAATCAAAAAGCCACCTCCCGGCAGCCTCTCCTCATGAGGCATAACCGATTTATCACCCGATCATCGAATATGCCTGTACTGCTTTTTGTACTGCTTTTTCAAGGTAAATAATTCTTTACGGATTGGGCATAGACCTTTATTTTCATGACTTAAGGAACCATATCAACTGATGAGACCGGTCAATTTCATGCTTTGCGAACCTGAAATCTCCATCAACAAGGATTACACACGAAGCGGGTTGATACCGTTCAGGCTCCCCTTGCCCGCTAAACATGAGGCTGATTCATGATCCTTCCGCCCGCCCGCCTGCTCCGCAACGCCGCTCTCTACCTCATCGGAACGGCATCATGCGTGGTATTTATCCACGTTGTTACGAGCATTGCCGGGGCGGAGACCATTTCCCTGTACCTGCGGACCTCGTATCGCACCTACCCGCTCCTGCTCCTGGGCCTGCCGGCCGCGGCCGGGCTTCTCTGCCTCATTATTGCTTTCCTTTTCATACGTGACTCGCTCCATGGAAATGCCGCAAGGCCGTATCCAGCCCTGCAGATAACGGCCGCGCTCCTGCTCCTCGCCTGCGTTGTGAGCGCCGGGCTCTTCTTCCGGCAGCAGGCGCGGAGATACGCGGGCGCGCCCGGGGCGCCGGAGCGGCTGCAGGCGCGAATCGGGCCTGTCGCCCAGCCCGGGCCGTTCCGGGATCGCCGCGCCGACGCGTCATGCTCAATGGTAATATGGTATTTCGACCCCACACGAAACACCCTTCCGGCAGAGATCGAATTCGGCGCGGACACGGCAGCCGCGCCCCTTGCCCTCCGGCGCGAAACGGCAGACGGCGACGGAAGGCGGCACGAGTTTCGCCTGACGGGTCTCCTGCCCGGAGTACGTTACCGGTACCGGGCACCGGCCGGGAGCGGCGCATGGCGTTTTTTCACGACTGCGCCGGTGCGCGGCGCGGTTCTCCGCTTCCTCTGCCTTGCGGACACGGGTAACACGCTTGCGGGCGGCGGCGCGCTCTCCTATTACGGTGAAGTCACGCGCGCGGCCGCCGGTCTGTTTCGTGCCACGGGCATCGTCCCCTCGTTCATGGTGCACGCCGGGGACCTGGTACGCACCGGCATGGACCTCGGGGGCTGGGCGTACGCCTTCTCGTCAAACGCTCTGGCAGATTCAATTCCTTTTATTGCAGCGCCCGGGAACCACGACTTCCTTGAGGACGGCGGCGCTAACTTCCGTTACTTCTTCAACAGGCCCGATTACTGTTCCATTGATTACGGCGACTGCCGTATCATCCTCCTCCATCCCTATGACGGGCCCGGCAGGACGCTTGACGGCCCGGTAATCTGCAGCGGCGAGGAGCAGTACCGATGGCTGACGCGGGAGCTGTCGCGGCCCCGCGACGGAAGATGGCTCATCGTGGTTCTCCACAACCCGATCCTATCCACCGGCGACTACGGCGTGAACGAGCTGCTCGCGGAGCAGTACCTTTCGCTGTTCAGGGAGAAGCGGGTGGACCTGGTCGTATCCGGGCATGACCATAACTTCGACGCCTTTCTTGCCGACGGCGGCTCACCGTGGGGCGGCACGCTCTACCTCGTCACCGGCACCGGCGGCTCGCACCTCGACGCTGCTATCATGGAGCAGCATGAGCGCCGCTGGCTTGACTGGCGCCAGGACCGGAGCACGGGGCGGGGCCCGTACCAGAGCGATTATTTCACGAGAAACTTTCATCTCTACGGCGAGCTCTCCTGGGGGTTCACGGAGGTGGAGCTCGGCGGTGGAGTTATGACCGTAACCTATCGGCGCTGGCTCTCCTTCCCGCGTTTCCTGGAGATCACGGGGCAGGACAGACGCTCCTGGGACATGGTTCGGCTGGATGCAGGGAAAACCCCCCATGCCGGTATAACCGGCCTCGCAGAGGCATGGACTTTTCGTAAAAAACGGGGCAAATAAGGCCTCCCCGGAAACTGGGCTTGACGCTATTATCATAAGACGATATATTGAACATGACACAGTCGCACATGCGAACCAGGAGGGCCCCATGCCAGCAGCAGAACACGCCAGACTTACGATCAAGACGCCGACCGGACTGACCGAGCGGGTCAGGTGGCTCCGGGACTACTATTTTCTGGGCGCGGACCGCGCCTGGAACAACGAACAGACCTGCTGGACCACGGGCACATCCTGGGACACCGTCTTCAACGAGATGACCTACTATATAGTGCCCGAGACATACATGCTCATGCAGACCATCAAGTCGTCGTACCGGATGGCCGCGCGCGAGGTGAAGCTCCACCCCGACTTCTGGTCCTGGCCGCTGGCCGAGCGGCGTGCATGGTTCACCCGCGAGGTCATGGTCGAGCATCTCCCGAAAGAGATCCTGCCCGGCGACCTGGTCGCCGGCGGCCGCTTCAACGTGCAGTGTTCCCTCTGCCTCAACGAGAAGGAGACCCGGGAATTCGACCGGATGCTCCTCGGCAGGAACGGCGCCCGGGCCATGATGAAGAAATTCCATGACCACGGCTACGGCAACAGCGGCGCAACGAGCGGTCACCTGGTCCCGGATTACCCGCGCGCGCTCCGCCTGGGATGGAGGGGGATCCACGCAGACCTGGTCGCGAAGTTCAACGCGCTCCCGGCAACCGAGCACAAGGGCCCCAGAGGCGCCCAACTCCGCGCCATGATGACCTCCGCGACAATGGCCCGCGACCTGGCCGCGAAATACGCGTCATTATGCAGGGAGCTCGCGGCGCGGGAAACCGACGCACGTCGCAAAAGCGAGCTCGCGACCATGGCGGAAAACCTTGACGTTGTCCCCTGGGACCCGCCCCGTACCTTCTGGCAGGCGGTGCAGGCCCTGTGGATCACCCACATGCTCGTCATGAGCGACGAGAACTATCCCGGCCCGGGCGTCTCGTTCGGCAGGATCGACCAGTACCTCCTCCCCTACTGGGAGACGTCCCTGGCGGAAGGCATGGACCGTGAATTCGGCAAGGAGATTCTCCGGTGCTTCTGGATGCACTGCAATTACGCCTACGATGCGATGGTGCGAACCGGCAACAACGGCATCACGGCCGGGTACGGCCAGCTCATCACCCTCTCCGGCACCGGGAAGGACGGCTCGGACCTGACGAACGACCTGACCTACGCGATGCTCGAGGTGATCGATGAGCTCTCGCCCATACTGGAGCCGAAGCCGAACGTGCGGCTCCACCGGGGAAGCCCGGACCAGCTCCTCGACAGGGTCGTGGACATGGTCTCTTCCAGCCAGGGCGCGCCCTTCCTGCTTAACTTCGACGAGCGTTCCATGGCCGGCATGATGCGCGAGGCGCGGGAGGCCGGGATCGAGCGCTTCATCAACGATACGAACGTGCATGACTACGTGCCCGTGGGCTGCCTGGAGAACACCATGCCGGGCAACGACCGCTCCGGCACCGTGGACAACAACATCAACCTTCTGAAAGCCGTCGAGCTCGCGCTCACCGGCGGCAGGGACATGCACCCCGTGGTGGACATCATGACCGGGAAGGCTTCGAAGGTGCGCCGCGACGGCCCCGACACCGGGGACCCGGCCACGTTCGCCACCTGGGAGCAGTTCTGGAACGCGTACCGCAGGCAGACAGAATACATCATTAAGAAATGCGCCGACATCTACGAGATGTCGGAAGCGACGCGGGCGAAGTTCTTCCGCACGCCGTACCTATCCTGCCTGGTCGGGGGATGCGCCGAGAAAGGCCTCGACATCACCCAGGGCGGCGCGGAGATCAGCTTCACAACGATGGAAGCCGTAACCTTCGCCACGACCGTTGACTCGCTGCTCGCGGTCAAGTACCTGGTATTCGACGAAAAGAAATGCACCATGGCGGAGCTGGTCCGCGCCCTTCGAGACAACTGGGAGGGGCACGACGTGCTCCGGACCCTGGCGAAGAACCGCGCGCCCAAGTACGGCCGGAACGACGACGCCGCCGACGCCATGGCGCTCCAGGTCATGAAGGTCTGGACCGATGAGACCTGGAAGCACCGGACCGTATCCACGAACAGGCGCTTCCGCCCCGGCATGCTCTCCTGGAACTACTGGGCCGGCGACGGCTTCATCATGGCGGCGAGCCCGGACGGAAGGCCGAAAGGCACGTTCCTCTCCAATGCAATATGCCCGAGCAACGGCGCCGACATCTACGGGCCGACCGCCAACACAAACTCCGTGGGCGCGGCGCTGGGCGGCAGGGCTGCCGATGGGGCCGGCGACTGGAAGGACTACGTGAGCCTACTCCCCAACGGCGCGAGCCACACCATCACCTTCAATCCGTCCCTCGTGAGGGACCCCGAGCACCGGGAAAAGTTCAAGGCCTTTCTCCGGGGATATGTGGAAAACGGCGGCTCAGCCCTGCAGATAAACATTCTCGACCCCGATGTGCTCCGCGACGCGCAAAAGCATCCCGGGGACTACCGCCACCTCCTGGTACGGATCACCGGGTATAATGCCTACTTCGTGACCGTTGGCAAGGAGCTCCAGGACGAGGTGATAGCCCGGATCAGCCACGAGCGGATGTAAGGCGCCGGCAACGCTCCGTGCTGCGGTGATCACCAGGCTGAAAACGATAAGGGAACATGAAGATGAAGCAATCTCTGAAGCACACGATTGTACTGACCGCGATGGGCAGGGTCGTCATGGTTATCGGCAATCTGCTTCTCACATTTATTATCATCTCCATCATTGTAGAGCTGTCCGAGCTGCTTGTGACGGCCCGCAATGACTCACCGGAGATGATCGAGATGTGCAACGGCATCGCGATGATACTGTACGGGTACGGCGTGGCGCTGGAGCTCAGGGGGCCGTTCCTGAAGCACCTGAACTTCTACCCGGCCCTGGTCACGCCGCTCCGGGGCTGGATTGACGAGCTCTGTCATAAATACGGGATATTTTTCATTTTGCTGGGGCTTGCCCAGGAGATACTGGTGCACCTGATCATGATACCAAACCGCACCTTCAATACCGCCGGCGAAGAATTGTATGTTTTCGCAGCATGTGTCATCATGCAGGTCCTGGTGTGCATGCTGCTGGCGCGCCTGTCCTACCTGCTTGCCCGCGCGGCAAGACTGGCAGCCGCGGAAGATTCGGCCGTGGGCGGGGAGTGTTGCAATGCAGAATGAGCTGACCGGAACAATACTCGAGATACAGCGCATGTCCACGGAGGACGGCCCCGGGATCCGGACAACGGTCTTCCTCAAGGGATGCGGCCTCCGGTGCACCTGGTGCCATAACCCGGAGAGCCTGGACCGGAGACCGGAGCTCCAGTGGCTTGAGGTCCGGTGCATCGGCTGCGGCCGGTGCCTGGAGGTCTGCCCGCGCGGGGCCCTCACCCGGACCGTGTCCGAGATAGCCATCGACCGGGCCCTCTGCGACGCCTGCGCCATCTGCTCGGACGAATGCCCTTCAACCGCGATGGAGATGATGGGATCCTCCCGGACCGTAAGCGAGCTGGTGCGCGAGGTCATGAAGGACGCTTCATTTTTCGGCACGACCGGCGGCGTCACCGCCTCGGGCGGAGAAGCGGCTCTGCAGGCAGAGTTCGTGTCCGCGTTCTTCAAAGAGCTGAAAAGCCGCGGGGTGCACACCGCGCTTGACACAAGCGGCCACTGCCCGTGGAAATCGCTGGAACAGATCCTGCCCCACGCGGACATGGTGCTCTTTGACCTCAAGGAGATCGATCCCCTCAGGCACAGGGAATTCACGGGCGCCGGCATCGACCTGATACACGAGAACCTGAAAAAAATTGCGGAGTACGTGCGTAACCACGTCCTGCCGCGGGAGATATGGGTGCGCACGCCCCTGATCCCCGGGGCCACCGACCGGGAGGAGAACATTGCGGGAATAGGCGCCTTCATCGCGGAGAACCTCCGCGGCGTAGCCACACGGTGGGAGCTCTGCGCCTTCAACAACCTGTGCCGTGACAAGTACCGCCGCCTCGGCAGGGAATGGGCCTTCGCCTCGGCCGGCCTGCTCGAGCCTGAAAAAGCGGAAGCCCTCGTCGTGGCGGCAAAACGCTCGGGCGTGGACCCGGGCATAGTGCGCCTGACCGGCGCAACGCGGCAGGATACGGGAGACGGTACGGGCCCGGACGAAAGCGCGGGCCGTAAAAAAAAGATGCCGGCATGCTGAAGCGCAGCGGCCGCACCGAAGCAAGAGGAGGAGACATGACGGTATTAACAGACCGGTTTACCGAAGAGGACATCCGCGCGCTTGAGCCCAACGAAAAGGTGGCGCTGGTCGCCACGGTCAATCCCGAGGGCCTGCCGCATATCACCCTGATCACGTCACTGCAGGCGATGTCGCCGGACAAAATGGTGCTGGGCGAGTTCTCGCGGGGCCTGAGCAAGGACTACATGCAGAAATACAACAAGGTCGGCTTCCTGATCATGACCCTCGACCGCCGCATGTGCCGCGGCACGGCCCGCTGGACCCATCTGAAAAAGGAAGGGCCCGAGTACGAGATGATGAACGAAAAGCCGATGTTCCGCTACAACACCTACTTCGGGGTAAACACGGTCCACTATTTCGACCTTGTGTCAACGACTGCCCGGGAAGGCCTTCCCATGGGGGGCATTTTAATCTCGGCCCTGAAGACCACCATCGCCCGCGGCTCTGTACGTCGCAGGATCGGCGATGTGCTCAAGCCCTTTGCCCTCTCGATCATTGACCGCATCGATACGCTGAAGTTCATCTCGTACGTTAACCCGGAAGGGTACCCGGTAATCGTCCCCCTGATCCAGTGCCGGGCCGCCGACAGCGGCAGGCTCGCCTTCTCTCCCTCCCCGTACGGGGACGAGCTGGCCGCCATTCCGAAGGGAGCGACGGTCGCGGTTTTCGCCATGACCATGAAGATGGAAGACATCCTTGTCAGGGGAATGTACAACGGCGTGAAGCGCCGCCGCGGCGTCAGCCTGGGCACGATCGATATCGAATGGGCCTACAACTCGATGACGCCGGCGCACGGCCAGATCTACCCTGAAACGGCCCTTGAGCCGGTGACGCATTTTTAAGCGATGAAGCTTGTATCCGCCGTCCTGTCGCTTGTGCTGGTCGCAGCGGCATACGTGCCGAGAACGGACTTTTCAGTCATCATCACGATCTACTTCAAGGGCACCCGACCCCTGTGGACATACCGCCTAACCACCCGAAGCATAACGGTAACGCGCCATTATACCGACGGTACGCCGGACTCGCCCGTGCTGGAGCGCGCGCTCACGCCGAAGGAGATACAGGCGCTGGACCGCTATTTCACCGTCTTTAATCCCGGGGGGCTTATGCACCATTACACGGATGAGTCGATTGACGGAGACTCCTGCTCCCGCTACTATTTCTCGATCAACAGGAGCGACAGGGAATCGTACGTCTGCTACGCCCGGCCCCCGGAGCTTGCCGGTCTCAACCGCATGATTAACGGCCTGCTGCCCCGGCGCTACCGCCTCTGGTCCGGGGAATGACCGTTATCCGGCGTACTGCATCAGCTTGTAGATGAAGTAGGCCGTCAAAAACACGTAGATGACGATAAGCGAGAGGTTCATGCTGCGCAGGGTTTTATCGTTGAAATTCCGGTGAAAGCGCGTTATGAGAAATGTCAGGAAAGCGAGGTAACCGGCGAGCCCTCCGGCGCCAGCACATACGAACGCGATCCTCAGGGGGATCGTTACCTCCGGGAACAGGCCAAAATCCAGAAAGACCTTGAAGCCCACGATCCACCAGAGAACGATGCTCGGGTTAGTGGCCGCCAGCATGAGCCCGGCAATGAAACCGCGGCGCTGCGCACGCCGTCCTTTTCCGCCGCCCTGTTCCGGAACGGGGTTCCGGTAATCGCGGACGGACCGGTAGAGAAGGTAGCACAGCACCACGACGCCCGCCATGTAAAAACAGATCTGGAAGCGGTCTGACATCATGAATGTGCCCAGGCCGAAGAGGGTGAGGAGCCCATAGACCATATCCGACGTACCGGAGCCCAGCGCCACGGCCAGGGCGGTACGCCACCGGCCCTTCAGGGAGAATTTCACGACCTGTATCTGAACCGCCCCGGCCGGGATTGCAGAAAGGAACCCGAGGGCAACTCCGAATACAATAACGGCCGCATAACGCACAAGGTACAAAACCATCATGGCATGATACTCTCCGGCCGGGAAAGTCCTGTCAACCCGTTTTACGCCCCCCGGCACGGCGCGGACCCGCCCGGAAATATCCTTGCGAAATTACGCCCCCTGTCATACGATGAGGGCATGGTACGAAACCGGGAAGGAGAAGCAGATGCGCGTGACGCCTCTTGTGTTTGAACGGCTGGTCCGCGAAACGACGGGGCAGGTACTGGCCTCACTGCCGGACGATCTTCGCGAGAAGGCCGCCCTGGTGACCGTCATCGCGGCCGACAGGGCGACCCGCGCCCAGATCGACGGTGCCGGCGGGGGGGGCGACGATCTCCTGGGGCTGTATGAGGGAGTCTCCCTGGTCGACCGGCGTGTCGGCGACTCGGAGACCGTTGCCGACAGCATCACGCTGTACAGGATCCCGCTGATGGAATCATGCCGCACGATGGAGGAGCTTCGCGGGGAGATCCGGATAACCCTGCTCCACGAGCTGGGTCATTACTTCGGGTTCGAGGAAAACGAGCTGGAGGACCGGGGGCTATAGATCCGCCCCCCGGCGATCATTCGGGCCGCTCGGCCACCTTCACCCATATGTTGATCAGCTTGCGCTGGCGCCAGACGGTGAGCTTCAGCGTCCTGCCAACCTGCGCCTCGCCAACTATGTTCAGCAGGTCCTTGTAGGTCTTGATGTCCTTTCCGTCAATTTTCAGGATAACGTCACCGATACGCAGCCCGCCCTTCTCGGCCGGGCTGCTCCGGATAACCTCCCCGATGAAGGCGCCCTCGTTGGATTCGAGCCCGAGCTCCCGCGCGTAGTCCTCGGTGATCTGGGCTATGCTGACCCCGATGTACCCGCGTTTGATCTTCTTGTGCGTCTTGAGCTGTTCAAGAACCGATTTTGCCGTATTCATGGGGATCGCGAAACCGATGCCCATGTACCCGCCGGTCTGCGAGTAGATCATCCGGTTGATGCCGATGACCTCGCCGTAGATGTTGATGAGCGGGCCGCCGCTGTTGCCGGGGTTGATGGAGGCGTCGGTCTGTATGTGAGAGCCGCCCATGAAGTCGACGTCGCGCCGGCCGATGGCGCTCACCACGCCGATCGTGAAAGTGCGGTCAAGGCCGAAGGGATTACCGATGGCTACGGCCCAGTCCCCCACCTGCACCCGGTCGGAATCTCCCATGTACACCGGCTTGAGCCTGATCGGGACTTCAATTTTCAGGAGCGCTATGTCGGTCCGCTCGTCTGACCCCACGACCTTCGCCTTGTAATTCTTGTCGTTAATATTTACGGTTACCTTGTCCACTCCCGCGACCACGTGATGGTTGGTGCACACATAGCCGTCCTCGGAAAGTATGAAGCCGGACCCCAGGCCCTGGCGACGCTCGGTGCGCGGACCGGCCTGCTGCCCGAAAAAATCGCGCAGGAAAGGATCGTCGTAAAAGGGATTCTGAACCCGCACCACCTGCTCGGTCGTGATATAGACCACCCGGTCCTTGTACAAGCTGAATATTTTGCGGAACGTGTCCTGTATCTCCACGGCGCGCGCGGATTCTGCTTCCTTCCGCAGCGGCGACTGCCCGATGTCCCCGAAGAGGGATGCATCATCCGACCTGAGGCATGAAAACTGGTGCAGTACAAAGGCCAGGGTCAGCACTGCGAAGGGAACTATCACTTTAATCCTGTTTTTCATCTCTGTCTCCTTACGTTTCACATGAACGCTCTGACGGGCATACAGCCGGATAAAGCGGAAAATCGGGCCGGCGCTTTTCAGCGGAAATCATACTTTTTGAGCTTGTTTGCTTTTTCTTCCTGTTCGCGTATGGTCTCACGGAATATAAACCGGTAATCGGTGGAATTATCAGCGTCGAACTGCTTCAAATCGACCCGGTTCTTTTGGGGCTTTTCCTTGCAGCCGGTTAAGGCCGCCGCCGCAAGGAAAGCCGCCAGTATGACTGCCAGCACCCTCACCATACACCTCATTGCTGCTATTGATAGTAAATAATTACGTATTTATTCAAGTATTTTATTGGCCCTGGAACAAAAATTTTTCCCGGATTCCCGGCGCACCCGATCCCATTATTGACTTGACCTGGCCCGAATGGTCATGGTTACAATCATCATTCCCGGCCAGACGCCGAATCACTCAAGAACGAGGCACATACAATGATTTCCCGTATCGATCATATCGCGATTGCGGTTTCAGATTACGACCGGGCGTTCCGGTTCTTTTCCCTGCTCCTTGGCGGGGTACCCGGCACCAGCAGCCAGGTTGACGGAATGAATTATTTCTGGCAGAACCTCCACCTGGGGGACCTGAGCCGGCTCGAGCTTCTCAAGCCGACCGGACCCGGGAGCTTTCTTGACGGGTTCCTCGCGAAAAAGGAGGGCGGCGTGCACCACATGACCCTGCAGACGCCGGACATAAAGAAAACGGCGGCGGTCCTGGAACAAAACGGCATCCCCTTTTTCGGCTACCACGAATACGGCGAATACTGGAAGGAGTTGTTCATCCACCCGAAGAACGCTTTCGGCGTGCTGATACAAATCGCCGAGTTCAACGCGGACGACTGGCTCGCTCCGTCGGTTAAGATGATCGCGGGAAAAAAATTCGATGTCCGGAAGGAAGTCAACGGATGCGCTGTCACATTCGCGCACCCCGGGGGCGGCACGGTATCGGTCACGTTGACCGGGGAGGAAGCGGCCCGGCTGAGCGATGAACTGAGCAGAGTATTGTAAGAGATTACGGAAAAACAGCTTCCTCCTGAACGATATATGAATAAAAGACCGATTTTCGAGGCGCATATCTGAAAAACGCGAGGCTTAACAGATTTGCAAAGCCGATCCGGAAAAACTCCATAGAGGCAGTTTTAGATCTGTCAGAAAAAAGACTATTTGACAAATCACTCGATTAATGCTACCTTCTCAAGCGGAGAGGGATCACAGCGCAACACAAAAAATAAATAAACGGGCGGCATCATGATACCCAGGACCGATGCGATTGACAGAGCTTCCCGTCCCGGCGCAATCAACCGGGAGCCGGCGATTCCCAGGCCTGCCGCAGTTCCGGCAGGAACACGTTCTTCCTCGCCCGTGCTGAATCGCGCCGGTTTCGAACGGGCCCTGGGAGACGCGTTCAGTATCGCACAGATGTCGCAAAATATCATACAGCGTGCCATGACGATATCCTCCCAGTTGAAATCGATTGCTGCAAACGCCATCGCTTCGGGCAGGATCAACACGCAAGAGCTTGCGGCAACCCTTTCAGAGATGCGATCAGCCCTCGGCCGCTACGGGGAACAGGCAGCGGCGCCCCCACAGATTAATGCGCCATCGTCAGTGAAGATTCCGGAAATACCCGATATCAGCGCTGAAATGAAGTCTTTGCGTGAAATTTCAACCGGTTTTCAGGAGGGGCGCTTTGACCGGGTTAGCGAGATCGACGGCGTAATCGGCAGGCTCGGCGACAAGCTTGCAGCATCTGTAGCGGCAGGTGACGCGATCGCCGGTTTGATGAAAGGTACCGGCGATGCCGGACGGCTCGAACAGCCGGTTCCGCCCGGCGCCCTTGCTGCGAGGGTAACAGAAAAAATCGTGTCCAACCCTGGCACAGCGCTGGCCGCACAGGGTAATATTAATTACACGACCGCCGACCGTCTCATGGCGTAAAAAAATTAATCATGAAGATTTAAACTAATGTAAAAAAAATTTTACAAAAAATAGAATTATCTTGACTTTAAATTAATTTTAATTTACATGTTCACTATATTAAAGTAAAAAATTACTCACCGTTTATTTCTGAATAACCAAAAGAGTTGCTGTACATGATATTGATATAATTTAGGATTAAATTAGGGATTAACACAATTAATAACACCCATTTAATTCCTGTTCTCTTATAGATAACGAACTATTGAATTCATTGAAATGACAAGCAAGCACGAGAAAAGAATACACCGGCATCAGGCAAGCGAATATTCCAATATTCCCTCCGGTACCGGCACCGGGTGTCTACAAAATTACAAAATTCCTTCCGATACGCTCCCGAGTAAAGTTTCTCTTGAATCGATCAGCCGTTACTACGGATTTCTCGGTAACGAAGAGGATAACACGTCGGATATTGACATAACCAGTTGTTTTGCAACCAGACTCGCCTTTTTTCTGATCGAATCGATAGCCAGCAGCGCCGCAACTCTGACCAGGAGCGGCTCGTTTGAAAAAAAATTCTACAATTACTGCATGGAATCTGCCGCAGCGACCGAGCTGGAAGAAGAGATCGGTGACCCGGAGCTCCTGATAATCTACATCAGGCAGTGCCTGCACCTGCTGAAGGCAGGCGGCATCGTGGGACGGAATGGGTCCCGGGCAACCGTCGACACCGCAGCAACATCACGCCGCACCGTGTATTTCCGTCTTTTCAACGCTTTCTGGAATCGCTGCAGGTGGGAAGATATATTCCCGTCCGATACGGCATCCGCCCGGGCTCTGAATGAAAGCAGAAACATTCTGAAAGATCTGCTGGTCCGGCATGAAGGGGCCGTGAGGATGGACTCTGTTGCAAATGAATTCTTCGATATGACCGGTTTTTGTAACAAAAACAACCTGTTCATGATCTCATTCCTTGACTTCTATTTTTTTACATGGCTGAAGCATTTTGGCATGATACGGTATACCGCCGGGCAGGAGACGACTCCCGTGCGCATCTCTGTCACCGGCACCGGAAAAAAAATATTGAAGTCTTTTTAATGACGGGTGTTGATATTCCGGTAGACAACCTCCCGGCTGCTCAAGCTCCCTTGCATCGAGGTACACAACATGAAAAAATACGGCATCGCAGCGCTGGCGCTCCTTCTCATGGTCTCCTGTTCGAGATATCATGTAAAGAACGAGATAAAAAACGGCTCGGCCCTCTCCAAATTTAAAAACAGCGGCATCGTATACCGTATACCGCAGAGCTCACCCATATCCATCAACCGGATGGCGTCAAGCCTCTCGCAATGGCTGGGATCTTATCAAAGAATCAACGCCCTGCCGATCCTGGATACGAAAGATAAGAATATCATCCTGTCAAAAAATGAATTCGACCTGTTTTTACAGATGACCGAAGATGATGATTTTCTCTATTATAAATCGCTTGGAATACTGAACAAGTATCTGAAAGACAACGCGGAAACGTTAAAAAAGCTGATTACGGATAACAGCCTCGACAGCCTGATAATATATGAAGTCGATCCTGCCCTTTCTGCAGAAATGCAGTACAACGATTTCAGCTCCATGTTAATAATCGTGAATCAGGACCTGAACGTGGAGTACATGGACCGCCAGTATGACGATTATGAGACTAACGAATACGACAAGGAATTGATGCAGAACCACCTGCTCGATGAAATCAACAGCAGATTCATTGACATGATGTTCAAGCTCAAGTATCTGAAGAACAAATGATACATACTGTGGAGACGGCGGGATTCGAACCCGCGTCCTGCAATCCAGCTGTACAGCCTCTACATGCTTATCCTTCTCATTTAATTTAAGATGTCCCACCGGGAGAAGGCGCCGTTATGAACATCCGAGCTCCGTTTTGTTTCGCCCTCATTCCTGGAGCGGGGAAATCAGACTATCCTCTGTTTATGACGCCTTCAGCTGCCCCAGAGGAGCAGACAATCTGAAGACGTGACAGTCAATTAAGCTGCCAGTGCAAAATTTTCGTTTGCAGTTACGTTAGGTCTGCCATTATTAACGAGTTGACAGCACACTCGGCATGCAGCTGTAAAACCAATATCACAGTCGAAACCAAAATCGTCCCCTGCGCGGATAATATAGTAAAAAAAGCATGAAATCGTCAACTAAATGTTCGGAAATAGTTCAAAAATGGTCATTTCTAAACCGTTTTTTGCCCCTTCCCGGCTTCGGTCCAACGCCGGGCGATTTTTGGACATCCTGTCTGTGTTCGGCACTGTGACCTCCTGTCAGGCGCATCTCCCCGCGAGCGGGGTCAGGGACGGGGGGGGTGGGCGAATATGAAATAAATCTCGTTCACCCATTATATGAATTTTTCTTTACAAGCTCGGGGTTTATTTTCCATACTTACCTCATGAAACAGAGATTGGTATCAGCGGCATTGGCCGCCATTATTGTTTTAGCCGGATCGACCGCGCGGACATCGGCACAGGATGACAAACGCATTCCCCTCACATTCAAGAACATCGTCGGAACCTGGGCATTGAAATATTCCGGTAACTTCGGGTATCAATTCAGCTTTTACGCGAACTACCGCGCCCTTGTCATTCTCTACCTGAACATGGAAACGCTCGTATTCAAGGGCGTGTATACGATCGAGGACGGCAGCAAGCTTAAAATCAATATATACGAGATGAAGGAAGAGCGCCGGTCGGGCACCCCGAGCAGGGGTTTCGTCAAGGCAAAATCATCCTACTTTCTTTTCAGCGGGTACGAGACCGTGAAACAGGGCAGAACGACCCTGCTTCTCAGGCCCCGTGCCATCATCATCGATGGCAACAATTCCGAAGGCTATTTCGAGCCGCTGCTCAAACTGGCAAAAATCTGATCATGCTGATAGAAGAAATTCACTTTACCAATAGTGCCGGACGCAGGCTTTCGGGGAAGCTGTACGGATCCGGCACCGGCAGCGATACCGCCGTCATTTTCAGCCACGGCCTCTTCTCTAACAAGGACGGGTACAAGATCACCCGGCTTGCGCCGGACCTCGCTGCCGCCGGCGCGAGCGTCCTCGCGTTCGACTTCTCGTATGCGGCCGGCTCGGGCGGGGATATCTCCGACCTGTCCGTGCTGCAGGAAGTCGACGATCTTGCCGCCGCGGTCGGGTTCGCCAAAACGCGCGGCGTCAGTAATATCCACCTCATGGGCTCCAGCATGGGCGCGGCGGTGACCCTTCTCTACGCCGCGCGTAACGATAAGAGCGTCCGCTCCCTCATACTGATCGCTACGCCCGTGGACCTCCGTACGCTCATGATATCCGGCGCCGGGATCAACGACATCAGCTCGCTCCCGGAAAACGGCCTGACCTCCATCGACGGCATACCTATCAGGAACGCCTTCTTCCGTGAGATCGAACGGATCGACATGACGGCGGCCGTCAGCGCGATACGGGTGCCCGTGCTCGCATTTCACGGCGGACGGGATTCGGTCGTGGAGCCGCGCAACGCCGAGCTGCTGGAAGAGCTCCTCGTCCCCTTCGTCAAGACCGTCATCATCGACGACGGCGATCACAACCTGACCAGGGACATTGATCTGAGCCTGATGAAGGAAACCATACAGGAATGGCTTACAGGGGACGACGCCGGTGGCGGAGTATAACACGTGATCCATTATTACATCCTGGCACTGGGCATTCTCCTGGTACTCGCCGGCGCCCTTGAGGTAAGCCTGCCGCTCAGGGCCTTTGCCTTATGGTGGCGATGGTCGTCGTCAAGATTCTTCTTTGTTCACGGCATTCTGCTCATCGCCGCCGGCTTTCCCCTCACTCTGTACGACGGCCCCCTCTCGGGGGTGATTTTCGTTATGGGACTTCTGGCCGCACTCTCCGGGCCTTTCGTGCTCATTTATCCGGGAAAATTCAGGATGATGTTCGAATCATTAGCGGTAGAGATGAAAGACGAAAGCATAAAAAAAATGGTATATATTGAGGGGTCCGTGAGGATTGCCGCCGGTATCATCTTCGTTGCCGCCTTTTTATTGGGACGGCCGTAAAACAAAGGCGCGGTCATCCGACCGCGCCTTCCGAATTGAGTTTCCGTCAAATCAAAGCTGTTAGAACAGCTTCTTGAGGCCTTTCATTAAAGACTTTCCTCCGTCCTTGAGGGCCTTGCCGGCCGCTTCTTTCCCCGCTTCCAGGATAACATTGCCGGCCACCTTTTTGATGATGTCGCCAATGGAACCGAGCGCCGGATGGGTGAGCTTGGCGGCAGGCTTGGCAGTGGTGCCAGCGATCTTGAATTTCATGTAGACCATGCCGTTCTTGTTAAGCAGCGGCTGCATCGCTGTTTCGGCGATCTTGTTCGGGTCTACATACTTCTTCGCGCCCAGCTGTTTCAGGCCGGATTCGACCTGCCTGCGGATTCCGACCTTGATCGCGTTGTTGCGGCTTTCAAGCAACTCAAGCTCCAGGTCGACGTTAAGGCCCTTGGAGTTGGTGTTGAAGATGCCGCCGAAGAGAAGCCGGCATTCCTTCAGCTTCAGGTTGCCGTTGGAAAGCTTGGCCACGCCGGCCTTCCACCAGACATCGACGTAGGCCATCTTGGAGCCCTCCCACGTCTGCTTTCCTTTCAGGAAGTCAAGCTGGTTGCCGATGTACTTCGAGAGCACATTGTTGCCTGCGATGCTGTTGAATATCTGCAGCCCGGTGACCATGCCCTCGGGCGACCCGGCATGAACGGAAACTTCGGGTTCCAGCCTGCGCGTTTTGAGATCAAAGGGTTTCACGGTGCCGCTCACATCGAAGGTCACGTCAAACGAATCGACGCTCCCGCTCCTGACCGGGCCGATATTCTTGACGCCCATGTAAATCTTCAGCTTCGCGCTGTCTTTTTTCTCGAGATCCTTCGGATCGATGACGATGCTGTACAGCATCGCGGTAAGCTTGTATATCTGGAATTTCTGGTTGAGACCTCCGTCGTAGTAATTGACGGTACCGTCCTTGATGCCCAGTTTCCCGATGCTGAGGGCGACCGGGATATCATCCGCGGTAAAAGGCTTTTTCGGCTCTTTGGCCTCCTCGGCCTTTTCCTTCTCGAGCTCGGCCTGCTCCTCCTTCGTCAGCTTCTTCGGCCTGGTGAGATCGTCAAAGTTGAAGACGCCGGCTTTGCTCCGCGAGATATTGACCGTCGGCGCGTAAAGCACCAGCTCCTTCAGCATGAACTGCTTTTTCAGCAGGGGCAGAAACTTGAGTTTCAGGCGCAGGGACTCCATGCGCACGAATACGTCCCCGGCGGGGACCGGCTTCCCTTCCAGGGCCTTCAGCTGATTTTCGGTCTTGAAATTTGATATGGTTACCTTATTGACCTCGATCCCAGATACTATCGAGAAGATACCCACGCTTATATCCTCTATCTGAACATGGCGGTTGAGCGCCTTTTTCATCTGCTCCTCGATCATCCCCTTATTGACGATAAACATGATGGCAATGCTCGCGGCGATGATGAGCACAAATATAAAGGCGACGATACCGCCCAGGATTTTGAGAATTGTTTTTACCATACTATTCTCCTCTTGATAATATTTTATGACAGGATAGAAATTGTATTATGTTGACGCGGATAATCAAGCAATTTTTCTTAATTTTTTCATGCCTGCGTGCCGGCCCTCAGGGCCGGCACGCAGGTAACGTGGAAAAAAGGGCTAGAAGATTATCCCGAAGGTCACCCCGACGTTGAACCCGCTCATAAAATAATAGGTAAAGGGAATGTCAATGATTACCGGACCGAAATTCAGGCCCGGGCCCACAAATATCTTCGGCATGTAATTTTTCGATCCCTTCCCTTTCTGACGGCCGTACACGGAAAAAATTGCCGGTACACCGGGCCCGTATGCGGCACCCACGGCAGCATAACGAATTTTAGAGGTTCCCATGGCAAAGTCGATACCGCCGCCCGCATGTATGTTGAGGACCCAGATGAGGCGCACAGCAGTCGAAATTTCTACCGGAATTACATACGATTCCGTCGTGACCTTGATATCAAGGACAGGTTTGAATGTATAGCCGCCGCTCGATATGGGGTCCGCCTGATGGTGGATAACGGTATTGTTGCGCTGCCAGAGAAGTCCCGTGCCGATTGAGATTCCCCGCCACAGGACGAACTTGACCACCGGGGCCTTGGGCTCAACGACCTGGTAATTCAACATGCCTCCCGCATGTATCCCGTCAAAATCATACTGGTCATAGGTATATTTCAGGTATCCGAACTTGCCGGTTATCGCAAAACCGGCAGGCAGCTTGACGCCGACGTTAAGCGACCAGGGGTTCCAGGCAACGCCGATGTTCAGATCACCCTGTTTCATGAGACGCTCTCCCAGCTTCTTGTAATATCCCAGATCGGTCGTGGTCGCCGGCACCTGCGCGGCTGCCATCGTTCCTACCGTTATGGAGAACTTCTCAAATCCCTGGTATCCCCGGGTCGTCCCGACATGTGCGGAATACACGCTCGCATTTGCCATACCCTGTGACAGCTTGGGCTGCCGCTGATATTTCAGGAACGCGTTCTGCAAGATCGGCACCAATGCGGGATCCGTGCTCCCGAGAAGCAGCCATGCATGAGCATCGCGCATCCCCAATCCGAACAGGGCGGTTGCCGCGATTATTGTTATCACTATTTTTTTCATATTAAATCCTCCGTTATCTTTCACAATAAAAACTATCGGATTATTTCAAATCACTGCCATTTATTGCTGCACCATCTCCCACAAAAGGTGATGAATCATGGAGCAACAAATGCAATATACTAATGTACTGAAAACGAAAAGTAAAGTTCAATCTTTTTTCATTTTTTTTCAAATTTCCGATTATGCGATCCGGCACCGGCGGCCAGGACTGTATGCATGTCTGATATGCGAGATATAAAAATAGCAGCGAACAATGGTGAAGAAACATCCTCTCAATGAAATACGGGTTGCCCGTCGGCAACCCGTATACACTTCGAAGAGTGATCCCGGATAATGGATGTATCCATCTCCTCAGTACTTGATAATGCGGGGAAGTTTTTTCGCCTGTTTCACCCACTCCTTTACCCGCGAGAGGGCCGGCAGCTGTCGCACGAGCTTTTTCTTCGCGTTTGCCAGTTTCATCGTTTCGATAAGCTTCTCGGGGATTCTCTTCCCGAGCTCGACTACCGTGTCGACCCCCGCTTCTTCCAGCAAATCCGCATACTCTTCTCCCACGCCTTTGATCCTGAACAGGTCCGAGTGATTGGTCCACTCGAGGATAAGCTTTCCGGGTATACCCGATGCGCCGCTGATCTGTTTTCTCCCGGCTGGGGTTGCACCTTTTTTCAGAAGATCGTTCGTCGATATGACTCCCGCCTTCCTGAGCTTTGCGGCATACGCGGCTCCGATTCCTTCGATCATTTCGAGCTTTGCCATATCCACCTCCCTTTAATTAAAAAGAACACGCCTGCAAGTCCCGGTAAATATAGTATCGGGATGACGTCTAAACATTCAAGGACATGTTTAAAGCAATGTCAATATAAATATTGTAATAAAAAACGAGGCCGCTCTCAGGCGGCCTCGTCTCGATTCATTGTCACTGTGTACTGGGCGCTTCGCCGGCGCTTATTTTATATTTTCAATCAGCACCGCCGCGCCCATGCCGCCGCCCACGCACAGGGTCGAGATGCCCCACTGCACGTTCCGCCGCTTCATCTCGTTGATGAGCGATATGATGATCCGGGCGCCGGTGCAACCGACCGGGTGACCGAGCGCAATGCCTGAACCATTCACGTTGACGATCGAGCGGTCAAGGCCGAGGCCGCGCTCGACGGAAAGATACTGCGCGGCAAACGCCTCGTTGCACTCGATGAGACCGATATCGGAAAGCTTCTTGCCGGTCTTTTTAAGCAGCTTCTGCACTGCCGGCACCGGTCCGTATCCCATGAGGTGCGGCTCGCACCCGGCAAAAGCGTTCCCGGCTATCCGCGCCATCGGCTTTTTGCCAAGCTGGTTCGCCTTTTCCATGGACGTGACGATCATGGCGGCCGCGCCGTCGTTCAAACCGGAGGAATTACCGGCAGTGACCGTGCCGGCCTTCCTGTCGAACGCGGGCTTCAACGCCGCCAGGCTCTCCATGGTGATGTCCCTGCGGGCGTGCTCGTCGGTGGTGAACATCTTCGGATCGCCCTTGCGCTGGGGCACCGGCACGGGGATGATTTCGTCCTTGAATTTTCCGCCGTCGATCGCGGCGATCGCCTTCTTGTGGCTCTCGTATGCTACCTGGTCCTGGTCCTGGCGCGATATGTTGTATTTTTTCGCTAAGTTTTCCGCCGTCTGGCCCATGATGAAGGCCTCGCCGAGGAGCTGGCTGCCGGAATGCAGGAGCTCCCACATCGAGTCGGTGAACTCGCCGTGGGTGAGGCGCAGGCCCCACCGCGCGTTGTGGACGACGTAGGGTGCGTTGCTCATCGACTCGCACCCTCCCGCCAGCACGATCTCGGAATCGCCGGCAATGATCTGCTGGGACGCGAACACCGTGGCCTGCATGCCGGAAGCGCACTGGCGCTGGATCGTGGTCGCCGGGATTTCCACCGGTATGCCCGCCTTCAGCGCGGCGGTGCGGGCCGTGTTGGCCTCGGCACTCGTCTGCACGCAGTCCCCGAAAATGACGTCATCGAGCATGTCGCCGGTCACGCCGGCCCGCTTCATCGCCTCGACCATGACGATCGCGGCGAGCTGGTACGCCCTCATGTCTTTCAGCGACTGGCCGAAGCTCGCAATGGGGGTCCTGCACCCTGATAAAATGACAACTTCTTTGTTCGACATAACTCCCTCTCCTGAATGATATGTTGTTAATTAAAAACGGGTTATCTCTAATGTCATTGCGATGAGCCCTCGTATGTCGAGGTCGACGAAGCACCCTTCGACTGCGCTCAGGGACCGATCGGTTGCCGAGCGTTGCCGAGGCGTGCTTCGCAACGCTCGCGATGACATGTATAAAAAAACAGCATTTAGATAGATCCGGAATAGTCTATTCCATTCCTGACTTCTTCACCGCAGGCTGTAAACAGACGCACGGTATGCATCCAAAAAAGCATCATGCACCAAATATGTCAAGACAGATAGAGACTGGACGGACGTTAAATGGATGGAACTGACAGGGTGTTCAACAGACGCGATAACGTGAATCATGGCGGGGAGCCGCACACGGCGGCCCCCCGCTCCGGATATGCATTATTTGCTGAAGCTCATCTTCTTTCCGTCCGAATCCGCCTTGATCTTCTGGTCGGACAGGGATTCACCCGAAAGCAGCCGCACCGAAAGGGGGTCCAGGAGATGCTTCTGGATGGCCCGCTTTAGCGGGCGCGCGCCGAACTGGGGATCGAACCCTTCGGTGACAAGGAATTCCAGCGCCTTTTTGGTCATTTCAAGGGTTATCCCCCGGTCTTTCAACCGCGCGGCCACTTCCGCCAGTTGCAGCTTCACGATCGCCGCGATGTTTTCGCGCGAGAGCGGGTTGAAGATGATCACCTCGTCCACCCGGTTCAAAAACTCGGGCTGGAAGTGGGCCTTCAGCTCCTGCTCCACGCCGCTCTTCCGCTGCTCGTAGGGGATGGACGCCTCGCTTATATACGACGTCCCGATGTTGGAGGTCATGATGATCAGCGTGTTCTTGAAGTCCACGACCCGGCCCTTGGCATCGGTCAGCCGGCCCTCGTCCAGTATTTGCAAAAATATATTGAACACGTCATGGTGCGCCTTCTCGATCTCGTCGAAGAGGATTACCGCGTAGGGGCGCCGCCGCACCGCCTCGGTGAGCTGGCCGCCCTCCTCGTACCCGACGTATCCCGGGGGCGCGCCGATGAGGCGCGCGACCGCATGCTTCTCCATGTACTCGGACATGTCGATGCGGATGATCGCCTTCTCGTCGTTGAACATGAACTGCGCCACGGCCTTGGCCGTCTCGGTCTTGCCCACGCCCGTGGGGCCCAGGAAGATGAACGACCCGACGGGCCGGTCAGGGTCCTGTATCCCGGAACGCGAGCGCCGCACGGCGTTCGATATGGCGGCGATCGCCTCGTCCTGGCCCACGACCCGGCGCTCGAGGATCGACTCCATCTTTAAAAGCTTCTCCTTCTCGCCTTCGAGCATCCGCGACACGGGAATGCCGGTCCATCGCGACACGACGGCGGCTATCTCCTGCTCGGTGACCTCCTCTTTCAGCAGGGTCTTGTCTCCCTGCATCGACTTGAGCTTCTTGTTCGCCGCGGCGAGCTTCTTCTCCAGCTCGGCGATCCTGCCGTAACGGATCTCGGCCACCAGGTTCAGGTTCCCCTCCCGCTCGGCGCGCTGCTCTTCCGTGCGGAGGTGCTCGATCTGCTCCTTGATCCCGCGGTTCTCGGTGATGATCGCCTTCTCGTTCCTCCACTGGGCCACCAGCCCGTTCTTCTTCTCGTTCAGGTTGGCCAGCTGCTCCTTGATTTTCTCCAGCCTGTCTTTTGACGCGGGATCCTTCTCCTTCTTGAGCGCCTCCTGCTCTATCATGAGCTGGCGCACCTTCCGCTCGATCTCGTCTATCTCGATCGGCATGGAGTCGATCTCCATCTTGATCCGGGACGCCGCCTCGTCAACGAGGTCGATTGCCTTGTCCGGGAGGAAGCGGTCCGTGATGTAGCGGTCGGACAGGGTCGCCGCGGCCACGCAGGCGGAGTCGGAAATCCGCACGCCGTGGTGCACCTCGTACTTCTCCTTCAGGCCGCGGAGGATTGCAATGGTGTCCTCGACGGACGGCTCCGTGGTCAGGACCGGCTGGAAGCGCCGCTCCAGCGCTTTGTCCTTCTCGATGTATTTCTGGTACTCGTTAAGCGTCGTGGCGCCGATGCAGCGGAGGTCGCCGCGAGCGAGCGCCGGCTTGAGCATGTTGGAGGCGTCCACTGCGCCCTCGGCCGCTCCCGCGCCCACCAGGGTGTGGAGCTCGTCTATGAAGAGTATCACGTCGCCCGCGGACTCCTCGACCTCGTTTATCACGGCCTTGAGACGCTCCTCGAACTCGCCGCGGTACTTGGCGCCGGCGATGAGCGCGCCCATGTCAAGGCCGACCAGACGCTTGTTTTTCAGGTTCTCGGGCACGTCGCCCTCGACGATGCGGCGCGCAAGCCCCTCGACGATCGCCGTTTTCCCGACGCCCGGCTCGCCGATCAGCACGGGGTTGTTCTTGGTCCGCCGTGTCAGTACCTGCATGACCCGGCGGATCTCCTCGTCCCTGCCTATCACGGGATCGAGGCGGTTCTGCCGGGCAAGCCTGGTCAGGTCCCTGCTGAACCGGTCCAGGGCGTTGTACTTGTCCTCCGCGTTCTCGTCGCCGGCTCGCTTGCTTCCCCGGATGTCTTTCAACACTTTCAGTATGTTGTCGCGGATGAAGCCGTGCGCGTTCATGATCTTCCGCGCCGTGCCCTTCCCCTTGGAAGCGAGCGCGAGGATCATGTGCTCCGTGCTCATGTAATCGTCCTTGAGCGCGACCGCCTCATTCCAGGCCTCGTTCAGTATGTCGCGCATGGCGGACGAGAGGGCCCCGCCGCCGGGACCGGCGCCCGTCTGCCGCGGCAGTGACTTGACGGCCTCGTCCACCTCGCTCCTGGTGTCCTGCACCGACGCGCCGATCTTCTGGGCGATCGAGCCGAATATGCCGCCCTCCTGGTCTATGAGCGCCAGGAGCAGGTGCTCGGGCTGTATCTCGTAATGGTTCATGTCCGTGGCGATGTTCTGTGCGGTATTGACCGCGTCCTGCGCCTTCAGTGTCAGTTTGTCCATTCTCATGGTCAATGTCCTCGAACAGCTTTTTTCGGGCCATGGTGAGTGTGCCGTCTTAAAAGTCCGGTATACTATTATGTCATCGCGAGCGCAGCGTGCCTCGACTTCGCTCGGCAACCGGGTGATCCCTGAGCGTTGACAACGGGCGCTTCGTCGCGGAGTTTACCCCGACACGTCGAGGGGCTCCTCGCAATGACATTATGAGACAGCTCCATGATATAACACCATGGACCCGGTCATTAAAAAAAATGCAAGGATTAAACAACAGGAAAGTTAAACAAACAGGTACATTAATAGTATGAAAATTTCAGCCGATCGTCAAGAGAGGAAATAAAAAAAGCGGCGTTTCATCCCGCCGCTTTCTCTTTTCAGTAATATCCCCTTTTACAGGCCCTTGATCCGCTCACTTACGGTTTTGGCCAGCTCCTGGATATAATGAAAATTGCCGGAGTCGTCCACGAAGAATATCACCGCAAGGTTATCTTTCGTGACCAGGAGCGACCGGTCGCTGTTGTAGCCGGCGAATTCAGTGATCTTCCGCATCTCTTCCTGCGCTGCCTTCATATTCGTGAAGAGGATGACATAGCAGACTATATCGTCGCCTAGAGGCGTGTTCTTGTCCGCAATGATCGAGACATGGATGCTCTCAATCTTATTGTAGTCCCCGCCCGGGTAAATTTTGTCCGCGAGCCGCTTGATCGCCGCCCTGTCCATGCTCCAGGGATTATTTTTCAGGGTCTTCTTATAGGGGGCGGGCACGGTGCCATACATGAAACCCTCAGGTATGTCCTTGTCCGTGAGCCGTATGCTGTCAATGGCCGCCGGCTTGAGCTGGGAGTTACCGCTCGAAGCGGTGATGATAACAAGAGTAAGAAGGGCACTGAGGCAGATTATCGCTTTTTTCATGATAAGTCTCCCGGGGATGAATAATTCCGAATGGCGCACGTGAATGCGACTGGTTCAATTATAATATCGGAATTTCCGGTGAGAGTCAAAAGATATTTTCAGGGAAAGTGGGCTTATATTTCAAATCCCCGGTCCTCTGTTTTTAATGAATAGCGCAATTGGATATGCCATGATTGTCCCCATGCTTCAACAGGTTCAGAAAAAGCAAGGTCCTTTGTGTCCCTCTGAATAATACCAAACTGGAGCCGACCCCTGTTATTCAATTGTTGCCATGATTTCCGCTGAACTTCCCGTCAAATTTTTTTTGCCATTATTCAATCGTTATCATATATTACAGTAACGGGAGGAATTATGGAAATAATCGCGTCTGTTGCTGTCGGACTGGTAGCACTGCTGCATCTCTACTTCATGATACTGGAGATGTTTTTCTGGGACAGGCCACCGGGTATACGCGCCTTCGGATTGAAGCCGGATTTCGCGAAAGCTTCGAAGGCCCTTGCGGCCAACCAGGGCCTGTATAACGGGTTCCTGGTCGCGGGCCTCGTCTGGGGCCTGGTTTACGGGGCTGCGGGGTTCCAGATAAAGCTGTTCTTTCTCGGCTGCGTGATTGTCGCCGGAGTGTTCGGCGCTGTCACTGCCAGCCGCAAGATCCTGTTCTTCCAGGCCCTTCCCGGTGCCGTGGCGCTGGCACTGGTGCTGATTGCCGGTCTATTATAAAGAATGCGCCCCCGCAGGAAGGCGAATCAATACCGGTCCTGTATAATGCCGTCCTGCTGTTACTGATAATCCCGGCACGGCACGGCCCCCGCAAGGGGCCCATGTTCCGGTCAGGTATGCCGGTCCACGCATGCGCTCATTGCCGCGTGGTGGTCCTGCGCTTTTTGCGTTGAATAAATCCATGTGAAAGGCTTGACACTCAACACCCCGCGTATCAGATAAAGCAAATTCCCGGGGAGGCGATGCCATGGCGACACAGGACATATATATTGAATTACGGGAGCGCATCAACCAGTATTCCATCGGCATGAACGCCACTGAGGCCGGGAAGGAGCTTGCCCTTCTAAAACGGCTTTTCACCGAGGAGGAGGCGCGCTATTATCTCGCCCTGACCCGCGCACTTGAGCCGGTGGAGGTCATTGCCGCACGGATAGGCGAATCTGCTGAACAGACAGCGGGCGTGCTGGAGCGTATGTGCGAAAAGGGGCACCTCTTCCCGAAAACAACTGACGGTACAAAGTACTACGCCGCCGCCCCCTTCATGCACGGCTTCTTTGAGCACCAGGTCTACCGGAGGAGCCCGGACCCGGAGCTGCCGCGGCTTATCGAGGACTACATAATGGGCGGGTTCATCCCGAAGTCGCGCGCGCTCCGCATCGTGCCGGTGCAGGCGGACCTCACCGACAGGAAGCAGGTCCTTCCTTACGACGACGTGCGTGCCATCATCATGGGCAAGGAGCGGATAGGCCTGTTCGAATGCTCGTGCAACCACCACATGGAGTCCCTCGGTTCGAACTGCGGCCAGTCGAGCGAAGTCTGCATCGCTTTCGATTTCTACGCCGAGTATCCGATCGAGATGGGCTTCGGCCGGTGGATCACCCGCGAGGAAGCGCTCAGGGTGCTGGATTACGCGGCGGAGCGGGGCCTGGTGCACCAGACGGGGGGCGATTCGCGCAACGTGGAATGCATCTGCAATTGCTGCAGCGACTGCTGCGGCATCCTGCGCATGCTCAAGCGGGTCCCCAACGCGGGTGCGTTCCTGTCATCAAACTACACGCCCCGCCTTGACGGCGGGTCCTGCACCGAATGCGGCGTGTGCGCCGACCGCTGTCCCATGGACGCAATTTCCCTGGACGGCGCCGTGACGATCAACCGGGATCGCTGCATAGGCTGCGGCGTATGCGCCACCGGATGCCCGTCAGGCGCGGTTACAATGGAGCGAAAGCCGGACGATAAAATCCGCCGGCCTCCATCGCCGGAAAAGTATACCTTCATGCGCTCGTCCCTCGATTATCATGCGGATGTGGAGGCGGCACGAAAGAAGGGATGAGGGTTGCGCCTGCGGAGACAGCCCGGGATTGATTGAAAAAATTTGGGCGGGAGCTTCTTCATGGAGAAATACAACTTTAACGCCAAAAATAAATTCATTTTCGGAGCGGCGACTGCCGCCTACCAGATAGAAGGGGCTCGCTCTGAAGACGGCAAAGGCGATTCCATCTGGGACGCATTTTCCCACCGTAAAGGAAAAATCCTGCGCGGCGATAACGGCGATCTGGCCTGTGACCATTATCATCTCTTTAAAAATGACGTGGCGCTCATGAAGGAGATCGGGATAAATGGATATCGCTTCTCCATCTCCTGGCCGCGCGTCATACCCGACGGTGACGGGCCCGTAAACCGGAAGGGAATCGATTTCTACAAGAGGCTTACGGAGCTTCTCCTTGAGAATGGCATTGCCCCCTTCCCCACACTTTTTCACTGGGACCTGCCCCTGTCGCTCCAGAAGCGGTACGGAGGCTTCGTCAACCGGAAATGCGTGGACGCGTTCTGCCGCTATGCCGAAATTACAGTCAATGCGTTGAAAGGAACCGTCAGGCACTGGTTCACCATCAACGAGCCGTGGGAATTCTCCTGTTTCGGCCATTTGATCGGCACGCACGCCCCGGGCTCCCACTCATTCAGGAAATTTTTCAGGGTCATGCACCACCTGCTCGTCGCGCATGGCAAGGCTGTCCCGGTGATAAAATCATGCGACCCGGAGGCGAAAGTCGGGATCGTCATCAGCATGACCCCGATACATCCTGCCACGGACAGGGAAAGGGACCACAGGGCGGCACTCCTGGCAAACCAGTTCATGAACCACATCACGCTCAAACCGCTTTATCACGGGGAGTATCCGGCCGAGCTGTGGCGAAACGCTTTCCTGTTCAGGCCCCGGATCACGGCGGACGACATGGACACGATTTCAACAGCAACCGATTTTGTCGGGCTCAATTACTACAGCCGCGAGCGGGCAAGCTACAATCCCATTATGCCGGTAATCAGGGCGAATATCTCCGGCGCACGGGTCCCGGAGAAACAATATATCGATAAAGAAGGAAAGCAGCGGACCAGCATGGGGTGGGAGATATATCCCGGGGGCATGTCCGAATGCCTCTCCATCATACGCGACACGTACGGCAATCCCCCGGTCCATATAACAGAAACCGGCGCCGCCTTTGATGACGAGGTTGGCAGCGGCGGCAGGGTTGCGGATCCGCTGAGGATAGAATTTTTGAAAAACTATATTCGCGCGGCGGAAGTTTCAGACCGCCAGGGGTCCGATCTGAGAGGGATTTTCGTCTGGTCATTGATGGACAATTTCGAGTGGGCTGCGGGCAGGGCCAAACGGTTCGGACTGATATATGTCGATTACCGGAACCAAAAAAGGATCATTAAAGATTCCGGTATCTGGTACCGGGACCTGATCGCTGATTACATCAAACAATAGCGGCTCGCTGGCGCATTACGCGTGACGGGTCATTGTTCTCTGTAGTTAAAGAACCGGGTTTATTCCCCCGTCACATGAACCGCTCGAACCGGTCCCTGTCCGCCTTGCAGATGGGGCAGACGCCGGGCGGCTCCTCCCGCGCGCAGAGGTACCCGCATACCTTGCAGCGCCATACCGGCAGGGACAGCTCTGACGGCGCCGTGCCGGCTGTTTGTTCCTTCTCCTTCAACCGCTCCTCCTCCGCGGGCCGGCGCTCGGGAACGGGCGCCAGCACCTTTTCGCCGCCTGCAATTTTCTCCGACACGTACAGACCGCAGTAGCAGGCATCATATTCGGACAGGTCGTCGTCCCGGTAGTCGCAGGGACAGATAATATCGAGGTCTTCCCGCCTCACGCCCGACGCGAGCCTGCAGGGGCAGGCGCGGTACCCGTACCTGTCTTCATTTATAAGCAGGCCCCGTACCAGCTCCCTGGTGAAGGAGTCGTCAGGGTTCAGGTGGTAGCCGTACCGCTCCGCATCTTCGCTTAGTTTACGGCACAACGAATCAAGGGATGTATCGTTGATCTCTTTTCCTGGCATTACCCGGCAAGCTCCCGAATCATTTTCTCATCATATCCGGTGATGCATTTCTCATCATTAATAACAAGGGTCGGGAACGAGCACTGCGGGTTCCACTTACGAATTTCGGTTTTAGTTGTCTCGGATTCATTCCGCTCCAGCTGGTCGACATACAGGTAATAATAATCCAGTTTCAATTCATCAAGTAAAGCCCGGGCTTTTTTACACCATATACAGGTGCTGAGGGCAAATAGCTTTATATACCCTACGTTTTTCCCTTCAATATGCGTAAATTCAGCCATATCCTCCTCCTTTTATTGCATTGCCGACCGGAACCCAGATATATCATCTTTATCTAAGGAAACAAGTCATTTTTACAGTAATGAGCATCTGCTTTTTCAAGGATAGTCACGATATCATGTAAAAAGCGATATTTACAATTCAAATCTCCTCGAAAGAGAAAAATCTAAAAAAATTTTTTAGCGACATAATATTTTTTATTGACTTTTTATTATTGTGGGCTATATAAGTAGCTGTACAAATCAAATAATATTATGTCACATTAGAACAGCTCTTCCAAACGCGGAAACTATTTCTATTTTTTGTCTAAATTGTATTAATTTTGTATATACAAAAGTCAGCGTTCTTTTCCCGGAGAATCGAGATGGCCGACGGAACCACATCAAACTTCATCAGAAAACGTGATGGAAGAATCGTACCTTTTACCGCTGAGAAAATAACCGATGCCATCTACAAGGCCGCCCAGGCAGTCGGCGGCAGCGACCGCTCCACCGCGCAGTCTATCTCCGATTCCATTCTCGGCATTCTCAATATCATCTACAAGGACGGCAGGATACCCACGGTTGAAAACGTGCAGGACCTTGTCGAGAAAATGCTCATCGAGCGCGGTCACGCCAAGGTCGCCAAGGCCTATATACTCTACCGGGACCAGCACCGGAAGATCCGGGAAGGGAAAAGCCTTCTTAACGAGGGCCTGGGGCTTATCGAGAGTTACCTTGACCAATCCGACTGGCGCGTCAATGAAAACAGCAACATGAGCTATTCCCTCCAGGGGCTGAACAACCACATAGCATCGGCCATAACCGCAAAGTACTGGCTCGAGCGCATTTATCCCCCGGAGATCCGCAACGCGCATGTCAACTGTGATTTTCATATCCACGACCTCGGGCTCCTCTCCGCCTACTGTGTCGGATGGGACCTGCGGGACCTGCTCATGCGCGGGTTCGGCGGCGTTGCCGGCAAGGTGGAGAGCAGGCCGGCCAAGCATTTCCGGAGCGCGCTGGGCCACGTGGTGAACTTCTTCTACACACTCCAGGGCGAGTCGGCCGGCGCACAGGCCTTTGCCAATTTCGATACGTACCTCGCACCCTTCATCTGGTATGACCGTCTCTCTCTCAACGAGGTGAGGCAGTGCCTGCAGGAGTTCATCTTCAACATGAACATTCCCACGCGCGTGGGGTTCCAGACTCCCTTCACCAACGTGACCCTCGACCTCACCGTGCCGTCCAACATCGCGGGCGAATACGTCGTTATCGGCGGAGAGCTGCGCGACAAGACCTACGGCGAGTTCCAGGACGAGATGGACATGTTCAACATTGCCTTTGCCGAGGCCATGTCGGAAGGAGACGCTAAAAACAGGATCTTCACCTTCCCCATCCCCACGTATAATATTTCCAAGGAGTTCGACTGGGAAAATGAAAAGCTGGACCCGATGTGGGAGATGACCGCGAAATACGGCATCCCCTATTTCGCGAACTTCGTCAATTCCGACATGGACCCGGAGGACGCCCGCTCCATGTGCTGCCGACTGCGCCTGGACAACCGCGAGCTGCGCAAGCGCGGCGGCGGGCTTTTCGGCGCCAACCCGCTCACCGGGAGCATAGGCGTGGTCACCATCAACCTGCCGCGCATCGCACACCTGTCCCAGGGCAGCGAGGAGGCGTTCTTTGACAGGCTCGAGCGCCTTATGGATCTTGCGAAAAACTCGCTCGAGATCAAGCGCAAGGCGCTGGAAAACTTCACCGAGAACAACCTGTACCCGTACACAAAATATTACCTCTCGGCCATCTACGAGAGGAACAAGAAATTCTGGCTGAACCATTTTTCCACGATCGGGCTCATCGGCATGAACGAAACCTGCCTGAACATGCTGAACGCGGACATCGCCTCCATAGAGGGAAAGGAATTCACCGTAAAGGTGCTCGAGTTCATGCGGGACCGGATCATGGGCTTCCAGGAGGAGACCGGGAACTTCTACAACCTCGAGGCGACCCCGGCCGAAGGCGTAAGCTACCGCTTCGCCCTCCACGACAGAAAAAACTATCCCGATATCAAAACTTCGGGCGGCAAGGAGCCCTATTACACGAACTCCGTGCACCTGCCTGTCGGGCATACGGACGACCTCTTCGACGTCCTTGACCACCAGGACGAGCTGCAGACCAGGTTCACCGGCGGAACGGTCGTGCACCTCTTCCTGGGCGAAAAAATAAATGACATACAATCGGTAAAGAATCTGGTGAAAAAAATAGCTGAAAACTATGCCTTGCCCTATTTCACCATCACGCCGACGTTCAGTGTGTGCCCGGTGCATGGGTATATCCCCGGAGCGCATAAATTCTGTCCGTATGATCATTCCGAGGAACAATTAATTCAGCACGGTATTGAAGTCAACGGCGCGTAATGCCGATACAGGTATCAGGGGGAATCCGACATAATACGGGTTCCCGTCATGGTAGAACCAGTTTTTATCATACTTTTGGGAGATTATGCATGAATACAAAAGAGCGCAAAGTCCCGGTCGAAGTCTATTCCAGGGTGTGTGGGTATTTCAGGCCTGTAAACCAGTGGAACAAGGGAAAACAGGAAGAATTCACCGAGAGAAAGGTGTATCGGCTGGAAAAAGCGCCCGCATATGAATATTCGGGGAATCTATAAAACCTCACTGATCGACTTCCCGGGTAAGATCAGCACCGTACTGTTTAGCGGCGGCTGTAACATGCGATGCCGGTTCTGCCACAATCCGGACCTTGCCTGCAACTGGCAGGACCTGGAGCTGTCAAGCAACGAGGAAGCGCTCGACATCATATCAAGAAGAAAGAAGGTCATCGACGGTGTCACCATATCCGGGGGTGAGCCTACACTTTCGAAGAACATCGATTCCTTCATCAGGCAGATAAAATCACTCGGGCTCGCCGTCAAGCTCGACTCCAACGGCCTGAAGCCGGATGTCATCAGCCGCCTGATCGGGCAGAATCTTGTCGATTACGTCGCCGTCGACATCAAGACGTCCCCTGAAAAATACCGCTCCCTGACCGACTCGGAAGCCGATTTTGCCAGCATCGTACAATGCATCAATATTCTGAAAAAGAGCGGAATCGATTACGAGGTACGCACGACCTGTGTCCCCGGTTACGTGACGCTTGAGGACCTGGCCGGCATACGGGACGCGATCGGCCGCGTACGGGCATACCACCTGCAGCAATTCCAGTGCGACGCCCATCTACTCGACCCCCTGTGGGAGACGATCAGGCCGTACCCGCGCGAGACGCTCCTCGCATTCAGGGATTTCGTTCTCACCTTCGCGGACCGCTGCGAACTGAGGGGCCTGTAAGCCACCGCACGCCTACACGCTTTCTATCTCGGAAAGTCCCTTGCTGATCTTGAGTTGGGAAGCGTTGTACGATTCCTGGATGACGCCCATCTGCTTCCTGAGAACATCCGCCCGCTCAAGCGTGCTGTTCATGATTCCGTACGATGCGTCTATCAGCGAATGCCTGATCGCGGTGCAGTTTTCCCTTATCGACCGGACCAGTTCCCGCGCAACCTGCTTTGATACGAAGTGCTTCTCCCTGGAGCCGGACCCCGACTGGTTGCTTGTATCAGCCGCAGTATCCAGCGCAAGCTTGTAGTACGAGATAAATGTCCGTATAGAGGGCAAGCATTCCATCACCGGGCCCAGAAGGGGCGCCGATCCCGGTGATTTCTGGAGCTCCTTGTTCAGCCAGTCGAGGAGGAAAATAAGCGAGTCCCTCAGGTACTCGGACACGAACTTGAGGGATATGTCGAAGGTCCCGGGTGCATGGAAGAGATAGCGGTCTGACTCATTTTTTGACAGCCCGGCTGCCACCGCACCCACGGCCGGCCGCTGCGCGTTCTTGATATCCTCCAGGTATATCAGGTCCTCAAGGATCTTCACCAGATCTCTGGCGGACGTGGCAGTCCCGATTTTTGACGCGGCGGATTGGATCGCATCGAGACCGCTGCGCGAAGTGTCCGAATACTCCTTGACAAGTTGCCGGAGATTCCCCTCTGCAATGACCTCCATCATGATCTCGGTATAGATGTTCGGGTTGATGTTCCGTGACCGTAAGATCGCGTTCCTGAAGCCGGCCTGCTGGAGCGTCCTGCCTATCATCTCGATGATTTCCGCATCCCCGATCGGCAGGCGGGAGAGTTTTATATTCAGCTCGGCATAATATGCGAGGCTCTTCTTGAACTCCTGGTACACGGGGCCGCTGCGGGTAAAGACGTCGTCACTGGTGATAAGCCGGTCGATTCGCTCATCGATGCGGTTGTAGAGCACAATATCATTGACCTCGGCAAGAAAACCGCGCAGAATCGGGTCGGCCTGGTAAAGCAGCAGCTTTTCCCACTCCTTGAGCTCCCGCTCCAGGTCCTGCCGATGCACGTTCAGCTTTCTCTTATAAGCCGCGTTCGGATGCTTCTCTTCATAGGCGCGATCCAACCTGTCAAGGCTGGCAAACTCCTGGCGCAGCTCGTCGAGTAGCTCGCGGAGCACAAAGCGCCCAAGGTACTGGTTATTGAAAAATGCCAGTATGTCCTGGAACGCGAGGGTATCGCCCACCTTGCCGGAGCTGAACGTCCGTATCATGGCGTAGTGCCGGCCAACCTCGGTTACAATCGCTTTGACCCGGTCCCGTATTACCTGGTCGCTGTGCCTGGTTCCCTTTTCATACGTAAGCTGGGCAAGCCTGCTGACGACATCCAGGAGCTTGTCCTTTTTGTCTTCCGCCTGCCTGAACTTGCCGGCTATGTAGCCGCCGCCCGGTAACTGTGCGCCTGATCTGATCATTTTTTCAGTTTCATTAATTTCATCATTTCTCCGACCACGCCCATGAAGGTAAGGGCGAGGTTCGCGTCGCCCGCGATCTTCAGCGAGCCGTCCTGGAGAGCGCCCATGAACGCCTTGGTGCTTCCGCCGCTCATGATCCTGAACCCGGCCGCGGCATCTCGCCAGATAAGGCTTATCTCGGCGCCGGCCCTGTCGCCTTTACCGGAGATGATCTCACCTCCCTTGAAAGTGAAGAAGCGTCCCCGTTTTCCGTCCTCGGTCCTGATGACCAGCGTATAGTCTTTTTCTTTAAGCTTGGTCCTGAACGACTCGTGTTTTCTCGCGGTCCTTTTAAATACTATGGAAAGGACGAATAAGAGCAATGAAAATTTCATGACCGTCTCCTGAACGATGTTATATGATATATGAGATCCATCGGATCACTCTAATGACAAAAAAACCGGTAAATTAATCAAGTTATTATTCTGATTTTTTTTATCATATTTAGTGCGTATAACCCGGCGATCCGCTCCAGTCAGGCCCCGGCTGGGGCGGATTTTAAAAAAATATATTAATACTTGACGCCCAAACATAACATCGTTATGTTTGGCTCAACGGTGGGCGTGATCACGCGCCACGGTAAAAAAACCGCACGGTGAAACCACATACATAAGGAGGACACCCATGTCGATCCTATCCTGGGCAAAAGATGAAAATGTAGCTATTATCACCATGAGCAATGGAGAAAACAGGCAGAACCTCGATTTCGCCATAGCAATGAACAACGCAATCGACGAGATCGTCGCCGATACGTCGGTACAGGCGCTGATCCTGACCTCGAGCGACGAGAAAAACTTCTCCCAGGGAGTGGACGTAGCGTGGATGGGTCCCCTCTTCATGAAAAAAGAATTACAGCCGATCAAGGACTTCATGTATAAAATGAACGACGTCTTCAAGAAGCTGATGCTTATCCCAATGCCGACCATCGCGGCCATAAACGGCCACGCCTTCGGTAACGGGGCGATTATATCCTGCGCCTGCGACTACCGCTTCATGCGCTCGGACAAGGGATTCTTCTGCTTCCCGGAAGTTAACGTGGGGATCCCGCTCCTGTACGGCATGAACGCCTTCGTGAAGAAGGCCATCCCCCTCCAGAAACTGATCGAGATGCAGTTCAGCGGCAACCGCTACGGCGCGCCCGAGCTGGAAAAGTTCAATGTCATCACGAAAGCCTGCGCCAGCAAGGAAGAGCTTATGAAGGAAAGCCTTGCCTTCGCCCGGACATTCCAGAAGAAGCGCGGCATCCTGGGCGAAATGAAAAAACGGATGTACAAGGACGTCATCGATGTCATGGACACGATGGACGCGAAGCACTCCATCGAGCCGGCCTTCCTCATGATCGGGGACTGAGCCCCGGAAGGAAAGGAACCGCGGGCGGCCCTGCCGCCCGGCGGCATATGCCCCGATGAGAAAGAACAACCGCGACAGGATACTTAAAACCGCACGGCAGCTCCTGCCCCGCTACGGCTATAACGGCGTATCGATCCGCGCCATCGCGGAAAAGGCGCGCCTCACCACCGGCGCCATCTATTTCCATTTCAGGGACAAGAAGGAGATATACCGGACCATCTGCTTCGAGGCGATCGACACGCTGATCAGCAATTTCCGGGAAGGCATCCGGAGACGGAAAACGCCGAGCCAGAAGCTCATATCGACGTTCGATTCCTACATCGATTTTTTTTATAACAACCGCGACCATTACAACATCCTTATGGAATACAAGGCCAACTATCACCCTGACGGCAGCGGTCATGATCTCGAGATCGCGCGCAAGATGAGCGAGATGACGGACCTCATGGAGGAGACGATCCGAACGGGAGTGAAGGACGGATCGTTTCGCGAAGTTGACCCGCGCATGCTCGCCCTTCTCCTGGCCGCGGTGACCGAGGGAATGCTCCAGCTCAAGAAGCTGGGCGTGTTCGACTACCTGAAAATCAGCGACGCTGAATTCAGGAAGTTCATGGGCGATACCATGGGCAAGGGCATTTTAAAGAGCGGCGGAAGCACGGTGTAATGCGGCTGCATGAAGGGGAAATATAACTGCAAGGAGAAACATGGATGAAAACGGCAATAACCGAAATGTTCGGCATAGAATATCCGGTCATCTGCGGGGCCATGATGTGGCTGTGCAAGCCGAAGCTGTGCGCGGCCGTATCAAACGCCGGCGGCATGGGCAACCTGACGGCCGGCAACTACCCGAACGAAGAGGAGTTCCGCGCGGCCATACGCGAGACCCGGAAGCTCACGGACCGGCCCTTCATGGTAAACGTGACGATCCTTCCCTCGGTCCACATCACGGCGGAGCACCACAAGATGTACCTGCGAGTCTGCGCCGAGGAAAAGGTCGCGGGCCTGGAGATCTCCGGCACGCCGCTGGACAAGGCCGCGGGCAAAGAGTATATCGAGATGCTGAAGAAGGCGGGCGTGAAGCTTTTCCATAAGGTCGGCTCGGTCCGTCATGCGGTGCACGCTGAAAAGATAGGCTACGACGGCATCTACGCGGCCGGCATCGAGGAAGGCGGACACCCCCTGAACGACGACGTAACCACGATGGTGCTCACTCCCCGCATCGCCGAGAGCGTGAAGGTACCGATCGTGACCGTGGGCGGCATCGCCGACGGCAGGACGATGGCGGCGGCCCTTGCCCTGGGCGCGCAGGGGGTCATGATGGCAACACGCTTCGTCGCGACGAAGGAGTGCGAGGTCCACGACAACATCAAGCAGGAAGTGATCCGGCGCCAGGAGCAGGAGACGACGCTCATCTGCAAATCGATCGGGCTCCAGGGCCGCGCGATAAAGAACAGGCTCGCGGAGGAGGTGCTCTGCATCGAGGCCGAGCACGGCGGGCTCGAGAAGCTCATCCCGCTCATGTCAGGACAGCGGGTGAAGGAGGCATGGGAAACCGGAAATGTTGACATCGCCCCCATGATGATGGGGCAGTCGGTAGGCCTGGTCAAGGACATTCCCACCTGCAAGGAGCTCATCACCCGGATGGTCGCGGAGGCCAGGGCGGAGATCGCAAGGGTGGGGAAACTCTTTTGAAAGCACAGATGATGAGAGGCAGGCGCATGTCATCGCGAGCGCAGCAAAGCGCCATTCGACTTCGCTCAGGGACCAATTGGTTGCCGGGCGGAGTCGAGGCATGCTTCGTCGTCCCGATTGCATCGGGACTCCTCGCAATAACATTGTGATAAAGAAGATTCAATAATACATGAAAAAAATTAAAACCACATAAGGAGAATATACATGGAAACAAGAATCACCAAACTCTTTGGAATCAAATATCCCATTATCCTCCCGGGGATGAGCTGGATCAGCGTACCCGAGCTCGTGGCCGCAGTGTGTAACGCCGGCGGCATCGGCTGGCTCGCTACCGGCCCCCTGAACACCGAGCAGACCAGGGCCTCAATCAGGAGAATCCGCGAGCTCACGGACAAGCCCTTCGGAGCGGGCGCGACCCTGCTCATGCCGGGCGCGCGCGAGAACGCGGAAGTGATCCTGGAAGAGAAGGTACCGGTCGTCAACGTGTCCCTCGGGAAATGCGACTGGATAGCCGAGCGCGCGCACAAGTACGGCGGTAAGGTCATCGCCACGGTTACCACCGAGAAACACGCCATCGCCGCCGAGAAGCAGGGCGCGGACGCGCTGCAGGTAACGGGAAACGAAGCGGCGGCGCACGGCAGCCAGGTGACCACGCTGGTGCTCACGCCGGCCATCGTGAAAGCGGTGAAGATCCCGGTAGTCGCCATCGGCGGGTTCGCCGACGGGCACGGACTGGCCGCTGCGCTCGCGCTTGGCGCCGAGGGAATCGGCATGGGAACCAGGCTGTCCATGACGAAAGAGAGCCCGGTGCACGAGCTCACCAAGAAAGCGCAGATCGAAGCGAGCATCGACGACACGATATATTCCAACCGGTTCGACGGGCTGTATTGCCGCGTGCTCAAGTCGCCCCAGGCCGAAAAATCGATCAGGCAGGGAATCAGCCTGCCGAGGGCCATGATCGTGGGACCGCGGATCGCGCGGGAATTGAAACTGCCGCTTTTCAAGCTCATGCTGGGGATGCTGGCCCAGCCGGCAAACATGATGAAACTGGCCCACATGTCCACTGCGTTTGACAAGATACGGTGCGCCACTGAAAACGGCGATCTTAAATACGGCGTGCATCTTACCGGGCAGGTCCAGGGCATTATCAACGACATGCCCACGGTCAAGGAAGTCATCGACCGGACCGTGAAGGAAGCCTTGGAAGTCTACGCCAGAATGGGCACCATGCTTAAGTAACCGGCAGCGGTCCCCCCCCCGGGGGGGGGAGCAGCCGTTGCCGTAACCGTTGTAAATCGAGGAGGGTCCTATGTTCGACATGCTTTTCAGCCCCATCACCGTCAACAGGACGGTCGTGAAGAACCGGATATCGTATCCGGCGCTGGGCCTCATGTATTCCTATGACGGGAAGCTCAACGAAAAGTATTACAACTTCTTCGCCGAGCGGGCCCGCGGCGGGGCCGGCATCGTCACGGTCGGGCCGGTAGGGTTTGACGAGGTGGGGAGCGGCAAGGTGATCCTCGTAATCGATTCGGACGAGAAGATCGCGGACTTCGCGAAGGTCGCGTCCCTTATCAAGAAAGAGGGGGCACGGGCGTGGATTCAGCTCTTCCACGCCGGCGCCTATTCTTATTCGAAATTCATGGGAGGTCCCGTCCCGGTCGCGCCCTCCCCGATCTATTCCAAGTACTCAAAGCTCGTGCCGCGCGAGATGACCCTCGACGACATCAGGCAGACCCAGGAAGGATTCGTGGCCGCCGCCCTCAGGGCAAAGGAAGCAGGGTTCGACGGCGTGGAGATCATCGGCTCGGCCGGGTACCTGATCACGCAGTTCCTCTCGCCCCTGAAAAACCAGCGTACGGACGAGTACGGCGGGAGCTTTGAGAACCGCGCCCGCTTTGCCCGCGAGATCGTGGAGACAATGCGCGCGAAGCTCGGGCCGGACTACCCGCTGTCGGTCCGCATGGCGGGCAACGACTTCGTCACCGGCAGCAATACCAGCTCCGAGACGCCGGAAATAGCCCGCATGTACGAGAAGGCCGGCGTCGACATGATCAGCGTCACGGGCGGCTGGCACGAGGCGCCCGTTCCCCAGCTTCCCATGGACGCGCCGCGCTCGGTCTTCTCTTACCTGGCGATGAATGTGAAGCGCGAGGTCTCCGTGCCGGTGAGCGCGTCGAACCGGATATCGGACCCCTATTCCGCGGAACAGCTCCTGAAAGACGGGTACTGCGACATCGTGAACCTGGCGCGGGTCCTCATAGCGGACCCGTATTGGCCGCAGAAAGCGGCCTCCGGCGAAACGGACGAGATACGTCCCTGCGTGGCCTGCAACCAGGGGTGCACGGACAGCATCTTCAGCGGCAAGGCGGTCTACTGCATCGCCAACCCGCGCGCCGGGTTCGAAGGCGAGCGCGTCATCCCGAAGGCATCGCCGCAGAAGAAAATCATGGTGATCGGCGCGGGCCCGGGCGGGCTTGAGGCCGCCGTGCGCGCGGCCGAGGCGGGACACCGGGTCGAGCTGTACGAGAAGTCTGACCGCATCGGCGGCCAACTCTGGATCGCGGGTGCGCCGCCCCACAAGCACGAGATATGGGAGCTCATCAACTACTACGACTCGATGCTCGACAAGTACGACATTGACGTCATCCTGGAAAAAGAAGTTACCGTAGATTTCATAAAAGAGCAGAAACCCGATTATATCATCGCGGCCGAGGGCGCCGAGCCGGTCAAGCCGCGGATCGAGGGGATCGACGACCCGAAGACCGTGTCCGCCTGGGACGTGCTCATGTACGACCCGCCCCTGGGCAGGGACATCGCCGTGATCGGCGGCGGGGCCGTGGGCCTGGAGACCGCAGAGTTTTTGGCGGCAAAGGGCACCCTCACGCCCGAGGCCATGCACTTTCTCTTCATGTACGAGGCCGAGACGATCGAGCGGCTCCGCGACCTCTGCACCCGCGGCACGAAGAAGCTGACCATCTTCGAGATGCTGCCCAAGGCCGCGGCCGAGGTGGGACGGTCCACGCGCTGGGTGCTCATGGGCAGCGTGAAGCGCTACGGGATCACGGTCTATACCGGCGCTAAAGTCCTGTCGCTTAAAAACGGCCTGGTCACGTTCGAGAGGGAAGGGAAGACCGACTCGATGCAGTTCGACAACGTGGTGAACGCGGTCGGATCCCGCTCCGTGCGCAGGGTGGCGGACGCGCTCAAGGATACCGGGATCCCCTACACGGTCATCGGCGATTCGGACAAGCCGGCCCGGATCGACAAGGCTATCCATGAAGCGTTCATGGCGGTCATGAACCTGTAGAACGAGTCACTTGGTCATATGTCATTGCGAGAAGTCCCGATGGAATCGGGACGACGAAGCATGCCTCGACTCCGCTCGGCAACCAAGTGGTCCCTGAGCGAAGTCGAAGGGCGCTTCGCTACGCTCGCGATGACCGACTATATGTGTATTATGTAATCTAATTGCACTATTATATGCCCGAACTAACCACCCTCTCATCACGCATCCATGCAACCCACGCGGGTACCCCGCTCATCGATTTCCTGTGCGGCCGGTTCAGGTACCACGACCGCGCCGCGTGGGAGGCGATCATCCGCGAAGGAAGCGTTACGGTCAACGACGCGCCCTCGGCGCCGGGGTACCTTTTACGGAAAGGCGACATCGTCTCCTACACGGTCGAGCTCAGGGAGCCGCCCGTGGACCGGAACATCACGATTCTGCACGAGGAGGAAAGCTTCCTCGCAGCGGCCAAGCCCGGCAATCTGCCTTCCCACGCGGATGGCAACTTCATCAAGAACACCTTCATCTATATACTGCGCGAGCGGATGAAGGCAGCCGGTTTCGGCGGCCCGGTCAAACTCGTGCACCGGCTCGACCGCGAAACAAGCGGAATCATCGTTGTGGCGAAAACCGATGAAGCGCACCGTGCGCTCACGCGCCAGTTCGAGCAGGGAACCGTGGACAAGGAGTACCTGGCCGTGGCCCGGGGCGTTATCGCCGAAGACTCGTTCGAGGTGGGCGGAGGGATCGCGCCGGACCCGGCCAGCGCCGTCTCCATCAGGCAGAGGGTCGTGCCGGAGGGTACTCCGGGCGCACGTGCCGCGTCGACCCGGTTCGAGGTGATCGAGCGGCTCGCTGACGCCACGCTGGTCCGCTGCCTCCCGGCAACGGGCCGTACCAACCAGATACGGATCCACCTCGCCCACGCGGGCCATCCCCTTGCCGGGGACAAACTCTACGGCAGGACGGATGACCAGTTCCTTGAGTTCGTGCGGAGCGCCAGGACGGGAAACTACGATCCCCTCCCCTGGATGGAGGCGCCGCGGCACCTGCTTCACGCTTCACGGCTTGCCCTGGCCCACCCGGTAACGGGGGAGCGGATCACGTTCGAGTCGCCTATGCCGGGGGACATGGCAGCGTACATTGAAAAAAAGCGGTAGGCTATGCTTACGGCTCTAGTCCCCTGGACTCCTCGTTTCTTACCCAATCACCCTTATTTCAACGCGCGTGATCCTTCGACAAACTCAGGGCAAGAATTTTAAGCCCCCTGTCCAGCGCTTTTTGTGTTGATATTGCTCAATTCATCTCCCATACTGGTTCAGATAAGACTCATTGTGTCCCTTGAGCTTTTACCGAAGAGGGTGCAAAATCCTATATGATCAAATCTATATTAAGCTAATCTTTCATCGCCTTCAGTCTATCCGTGAAAAGTAATGCATATTGTATTTTTGCTTCTGGAGTCAGAAATGATCTTTCAATCATGATCCGGCATTTATCTTCCAAATTATAAAATCTTTCTATATATCTGACCGCCTGCTGTGTGTTAATTTTTAGAATCTCAGCAAAATGTAAAAAATCATCTCTTTTATAAAAACCATTTTTTTTAAAACTCTCGGTTTCATAATCATCAAAAAGATCAAGGGCCATCCTTGATTCATCAGGAAAATGAAGTGATGTTGCGAGTAGATCATATGCGGGGGAAAGAATGTAGTCTTTATCGATGGATTGGACGAGTGAGAAATTTTTAAGATGTGCATCACCATTTGAAAAAAAATAATCAAACAATACTAAAAAATAGAATTTTTCAATCTCTATTTTATGCGCCGGACAAGATCGTATAATTATTTCTGCCGCATTTTGATAGCTTGAATCATATTTGTAGTTATTTCCATGACTTTCTTCGCTTATTTGTAAAAGTTGACAGAAGTCCTCTTGAGGAATTTTACCACCTTCAACAACATCGAACCGTTTAACTATATATGCGAGTTCACCGTCACTAAAACGAATAAGAGCATTCTCGGCAGTTTTAATTTTAAACAACTGCTTGGCGATTTGCATTGTAATATGCTCATTAGCCGGGATGTCTTTCTGAAATCGAGGAACACTTGTCTCCGGAATTGGTTTCAAGATATATTGTCCACCTCGTTCCGTCGGCACTAGCTTTTTGTTTTCAATCTTAAGAGATATTTTATCCTGAACCCCGGATATAGAAAAATGCCCGCTCATGTCATATTTAATAGATGTATATTTATTTCTATCAAAATCAAGTGCAGCGGGATTAAGTTTGCAGTTGTTGAAAACATTTTTTATACATGCGTTGCAATACACTGAATCTGTTGTAATTTGTTTTAAACATCCAAGGCAATGTGTCATGAAATATACTCCTCAACAGTTACTGGGCCAATTGTATCAGAATTTGCAGTTTTTATAAGTCGTGTAAAAAAATCATGGCTATCTATCTTTAATACCCTGCATTGGATTTCTCTGTTTGTTCCTTCGCTTAGAAGTCCCGAGAAAAATGGAAAAAGTATTGTTGAGTGATGGGTCTTTTTGCTTTTTGGTAGAGAAAGGCTTATGCTTTCTGTCGAGGGATCGATATAATATTCATCATCATAGGTGAATATATAATCACTATTATCTGTTTTCTCTATTATACCAGCAAATCTGCCGTTGTAGAATACTTTACCTTTTTGTGACATTTAATTATTCTTTACCTTGATTTCAATTTTCAACCCCAGGATATCCAAAATTCTGATCAGAGTGTTAAGCGAAGGGTTTCCTTTTCCATTTTCAATCGCAGTAAGTGTTCGCTGCGAAATTTCAGCCACCCTGCAAATATCAAACTGGTTTACATGCAGCAGTTTTCTCCTTTTCTCGATGATAGATCCGATATCAGTTAGTTCCATATTTTCACCTTTGATATAATAAAATAATAATAATTGTATTATTTGTCAATAGAATAAGCAATATATTGCTTATTTATATAATTCGATATGTCTATATTTTATTATTTAAGTTATTTAAGCAAAATATTGCTCAAAATACTATAATATACGGTGTTTTTCGCAAATAAATTATAGAATAAGCAATATATTGCATATTCTATAATTTAAAAAATAGATCGGGCTTATTAAACTTGATCCTGAGGGTCATTCAGGGGTCGCTTCAATGGTTGTTTCCGGGGATGATGTGTATGCCGGCGGATACAACACAAACAACTCCCCTCTTGTGGTCCCCGGTTACTGGAAAAATGAGTCATGGACCGGTCTTGTGCCGCCCAACACGGCAAGAGGAGCATTCATTCTATTGCAGTGTCCGGGGACGATGTGTATGCCAGCGGGATACAAACAGATGTTCTTTCTACCCCCCTTTATTGGAAAAATAACACCTGCACCTGGCTTAAGCCGCTGGATGTGACAAAAAATTCATATGTTGCTTGCGTGGCAGTATCCGGGAAAGATGTGTATGTCGGCGGATACAGCACAAACAGCTCCAATGTTAGAGTGGGAGGCTGCTGGAAGAACGGCAAATGGAACGGGTTTGAGGACTCTACGTCAGTCTATTCCCTTGCAGTATCGGGGTCTGACGTGTATGCCGGAGGAGTCAGCAATAACAGCTCAGGTGTCTCTGTCGCCGGTTACTGGAAGAACAGCGCCTGGACGGCCTTTACATCCCTGGACCCAGCGCAATACTCAGTCGTTTATTCAATTGTCGTGAAGTAGCGGGCCGGTTGTTGATTGACTGATTGCGGGCCAAATTTTAAGCCCCCTGTCCTGCGCTTTTTGTGTTGATATTTGTTATTCGATCTTCCATACTTGCTGACGATAAGACCCATTGTGTCCCGTTAGCCTTTTGTGAAGAGGCAGCACTTTACTGGATATTCACACTAAACGCATTCGGTCGCATGGGCTGTCACCGGAGAGGGTGCACAATCCTTGATGCTGAACGACGTCATTCAATACTATATCAATTGATGATGCGAAAAGAATACTGCTTGAATTATTCATCATGCTCTGTTACACCTTCCCGGGAAGGTGGCCGATTAACCACTGAATATCCCTGGAACAGCCCATGAAATTTCTCAGTTCACAATTCAGCTATTTTTTTCAAAGCAAGAACACCAGAAAAAACATCAAGCTCCTGGTGAAATTCTTTCTTCTCCTGGTGTTCCTCGTCACCGCGTACAGCGTCATATTTCATTACATCATGGCCCACGAGGGGCGGGAGCACTCATGGGTCACCGGCTTCTACTGGACCCTGACGGTCATGACCACCCTGGGGTTCGGGGACATCACCTTTACCGGAGACGCGGGAAAGTTTTTTTCAATAATAGTGCTCATGTCGGGCGTGGTGCTGCTCCTGGTGCTTCTGCCCTTCACGTTCATCCAGTTCTTCTACGCCCCCTGGATAGAGGCGGAGCGCAGGAGCAGGACCCCGCACGAACTTCCCTCCCATGTCAAAAACCATGTCATCATTACCGGGTACAATCCCGTAACGGCGGCGCTCATTCGGAAGATCCTGGACCACGGAAAGGACTACACCCTGGTGATTGATGACATCCAGCGCGCCCTTGATTTTTACGACCGTGGATTGCGGGTCTCCGTGGGGGACATCGATGACCCGGAAACATACCGCCTTATGGGCGCCAGTCGCGCCGTGCTGGTGGTTGCGGCCAACTCCGATGAGGTGAACACCAACGTGGCCTTCACCGTGAGGGAAGTCAACGACCAGGTCCCTGTTATCTGCATCGCCGATTCGCCGGAATCCGTGGACATTCTTACCATGGCCGGAGCGACCCTGGTGCTCCAGCTTTCCGACATGCTGGGCCGCTCCCTTGCCCGGAGAACCATCGGTGGGGATCGGCGAGCAAACGCCATCGGAAGGTTCGACGACCTGGTTATCGCCGAAACGCCGGTAATGGGAACTCCCCTGGTGGGGAAAAGCCTCCGGGAGAGCCGCCTCCGGGAGGTTATCGGCGTGGCCGCAGTGGGAATCTGGGACCGCGGCAAGTTCTCCGTTCCGGAGCCCGACACGATCATAACACCGACCACCGTCCTGGTCATCGCCGGCTCCGAGAAGCAGATGATGCGCTACGAGGAGCTGATGTGCATTTACCAGGTATCGGCGGACCCGGTCATCATCATCGGGGCCGGGCGGGTGGGGTACTCCGTGGCGTCGTCATTGAAGGATCGTAAGATCGATTATGTGATGATCGACAAGAACCCTTTAACGGGCCGCCCGGGAAGGGATTTCGTGGAGGGAAACGCAGCCGATATCGATACCCTGAAAAAAGCCGGCATTGACCGGGCGCCGGCGGCCATTCTCACCACCCACGACGACGCAACGAATATCTACCTGACTAAATACTGCCGGAGCCTGCGGCCCGACATGCAGATCATAAGCCGTGCCGATGCGGACCGGAACGTCTCTACGCTCCACCGGGCAGGGGCGGATTTCGTGATGTCCAACGCCTCCCTCGGGGCCAATACCATTTACAACTACCTCGAGAGCTCCGACATAGTGATGCTGGCTGAGGGGCTGGACATCTTTCGGATGAGGGTCCCTCCCGGGCTTGAGGGTAAAAGCCTTGTGGAATCCAACATACGACAGTCCACCGGGTGCACAGTAGTGGCAGTGAAAAACCCCTCGGGGATGGTTATTAATCCCGATCCTCACCTGCCCATGGACCGGGAAAACGAGCTTATCCTCATCGGAAACGCGGAAGCAGAGGGGCGATTCCTCCGCCGGTTCGGGGAATAGCGCTGTCCATTTTTTTGTTTAAAATATCGATTTGATCTCATACTTGCTGCCGATAAGGCCCGTTGTGTCCCGTTCGCCTTTTGTGAAGAGGCAGCACTTTACTAGATATTTAAATGATCCGCTCGCCAGAGCGGATCATTATTAAAAATACAGGATTGTGCTACCTCTCCGGCAAAGTTCCAGGGTGACACAATGAGTATTATCAGAGCTCAATTCCGCCCCTGTCAACAGGAATAATACTGGACAGGGGCCTTAAAATTTCTCACCAGTATATGCTATGACCTCATGACAATGCTGCAATCTGTGATTAAAAAATCCGGTATTCGTACTGAAAAATTTCGGTTTAATAAAACAAATAAGCGAGGATCATACCCGCGCTTTTTTATTTTGCAGTCATTGCGTTAGCGTCGATTATTTACCGAGAGCCTTCTTTATAACGCTGACGATAAGCATTACAACCGCACCGCCCAAACCGCCTCCAGCAACATCAGCGCCGATCGTGGCGGGGTCCATCGCTGCTCCGCCCGACTGAAGGCCGATTAGCATATTAAGAATTATACCGCCCAATCCGCCGCCGACAACGCCGGAAATGGCATCACCGACCTTGCCCAGAGACTGATTCTTGAGCACCTGTCCTGCGCCAACCCCGCCTGCCGCACCGCTTATTAGCTGAATGATCCACGGTAACCACGTTTCCATTGACTCCTCCTGTAATAATTTTATTCTGCTGCTAATAAAGCACAGGGAGATACTAATCAATGCTTTATAATACGATCCAGCTTTTTAGCCTGACTGATCCACCGTTCCACCATGGAGATAGCGGGGACCTTACGGACAAGCTTTTTCTTATCGTTGGTTTTACACATGGCGTCCAGAAGGTTATCAGACTTTCGTTTGGCGAGCTCCACAACGGTATCGACCCCGGATTCTTCAAGCAGGTCCGCGTATTCTTCACCCACACCCTTGATCCTGAAGAGGTCGGCGTGATTTGTCCACTCAAGTATGAGCTTTTCACTGATACCGGAAGCTTTCGCTATCTGTTTTCTCCCCACTGGAGTAGAGCCTTTTTTCAGGAGCTGGCCGGTAGAACGCAGTCCCGCCTTTCGAAGCATTTGAGCGTATTTCGGACCGATTCCTTCAATTGTTTTCAAGCTTGCCATCATGGACCTCCCAATATTATGATTGAACTGAAATGACCGATCGGGGCCGCTCTGTACCCGGCAGCCCCGATCGTTTTTACGCGTTACCGGGGCACCACCCTGAAAGTAACCCTGCGCTGACAGTCATCGTTCATCTCACAGCCTTTATTTTTAAGGGTCCCCGCAGCCCCGCGGTACGTGAGCTTTCCGTCAGTGATTCCTCTTTTCCGAAGCTCGCTCCATACACCGTAGGCCCTTTGGTTACTCAGGTTATAATTATAACCGGAAGTGACTCCGGCGACCCCGTCGGTATGCCCGGTGACCTAGAGATTGTAGCCCTGCGGAACTTGTGGAAGCACTTCCCTGACCACGGGAATGGCAGCCTTGATCATTCCATTCCAGTCCTTTTTGGTCATCGCTTCTCCGGAAGGATACCCATCTACCGGTACTCTTGACAGCATGGAGTTAAGTCCATCAAGTGCCATATTGCCGGTCGACTGAACCGTCGAGGGTGCGCTTGAACATGCCAGGATGAATAATCCTGAAAGCAACAACAGACTGATATTGAATTTTTGTTTCATTAGAACCTCCTGTAATGTAATTAATAATCATCTAATAAAAATCCAATGAATTATATAGGAAACTCTGACCGGTTCAATAGCTTTCCTCCGTGACGACTTGCCTGCACGGCTGACAATCGGAGACCCCAGATTGCACAAACAAAACCGACAATCAGGATCGTTCCCATTATGAGAAACATCTTGAGTATCATAATCAAAGCACCCATTGCATATTATAAACTCGTCATAGAGCTTTAATCGACCATGGTAATGCTTCTATCAGGTTATATAATGCAAGTACCATGCCATTAAAACGAAAAAAATGATTTATTCGCGCTTTGAATATTTGGGGGCATTTTCATTGTTTATGCGCTAAAATGAATTGGAATAATGCGTGATTTACGCTTTATTGCCACAAGGCATGAAAGTAAAGATCAATTCAGAGGGTAATCAATAAAGGGAGAGTAACAAAAATATAGTGTTGCGATGCATAAAGCAACATGCAGTTGCTTTATGCAACATTTTATAGGAAACTCTGACCGGTTTGGTAATGGCCCGGGTGACATAATGCCCATTGTGTCCCTTGATCCGGTAACGGAGAGAGGGCAGAACCTGGATATCATCCCGATGCCGCGCGCATTCCCTCACCGGTGATCGCCTCCTCGCAGGGCGGTCACGACCATGGTCTTTTGTACTTTAACCCGCGGAACCGAGACAGTGCCCCCGGGCGTCAGGATAACGATCTCCTCGCCGCGCTCCGTGATGATTCCCCGAATCGTCTTACCCGAGTAAAGCTTCACCACGTCGATCTTGCCGTACATCTTCAGCATTTCAATGAGCGACACAGACAGGAGCTTTTCGATCTCCGCGTCGATCCTCTTTTCCTCGGGCCGGAATCCTTTTTCGATTTCCTTTGCGGACTCAACATCGATATCTTTCAGGTCATCGACGAAGGGAACGATGGAGACCTTTTGTATGTAGAGAAAATCGACTTTTTGCAGGGGAACCCGATCAAACGCATCGGAAATCACCGCTTTGCCGCCTTCCCCGATGAATCGTCTTTCGCCGGTTTCGATTTTCGTCACCTCGACCCTCCCTTCTGCCACGGCGACGCTCGAGACGCCCCGCTCAAAGGTGACCATGAATTCCGTGCCCCTGACGGCCGCGATCGCGGTTCGGTTGTGGACGAGATAGCTTTCGCCCTTCATAAGCTTTTTGCTTTTCGACAGAATTTTCCCTCTCTCCTGGAAGAGAGAGCATCTCCCCGACTCGAGGAGGGATGAGAGCGCCACCGCCGAGTTCGGGAGCACCTTAATGAGTATCGTGCCGCCCGCCTGGATGGCAACCTCGGAGTTTTCCCCGGTAATGATACGGTCTCCCTTATTCAACGTCTCCCCCGTGCAGAGTCGGCGCGGGGGCTCGTTTTCCCGGACAAGATGTGTCGTGCCAACCGTGAAGGTAACGACGGTGACGGGCGGGCCTTCTTTTGTACATGACAGGCATGCCAACGCGATGACCGCGGCCGCCAGTCCCGCAACGGAATGGTTCCATGTTTTCCCAGTGTTCATGTTCATGATGAGTACCCCTGTAATGTCGTATGATGATCTGATCTGCGCGACTCACCAAGGACGTATGCCGACGGGGAAAAAAGTGCCCTGTTTTTTTTAAAAAAAAAGGGCACATCGGCACAGCATCCCACACTGTAATTATGTGATGGCGCGTGCGTGGAGTTCGGCAAAAGTCGCCTGACGTTTGTAGACCCGGCCTTTAATAAAATTACATTTGACATTTCCTGATGTATAAAAGTATAAAAAAGCTATCAATGGAAAGACTAACCGTGGGAAGTACGTGCATTCTTTGCTCAGCCGGCGATAGGGCCACGTGCCGGTATCTGCCGCCATACATTTTTATGGGGGAACAGCGCACGCCGTCCCGCCGGGAAAAAGCGCCTATGAAAAAACATGCTGTGTCGTATCTGATTATTATTGCCTTCGCCGCCGCACTACTCATCGTCACGGGAAGGACCCGGGCGTCGGCAGAGTACCTCTTCCTCAGGAGCGGTCCCATCGTGGAGGGGAGGATCGTTAACGAATCGGGCGGAGGCGTCACGGTCATCAACAGGAAAACAGGCAGGTCCGAACGTTATGCCAACGCGGCCATCCTTCGCGTGCTCTACACGCCCATCTACCTGGGCAAAGTCTTCATCAGGCTGGCGAACGGGAAATCCCTCGAAGCCTATGTCGTCGAGGAGGACAACGAGAAGTTTGTGTTGCGGGACAAAATCGACAGCCCCGAGGAGTACACGCTCAAGCGGGAAGAAGTGCTCTTCATGACCAGGTCGAATCCCACGGGACTCGCGGGGAGGCCCTACGAGAAGAGCCTGCGGCTCACCTGGAACGCCCCCTACCGGACCCCGCGGTACTATAATGTCTACGTAAAGAAGGCGGGGCCAGCACGGCACAAAAAGGTGGCTTCGAGCATAACACGGAGCCATACGGTCCGCGGCTTGGAGCGGAAGACCACGTACTACGTGTACGTGACCGCCATCGACAGGGAGGGGAAGGAGTCAGTGCCGAGCAACGAGATTACGATAAAGACGAACGAGCCGCCCGGCGCGCCCACGAACGGCCTGTTCTCGGTGGTCAAGCAGGTGGGAAACCGGTTCAACATCATGCTCACCTGGAAGCCCGCCGTGGACAGGGACGGCAGGGTGGTGAAGTACGCGGTGTACGATTGGGCGGAAAACCGGGAAAAAAAGCTGGGAGAAACGAGTGTTACGACTTTCAGGGGTACCGGCCTCAATGCAGAGGCCACGCACTATTTCAGCGTCAGGTCAATCGATGAAGATGGATACGAGTCGGAGGATTCCCTGGCCATAAGCTCGATACGCAAGATCGGCCTGAACTTCGAGGGGCGCTTCGTCTTCGCCTACCCGGTGGGCGATCTCGCGAAGATGTGCCGCTATGGCCTCGGTGGCATGGGGGCCTTCTATATCAACAAGCCTGCCATTAGGTACGTCGATCTGGGGGTTGAAGCGGGTTATCTCGCATTTACCCCGAATAATTTCATGATCCGCGGCTACACCATGGTGCCAATCCTCCTTGCGGCGCGCTATCGCATTCCCGTCCGGGAATTCTTTTACCTGGGCCTGGGCCTGGCCGGCGGGGTGAGCCATACTACCCTGAAGCACGGGACGCGCTTTCTCTACAATGGAATGCCGGTGGCCACATGGCGCACCGAAAGATCCTTCCAGCCCATGGGGCGGGCCGAGCTTGTCCTGGGATTCACCCTGCGTGAAACCCTGCTCCTCACCGCCAGATTCGGGTACGCGGCAATCATCGAGAAGAGCGGGCTTCTCGGGTTCGTTTACGCGGAAGCGGGTATCGGGGTGAGGTTCTGACATGGCTGTCCTTATGCATTATTTCGCCCCCGGGGACGGGGGTCGGCCCGCCGATACAGGCCGGAACATCATACGAGTAGCAGGAAAAGGGGTATAATCATGAAAATCGGAAACCTTTATATTGCACTGGCTCTCGCGTTCCTGTCGCTGCAGTGCGACGACATCGGCCACCTGGCGCTGGATTCCACGGGCGGGTTCCGGTACCTGATCAAAGACAGGGACCCCTGGTCCATGCGCCTCGGGGGTACGAATAGCGATAGGGTTAATTCAATAACCTTCGACCGGTCGGGCAACATCATTGTCGCCGGCAGCGTGACTGATGGAGCGGACCTTGACGGCAGCCGCACGCTTGATAATTTTACAGAGTCTATCGGCCCATATAATTTTCAAGGCAACGATATATTTATCTCAAAATTTGATCCATCGGGTGCGCATCAATGGTCTAAAAGGCTTGGCGGAACAGTAACGGATGAGGCCCTGCAGGTGGCCTCCGATAGTGAAAACAACATCGTGGCGGTCGGGCAGATTACGATAGACGCGGATTTAAACGGCGACGGCGATACTACTGATCCCTGGGAAGCACCGGCGGGAGTTCATGGCGAGTACGACATATTCATATCAAAGTTCGATTCATCGGGCACACATCTCTGGGCCATTCGTCTCGGCGGAACTGGGGGAGACGCGGCCCGGGGTGTCACGGTGGACCATGAAGACTCTATTATCGTCACTGGCTTTATGGATGATGCCGCGGATCTGAACGGCGATGGCGATACTACCGATCCCGGGGAGACACAGGAAGATATCCATGGCGAGAAGGACATATTCATATCAAAGTTCAATTCATCGGGTGATCCTCAATGGGCGAAAAGGCTCGGCGGTAGCTACACTGATCGTGGCTGTTCAATCGCCCATGACAACGAGAACAATATTATTGTCACGGGCCACATTAATCGTAATGTGGACCTGAACGGCGATTACGTTAGTTCTAGTTTGGTTACCGGGGAAAGAAGTGAGACATTTCAAGAAAGTGATGACATATTCATAGCAAAGTTCGATTCATTATCGGGTGAGCTTGCCTGGGCCAGGAGGCTGGGCGGCGGACTGATTGATAACGCATATCATGTTTCTGTTGACAGGTATGACGACATCGTCCTTATCGGCCGCGTGTACGGCAGTACCGATCTTAACGCAAGCGGTGTGATAGACACAGGGCTCCCCGAGGATCCGTCAGACTCCTGTTATGGGGGGAGTGATATTGTAATTGCAAAGTTCGATTCTCAGGGAAACCATCTCTGGGCCAGGAGACTCGGGGGAAGCGAGAATGACGAGGGCCACGGCCTTGCCGTGGACGGCAGCGGCGCGGTTTTCGTTACAGGGATGGTTACCGGGAATGCTGACCTGAACGGCAATGGAAGTTCCGATGACGGTGGCGCAGAAGATGAAGGCGTGTACGGGGGCGGGGACGTCTTTATCGCAAAATTCAGTCGGCATGGCGACCCCCTCTGGTCAAAAAGGCTGGGGAGCAGCAGTTACCTTCCTTTCGAAGATCTGGAAGATATGGGCCTTGGAATCACGGTAAATGGCTCGGGCGATCTGATTATCGGCGGGTATGTCAATGGCGAGTCCGACCTGAACGGCGACGGTGATTTTGACGATGAGTATGAAACAATCACCTCGGGCGTGCATGGTGATGATGACGCATTTTTTACTGTTTTCCCCAATAATTATTTCCTGTTTTTGCCCTGAGCGCGCCGCTACCGCGCCCGGGTCTTCATGATCTTTGCCGCGGGGACGCGCACGATACCGTGCGTTGTCCGGATGGTGAAGATGTCGCCGCGGGAGAGTATGGCCCCCAGGTAGATCCTGCCGTTGTGGAGGCATATCTCGTGGACCTGGCCGTATTTCTCGCGGATTTCCTCGATGGTGAGAATTCCCAGCTCGGCGTTGATCTTCTTCTGTATATCTTCCTCGCGCTCCTCCTGCAGTTTCGCCTCTTCCCCGAGCTCCTCTCTGTCCATCTCCTCCACGTCGCTTAAGTAGGGCGTGACGGATACCCGCTCCAGCTCGAGGGTTTCAAGGCCGCTGACAGGGCGCACCTCGAGCGTGTCGCGTATCACCGCGGTATAGCCGGCCCCGATCTGCCTCTGCTCAAGCATCTTCCCGCTCCGGGCATCCAGGCGCGAGACCATCACCGTGCCCTCTTTCACGGCCACAGTGGTGGCGGCGCCGTCATACGCGACGCTGAATTCCGTACCCCGCACCGCGGCGTAGCAGTTCCTGGTGCGGATGGAGTAGGATGACCTGCCCCTCAGGGCCTTCAGCCGGGAGAGGAGGCTCCCCTCCTCGAGGTCGAGGAGAGCCGCACCCTTTTCGAAGAGCGAGGATAGCCGCACGCGCGAGTACGGTTGGATACTGAAAACGGCAGTGTCCCCCAGCTGGATGTTCAGATGGGACATGGCACCGGTTTCCACCGTTATGCCGCCGGAGACGATGTCGCCAATGGCCGCCTCCCGGTCCGTTTCGCCTTCACTTGAAAGGATCGCGCTCCCTGCCTTAAAGGTGACCACTCCCCTGGCGATCACCAGGGGCCCCCTGTCAAAGACCGTGTACCGCAGTGTAAGGGCAGCGGAAACGACAACAAGTACGAGCACAAAGGCCGCAGCACCGCTCATAAGCCTGGCGCTCCCCCTCAGGGTGGCGCCGATGCCCAGGCTCCTGAGCCGGTAATAAAGAGAGACAATGGGGGAAATGAAAGGAGATGCCTTGGTTTCACTACCCAGAATCAGGGCATGAGTACGTTTTTTTGATCTGAGGATACGGTGCCGGATCGCGGGATCAATCGTCGACCGGAACCGGTACCTCTCCAGGAGATTAATGATATCGTCGGGGCGGCTCACAGGAGGTCCTCCAGGCTGTTGATGCCGGCCTTTCTGAAATGGTCCATCAGCATTCTCGAAGCCCGGTCGTACCGGATACGCGCCTGCTTGTAGGAGAGCCCCAGGTGCAGGGCCGCTTCCCTGAGGGAGAAGCCATGAACGGCCGTGAGGTCAAACAGAGCGCGCTCCGTTTCATCGACCGAGCTGTAGAGGCCGTCGAGGGCCTGCTGGATCACCATGCGGGTGTCCCTGAATCCGTTCACGAAGCTCATACTGACGTCTTCGAACATGGTTTCAATATCAATATCGTTCTTTCCCTTTCTCTTATAGTAATCGAAGACCACCAGGCGGAGCGCGCCAAATATCCATTTCCGCGGACTTTCGATCTCATCGAGCTTCCGGTAGAAGCGGAGGAAGACCTCCTGGCATATGTCCTCGGCGTCATGATAGTTCCCGATTTTCGAATACACGGAGCTGAAGGCAACGGAATACAGGCTGTTGTAATGTTCAGAGAAGAGCTCTGTTTTTTTTTCGGACAGGTTACTGGTCAGCAGCACTTCCCTGGCTCCTTAAAGTTATAGTAGTCCAACACGGCGGATAGTGTCCCCTTTTTTTATAACGGTGATGATAATGTAAAATTACATACCCTGTCCAGAACTTTTTGCTTGCCGGGTTTTTCGGTGTTCTGGATTACTGTATCAGGGGTGATACACGGAGATATCGGTAAGCCCGTTTACGAGAATGTACGATTCGACTTCGATCCGGAAGAGCGCCATCGCGGGAGAGTCAATAAATGCTGCAAGACCCGGCAGCCGGTCCGCGTGCGCCCTCATCCGCGCAGATTTTTCCTCGCCGGTGATCTCGACCGCCCGGCCGATCGCGGACAGCGCCGCGGCACTGCTGAAATCGGCGGGATCGTTCGTCCTGGTGTCGACAAGCAGGGAGCAGTTCGGGTTCATGCTCAGGTTGCCGTATTTTGCGGTCGTGCACGGCGTCACGAAATAGATCTGCCTGAGGTCCGGGTCGAACGAGTACGCGATCAGGTTGGCGTACGGGCGGCGATCCCGCTCGGTCGCCAGCACGCCGGTGGTCTGCGATTCCAGCAGCGATCTGATGATTGCCGGGTCCGCTCTTTCAGGCATGGTTCCTCAATTTAAGCTCAAGGGGATGGGGGTCCAGGTAATACTGGTCCGCGAGGTATTCCTCGCCGTACTTCCGAACGAAGTGCCGTATGAGGGTCACCGGTACGATGAGGGGCACGAGCTCCTTCCGGTACTGCTCGATGATATCCAGGAGCTCCTTCTTCTCGCCTGCCGTGATCCGGTCGCGGAAATAACCGGCACAATGCATCAGCACGTTCGTGTTCTTTTTCGGGGTCGAGAGGCACGCGAACGCCCGCATGAAGAGCGTCTCGTACTCCCGGAGAAAATCGCCCGGCTTCATACCCTTCACGCCGGCCACCAGTCTCCCCAGCTCTTTCTGTATCGAAGGGCTGTGAGCCATCAGGAGGTACTTGTGCCGGGCATGGAAAGTGATCACTGCCGCCGGCCTGCGGTCAAGCGCCACCTGTTCCTTCCAGCGGTGGTACGCAAAGACCCGCACGATGAAGTTTTCCCTGATCCCCACGTCATGGAGCCTGCCCTCGTCCTCGACCGGGACCAGCGGAAAGCGCTCCATGAAGGCGCGGGCGAACAGGCCCGATCCGGATTTCCGCGCGTTCCCTTTTTCGTCGTAGACCTTGACCCGCTCCATGCCGCTTGAGGGCGAGTCGCTTTTGAATATGAAGCCGCAGAGGTCCTCGGCCGCGAGGGCGAGAAGCCTGTCCGCGATCCAGCGTTCCATCCGCGCCGTCAGGTCTTTCCCCGACTCCTGCGTCACAAGCCGCGGGGAAGCCGGGTTGCCGACCAGGCGCATTGCCTCGCGCGGAGTGCCGAGCCCGGCCTCGGATTCCGGGCACACGGGCACGTAGTCGAAAAACGCGCCCAGCGTACCGGTCAGGTATGGGTCGTGCTTGTGTCCGCCGTCATATCGCACCGGTTTCCCCAGGAGGCAGGAGCTTATTCCGACGCGAATTTTTTTCATCACATTCATGGCTTTAATAATACACTATAATAACTAAAAAGCAATTACATTCGCGCTGCCGCGGACATTTTTCCGGAATCCCGGCCTTGCCGATTCCCTTAAAATATTTCTTTACAATATCGACATTTCAGGTAGAATTCCGGTAAGCCGGGGAAAAGCGCCTGCAGCGGCCTACGCCGCGCGATACAATTCACCGAAAGGGGGGGGCCATGCCGAAGAAAAAAACCGGAAGAGACAAACTCACAACTACGACAAATCCGCACGAAGGGCGGGACGTCGAGTCGCTGAAACAATCCTATATCCATCACCTGGAATATTCCCTCGCGAAGGACGAGTTCTCCGCGACCATCCACGACAAATACAAGAGCGTCGCCCTCCTCGCACGGGATCGCCTGGTCGAGCGGTGGATAGAGACGCAACAGGCCTATTACCGGGACGACGCCAAGCGGGTCTATTACCTGTCGCTGGAGTTCCTCATGGGAAGGACCCTGGGGAACAGCCTCATGAACGCCGGCCTGTATGATAACACTCACCGCGCGCTCATGGAGCTCGGATACGACCTTGAAGAGCTGCGCGAGGCGGAGTGGGACGCGGGACTGGGGAACGGCGGCCTGGGCCGCCTGGCGGCCTGCTTCCTTGACTCGATGGCGACGCTGGGGCTTCCGGCATACGGGTATGGCATCCGGTACGAATACGGGATATTCTTCCAGCAGATCGTCCGGGGGATACAGATGGAAACGCCGGACAACTGGCTCCGCTACGGAAACCCCTGGGAATTCGAGAGGCCGGAATACCTCTACCCGGTCAAATTCTACGGCGGTGTAAAACAGTACACCGATACAGCGGGCACATTTCACAGCGACTGGATCGACGCTGACGAGATCATGGCAATGGCCTATGACACGCCCATACCCGGCTGGGGAAACGAGACCGTCAATACCATGCGCCTCTGGGCCGCCAAGGCAACGCGCGATTTCAATTTCGATTATTTCAACCATGGCGATTATCACCGCGCGGTGGAGGACAAGTCCCGCTCGGAGATCATCTCGAAGGTGCTCTACCCGAACGACAACGCGTCCCAGGGCAAGGAGCTCCGGCTCAAGCAGGAATACTTCTTCGTGTCCGCCACGCTCCAGGACATTGTCCGCCGGTACCGGAAATACCACGACTCGTTCGATCTCTTCCCCGAGAAGGTGGCCATCCAGCTCAACGACACGCACCCGGCCATCGCGATACCGGAGCTCATACGCTTGCTCGTCGATTGCGAGGGGCTCGGCTGGGAAAAGGCCTGGGAGATCACGGTGAAGACCTTCGGCTACACCAACCACACGATACTCCCCGAGGCCCTGGAAACGTGGGCGGTGGAACTGGTGGAGCGGCTCCTTCCCCGCCACATACAGATCATCTACGAGATCAACCGCCGCCTGATCGACGCGGTCCGCGCGGCCTGCCCCGGCGACGAGGCCAGGGTGCAGCGCATGTCCATCATCGAGGAGGGGCCGGAGCGCCGGGTGCGCATGGCGCACATGGCGATCGCGGGGAGCCACTCGGTCAACGGCGTGGCCGCGATCCACTCTGACATCCTGAAGAACCGGGTCTTCCGTGATTTCTACGAGCTCTGGCCGGAGCGCTTCAACAACAAGACCAACGGCATCACGCAGCGCCGGTGGCTCAGGCTTTGCAACCGGGGGCTTTCCTCGCTCATCTCGTCGCGCATCGGCGACACATGGGTGACCGACCTGTTCGAGCTGAAGAAGCTCGCGCCACTGGCGGACGACGCCTCGTTCCGGGAGGAATGGCGCGCGGTGAAACGCCGCAACAAGGAGCTGCTGGCCCGCTACATCATGGAGCGGAACAACATCGCGGTGGACGTCGACTCGATGTTCGACTGCCACGTCAAGCGCCTTCATGAATACAAGCGCCAGCTCCTGAACGTCCTCCATCTCATAACCCTGTACAACCGGATTATCGACGGGACCCTCAAGGCCGCGCCTCGCACCGCCATCTTCGCGGGCAAGTCCGCCCCCGGTTACCAGATGGCGAAGCTCATCATCAGGCTCATCAACGCGGTCGGCGATGCCGTCAACAACGACCCGCGCGCCAGGGGCCTCCTGAAAGTGGTCTTTCTCCGGAACTACTGCGTCTCCAACGCGGAAAAGATCATCCCCGCCGCGGACCTCTCGGAGCAGATATCGACCGCCGGGACCGAGGCCTCCGGCACCGGCAACATGAAGTTCGCGCTGAACGGCGCCCTCACCATCGGGACCCTGGACGGGGCGAACATCGAGATACGCGACGAGGTGGGCGCGGATAACATCTTCATTTTCGGACTGACGGCCGACGAGGTCGCGTCGCTGCGCCGTACCGGGTACGACCCCCGCCATTTTTACCGGGCGAACCAGGAGCTGCGCCGCGCGATCGACATGATAGAGAACGGTTTCTTCTCGCGCGACGACCCGGCCCTGTTCAGGCCGATCGTCGATTCACTTCTCGATAAAGGTGACCAGTACATGCTCCTCGCGGATTACGAGTCCTACATCCACTGCCAGGAGCGGGCGGGCGAGACTTTCCGGGACCAGGACTCATGGACGCGCATGTCGATCCTGAACGCCGCCGGCATGGGCAGGTTCTCGACCGACCGGACCATCAGGGAATACGCGGCCGAGATATGGGGCGCGCAACCGGTCACGGTCAGGCAGGGCGATTAAGGCGTGATGCGGATTAAAAAGCACCTGGCCATATGCTGCATTGTCACGGCCCTTATCCTGGGATACGGCTTAACCATAGAGCGGTACGCGCTGCGGATCAACACCTACCCGCTCCATTTCGAGAACCTGCCCGCGGCATTCAACGGGTACAGGATCCTCGTGATCACCGACCTCCATTACGGGCGCCTGATGTCAAAACCATGGGTCAGCGAGATTATTGAAAGGGCCAACAGGGCCGGCGCGGACTGTATCGTCTGCCTGGGCGATTACGTGAAAAAGAGGAACACGAAAGACGAGCTACGGGTTATATGGCCCATGCTGAAAACACTGAAGGCACCGGGCGGCGTCTTCTTCATCAACGGGAACCACGAGCACTGGGCCGACCATGCGCTCTCCCTGCGCCTGCTCGAAGAGAGCGGTTCATCGCTCAGGCACCGTCACGCGGTAATCAGGAAAGGGGGCGCAGCGGTGGCCCTTGCCGGGTGCGGCGATGCCCGGGGAGGCGATGAGCCGGGACTGGACGAGGCCCTGGACCGCGTCCCCGATGGGATGTTCACTATCCTGCTGGCCCACAACCCGGACGCCGCGGACCTGCCCCGAAAAAAACCGGTTGACCTGTTCCTGTGCGGCCACACGCACGGGGGCCAGATCGTTGTACCGGTGATCGATTACCCGGTCATGATACCGGTTGACAATAAACTATACGACAGCGGGTTGAAACATAACGCGCGGCGCGAGGCGGTTTTTATATCCAGGGGCATCGGCTGGGGCGTGGCGCCGGTGCGGCTGAACTGCACTCCCGAAATCGCAATTATCCAGCTGGTGAGCAAAAAAGGCTCGCGCCTGGCCAGGGCGGCCCGGTGAATGCCGTTTACGGCCGGGACACCACGTAAATGCTGAAAAATTCACCTTCCTTGCGGTGGTAATACAGCTTCTTTCCGTCATAGGAGAGCGACGGCGCTTCCACGAATAAGCCCTTCAGAACTCCGATGCACCGGGGAGCGCCGAACGGTCCGACGGCAGTAGTCCTCTTCGCCACCAGGATCGAAGGCATGCTCGAACCGTAACAAAAGCGCGTGAAGAACAGCTCCTTTCCGTCGGCGCTGATGCAGGGGGCGTAGTTAAGGCACCCGTCATTGTTGACACGGGCCATGATCTGTTCGGTATCGGCTTTCTTGTAGAACCGGTTATCACGCTCCGAACGGGTTGCGACCCCTATCCGCGCGGTCCTGGGATACGATCCCCCTGAGAAATACGCGTTTACGAAGTAGAGGTCCTCGCCGGTCGGGCTCACTTCAGCGTCCATGACGATCCAGCCTGGCTTCTCTATGTAAAAATCCCCGTCTACCGCGGAAGGAGCGGCAACTGCGCCATCGGAAAATATCCCGGTATACACGTTTTTATAACTCCAGGGATACGCGCGAGTCGAAATAAAATAATACTCTCCGTCATCATCCATGCTGGCCACCGCATCGCGGTGGGGCGGCGTTCCATTCACCCCGGTAATTTTATCCGCAAGCGTGAACGAAGTAGCACTCGCGCCGGTTGCATAATAAAGGCTGGTGTTATCACCGTCATTCAGACTGTTGAAAAAGAGATATAAACCGTCACGTGTTATGAACGGTTCCATCGCGTTACTATCATAGCCCGAGACATTCACTTTTTGCTGGTTCCCGAACTCCGTGTTTTCGACGTCGCATTGCTGCGGCGGAACGGAAACGAAATCACTCCCTTTCGCCTTCGTGCACCGCCAGTAGAAGAGTACCGCAAGGAACAGAAAAAAAGCCATGCACACCCGATAAAGCATTATCGGCTTCTGCGAATCATTCATACTCATTTGATCATCGACCTGCCTTGGGGGGCGGATTCCTGCCGCCATTTCTGTGTACAACCGACGGAATATACAAATATCGGCGGGCGGCGGCAACAAAATGTTGAATTTTTTTAATAATTTTTTTATTGCAATAACGCTTCCCCGGAGGTTTGATTGCTTTGATTTGCACAAAAACCCGGCTTTGATCATCATGGACAACATCACGGGCGGCAAACGGATCATCTCACTTGACGTGTTCCGCGGCTTCACGATTGCAGGCATGATACTGGTGAACAACCAGGGCGACTGGAGCTGCGTATATCCGGCGTTTGCCCACGCGCCATGGCACGGGTGGCTCGGCGCGGATTTCGTGTTCCCCTTCTTTCTCTTCATCCTGGGCGCGTCGCTCTATTTCTCGCTGACCGTGCGGATGGAGGCGGGAGTTGAACGGCCGCGGCTCGCGATGGGGATACTTCGCCGCAGCGCGGTCATTGTCATCCTGGGGCTCCTGCTGAACCTCGTTCCCTCGTTCGACCTCGCGTCCGTGCGCATACCGGGCGTGCTCCAGCGCATCGGCCTGTGCTATTGTTTTGCATCACTCCTGTTCCTGTACGCCGGCCGCCGTGCGCAGGTAACTATCACCCTTGCGGTGCTGGCTCTCTACACGTTCCTGCTCCTCTTCATTACACCGCAGGGCCCCGGCAGCGGCTCTCTCGAGCCCTGCTGCAATCTTCCCGGCTTCATTGACGGCATGCTGTTCCCGGGCCACACCTACGAGCATGCCCCGGTTCCCGGGTTTGACCCGGAAGGCCTGCTCTCCACCCTGCCGGCCATTGCCAGCGCCATGACCGGCGTGTTCGCCGCTGCCTGGTTACGGCCCGGCTCCCGCGCACGACAGGCGCTCCCCCTCGCCGGTATCGTCATGACAGCGGCAGGACTGGCTCTGGACCCACTTCTGCCTATAAATAAAAACCTCTGGACGCCTGCCTACGTCCTCTTCACCGGAGGCGCCGCCATGGTGCTCCTTTATTTTACAGGCCTCCTGTTCGACGGCGGGCGTTTTGGACGCGCCGCGGTCCCGTTCCTGGTTTTCGGAAGGAACGCGATCGCGGTCTATCTCCTGTCGTCTATAGCCGGCAGGGTCATGGTTTCCCTGTCCATCACGGTTAATGGCGCGGGCAAATCCGTGAAAGCGCTCATATACGAGTCCCTGTTCGCGCCCCTTGCCCCGCCCTGCGCCGCCTCCCTGCTCTACGCAGCCGCGTTCACCCTGGTCTGGCTCGGCATCATGTATCTTCCCTATCGCAAAAAGCTTTTCATCAGCATATAACCGCGCACATTTCCGCCGGACGCGCGGCGCCCGGTTCATATCGTATTGACAGGCCGCGACATCGTACGGCCCGGCATACATCGACGGGGCCTGCGCTAATGAAAAAGGATTTCGCCTCCGGCACAAGCGGGAAAACACGCAGCATCGGCTCAGGAAAATGCGGGGGAGAAAGCATGAACACACGGATAGTATGGAAATCGAACCAACGGCAAAGCCGTGCCCGCTGTCAATGCCAAAGAGGTATTGCGGCGCATGTCCTGTCCGGCCGAGCTGCACGGGTACGGGCACGCGCCGCGGCCGGGGATAAGATTACTGCATCACCCCGCAGGTAACCACCGAACGGGGATAGGCGCCGGTGCCATACGTAGAACCTGCGGTCAGAGCGCCCGTCGCCTGATCGATGGTAAGGAGACGTATGGTGTTGCTGTTGTAGTTTGCCACATATGCGAATTTACCGGACAGTTCGACCGTAACAGAATACGGGTTGATTGCGGAACCGACGCCAGTTCCTGCTGTTAGGGCGCCCGTGACCGGGTTGATCGTATAGACCGATACGCTGCTGCTGCCATAAAACGCCGCATACATGAACCTGCCTGACGGATCAACCGTGGCGGAATAAGGATTCCCTCCGGCTGATACGGCCGTCCCGGCCGTCAGCGCGCCGGTATCCGGATTGATCGTAAAGACCGATACGGTGTTGCTCGCAATATTTGCAACATATGCAAACTTGCCGGACGGGTCAACCGTGACTGAATTAGGATATGTACCGGTGCTGACGGCCGTTCCCGCGGTCAGGGCGCCGGTCGTCTGGTTTATTCTGTAGACCGATACAGTGTTGCTGCTATAATTTGTCACGTACACAAACCTGCCCGTAGGGTCAACGGCGACAGAAGATGGAGCGGATCCGGTGCTGGCAGCCGTCCCGGCCGTCAGCGCGCCGGTCGTCTGGTCAATCGTATAGACCGATACGTTGTTGCTGCCATAATTCGCCACATATGCGAATCTGCCGGACGGGTCAACCGCGACGGAATACGGATTAGTCCCGGCCGAAACGGCCGTCCCGGGCGTCAGCGCGCCGGTCGTTGCGTTAATCCGAAAAACCGATACATTGTTGTTATTATAATTTGCCGTATACGCAAACCTGCCAAAGGGGTCAACCGCAACGGAATACGGAGAATTCCCTGTTGCGACGGTCGTCCCCGAAGTAAGAGCGCCGGTCGTCGCGTTGATAGTGTAGACCGATACCGTGTTGCTGCCACTATTTGCCGCATACGCGAATTTGGGCACCCAGGTCAGCTCGGAGGTTCCCGTGGCACAGGAAAGGGAAACGGGCTGCTGCAGGGTGCACGAGATATAGGCCGGCGTCAGGGCGCCGGTGGACTGGTTGATCGAATAGGTCGATACCGTATTGTCATAATTATTGAGGACATACACGGCAAGTCCCGCCGGATCGACTTTAATTGACTGGGGGTTCGTTCCCGTGGCAACGGCGGTCCCCGCTGTCAGCGCGCCGGTCACCTGGTTGATCGTATACACCGATATCGTGTTGCTCCGAAAATTTGCCGCGTACAGGAACCTCCCGAAAGAATCAACGGCGAGAGAGCGGGGATTGTTGCCCGCGGCAACAGCGGTTCCGGCCGTCAGCGCGCCGGTCGACTGGTTGATCGTATACACCGATATCGTGTTGCTGACGGCATTTGCCACGTAGGCGAAACGGCCGGTCGGTGCGATCGCGATCGACTGCGGAGACGTGCCCGTATCCACGGTCGAAGACGCCGTGAGTGCACCCGTCGTCTGGTCGATCGAATACACCGACACGCTATGATCGCCGGTATTGGTCACATAGGCGAACCGTCCTGACAGGTCGATCGCGATCGAACCGGGGAGCACCCCCGACGCCACCGCGGCTCCGGGGGTCAACGCCCCGGTCGTCTGGTCGATCGTGAAGACGGATATGGTGCAACTGGCGTAATTCGCAGCATAGGCGAACCGGCCCGTCGGGTCAATCGTGATAGAATCGGGGCAGGTACCGGCGACAGCGGCCGTACCCGCCGTCAGCGTGCCGGTCGCCTGGTTGATCGTATAGACTGAAATAGTGTCGGTAACATAATCAGTCAGGTAGGCAAACCTGCCCGTCGGGTCAACCGTGATGGAGCGGGGACTCGCCACGGTAGTGACATATCCCCTGGGGCGCAACTGGCCGGTTGACCCTTTCACGGTATAGATCGATATGGTGCTGTCTCCCTGGTCCACCACGTACGCGAAACGGGGATACCGGCGGGCCTGCACGATGATGGCTATCGTTGCGGTCGTTGACCCGCCCGAGTTGGTCGCGGTTATGGTGTAGGTCTCCTCTGTCTGTTCCGCAGCCGGTGTTCCGGTGATGACCCCGGTCGTAGTATTCAGGATCAGGCCGGCCGGAAGCGCCCTGTCAGCGGAATACGATGCCACGGTCCCGGTCACGGCCGGCGTGTTGGAGGTTATGGCAATTCCCCTGATGTACACGCCCCTCGTCCACGGATAGGAGAGGTTCGTCGGCGCCGTGAGGTTGACGGTGATATATATCGTCGCAGCGGCCGAGCCGGCCGGGTTGGTTGCCGTGACCGTGTAGGCCGCCTCCAGCTGCTCAGCGGTTGGCGTTCCGGTGATGACGCCGGTCGTGGTATTGAGCGCCAGTCCGGCGGGAAGTGCCGGGTCTACGGACCAGGTTGACGGGGTTCCGGTTATGATCGGCGTGTTGGGCGCTATGGCAAGGTCTTTTGTATAAACCGCGTCCGGTGTCGCATACGAGAGGTCCTGAGGAGCATCCGTATTGATGGTGATCGACACACTCGCGGACGTGGACCCGCCGGAGTTGGCCGCGGTAATCGTGTAGACAGCAGCGTCCTGCTCCGTGTCCGGCGTTCCGGTGATGACGCCGGTCGTGGCATTGAGCGTGAGCCCGCTCGGCAGCGCCGGGCTGACCGACCAGGTTTTTACCGTTCCGGTGACCGTCGTGTTATTGGGGATAATGGGTATGTCCTTCGTATATACGACATCAGGATGGGAATAGGAGAGCGCGGCCGGCGCGGCCAGGTTTACCGTTATGAGAATATCGGCAGTGGCAACGCCCATCGGGTTGCTCGCTATGATGGTATAGAGCGTGGCCGTCTGCTCCGTGTCCGGCGTGCCGGTGATAACGCCGGTCGTGGTATTGAGCGTGAGGCCATGCGGCAGCGCCGGATCTGCAGACCAGGAGGTCACGGTGCCGGTCACGGTCGGCACGTTGGGCTCGATCACCAGGTCCTTCGTGTATAGGCAGGCGGTGGTGGAATAGGTCAGTGCGATGGGCGCCGTAAAGTTTACGGCAATGGATATCTTCGTCAGGGTGCTCCCGCCAGAGTTGCCCGCGGTTATCGTGTATTCCTGCGCCGGCTGCTCCATATCGGGTATGCCGGAAATGACGCCGGTATCGGGATCCAGAAACAGACCTTCTGGCAGCGACGGTTCCACGCTCCAGGAGGACACGGTCCCGGTCACGGTCGGTACATTGGGCTCTATGGCCTCATTCTCCAGGTATACCGCGGAGGTCGTTGCGTACGAAAGCGCGGCCGGCGCTGTGTGATTCACGGCGATCGAGATGACCGCCGTGGTAGAGCCGGAGGCGTTGCCCGCTCGTATCGTGTATTCCTGCGCCGCCTGGCTTATGGTCGGCGTGCCGGATATGGCGCCTGTCGCCCCGTCCAGTACCATGCCCTGCGGCAGCTCCGGATCGGCGGACCAGGAGGTCACCGTGCCGGTCACGGTCGGCATGTTGGATACTATGGGCAGGCCGTTTGTGTAGACGCAGGCCGTGGTCGCGTAGGAAAGGGCCGCCGGCGGCGCGTCGTTCACGGCAATCGATATGACCGTCCTGGTCCTGCCGTAACTGTTGTGCGCCGTTACTTCATACTCGGCCGCGCCCTGCATCAGCTCCGGCGTCCCGGTAATGACGCCGGTCGCCGTATCAAGGTCCAGTCCTGCGGGAAGCTCGGGTTCAACGGACCATTCGGTCACCTCACCCACAACCGCCGGCATGTTGTCCGCGATCACCTCGTGAATCGTGTATACCGCGGATGTGGTCACATAGGTCAGGTGCGACGGCGCATTCGTTCTTCCCATCGCGAGCAGGAGTACGCTGTAGTCCGGGGCCGCATCGTCGCAACCGCTCAGGGCCAGGCCCGCGAGCATGACCAGCATGAGAGATAACCCGGCCTTTCTTTTTTTATTGATAATCATATGATAACACCCCCAGATACTCTTACAACATAATGTCAATTGCCATCGAATAACCATTTATTCCACAATCCACGTCGTCGACAGGGAGCGCGGGCATGGACCCGAGCCCGCGCCCGCAACCTCGGTCAATTCGCCTGTAGACTGGCCTATCGAAAAAACCGTTACGGTGTTGTCGGTATAATTCACGGCGTACACGAAGCTGCCGGTCGGGTCTACGGTGACCGCGCAGGGATGCGAGCCGGCAGACACGGCCGGGCCTGCCGTCAGCGCGCCGGTGGCCTGGTCGATCGAATAGACCGACACGCTGTTGCCGCCGTAGTTTGCCGCATAGGCGAACCTGCCATAGGGATCAACCGCGATTGACCGGGGATACAATCCCGCATTCGCCGCTGTCCCCTCGGTCAGGGCGCCTGACGACTGATTGATCGTATACACGGATATGGTATTGCTGATATAATTCGCCGCGTAGGCGAACCTTCCCAGCGGATCGACCGTCACCCCGTACGGGCCGCTGCCGGCCGCAACCGCCGCACCCGCCGTTAATATGCCTGTCGATTTATTGATCGTATACACCGAAATGGTATTGCTGCTGTAGTTGGCCACGTAGGCGAACCTGCCCAGCGGGTCAAATGCTACCGCGTTCGGACAGGCCCCGGTGCTGACGGCGGCGCCCACCGTCAATGCTCCGGTACCCTGATTGATCGCATAGATCATAATGGTATTGCTGTCATAATAAGTGGCGTAGGCATATCTGCCGGACGGCTCGACCGCGACATCCAGGGGGCTTGATTCGGCGGTTACCGCCGTTCCCGCGGTCAACGAACCGCTGGATTGATCGATCGAGTAGACGGACAGGCTCTTGGCCAGAAAATTCGCCGTGTACGCAAACCTGCCGAACGGGTCTATCGCGACCGATCGGGGACTCGTGCCCGCGGCAGTGGTGGCCGCGGCGGTCAGTGCGCCGGTTGCCCGGTCGATCGCATATGACGACACGCTGTTGCCGCTACTGTTCGCCGCGTAGGCCGATTTCGGCACGTAGGACAGCGCCGCGGAACCGCTCACCGTCGCGATTGAAAACGGTCCGCTGTGGGTGTTCACCGTGGCAGACAGGGTCAGCTCCCCGGTTGACTGATCGATGGTAAAGAGCGACACCGCATTGCCGTTGACCAGCGGCACATAGGCAAACAGGCCCGTTGGATCGATGGTTATGGAGCGCGGGCTCGTGCCGGTCGATGCAACCGCTCCCGCTGTCAGCGCGCCGGTGGCCTGGTCGATCGTGAAGAGCGATATGGTGCTTGCGTTGCCATTCGCCACGTACACGAACCTGCCGGTCGGATCGACTTTCACCGACATCGAACCGTCACCGCCGGCAACGGTTGTTCCCGCGGTCAGCGCGCCGGTCGTCTGGTTTATCGTATACACTGATACATTGTCGCTGTTCTGGTTGGCCGCGTACGCGAATCTCCCCGTGGGGCTGACCGCGATCGAGTACGGATTGTCGCCGGCGCTGACAGTCACTGCCCCGGTCAATGCTCCGGTTGTCTGGTTTATCGTAAATGCCGTCACGCTGTCGCTTTCACCATTTGCAACATAGGCGAACCTGCCCGAGGGATCAACCGCGACAGATTTGGGCCCGTTCTGGGCCGCGGCGGTACCCATCGATGCCAAAGCACCCGTATCCTGATTGATGCTGTACATCTGGACATTACATCCGCTCCAGGAACCTCCCCAGCCGCTGGAGACAAATTCTCCCGCATTTGCCACGTAGGCAAACCTTCCTGACGGATCGATTGCCATGGTGTGGGGATTGATTCCTGCGCCCACGGTCGTTCCCTGGATCAATCTGCCGGTCGACTGGTCGATCGTATAGGTCGAGATGTTCCTGCCGGCGTAATTGAGGGTATAGACGAATTTGCCCGTGGGGTGGGTAACCACATAGTGCGGGTTCGTGCCCGTGGTAGCGTACCCGTCATGGCGCAGCCGGCCCGTTGTCCCGTCCGCGGTAAAGCAGGATACGGTGCTGTCGTTGAAATTCGCCGCATACACGAATCGCGGGAACCTTCGAGCCGCCACCGAAATCGATACAGTCGCGCTGGTAGAGCCAGCGGCATTAGTCGCGGTTATCGTGTAGGTGTCGATGCCTTGCTCGGTATCGGGCGTCCCGGATATGATACCGGTCGAAGCATCCAGGGCAAGGCCGCCCGGGAGCGGCTTGTCCACCGACCAGGAGGCTATGATGCCGGTAATGGCCGGCACGTTGTCAGCTATGGCCGCGTTCAGGGTATAAGCCGCCGCCGGTGTGGAATAGGAAAGGCCCGCCGGCGCATGGAGGCTTACAGCGATGGAGATCGTTGCGGTGGTCGCGCCGTAGGTGCTGTTGGTCGCCGTGACCGTGTACGAAGCCGACGCCTGCTCGATGGTCGGCGTTCCGGTGATGACCCCGGTAGTGGTATTGAGCGTGAGGCCGGCCGGCAGCGCCGGGTCCACGGACCAGGAGGTTATAGTGCCTGCCACGGTCGGCCGGTTGGGCGATATGAGAACGTATTGCAGATAGGACGCGCTCGGCGTCGCATACGCGAGGCCGGACGGAGGATCTTCATTGATGGAGATCGAGACGGTCGCGGTGACGGCCCCGCCCGAGTTGCTCGCGGTGATGAGGTAGTCGGCGGCTGCCTGGTTCACGGTCGGCGTGCCCGTAATAACACCGGTCGCGGTATTGAGCGTGAGGCCGGCCGGGAGCGCCGGCGACACGGACCAGGTCGAAACGGTGCCGGTGACGGCCGGCGTGTTGGCTTGTATGACAAAATCTCTCGTATAGACCGCTGCAGGGCTGGAATACGACAATCCCTCCGGCGCGGCGAGATTCACCATGATGGAGATGTCCGCCGATGCCGACCCGTCGTTGTTGTGCGCCGTGATGGTGTAGACCGCTGCCGCCTGTTCCGTGTCCGGCGTGCCCGATATGACGCCGTCGGAGCCGAGGGTGAGCCCGTGCGGCAGGGCCGGAGCGGACGTCCACGAGAGCGCGGTTCCGGACAGGGTAGGCACGTTGGGCGAGATGACGAGGTTCTTGGTATACACGCATGCCGCGGTTGCGTACGAGATCGATGACGGGGCCTCGCCGTTCACGGTTATTGATATGACTGCCGCGGTGCTCCCTCCGGAGTTGGTCGCCGTTACCGTGTATGCGGCCGCATACTGCTGCTCCCCCGGCACGCCCGAGATGATCCCGGTCGTGGTATCGAGCATGAGGCCGTCGGGCAGCGCGGGCTCGACCGACCAGGACGCCACGGAGCCGGTCACGGCCGGCTCGTTGGGCGCGATGGCCAGGTCTTCAGTGTACACGCACGAGGTCGTCGCGTAGGTGAGCGCGGACGGGGCCGCGAGGTTGACGGTTATGCATACTGTCGTTGTTGTCTCGCCGCTCGAATTGGCGGCGGTGATCGTGTAATCGGCCGCGGTTTGCTCGAACTCCGGCGTGCCCGAGATGACCCCGGTCGCGGTATTAAGCGTGAGGCCGGCCGGCAGCGCCGGTGACACGGACCAGGTCGTAATGGAGCCGGTCACAGTCGGCTCGTTGTCGTCTATGACCTGGTCCTTTGTGTACACGCACGAGGTCGTCTCGTACGAGAGCGCCGACGGCGTATCGAGGTTAACCGTGACCGATATCATAGCCGTGGCATCCCCGCCGGAGTTGCTCGCCGTTATGACATAGCTGTCAGCCGGCTGTTCCAGGTCCGGCGTTCCCGAAATGATGCCGGTGTCCGGATCCAGCGACAATCCGCTCGGCAATGCCGGCTCCACGGACCAGGAGGCCACGCTGCCGGTCACGACCGGGATATTGGGCGTTATGGGCAGGTCTTTTGTGTACACGCATGAAGTCGTGGCGTACGACAGGGCCTGGGGCGCCTCGAGGTTCACGGTAATGGATATCGTCGCCGTTGTTGTGCCGTAGTCGTTGGCCGCCGTGATTGTATAGATTCCGGTTCCCTGCTCACTATCGGGCGTTCCGGAAATGGCGCCGGTCGCCGCATTAAACGACAACCCGCTCGGCAGCGCCGGCTCCACTGACCAGGAGGTCACGCTCCCGGTAACGGTCGGGGTGTTGGGCGAGATCGGCTCGTCAAGCGTGTAGACGCAGGCGGTGGTCGAATACGAAAGCGCCGCCGGCGGAGCGATGTTCACGGTAATGGATATGACGGCGGTGACGTACCCGAACTCGTTTTTCGCCATGATCGTATAAGGGGTGGCCGGTTGAAACAACTCGGGCGTGCCGTCTATAACCCCTGTCTCGGAATTGAGCTCCAGGCCGGCCGGGAGCTCCGGTTCTATGGTCCATTCCGTCGCCACCCCCGTGATTGACGGCAGATTATTCACGATTGGCACATTGAGCGTGTAGGTGGCTGACGTCGTGGTGTAGGTGAGGCCCGACGGCGGATTCGACCGTTCTTTCAGGACTATGACGTCTTTGCCGGTCTTGCCTGATTTCGCACAGCCGAGCAGGGCCAGGATGAGCATAACAACGAGACAAAGGAGATACCTGCTTTGTGGATACGTGCGCGTCATAGTGGATTACCCCCAAACTGTTGCGAATTTTTCTGCGTATAAGAATACCCGTATCATGTCATACAGAGGGAAGCGCGCTGACGAATTATTACTGCCGTCATGCAACACCTGATCTCAGGCCACCTGCGATGCATAATGAACCGCATTGATAAACCCGACTCTGCAGAAGCATCAATTGAAGAATCAATTGTATTGAAGTAAGCCGCGAAAATCGATTTTCAGGAAATCAGGCTCTGTTCAGGCGTACCTGTCCCTTTTTTTATTTTAAGTATAAGGTAGGATTATGTTTCATCCGCGTCAAGGGAAGAGAAACGATTTTTTCCTGCCGGGAGAATCAACTGTGCCTCCCGTGGAATGAACGGTGCGTCGTTTTACATTTTTTTTCTCAGGGGCTCCAGGAACGCGGGTCCAACAGGGAGTTCCGTATTTTCCCTGTCCCCGAGGCGGACCCGGTAGCGTCCGGACAGTACGTGGGACACGCTTCGGAGGTAGCGGATATTGATGATGTGGCTTTTATGGATCCTGACGAACATATCAGGTGGAAGCCGGTCGCCGATTTCTTTCATGCTGACCGGCACCTCGATATCCTTCTGCTCCGTATGTACGCTGATGTTTTTTAAATGGGACGTGATGTGGATGATATCCTTGAACTTAATGGAATAGATGCTGTTCCTGTCGCGGATGGTTATGCCTTCGGCCGCCGATCTGCGGACCTTCCGGAGCTTCAGCATCGTGCTGACGCGGGCAACCAGTTCGTTTATATGAAACGGCTTGACGATGTAGTCATTGGCCCCCGCCTCGAATGCCGCGTCGATGTCGGAAAACATGTTCTTAGCCGTGAGCATGATAACGGGCAACTCTTCGGGGGAGCACGAGAGGCGTATCCTCTTGCACACGTCATATCCCGACATGACCGGCATCATGATGTCGAGGAGCACCAGGTCGATCGGTCCGCCCTTTTCAATAATCTGGATCGCGCTCATTCCGTCTGCCGCCGTCTTCACGACGCATTTCCTCGGCTCGAATAAATTCTGAATAACGCGGACGTTCACCGGGTCATCGTCGACAACAAGAAAAACGGGATTGTTGTCAAAGGCACTCTCGCTAACCCCGGCGGGAAGCCTGGACCTCTCCGGCGGGCCATCCGCAGGCAGAACGTCATCCATGCCCTCGATAATGATCTTATCCAGCGCTTCAAGCGCCGGTTCGTTCGACATAGGGAAGCTGAAACAGAAAACAGACCCGCCCGTGCCGGATGCCACCCTGACTGTTCCGTCATGCAGCTCTATGATCTTCTTCGCTATGGCGAGTCCCAGACCCGTGCCGGAATAGGCCCGGGTCTCGCTGCCGTCAACCTGCTGGTAGGCTTCGAATATCTTCTCCCGGTACTCGTCCGGTATTCCGATTCCCGTGTCAGAAACGCACACCTCGACCATGTTCCCCCGTGCTCCCTTGACGGTGGTGCCGGTCTGATCGAGGACGCGGGCTGACAGCTCTATCCTTCCGCTGTTCGTGAACTTAACCGCGTTGCCTATGAGATTATACAGCACCTGGCGGACCCGGTCTTCGTCCGCGCAGACCGCGGGGGTGTCCGGCCTGATGCCGTTGATGATCTGCAGTGGCTTCCCGCCCACCAGCGGCAGCGAAAGATTCACGACCATGCTGCTCAACGCGTACAGGTCAACGGGCCTCAGGTTCAGATGGATCCCCCCCTCCTGCAGCTTCGCCATGTCCAGGATGTCGCTGACCAGGCTCGCAAGGCGGTGCCCGCTCGAGGCGATGAGCGAGAGATTCTCGAGCGCCTTCGGTGAAAGGTCCCCGGCCGCGCCCTGGATCATGGATTCGGACAGACCGATCATGCCATGGAGTGGCGTGCGGAGTTCGTGGGACGTGTTGGCGAGCAACTGGTCCTTGATCCGGTCAAGCTTCTGGAGCGACAGGTTTTTCTCAGTGAGGTCCGCAGAAAGGTATTCAACCTTTCGAAGCGCCCGGGCAAATCTTCGGGAAATGACGATGGTGCCGGCGATGCTGAGTCCTACCAATCCGTACTGGGTCGCATTTGTAGTATTGATGACCCATGTGGCGTACAGCGTATCATTGACTGACGTCAGGAATACACCCATAAATCCCATAAAGAACAGTACTGCATCATCCCTTTTTTTAAGCATGGCCTTTATAAAAACATGGAGCGAATAGAGAATAATCACACCCAGGGAGACGAAGAATATCCTCATCATATGTTCCGCCGCCCTGAAGTCGAGAAAAAACAAAAGGATTATATACATGAGCGGGAAGACCTGGCATACCCGCATAACGTGCTTTGAACAATCCTCCGGAAACAGCGCCCTGATAATCATAACGGCAAATGGTGTTGCCATCAGGACCGTAAGGTAATTTACAAAGTAGGGATTCCCGGGATAGGCATGGTTGTCGGATAAAATCGGGAAGAAGTGATTGAATGTATTCAACGCAAACAAAAGACATAAAAAACCGAGATACAGCGATGCGGCATCCTGTTTTCTGAAAAATTGAAGAGTATGTTATAGATTGCCGCAAACAACAGCATGCCGAACACGATTAAATCGGCTGCCTGCTGCCGGGACTTTTTCAGATCTGATGTTTCTTTATCATCAAGCAGGATCGATCTGTCAATACCACCCGATTCATAATCATGATTAAACACCTGGATGATGATTTCATTCAGGCCCTCGTTGAGGCCCACACTGGAAAATCTCTTGTTATGTATGAAAATAAAATTTTCTGATTTCTTTGATGTTCCTCCCATATCCCCCCGTTCGTCAATCAGGGTTTTATTTACCCAGATTTTATATGCCGAAAAAATACGGTGAATGGTCACAGTTTTCATTCCGGTATCGGGTCCGCATCGTATTTGCAATCGGTAGGTGGCATGGCCCCTACCGGGAATAGAGGCCCCATGTATCGTCTGTCCGTCCCACAGGGAGGGAACCCGTATATATCCGCATCCGTTCCGGTTCGACGGTTCAGTAAAATCGGACGGTTCCATAATGCGGCCCCAGCAGAATTCCCACTCCCCGTCAAGCCTTGCGGTCCCGTCCCGCGCGAGGTTCCATCCCCTCAGGTCAATGACTCCTTGTACGGCAGCAGGTCTCTCCTTGTTCAAAGATCCCTGTCCGCATGCGCATAATGCCGATACTAAAAGACATAAAAAGGCGGGCAGAGCGGCATCGATTTTTTTTATTAAGAGGTATAGCGGCATAACCGATTAACATTGGACCTGTTTTTTGTCTGTCAAGAAATTTCGCGATACAATCGGCAAATGTCATTACCTGCAATAGAATACAACATGGTTTAAGGGAAAAAATATAACCGATTGTTATGGGAATTATATACTTAAATCCCTTGACTTTTTAACCCGCTTTTAGTATATTAATTATGTAGTTAATTACCTAAAAACAGGGCATTGAAATGAAGGATAACTTAACAATAAGCACCTATCAGCTTTTCAGGATGTTTCCGGATGAAAAGAGCGCAAGGGAATATCTGGAAAAGAAGCGTTGGAATGGAAAGGTTATATGTCCTTATTGCGGGGAAATAGAAAGGGTACAAAATAGAAAAAGAGACGGATATTATCGCTGTCTTAAATGCAAAAAAGATTTTACCGTCAGGACTGGTACGTTATTTGAGCGATCCCATATACCGCTTGACAAATGGATTAATACCATGTATTTATTGGTAACGAGCAGGAAGGGAATAGCTTCCCTTGAATTGTCAAAAATAATAGGCGTTACACAAAAATCATGTTGGTTTATGCTTCATCGTTTACGTGAAGCCTGTAAAAATGATGGAATGAAATTATCAGGAATTGTTGAGGCTGACGAGACATTTATTGGAGGTTTGGAAAAGAATAAACACGAAAATAAAAAGAAACATGCCGGGAGAGGCCCAAAGGGCAAAGTGGTTGTAATGGGCATGAGGGAGCGTAACGGAAAGGTCAGGGCAAGAGTCATTGAGAACGAGCAATCAAGCACAATAAAAAATGAAATCAAAAATAATATACAAGACGGCTCTACACTTTGTACCGATGAATTAAAATCGTATCGTGGCATGAATCAATACAATCATCTTATTGTAAATCATAGCGCAAAACAATTTGTTGATGGCATGGCACATACAAATGGAATAGAGAGTGTATGGGCGTTGTTGAAGCGTGGATATTATGGTACGTTTCATAATTTCACACCAAAACATACACAACGGTATGTTGATGAATTTACCTTCAGATTGAATGAGGGTAATTGCAAGATTGAATCAATGATAAGAGTTAACGCATTATTCAATAAAGCTATCGGAAAAAGATTAACGTATAAAGAATTGAAGGGTTGATATGAACGAAAAGAAAACTGAAAATATTGTTAGAGATTATTTTAGAAAACATGGATATTATAAAGATTCAAATATTATCGTTGAAGAACAACAAAGTGATAATCCACGAATAAAAAAATTATTAAAAAATGCATCAAAAAAAGGAACAAAAGGTGGCTATCCCGAATTTATTGTTACGTCAAAACAATATTCTGATTTTGTTATAATTGTAGAATGTAAAGCCAATGTATCAAAACATGAAAGCAAGACAAAAGATCATTATGCTGATTATGCAGTTGATGGAGTGTTATTATACGCTTCATATTTAAAAAAAGAATTTGATGTTATAGCAATTGCGGTGTCCGGCGAAACAAAAAAGCATATAAAAATAAATCACTTTTTATGTTTGAAAGGACAACCAAAAGAAATTCCTTCTTTCGGAAATAATATTTTATCTTTTGAAAATTATTATGAAAATTATATTAATAATCCAATAAAATTTAATCAAGATTATTTGGCCTTATTAAAATATTCGGAAAAGCTCAATGAAACATTGCATTTAAATAAAATTAGTGAATCGGATAGAGCATTTTTTATTAGCGGTGTTTTAATTGCATTACAGGATAAAGCATTTAAACAAAGCTATGAATCAGAAAGTACTTATGATAGTTTATCAGAGAGGCTTGTTGGAACAATAAAAACACATCTTACAAATTCTCGTATCGCAAGTGATAAAATTAAAAATATTGAATCACAATTTTTGTTTATTAAAAGCAATATATCTTTTTCTCAAAATAAAACAATATTAATATGAACAGTGACGGTATTCGCCTGACAGTCACCTAGAAAAATAATGGTGGTCAAAGTTCCTCTGAAAGATATAATGATTTTACCACAAAACTTTATATCAGGAGGAGAGCAATGACCACCAATGCCAATGTAACACA
>JAKQPV010000013.1:0-23389 GCA_029564515.1 Spirochaetota bacterium | reverse complement strand
GACTTTTTCCTCATTAATTTCGATAATCTTATCAGTCATACAAGTCCTCCTCTGAGAGTTAAATTTTGTGGTTATTATTTAAATCGTCAGATCGAGGACTTTTTTATTATCTAAAAGTGCGAAAGATATTTTACACTACCGGCGCGATGCGGTAGCGGGAGTGAGGTGCTGAAATCTAGATTATACAGCCCACCTCTGTCAGGGACGGGTTTAAACCCGTCCCTGACAGAGGTGAAATATTCGGAATTTGCCTATATTATATACAAGCTTAACACCATATTGGGCTTGAGTTCTGATAATTAACGATAAAGATCGGAGGCGTGACAACACCGTTCATTTGTTAATTTCATAAGTTTTGATTTAACAATGCTACTTGTTCATTTGTAATAATTATACTATACCCTGATTTTATTAATTCAATAGCCTTTTCAATTTTTCTTCCCATGTTTGTATGAATCCAATCACGGCTTGCTAATGTGCCGATAATAAGTATGTCTGTTTTTTGTGTTACACTATCCTGCGTCAAAGCACCCAATATCTCAAGTTGTTTTTTTATTGCATTACGAGTACCTGAAATAAATTGACCCGTTAAACAAACATTTTTTTGTTTAAATGTTAAAACTGGTGCATCAAATAATGATGTTGCTCCACCAATAGCATCACCATATCTTGTAAAACTGGTACCAGTTATCTCTTGAATCAACGAACATAATTCAAGTAACTCTGACTTCGAGATAATGTTATCCAATAATATTTCATGAATTGATTTAGCTATCAAATCAAATGGCCATTTTTTTATGATATGATTATATTTTGAAAATTCAATCCTTAGTTTAGAAAATTCAATTTCATTTATATTGCCATCAGCAACAATTCCATTTAAAAAACCTATAAATTCATTCATGGAGACATCTGTATCAATTATTTTTGGACCATATTCTATGCAATCATTAAGCATGCACATTAAGTCCTCTCTTTCTTCTGCTGTTATTATTCTATCTCTTAATATTTTATTTATCTCTTCATAGATATCATATAAATCTCCTTTCCTTGTATCTTGATTATCAACCCAATTTTGCAAAAATAATATTTCAATATCGTTTAATATTTTATCACATGTGATTCCTGATAGTATTCCTACAAGACTTGATGCTATTTTGCATTTATTTCTTTTCCAATTAAACTGGACATTGGCAGGTTGGCCGTTTTCATCAAGATATGAATATTTATTTGCCATATTTATTTCCTAGTAATTTTTTTTTTATAAGAACCATAAAATCGAACATAATCATCAATAAATCCTACCCATATCCACACATGAAGTCAATAATAAAAACATGCTTCGCATATCGTGCCGATTAATGATAAAAGTTAAGGAATTAGAGCATTAACAACACAAAAAACAACATGCAGAATAACTGCCCCGAAAAGCAAGGGCAAGGAATTCTCGATCAAGATTTCCGCCGCCGCCTCTGTTAGCGTCGGGTTTAAACCCGACGCTAACAGAGGCGGGCAGCGCACCTACATGCGAAAGCGAGATCATCCTCGCTTTCGCGCCCCCTCCACCCTCTTCTTCAGGGCCTCGTTCATCAGGGTGAATCCCTCGACCGTGGAATCGAAATTGAAGAACAGGACCAGAATCCCGTTGAAGTCCTCTTTCTGAACGAGCCTCGTTTTCTTCGCGTCGATTGTTTCAAGCTGGAAGGTGTGCCGTCCCGTAAAAATACCGGGCATGAGCAGCCTGCCTTCCCACTGGAACAGGCTGTTCGGGTCATTGGCCAGGATCGTCGGGGTAAACACCACCGGATCGCTTCCCTTCGTATGAAAGGTAACTTCGATTGTGCCGCCCTTTGCGATCTCGCCGCTGACTTTTTTAATAAAAGGGTTCCATTCCGGGTACCGGGGAAAATCCGTCAACTCCGCCCACACTGCGTCAGCAGGTGCGTCTATCACTATCCCGGTCGTGATCTGCTTCTTGCCCAGCAGGAGCAGTATCACGATGACGACGATCAGGATGGAAATTGCTACTAATACCTTTTTCATGCGTTCTCACCTCTTCTTCTTCCGTGATATTTTTTTCGCCAGCTGCTGCGATTTCTTCACGAGTCCGTCCAGGTCCTCATTCGATGTCTCGATCCTGTACTCCTCGTTGATTGTGGAGGCGGCTTTTTTCCTGCCATCCCCCGGCTGCCCCGGGGCCATGGCCGACTTCAGCTTCTTCGTGACAAGCTCTTTTACAAAACCGGAAAAGGTTGTTGGCGCAGGTCCTCCGGCCCGGCCCGGCGATCCCGGGGGGTCATAGTGACCCGGAAGATGCTGCGGCGACGACGTATCAGTTCCTGCTGCGGCATCCAGTGCGGCATACACTTCCTCAAGATTCAGATTAAGGTTACCGAATTCGTTGATTTTCGAGATTACCAGCCTGGATATGACCCGGTCGATGCCCGTGCAGGAGCGGATGAACCGTTCCACCACCGACTGCCCGGGGAATATGCCGTCCTCCACCAGCGTGGGCGAGGACGGGTGGCGCATGGGCCGGGCTCCCTCGTCCACCCCGGTGTGCGCGAAGCCCCGGCCGGCAGTCCAGGTGAGGGAGCGCTCGTTGCGGGCAATGTCGTAGCAGAGCTGGAACCCGCGTATGGAGTAATCGTTCCGGTTGTACCAGACGATCAGGTCAAAGTAGTCATCCTTGAACCACCGCCTGAAGATATCCTCTTCTTTCTGGGCTACATTGAGCTCTTTTAACATGATGAGTTTTCCTGAACTGCATTAATCCGTTTAAGGCGCTCCCCGACTGAAACCGGGAAGTGCCCGCTATATCCCGCAGAAAAATCCCGCGCTCAGGGCCGTGAGGACCTGGCCCGCGTAATAAAAAGCGAGGTTTATCCTGCCATAGCGCCACGTATGGCGGAACCGCGCGAGCGAGAGGATCACGTCGGAAATATAGAACAGGACCGCCCCTCCCGTAATGAGCCAGGCCTGGATGGCCGTGAAATAGCCGCCGAAAAATACCGAAACCGCGCGGTTCACCATGAGGCTGATAATAATCACGTACACGAGCACCGGGACTTTCATCTCGCCCAGGCCGGGCAGGAGATACAGGTAAATCCCGATCCCCAGGACGGCCAGGACCGCGCCGCTTATCAGGTCCTCGCGGTGGAACCCGTTGAACCAGGTGAAAACGGCGATGTAGACGACATGCCCCAGGAGAAACAGGACCAGGCCGATCCGGAACGCCTTCTTCGAGCGGTTCATGAACATGAGCGCCATGTCGCCCCCGAAGCAGAGCAGCATGCCGGCCAGAAGGGCCAGGGTGTACTCCGCGCGCGAGCACGCGCCCCTGGAAAAAGCGATGAGCAGGACCGCCGTCATCAGCGTCGACGAAAGCGGCTTCCACAGATGTATCCCCTTCTCCTCGCCCGCGAATTCGCTACGGTGAAGCAGCGCCACCGTTACAAGCATGCATCCGATAACCGCCATATATGCTATCATCAGAGTCCTCCTCTTTCTCTTATATAGGGTATGCTCAGGGGTCCGAATCTCAACGCGGCAACCCTGGCATCAGGTTTTTCTTTCATGAACCGGGCAAGCAGCGCGACGGGGTCGGCGCAATGCATGCAGTGCGTGTCGGCGGCCTTGTCCCGCTGCATCGCGCTGAAGAGATGCACCTCGGCGCGCGCCAGCACGGCGGCGAGCTTCTGGACCTGCCATGCCTCCGGGCGCGCGAAGGAAGGGTCCCGTATCATATCAAGCAGGCCCCCGGGCGTTCCGTGGGACTTTAATATTTCATGAAATTCGCTGTCGTCCGGAATGCCCTCGCCGCAATGGGAGAGAGAAATGATACGCCCCCCTCCGGCAACGATCTCGCCCGCGGCGCAGATCCCCTTCACCGCCTGGTAGAAGTTCCGGTCGAGGGGATGGCCGCTGTTCGAGGTTATCACGATATCGAAAGCCGTATCGCAGGCGCGCATCGAAGACTCCCGCGCGAACACGGCGCCCGCCCGGTGCGCCTCCAGGACATCCCCGCAGAAGAACCCGGTAATGCCGTGACCGGGCCCCAGGGTTACCTGTATGGAAAAATCGGGTTTTACCAGGCATGCGGCCCGGGACGCCATCTCGTATACCGGGTTGTCGCGCAGGAGGCCCCAGGTCGCGCGCGGGTCGTCGATCACCGGGGCGGAGTGAAAGCGCATGATGGCGTCGATCCCCGCGATACCGGGCATCACCGCCTTGGGGCCGCCGCTGAAGCCGGCGAAAAAATGCGGCTCGATGAACCCCAGGGTGATCCTTGTATCGGCCTCCAGGTATTCCCTGTTCAGGAATATCTCCCCGCCCCTGTCGGTGACGCCAGCCTTCCCCAGACCGCCGGCATCGAACGCGTCATGATTGACGATGCGCAGCGTACGGGAGACATCATTCCCGAACATTTCCCTGATCTCGGCGGCGGAGCAGGCGCGGTGGCTCCCCGTGCCTATGAGCACCGTGAAATTCTCCGGGGGCACATGGCGGAGCTCCTCGATTATCCAGGGAACGAGTTTCGCATTCGGGAGGGGGCGGGTGTTATCGCTCGTGACGATAACGACCCGGTCGCCGGATGATATGCATTCCCTGAGCGGCGCTGCGCCGATGGGCTCCCGTACGGAAGCCAGGAAGGACGCCCGTTCATCGGCCAGGGCCTCCGCAGCGCGCGGCTCGATAATAACCGCGCCGGCGGGGAGCTCGAGCTCGTGAAATCCCGTGCCATACGGAAAGGAAACTCTCATCCTGTATTCCACGCTCCTGTCGGATAGGCGCCAAACGCGCCGGGCAGAAAAAGAAAATCATCCCCTCGTCTTCATATACTCCGCGATCCTGTCCAGCCCCTCTTTGATGTTCTCCAGGGAGTTCGCGTACGAGAAGCGGAGGAAGCCCTCGCCGCCGGATCCGAAATCGATCCCGGGCGTGACCCCCACCCGCACCTTGTCCAGGATACTGAAGGCCTCCTTGTACGAGTCGGTGCAGAAGCGGCGCGCGTCCGCGAACACGTAGAAAGCTCCGGTCGGCTCCACGTGGATCTCGAACCCGAGCTCCCTGAGCCGCCCGATCATGTACACCCGCCTCTCGTTGTAGGTCCGCTTCATCTTCTCGACGTCGGGACCCGCGTGGCGCAGGGCCGCGATGCCCGCAACCTGCACGAAGCTGTTCGCGGATATGGCGAAGTTCTGGTGCAGGCGTTCCATGACGCGGGAGAACTCTTTCGGGAAGATCAGGTAGCCGAGCCGCCACCCGGTCATGGCGTAGAGCTTGGAAAAGCCGTTTATGACGAAGGCGCGGTCCGTGAACTCGAGGATCGACCGCGCGCGGCCCCCGTACACCAGGCCGTGGTATATCTCGTCCGAGAGGATGAACTGGCCCTCAAACCCGGCGATCTCTTCCAGGTTCTTCTCCGTCATCACGATGCCGGTCGGGTTGGACGGCGAGTTGATAAGTATGGCCTTGGTCCGTTTCGTGAGCACCGCGCGGATCTGCTCCGTCCGGTACCGGAACCCGTCGTCGGGGTGCGTGCGCACCTCGGCGACGCGGCCGCCCACCGCCTCGATGAAGTTGGGATAGCAGGCATAGTGCGGGTTGGAGAGGACCACCTCCTCATCCGGCTCGAGGATCGAGAGCATCATGAGGAGCATGGCCGGCGACGTGCCCGAGGTCACGAGCACCCGGTCCGGGCTGACCTCCACGCCGTACTCCCGGTGATAAAAGGCGCAGATCTCCTCGCGCAGCTCCAGCATGCCCATGGCGTGCGTGTAATGGGTCTTGCCCGAGCGGATCGCCCCGATCGCGGCCTCGCGCACGACCTCCGGGGTCTCGAAATCGGGCTCGCCGACCTCGAGGTGTATGATGTCCTTTCCTTCGTGCTCCAGCTCTTCGGCCCGGGCCATCACGTCCATCACCATGAAGGACTTTACGCCCAGCACCTTTTTCGCGATCATCTTTTTCCCGTTGTTCGGATTGTCCGTGCAGTCCATAGTCTCATTTCTCTCAGGGAATAATCTCTCCGGATGTCATCGCGGGCGGAGCGAAGCGCGCCTCGGCTACGCTCGGCAACCGACCGGTCCCTGGGCGACTTGCACTGAGCCTGTCGAAGTGAGTCGAAGGGTGCTTCGTCATCCCGATTGCATCGGGACTCCTCGCAATGACTACCGGCAATACCAACAATTTACATAGAAAAACAGGCATCCCGCCAACACTACCCTCCCCGCGTCGAATCGGCAAGTAAAAAAGACACCGGAAACCCTGACGGAAAAGGCCCTCCGGCCCCGAAAAAATCGCTTGATTAACCCGGTCCGTGTATGTACCCTGCTCCCAACGCGCCGGCCCCTGCGCGATACTACTCATAACCGGGAACCCGTCATGAACAAGAAACTGATCTTCGCGATAACCATTTTTGTCATTATCTACGTTATTCTCTCCTCCCTGTCGGGGTTTTATACGGATTACGAATGGTTCCGGATATACAACGGCCTGGAGATATTCTGGGTGCTCTTCTTCACCAAGTTCAACGTGCACCTGCTCTTCGGCCTGATATTCGTCGGTATATTCTCTTTCAACTTTCTCCTGATCCGCATACTGGGCGGGAAAGGCAGGATCTTCGCGAGCAACATCCTGAGCCGCCTCCAGCTCCCGCTCCTGGGCTCGCCGAAGCGCGCGCTCTTCATCATCCTGGCGATCGGGGTGCTGACCGGCGGTTTCTTCATGGGACTGGGCGCGTCTTCCTTCTGGAAGGAATTCCTCCTGTACATGAACGCCGTGCCGTTCGAGGGATTCCCGAAAGACCCGATTTTCTCCATGGACCTGGGCTTTTACGTGTTCAGCCTCCCCTTCCTCCGTTTCCTGTACGGGTGGCTGATGTCCTGCCTCGTTATCACGGCGCTCTTTTCCGTCGTGTTCCACGTGATCAACGGCGGGATACTGCTCAAGAACAGCAGGCTCGAGTTCTCGCTCTTCGCGCGGGCGCACATATCGACCCTCCTGGCGATGATGGTGTTCCTGTACGGGCTCGGGTACCGGCTGGACGCGTACGAGCTGCTCTTCTCTAAAATTGGCAAGTTTTACGGGGCCGGCTACACGGCCGTGAACGCGAACCTGCTCGCCTATAACGCGGCCATGGTCATCTCGTTCATCGCCGCCGGCTTGTTCCTGTTCAACATATTCAAGCGGAGCTTCAGGCTCCCCCTCATCCTCCTGGCAGCCATCATCCCGGTCTACTTCATCCTGGGCACCATCTTCCCCGCGATCCAGCAGCGCTTCGTCGTGGACCCGAACGAGCTGGAGAAGGAAAAGGCGTACATCGAATACAACATCAAGTACACCCGCATCGCCTACGACATCGAGCGGGTCAAGGAGATGCCCTTCGCGAACAAGCAGAACCTGTCCTACCAGGACATCGCCAAAAATAGGAACACCCTGGAAAACGTGCGGCTCTGGGACTGGCGGCCTCTCAAGCAGACCTACAAGCAGCTGCAGGAGCTCAAGCCCTACTATTTCTTCAACGACGTGGACGTGGACCGGTACACGATCGATAACCGCAAGATCGCCGTGAACCTGTCCGCGCGGGAGCTGTCCATAGACCGGCTCTCCAGGAACAGCCAGACCTGGCAGAACCTGCACCTGGTATACACGCACGGCTACGGGCTGGCGCTCTCGCGGGTGGACAAGGTGACGTCCGAGGGGCAGCCGGAGATGCTGATTTACGACATACCGCCCAAGTTCCGCGTGGACATCCCCCTCGACCGCCCCGAAATCTATTTCGGCGAGCATAACAATTCCTACATTATCACCAACACCGCGATGAAGGAGTTCGACTATCCGTACGGCGAGGTCAACAAGTTCACGACCTACAAGGGCACGGGGGGGACGAAGCTCGACTCGATCTTCAAGCGGATCCTTTTCGCCGCCGCGTTTAAAGACATCAACATCCTGATATCCGGCACCATCGACGGCAGCAGCCGGGTCCACTACCGGCGGAACATCGTGGAGATGGTGAAGGAGTTCACGCCCTTCCTGGAATTCGACGACGACCCGTACCTGGTCATCGCGGACAAGAGGCTCTACTGGATCATCGACGCCTACACCTCCACGGACCTCTTTCCCTACTCGACCCCGATCGCGGTCGGCAGCCGGAAGATCAACTACCTCCGCAACAGCGTGAAGATCGTGATCGACGCCTACGACGGCACCATGAACTACTACATCGCGGACGGGAAGGACCCCATCATCAAGGCGTACAGCCGCATATTCCCCGGCGTGATGAAGCCGATGTCAAAGATGCCCGAGCCGGTGAAGGGCCACCTCCGCTACCCGGAGTCGCTCTTCACCGTTCAGGCGAACATGCTCCTGACCTACCACATGACCGACCCGAACGTCTTTTACAACAACGAGGACGCCTGGCACATCGCGAACCAGGTGTACGAGAACTCCGAGGCCCCGGTGGAAAGCTACTACCTGGTGACCCGCCTGCCCGATGAGCAGCGGGACGAGTTCATCGTCATCATTCCATTCACCCCGTTCAAGAAGGACAACATGATCGCATTCCTCACGGCCAAGTGCGACATGCCCGACTACGGCGAGCTGAAGCTCTACCAGCTCCCGAAAGACAAGCTCTCCTACGGGCCGCTCCAGATCGAGGCGCGCATCAACCAGAACCCGGACATCTCCAAGCAGCTCACGCTCTGGAGCCAGAAGGGATCGAGCATCATCAAGGGTAACATGCTGGCCATCCCGATCGAGGAATCGATCCTCTTCATCCAGCCGCTCTACCTGAAGGCAGTGTCGAGCGAGATGCCGGAGCTCAGGCGGGTCATCGTGTCCTTCTCCGACAAGATCGTGATGGAGCCGGACCTGCCCGCCGCGCTGGAGCGGCTCTTCTCCGGCAACGTGTTCGTGGACCAGGGGCCCGTGGCGGGCGAGACGCGCGAAACGATGATACGGGACCTGGCGGTCCGCGCCCTCAACCACTACAACCAGGCGGAAGCCAACATGCGCGAGGGCAACTGGGCGAAGTACGGGGAGAATATTCGCATGTTAGGGGAGATTTTACAGCGGATGAACTCGTTGAAGTGACGCCGCTTTTCTCTCGCATGAGGGGAAGGAAACCCGGTCCATCTTGATCAGCAAGCAATCTTCCAGGGCCACGCCGCTGGCCGAGCGGGGCATTTCATTGATGACGGCCATTTCACCGAGAACCTGTATTATTTCATCAAAGGAATCGGCCCCCTTGCTGATCAGGACCTTTCCTTTGTGGATCATATACATGACATCGGCCGGATCGTTTTCACGGAATATAAAATCTCCCTTTTTGAAATAGACGCCCTAATACTTCACCAGCTTGCTCACAGGTTCCTTGTGGTTTTGACTATTACTGGATGCATCAGTATTTATTAATTGACAATGAAATATGCCATATTTCATATTATGAAGCTGTATCATCCGGATAATTAATCCTATATAAAATAAACACCAGATCCAATATGGAATTTAATTCATTTAGTTTTATTGTATTCTTTCCCATTGTTTCAATTATTTTTTTTGTCCTTCCGCATTCATTGCGATGGATATGGTTGCTGGCAGCAAGTTGCTATTTCTATGTCCAGGTTTCAGTATCTGCACTCCTGTTATTGCTTGCAGTCACGGCGGTTCTCTTTTGCACCGGCATTTTAATAGAAAAGTACCGGGAAAGAAACAACCAAAGAACTGCCAGAATATATTTAGTCATCGGAATAACCCTTCCCGTGATAATGCTTTTTATATGCAAATACTTGAACTTTTTCAACTCAAACATAGCCGCCATAGCCAAAGCTCTTCACCTTCAATATCCGGTCCCCATATTAAAGATACTGATCCCCCTTGGCATTTCATACTATGTTTTTCAGGTAATAAGCTATATTGTTGATATTTACCGCGGTTCGATACAAGCGGAACATCATCCCGGCATATTCACCCTATGCATCATGTTTTTCCCGAAGATTATCGCCGGACCTATTGAAAGACCTGCATCCCTTTTAAAACAGCTACATGAAAAACAGAACCTTGACTTCGGCAGAATATCCGATGGACTTATCCTTATGGCCTGGGGCTTCTTCAAAAAGCTCGTCATTGCCGACCGCTTGGCAATACCGGTTAATGATATATTCAATAACGTCGTCCGTTATGACTGGTCCCATTACCTGGTGGCAGCTTTCTTCTTTACATTGCAGCTCTATGCCGATTTTTCCGGTTACACCGATATCGCCCTTGGCTCGTCCCGGGTTCTCGGGTTTCGTCTTGCCGATAATTTCAGAAAGCCTTATTTCTCAATTTCGATTTCCGACTTCTGGAGGAGATGGCATATTTCTCTCTCATCATGGCTGAGAGATTATGTGTATATCCCCCTGGGAGGGAACAGGGGGTCTAAACCGAGGGTATATTTTAATATTTTTATTACATTTTTAATCAGCGGAATCTGGCACGGCGCTAATTGGACTTTCATCACATGGGGAATCCTGCATGGAATGTACATTATAATCGGCATGATAACAAAGCCAGTGCGGGATACGATCACACGACTGACTCGAATCGTCCGTTTCCAATCCCTTCACAGGGCTCTGCAAATGACGATCACCTTTATCCTGGTCATGTTTGCATGGATTTTCTTCAGAGCCAATTCCATTAACGACGCGGGCCGCATGATAGGGGGCATACTCAACGGGTTGTTCTCATCGGTGAGATCATTGCTATTTCACGATTTTACAGGCATCCAGTTCTTCAGTAAAATAATGATAAGAAAAACAAATGCCATAACCATATTCGGTTTCAATTCAAAACAGTACCTCATTGAGATGACCATACTTTTCATATCACTGGGGTTACTCGCCATGACCGAGATTATCCAGCGAGAAGACGATTTCATCGCCATGATATCAAAAAAAAGAACGATATTCCGATGGTCCTTTTACCTGATAATTCTTTTATCAATTCTATTGTTCGGCATGTATTCAAATACCCAGTTCATATACTTTAACTTTTAAAGGGCGCCCATGAAAGCCTTTATTATGAAATTGTGCCTTCTCTCCTCACTCGTCGCCGCCGTAATCGCCTGTATATGGCTTAGCCCCGGCGTTTATACGACGGAGTACGCCGTCGCCATCAACAAACTGGATTTACTCAAAAAGAGTATGCCGCCGAGGATCATTATTATAGGCGGCAGCAATGTCCTTTCCATTAAGGGCGACATGATTGAGAAGGCCCTTCCCTTACGAGTGGTGAATCTCGGAATGTGGTATGGAATCAATTACAAATACTATTTGGATGAGATTAAGCCGTACCTGAAACCGGGAGACATAGTTGTTTTTATTATCGAGTATCATGCTTATAGCGCCAATAATAACAATTCCATAAATCATGAATCAGAGCAGATTATATTCATGGCATCGCCCATGAAATGGCTTTACAGATATGCCGTTGAGGGCCGTCTTGGGGACGGCATAAAAGCCTTTGTCGAGGTGACCCAGCAAAGGACGAAAACGGCCCTGCAAAATATCCGGAGCGGCTATTGGAGTAAGCTGGGGCAGAGTGGCCTTCAGGATTATTACAAGGCCTACAATGAACGCGGAGAACTGCGACTGCAATGGCCGGTGAAAAGACCATTGCGAATACCGGTTATCAAGTTCAAGGATATCTCAAGGAACAATTGGTCCTTTTTGAATGATTTTTACGTGTACTGTGAGCGGAACAAAGTTCGGACATTTATATCTTTTTCTCCATGGCATGATCAGAGCTATTATCAACAAAGAAATGATATCCTTTCAATTTACAATTGGCTGAAAGAAGATATCAAGTTGCAAATTTTAGGAAAACCTGTTGATTTCATTTATCCTGAACAATTATTCCTTGATGCCTCTGCTCATATTAATCCAGCTGGCGAGAAAATGCGGACTGCAAAACTTATTGTTCTTCTTAAACAAACATTATACAGGAAATAAGCAAATCAATTATGAGTTTAATATGTCACTTATACTCTATCTATCATACTATGCGAATCCTGCAAATAAGTAGTATTGACGACAAATGATCATCACAAAAAGCAAGAGCAAATCCGGATTAACTTGGTCAATACCATCTTACGTTTTCTCCAATAATTTTCGCTGGAAATCCGGCCATAATTGCAAGTGGTGGTACAACCTTTGTTACGACTGCTCCTGCCGGGACAACAGATCCTTCTCCAATATTAATACCGGGTAAATTACGTCGTATTCACCCAAGGTTCAAGGGACACAATGAGCCTTATCTGAACCAAGAGGATAGATGAAGCGAGCAATTTCAACACAAAAAACGCCGGACAGGGGGCGTGAAATTTCGCGCGCCGCTAAAATATGAGCAACTCTAATTAAAATACGAAAAGATCAACCATTCAATCATGTCACCGCCGCAGTCCAGGCATTACTCCAATTTGGTTTCGCAAGAGCATTTAATAGTACGCGTCCGGGTCCAATTTGTTTTTTTACCACTAATGGAAGCGAATTAACACTAAATAGCATTATCAGGATTATTATTTCCAACATCGGTTTTGATCGAATTGAAAATATGAGATACCTCAATTGAAATACTAATTCGTTTGTATTTGTGTTTGTTCGTGCCTGCTATTTAAATCTATTATGACCAGATCGCTTATCATTCATTAGCAATCCCTCCAGAAAACTGGAGGGGGGGGAGCATGGGTTTTATATCTACTGCTCAGAAATAATACTTGCCTGCCCTTGCAGATCATAGTACCTTTCACCGCATCTCTGCGACTCTGCGAGAGACTTGACAATATGTTATTACTAAGTGCAGCATATTGACCACATAGCACCGTAACCGTGCCCCCCGGCGGGGGCAAGGAGGGAATTTGAAGCTCGATCGAAGCAGCGGTATTTTACTCCACATCACCAGCCTGCCCGGCCGGTACGGCATCGGCTCGCTTGGACCGGAGGCTGAAGAAATGGCCGCGTTTCTCGCCAAGGCGGGCATGCGCTACTGGCAGGTCCTTCCCATAGGGCCCGTGGAGGAAAAGTCCGGTTTCTCGCCCTACTCCTCGCCCTCCACCTTCGCCGGAAACTGGATGTTCGTGAGCCTGGAGCGCCTTGCGGAAGAGCCCTGGTTCCCCGGATCTATCGGGCCAGACCCCTTCGAAGAAAGCCTCATGGTACCGTTCCCGGACGTTGTGCGTCACCGGCTCCCCATTCTCGCGGCCGCGGAACAGGGCTTTTTTAAAAGCGCCTCCTCCGGGGACAAAGCCGCGTTCGAGCGCTTCTGCGACGACGAAGCGCCATGGCTTGACGACTACGCGCTCTTCAGCGCGCTCGCGGAGCACGCCGGAGACGCGGACTGGACCGGCTGGGACCGGGAGCTGGCGGAGCGCGATCCGAAGGCGCTCGCGGCATGGGGCAAAAAGCTCGCCGCGCCGGTGCGCTTCCTGAAATTCCTCCAGTTCCTGTTCTTCAGGCAATGGGAGGACTTCCGGGAGGCCTGCGCCGCGTCCGGGATCAGCCTCATCGGCGACATCCCGATATATGTGACCATGGAGAGCGCGGACGCGTGGGCAAACCCGGACATACTCCAGCTCGATGAAAAAACGCGCCGGCCCGTCTCGGTCGCGGGCGTTCCGCCCGACTATTTCAGCGATACGGGCCAGCTCTGGGGCAACCCCCTGTACCGGTGGAAGAAAGGGAGCGCGCTTTCAGCCGGCACTCTACGCTGGTGGGGAAGGCGCATCAGCCATCTCAACCGCCTGGTGGACGTGATCCGCATCGACCACTTCCGGGGGTTCGAGGCGTACTGGTCCATTCCCGACGGGGAGGAAACCGCGGTGCGCGGAACCTGGATCAAGGGGCCGGGCATCCAGTTTTTCAAAAAGCTGCGCGAGGAAACGGGGCACCTCCGCCTTATCGCCGAGGACCTGGGCGTGATAACGCCCGAGGTCGAGAAGCTGCGCGACGACCTGGACCTGCCCGGGATGCGGATCCTCCAGTTCGCGTTCGACTTCAACAATAAAAACTACTACCTGCCGCACAATATCGACAACCGCAACTGCGTGCTCTATACCGGCACCCACGACAACAATACGACCAACGGCTGGTTCTACGGCCCGGAGACCGGCGAGGACACGCGGCGCTACATACTTGAATACATGGGGCTCGAGGACTGGTCCGATTTCCACTGGAAGCTCATCCGGCAGGCATACCGGAGCGTCGCGAACCTGGTCATCATACCGGCGCAGGACATCCTCGGGTTCGGGCCGGAATTCCGCATGAACACGCCGGGGACCCCGGAGGGAAACTGGCGGTTCAAGCTTAAAGAGAAGAGCCTCAATGACGACATGGCGCTGCGTCTCAGAAGAATGGGGCAGATATACGACCGCCTGCGCGACCGGGGATGAGATACGGGGAAGCGCGGCCCGGTGCCGCGTCCAACACAACCGGCAGGGAGGACCGCATGAACGGGAAAACGAAACGCATCATCCGCCTCATCGCCAGCCTCATTATACCCCAGCTCGCCGGAGGCATCGGCGCGCTGTTCACCGAGCCCGCGGTGCGCACCTGGTACGCCGGACTGGACAAGCCTTCCTTCAACCCTCCCGGCTGGATCTTCGGGCCGGTATGGACGGCACTCTACATCATGATGGGCACTGCGCTCTTCCTGGTCTGGAGAAACGGCCTCGTCGACAGAAAGACAAAAATCGCGGTCGCGCTGTTCGGCATTCAGATGGCCCTGAACCTTCTCTGGTCCATCCTCTTTTTCGGCATGCACAACCCGCTCGCGGGACTTGTAGACATCGCGCTGCTGTGGGCCTTCATTCTCGCCACCATGGTCGCGTTTTTCCCCCTGTCAAGGACCGCGGGATTCCTGCTCGTCCCCTACTTCCTGTGGGTGAGTTTTGCTTCGCTGCTGAACTATATGTTATGGAGTATGAACAGGTGATGCTCGTCGATGGATATGAATTGTTAATAGTGTATAGTACATAGTGTATAGTGAATAGTTCAGGTATAAAAAAATCCGCTCCAAGGGAGCGGATTTTTTTATTTTAAAGGCTTCTTGTTCGTACAATCCTCAAGAGCTACGAATATAGGAGTGTGCGAATGAAAAAGTCCTTTGAAAGACAAGAGCTATCATTTTGCCTTGAATGTGATAAGACTTTGCAATGATACTATGAAAAATCGAAATGAATATATTATTTCTAAACAATTAATGAGAGCAGGAACCTCGATTGGTGCAAATATTAGTGAGGCATCATTTGCTCAAAGCCGTGCAGATTTTTTATACAAAATGAATATCGCGCTTAAGGAAGCTTCAGAAACACAGTATTGGTTAAATATCTTGAAGGATATTGGCTATATAGATGAAAAAAGCTTTTCGTATCTAATTGTAGAAGTTTCTGCTCTTTTACGAATGTTAATCTCAACAGTAAAAACCACTAAAACCAAAAATCTGACGAAGGAGGATTTTTCTCCATAACTATTCACTATTCGTTATTAACTATTCACTCTTCCTTTTTCACCATCACGTATTATAACAATTTCCGCTATGGATTATTAACAATTTCCTGTACAAAAATAATCTCGACGTACACACGTGTATTTTAAAGAATTGTGGATTATAGCCTTCAGGAGGACATCCATGCCCAGCAAAATGAACCGGGACACTATTGGCGACATCTCTCGTCGAGCGGCCGCTCGATATCCCCGCAAGAAAGCAATACGTTACAAAGACACAGAGCTGACCTTCCTGGACCTGGAACAGCTGTCATGCCGGTTCGCAAACCTGATGCTCGGCCTGGGGGTCCGCAAGGGCGACCGGGTGGCGATCAACTCATACAACTCGCACCACTACGCGATAAGCCTTCTCGGCCTTGCCAAGATTGGCGCTGTCCAGGTGCCGATCAACTTCATGCTCAACGCGGAAGAGGTCGACTACGTGGTCACCCACTCCGGCGCGCGCGTCTTCCTGGTCGAGGACTCGATGATCCCGCAGATGAAATCGGCCCCCGGCCTTTTCAGGAACATCACTACCTGGGGCGCCATTCCCCTCGGCGGCGGAGAGCTGCCCGCGGGGTTCTTCAACCTGGACACGGAGATGGCGAAGATGCCCGCGGACGACCCGGATGCGGACATCGCCGCAGAGGACATCGTGCAGATACCCTACACGAGCGGCACCGAGTCGCGTCCCAAGGGCGCGATGCTCTCGCACCGCTCCCTGATGTCCCAGTACTTCAGCTGCCTTATCGACGGCCAGTACGAGACCGGCGACATCAGCCTGCACGCGCTCCCGCTCTTCCACTGCGCCCAGCTCCACTGTTTCCTCATGCCGATGATTTACTGCGGCGCGGAGAACATCATTCTCTACAGGGCGGACCCGCTCGATATGATGAAGAACATCGAGAAGCACCGGGTGACCCACATGTTCGCCCCGCCCACGGTCTGGATCGGCCTCCTGAACCACCCGGAGTTTAAAAACCACGACCTGTCCAGCCTCAGGAAGGCCGCGTACGGTGCGAGCATCATGCCGGTCGAGATCATAAAAAAGCTCAGCGAGACCTTTCCCGGGCTCAGGCTCTGGAACTACTACGGCCAGACCGAGATGGGGCCGGTCGCGACCATCCTGAAACCGGAAGACCAGATCACAAGGCCCGGCTCTGCCGGGAAGCCGGTGGTGAACGTGGAGACGAGGCTCATGGAGGACGACGGCACCTTCACGCCGGCCGGCCAGGTGGGAGAGATCGTGCACCGCTCGGGCCAGACCATGACCGGCTACCTCAATGACCCGGAAAAGACGGCAGAGGCCTTCGCATACGACTGGTTCCACAGCGGCGACCTGGGCCGGTTCGACGAGGACGGCTATCTCTACGTCGTCGACCGGAAGAAGGACATGATCAAGACCGGCGGCGAGAACGTGGCGTCGCGCGAGGTCGAGGAGGTCATCTACCAGCACGCGGCAGTGGCCGAGGTCGCGGTCATCGGCATCCCGGACCCGAAGTGGATCGAGCTGGTCGCCGCCGTGGTCGTACCGCGCGCCGGCTCGACCGTCACGGAAAAGGAGCTGACCGAATACTGCAGACAGAAGCTCGCCGGTTTCAAGTGCCCTAAGCGCATCATGATCGTGGACAGGCTCCCCAAGAACCCGTCAGGCAAGATATTAAAGAGGGAGCTCAAGGAGACGTTCGCGTCTGCGAATTGATGAAAACTGATGATAGGTCCGCAAGCGCTTGCGGACCTATCAGGGCAATAATTTCACGTTTTTCACCACGAGGTATGGCCGTTTCTCTATCCCTATAAAATCCATGATCACGGCCTCCATTACCACGCGCGAGTCGACCGCGAGGGCCGGGTCGGGCCGCTTGTAGAAGATATCCGCGGTTCCCGCCGGCTCGCCCGACGCGGTGCGGACCTCCACGGCCGCGACCTGGCTGCCGTCCCGCTCCTTGACCCCCTCGACGCGCCCCCGCCACCGGACGGCATATCCGCGGTACCTGAACTTGTTATCGTTCACGGTCCGGCAGGGGACCTCCTCGAAATCGCGGTCCTCCTGGTTGATGACGAACGTGACCAGGAACTCCACCTTCTCCTTCACCACGAAATTTATATTGCTCGCGGAGAGCCCGTTGAGTATATAGAGCGCCTCGTTGTAACGCCCGTCCTTGATCAGCTTCCGCGCGCGGTTGAAGTCCAGCGTCATGTCGCGCGCCGACTGGTAATAGACCGGGACCGATTCCTTCTTCACGCTCCGCGACAGGTCGTACTCGGTGCCGCTGACCGTGACCATCTCGACCGTGTCCGCGTCCGCAGGGCGCTTCCCGCCGCCGGTCACGATGGACCGCATGAGCTCCGTGCCCGAAAGGAACCAGGCGCCGGCGCCGACCGTGAGGGCAACTGCCATAACGACCGCCCCCAGGACAAGGGGCCGGGGCAGACCCGCCCGCTCCTTCAGTATCCTGATCCCGCGCCTGCCCAGGGTGCCGGTGAAAACCGTGCGATGCGCCTTTTTTTTAAGAGAACGCGGCGGCCGCGAAACGCTGATGAAGTCGTACAGCAGCGCGTTCTTCTGGAAATCGGCGAAATCCGCTGTTTCGCTTATGAGCCTCCTGCCGCGGTGGATATGCGCGTCGGAAGGGTAGCGCGCCGCCAGCTCGATGTAGATCTTGAGGGCGTCCTCGCGGGTGGCCGCTGATTTCAGCTTTAAAAAAGCCTCGAGCTGGATGAGCGGCAGGTAGGACGGGTCCATCTCCTTCATCTTGGTGATGAAGCGGGCAAGCTTGCCGAACTGGTCGGTGAACAGGTACGCCACTGACAGGAGCAGGAGCACGTAGGAGTTCCCGAACCCCGACGAGAGGACCTTTTCGAGGATCAGTATGGCCTCGTTGAATTTCTTTTTATTGAGGGAGCGGTAGGCGTCCCTGATGAGGCGGTAGTTGGTGTGTGCCGTATCCACGTGAAGAGTATGCGTATACCACGGCCCTTTCGTCAATCACGATTTCGCCGGAAGAACCCGGTTATCTGGTCCACGATGGAGACGTTGTCGTCCCGCGATTTTCCTATGATAAAGCCGGCGGCGGCCAGGACCAGCACGACGAGCGTCTTCCACAGGCCCAGCGTGAAGAGCATTATGCCCACTAAGAAACCGCCGGCCGCGCCGGCGGTCTTGCCCGGATTCTCGCGTACCCAGTCGGCTATCTGGTCGAAAAATCCCATGGTTACTTCTTCACCCGCTCCTGGTATTCGCCGGTCTCGGTATTGATCCGGATATAGTCGCCCTCGTTCACGAAGAGGGGTACCTTCACCTCGGCGCCCGTCTCGACGGTCACCGGTTTCTTCACGTTGGTGGCCGTATCGCCGCGCGCGCCCGGCTCGGCGTAGGTCACCTTGAGGACCACGTTCGCCGGCGGCTCCACGGTCAGCGCCTCGCCCTCGTACATGGCGATCTGCACCACGTCCTCCTCTTTCAGGAACTGGAGGGCGTCGCCGATGGCGTCGACCGGCACGTGCTCCTGGTCGTAGGTCTCGGTGTCCATAAACACGACCGAATCCCCTTCGCGGTAGAGGTATGACATCGGCCTCTTCTCCAGCCGCACGTCTTCTATCATGACTCCGGCGTTGTAGGTCCGGTCCATGACATTGCCCTTGCGCACGTTCCGCATCTTGACCCTGACGATGGCGCCGCCCTTGCCCGGCTTGTGGTGCTGCTGCTCGATGACGGAGAAAAGCTCCCCGTCGAGCTTGATTACGTGTCCCCTTCTGAGATCGTTTACGGAAATCATTGTATCTATCCTAGTATCATGATGTCTTTTGAAGATTTTGTCAGCACCTCGCGGCCGGCAGCGGTCACCACGACCATGTCCTCGATCCGGACCCCTCCGATGCCGGGCAGGTAGATGCCGGGCTCGATCGTGATGGCCATCCCCTTTTTAAGCGCGAGATCGCCCTTCCTGATTGCGGGCAACTCGTGGACATCCATCCCGATCCCGTGGCCCAGCGAGTGCCCAAACTGCTCGCCGTACCCGGCCTCCGCGATGATGTCCCGCGCTACCGCGTCCAGCTTCCCGACCGTGATGCCGGGCCGGACGGCCCGGACTGCGGCCTCCTGCGCGCGCTGCACCACGCGGTAAATCTTCTCAAGGGCGGGGTCAATGCTATGGACGAACATGGTTCTTGTCAAGTCTGAATTGTAGCCCTGGTACTCGCACCCCATGTCGACGAGGACCGGCTCGCCCGCCCTCACCTTTTTGCTCATGGAGGTGGCATAGTGCGGCATGGACGATCCCGATCCGGCGGCCACGATCGAGTCAAAGGAGCTCTTCCGGCACCCGTTCGTCCGGTAAAAATGCTCTATCTCCACCGCGATGTCCCATTCCGAAACGCCGGGTTTGATGACTGTATACAGATGATCCACGCAGGCATCGGTGATCCGGGCGGCCTTCCTGAGAACGGCAATCTCGTCCTCGTCCTTGACCATGCGGGCGGTGTTCGCGTGGTCCCCGCCGGGGACGAGCTTCACGCCGCAGAGGCGCTGCTTCATGGCCCGGTACATGGAAAACACGAGAGAGTGCTCTTCGAGGAACAGCTCCTTTGCGCCGGTGCTCTTCAGCACGCCCTTCAGGGAGTCGAGAAAATCGGTTTTCTGGAGAACAAACTCAACCTCCCGGGAAAGGATCGATCGCGCGTATTCCTCGTAACGGGAATCGGATATGAACCAGGAGCGGTTCCGGTCTATCACCAGGTACGCGTACGTGCCCGCGTAGCCGGTGAGGTAGCGTATGTTCACCAGGTCGGTGATCAGGTACGGGAGCAGATCGTTTTTTTTAAGAACACGGACCAGCTTTTTCAGGCGCATGTGGGTCCCTCCGTCAGAGCAGTTCCTTGTAATCCATCCTGCCCCGGGCCTGGCCCCGCTTCCGGATCCAGTCCTTCTCGTCTGCCGGGACCTCGAGGATGTCCTCCTGTTCCCGGAGCACCATGGTGATGGCTTCCGCCGGGCAGGTCGAGACACAGAGGCCGCACCCGATGCAGCGCTTGTTTATTTCCGCGGTATCGTTCATGTCAATGGCCCGCACCTGGCACCGGTCAAGGCACACCCCGCAGGCGGTGCAGAGGTCCGCGTCGACCAGGGCGCGGAAGCGGGAGTGCGCGACCGCGTCAGGCATGTCAAGCTCGTTGTAGCCGCGGAGCACGCCGCAGCAGCACTCGCAGCAGTTGCAGATATAGATGTGGCCCTCTTTCTGGTTCCCGGTCATGTGGACCAGGCCGGCGTCCTCCGCCTTCCTGAGAGTGGCGTAGGCCTCCTCCTTGGTTATGGGCCTGCCCCAGAAGTAGTTTTCAAAAAAATTCTCGATCGGCGCGACCGCCATGCAGATCTCCATCGGCTTGTCGCACCGGTGCCCCAGGATCGATTTTTCCTTCTTGCACACGCAGTCGCCGACCGCCCATGCCTTCGCGTTCTCTATGAGGCGCGTAACGCTTTCGTACGTTTCCACGTCTGTGCCGTGGGGGATGTCTTTTTCAACCGGGACGACTTTCAGGAGCGCCGGCCTGTGCGCGTAGAATTCGCGGCCGAACTCCCGCCTGAAATATTCCTCGCACATCTCGCACAGTTCGCGGTCCAGGCGATAGACCTGCCATTCGTAGATCCCGAAAGCGAACGGAGGCAGTTTGAACAGCTTCACCTCGCCGAGGGTGACTCCGAATATCTGCCCCTGGCTCGCCATCCTGGGGAGCATCTCTTTCAGGTAGGCGGGGTCCATACCGGTGCGCGCGGCCATGGCGTCCGGGGTCTCATACTTCATCCGCATCTGTACGGCGACCCCGGCCTCATCCGGTGTGAATATTTTCTTCAGTATCCGTATCTCGAGCCCGTCGCTCGTTGACGGGTAACCGTTCGGCATCTTGTCAAGAATGTCCCTCAGCTGGTAATAGACCTCGTCTGCCATGGATTGCCTCCCCTTTTTTGGTTCAGAATAATCCAAACATAACAGTGTTATGTTTAATGGCAAGCATTTTACCGGCGAATTGTTAAAAAATAATAGTGCTAACTTTTTAACTGCTTATTTTACTCACGAGCGATACTATAGAATAAATGAAGCACCCCATGCTCCCCGCCCCGGCAAGGAGGTTGACCGCATTGAGCGGCGGCTTGAAGAGCAGGAGAAGTCGCATCGGGATAATGCCGGTCAGCACCAGGTAGAAGATCATGCCCGCAATTGAAACCGTTTCATGCGCCCTGACCGCCGGGGCAAGCTTTCCCCAGAGATAAATCTCGTTCCAGAGGCAGAGGAGCGTCACTATAATCACCGGGAACACGAACCGGTAGAAGGCGCGGGCCGCCGGGGTCAGAGCCGCGTCCGGGGGCGCCGGGGGGCGCCTGCGCGCGGCGAGTTCTGCACGGTGCAGGGGGTAGAACTCGAGGAATATCATGACCGCCCACAATCCAATGCCGAGGATCCAGCTCTTCATGTCCAGGGCATGGAGCAGATGGTATACAATGTAGATGTTCATGGCCCACATGCTGATGGGAAGAAGCTTCTTCATGGCATTCAGCCGCACGGCCGCGGTCGGCTTTCCCTTCCCCATCTGGTACTCCGTGCCGGCGAACACGATCCCGCCGCCGATGCCCACCACGACCATGAGGTAGCCGAACACGCTCATGATGATGAGGTCCGGCTTGCCGAAGAGGTCGAATACATTTTTCGCCATGCCCAAGTGCAGTGAGACCAGGATCCAGAGGGCTGCCACGAAGAATGCGATGAACACACCAACCTTCTTGTAGTATCCCCGGTAAGAGCGGAAGATCATGCCGATGTACCAGAGGACGAAGAAATCGATGAACACGCCGATCACGAACAGCGCATTCATGGAGAGGATCTCCACGAACAACTTACCGCCGGTCACGAGCTTGTAGAGGAAGAACTCGGCGTACAGTACGAGGAACAGGTCAAAGAGCAGCTCGTCCGGGTTGATGGAGAGGATGTATTTTTTCATGAATGAGGTTTCTGGCTTGGTCATGGAATACCCATCAGCTTTTGTACAGGATAGGTATAACAGCGGGTATTTCAAGTACTTTTACCGGGGCATGGAGCTTTCCGTGGGAGGGTGCCATGTATTCAACGCGGAGAACGCGGAAATAATAACGCCGAGAACACATTAAATATTTGTTAGCTCATTCCGAATTATTGTGACACTATTAATTTGTTTAGAATCAAGAATACAGCAATTTGCTTGGGACCAGGCTCTGACCCCCCCACTATATTTTAGAACAAATGAAATAATTTTTGCTCTGACCCCTGTTTTCCTCCCATTTTTTTTTCAATTCCCCGACCTCCATTCGTAGTACTCTTCTGGAGGAACATATGACACGACCTTTACGCAATATAGCCCAGGGATGCACTCATCACGCATTCAGCAGATGCCATGGGAAGAAGAATCTTCTGCTCGGTAAATACGGGAAACAATACTTCATAGAAGCAGTCAGGGAATGCCAGGAGAAATATAACTTTGAGCTCGTCGCAGCAGAGATTGTCGCCAATCATATTCACCTAGTCATTAAAACGACCATGGATAAGCAGACAATCTCCCGCATAATGCAGTATATCAAGGCCAGAATTGCTGAAAAATACAACAGGGCCATGGGTACGACCGGTTCATTCTGGAATGAGCGCTTCGGTTCGAGCGTTATCGAGGAGGCGGATAATCCTGAGGAGTATCTGTTGTGGTTATTATGGTACATCGGGTATAATCCCGTAAGAAAGGGTTTATCGAGGGATCCACGCAAGAACGATATCGGATTTATAAACTGTTATCTGGACAAAAATCATGTGGCACCTGTAAGGATTACCCTGCATGAATTCTTCTGGAAG
>JAKQPV010000009.1:0-109679 GCA_029564515.1 Spirochaetota bacterium | reverse complement strand
TCTGTGTTACATTGGCATTGGTGGTCATTGCTCTCCTCCTGATATAAAGTTTTGTGGTAAAATCATTATATCTTTCAGAGGAACTTTGACCACCATTATTTTTCTAGGTGACTGTCAGGCGAATACCGTCACTGTTCATATATAGATAGATCCTGGAATGCGAGAGTTTCATATCTGCAATTCTATATCGCAGCAAATATTGCTTATATAGGTTCATTATATTTCTTAATTATTAATAACAATATCTATATACCTTTCGTATCTATACTTATTTATTTTATAAATATATCATTCTTCGTAATGTATGTACGTGAGCATAATGCTGCCAAAGATAATCAAAATCAAATTAAAGAAATTTATGAATCAGTACATGAAAAATATTCTGAAATATTTAAAATTAAAAGTATATTTTTTGCAAATAATGATAATTATAGAAGTGTATCTTATGGGTTAACCCTTTCGATGTTTTTTGTTTTTAATTTACTGCCTTTAATTTTATTACTATTATTTAATAATTATCCTCTTTGCTACTTAATCATGAATATATGTGCCTTATTCTTTGCTGTAATATTATTTATTATATCAGTATTTGTAATTAATAATGATAATCTTTGGAAAGATAAATCAAGTAAATATAAGTATGCAATTTTGATTTCTACAATTTCAATTAATTATTTTATATCATTAATATTGATTACATTATCATTTGTTTATATTAAAATATAATTATAACAGTTACCGTGCGAACCCTGCACACACCATAGCATAACCGCTCCGCTCGCCCTCTTCGCGGGCTGCGGCGCGGCTTATTGTAAATAAAAAGATAATACACATGAAAAATACTATTAAACAACTCATTGCATTGCTTATACCAATTTTATTAACTCAAAGCTGCGGGTCTTCTATGAACCATGATATCCAGAACAGGGATGTAAGAATCCGGGACTTCATTGCAAAGCGTTTGGCATCAAATGACTTTCCCGGCCTGCAATATATTGTTGTATCGCCAGAATCGATTCTGTTCAACTATAGCGGCGGATTGGCGGATATAAAAGGAAACAGGCCGGTGGAACCGGAAACCACCATGATGATCTATTCGATGACCAAGACGTTCACCGCTGCTGCCGTGATCCAGCTGGCTGACAATAAAAAACTTTCTCTGGACGATCCGGTTTCGAATTATATACCGGACATCCCCTACAGCGAAAAAATCACCATCCGGCAGTTGCTGTCCCAGACGTCAGGCATACCCGATCCCATCCCCTTGCGATGGGTCCATTTAGCCGGGGAAGATCCCTCGTTTGACGAAGACCTGGCTCTTAACAATATCCTGGCGGAGAATCCGAAGCTCGATTTCTATCCCGGAAAAAAATATGCGTATTCGAATATTTCCTACTGGCTGCTGGGAAAAATTATAGAAAAAGCCGGCGGGACCGGCTTTAAAGCATACATGCGGGATAACATATTTCGAAGGCTCGGATTATCTCCTCAAGAGATTGATTGCAGAATTCCATCAGGCTCCAATCACGCAAAAGGCTATTTGAAAAAATATTCATTCCTTAACCTGTTTAAATCCCTTGTGATGGATGCGAAATATTTCGGGGACTATGAAGGCGGCTGGCTTCGCATCCGGGACCATTATCTGAACGGCCCGTCTTTCGGCGGCATGGTTTCGTCCGCTCGCTCGATAGGCGTGTTCCTCCAAGACCAATTACAGGAGGAATCTGTTTTATTCTCGAAAGAAGGCAGGAGATTGTTCTATGAACAGCAAAGGAACAATGACGGAGATTTAATCGGGATGAGCCCCGGCTGGCACATCAAGTCAACCGGCAAAACGACGTATTACTACAAGGAAGGCGGCGGCGGCGGATTTCATTGCGAGATGCGCATCTATCCTTCGCGAAAGATCGCGTCTGTCGTTATCGCGAATAATACTTCCTTTGATGCGCCCGGTTTCCTGGATGATACAGACAGGGAATTTTTCGAGCTGCGTGACGAACCGCAGTGATGAACCGAAACTACTAGTCCGGAAGGATGCCATAATTGAAAACGTATATCGCGCTTTTCCGAGGCATCAATGTTGGCGGGAAAAACACCCTGCCCATGAAAGAGCTTGTCGTCCTCCTGCAGCAATTCGGCCTCGGAAACATCAGGACCTATATCCAGAGCGGTAACGTGGTATTTACCTGCGGCGTAATCGACACCGGCCGCATGGCTGCCGGCATCAGCGCCAAGATAAAAGAAACGTACGGATTTGATCCGCACATACAGATTCTGGGACTCGGGGAACTGGAAGAAGCGATTTCGAAAAATCCATTTCCCGAATCGGAATCGAAACCCGAATCGTTGCATGTAGGCTTCCTCGGGGCAAAGCCGGCAGGCCCTGACCTGAAAAAACTTGAAGCCCTCAGGGAAAAAAACGAGCGATTCCAATTGAAAGGAAAAGTATTTTATTTAAACGCTCCCGACGGTATCGGCAGGTCCAGGCTGGCCGCAAACAGCGAAAAGCTTCTCGGGGTCCCGATGACCGACCGCAACTGGCGGACCGTATGCAGAATCAGGGATATGGCCAGGGAGATCGATAAACTTGTTTAACGCCCGGGCGTTCCCCGGCATTCGCGATTTTTCCATCCGCGGCCCTGCTGTCTGAGACGATTAGGTACCGGCCGCACGGTTACCTTTTCCGGCATTGAACTGTTAAAGAACAACTATAAAAATATCCGCAAAGCGGAATAGCCGTATCCGCCCCGGGCGGCTCCCCTCCCCTGTACCGGTGCTTTTGCTTCGCAGAAAATACTTGCATTATACCGGCAGGTGCCCCACCCTGTTTGCATGAAACGCCGCGTCATACTCTGCCAGCTCCCCCTTGGCGTCCCCGTCACCCACGCCGACGCGGAGAAGATGCGGCGCTTCGCGCCCCACTTCGTCTGCTTCCCCGAATACTTTTTCGTGAACCAGCGGCTGGGCAACCACGGCCAGACGCCGCACAACCAGGCCCGCCAGCTCCGGCGCCTGGAGGTCCTCTCGCGCGAGCTCTCCTGCGTGGTGGTCGGCGGCACCATGCCCGAGCTCGGCGAAGGCGTTCTGCACAATACCTCCTTCGTGTTCGACCGGGGCCAGCTCCTCGGCAGCTACCGGAAGAAACGGCTCTTTTTCGCCGAAGAGGGCAAAATCACGCCGGGGGATTCCTGGCGCGTGTTCGAGTCGGACGGCGTGGTCTTCGGCGTGCTCATCTGCGCGGACGTGTTCGACGACGCTGGCTTCCACTTTATGAAGGAGCACGGCGCGAAGATCATCTTCTCCCCCACCTTTTCGCCGCGCAAGGAGGAGACGGTGGAGGAAAAGTTCAGGCGCGACAATGATATCTACGTGCGGCTGGCCGCGCTCTCCGGCGCGGTGATCGTGAAGGTGTGCGGCGTGCCGTCGGAGTACCGGAGCTTTCTCCAGGCGCGGAGCCTCATCGCGGGCGCGGACGGCGTGATCTGGCGCGTGCGGCCCGAGGACGAGGCCACGGCCATGCTCGTCATGCGGGAGATAGACGTGTAAGGTCTTCCATCACGCTTTGCAGCAGCTCGTCCAGCTTCTCGAACGAAAAATGCTTCGCCGCTATCCCGAAGTTCCGGTCCGCCATCAGCCGGAGCTTCTCCGTGTCGGCCAGCGTCTCCTCTATCCTCCGGATCGTGCCCCCGGTGATAAAGCCGTCGATCAGGCAGAGGTCGAACCCCAGCGGCTCGATGTCCGCGATGAAGACCGGGTAGCGGTTGACCACGAGCGGCTTCCGGAAGTAAACCGCCTCCAGGAGCGCGTTCCCGAACCCCTCGTACGCGGAGGGGTAGGTGACCAGGTCCGCGGCCCGGTACACGTCGCCGATCGTGTAGGGCCTGCCGTTCGATGCGGAGCGGTCCGGCGACACGCTCCCTTCTATGAAAACCAGGCGCACCTTCCGCATGTCGGCATACTCCTGCAGGCGCCGCAGATAGTCCTCCCCCTCGTCGCCCGACGGGTGCGATATCACGAGCCGGCGTGCCGCGCCCGCGAGCCCGCTCACCAGGTCTATCGAGCGCTCTATGCACTTCCGCGGCACGACCCGCGTCGGCTGCAGCACGAAGAGCTCGCCCGGTCCCACGCCGGCCTCTCTCCTCACGCGGGCGATGACTTCCGGGTCATCGGGGCCCGGCGGCGTGCCAAAGTCGAAGGTGTTGGGCACGACCGCGCAGGGGACGCCCCGGCGGTATGCCAGCGACTCCCGCGCCAGCGAGTTGATGACCACGTGCCGGATCGCCGGGAGCGCGGGCGGGAAGCTCATCTGCAGATAGTCGCCCACGGCGTTGACCAGGAACCGCTCCCGCTCCCACGCGAAGTCGTGGTGGTGCGCCACGGTCGGGATGCCCGTCTCCGCGATCAGCTCCGTGAGGGCGATGCCCAGCGGCACGTTCATCGGGATGGTGAGCGCGTTCTCGGCTATGATGCAGTCGATCCCGAAGTCGCTCAAAAAGCGGGCGAGCTTCTGCTTGAGGTGCGCCGTCATGGCGTGGATCAGCCGGGTCGTCTCCTCCGTGCGGAGCGTCTTCCCGAACACGGCCCCGTTGATGCGCGCGATCTCCGGATGCCTGAAGTGGGCCTCCTCGATGATGCGGCAGAGCTCGGGCGCGCGGTCCGCGTCCCCGGCGCAGTAGAAGCACCGGTACCCGTCCGCCTCCAGCACCCGCGCCCACTTCTCGATCTCGTGGCTCACGCCGTCAGTGCCCGCTATGCGGGTTGAGATGAATCCGATGTTTTTCATGGCTGGAATGCACTCTCTCAGATATCATTGCGAGGAGCCCTCATTCATGAGGGCGACGAAGCACTCTTCGACTCGCTTCGGCAGGCTCAGCGCAAGTCGCCCAGGGACCGATCGGTTGCCGAGCGTAGCCGAGGCGCTTCGCTGCGCTCGCGATGACAGAATATTGAATACTATTCGTATTTCGTGTCGTACTTCTCGATTGCCGGCTTGACGCCTTCGAGGTTCCTGCCCGCCTCGGCTTTCTGCCGGTCAACGCCCTCGCGGGCCTCGGTGCCGGCGGCGGAGGCGTCGCCTTTTATCCCCTCGATGTTCGCCCGGTCACCCGCCTTCTGGTCCTCGATGTTCTTCCTGTCCAGGTCCTTCTGCTGCTGGACCATTTCCCTGTTCTCCTTCTTCTGGTCCTCGACCATCTTCCGGATCTCCTCGCGCTGCTTCTCGAACTGCTCGCGCAGGGACTGCTTCATCTCGCGGAAGTCCTTCCTGATGGCCTCGATGAGCCTCCTGTTTTCGGCCGAGATGTCCTTCACGGTCATCGGCATGTCCTTCTCGACCACGACCTCCTTGTCCTCCGGGACCAGGACAGCTTTCTGGTCCGGCGATATCTCGCTCTCCACCCGCACCTCGCCGTCCACGCACACGACGAGCCCCTTGCCGTTATCCTCGGAAACCAGGAACTCGGTGCCGCGGACACCCGCGGTCGCGGTGGGCGTGGTCACGCTGAAGCTGTCGTTCTTTGCGAGCTTCTTCGCCACCTTCATGAACGCCCTGCCCCGGTATACGTTGAAGCCGGTCTTCTCCGACCCGTCTTTCAGGTCGACCGCCAGGTCGCTGACCCTGACGCTGCTCTTTTCAAGTATCTTGACCGCGTTCTCCTGGAAATAGATATCCACGAAGGACGAGGGGCCGGTCTCGATGACCATGCCCTTTTTGACAATATCGCCGACCCTGGCGGGGGCCTTCTTCTCCCCGTCGATAATGGTCACCGTGCCCGCCAGGAAGTTCACGATGCCGAAGCGCTCGGCCTTCTTCTCTTTTTTGCACGCCATGCCGGCCGCCAGGACCGGCACCAGTATAATTAACACCGCAATTTTTTTCATGATTACACCGCCTTGTCCGGAAGTGATTGAGATCCGTTATGCATACGCACCGAATAATAAAAAGTCAAGAATAAATAGCCGCAAATTAACAATTGACAAATGGAACAGGCGATTTCATACAAATACGATACAACTGGAAGGATACCGACCATGAAAAAGATACGCATCGGCCTTGTCGGGTACGGCACCGTGGGAGGCGGCCTGTACCGCCTGCTGGAGCAGAACGCCGGCATGATCGCGCAACGCACCGGCGCGGAGTTCGGGATAAAAACGATATGCGACCTGCGGACCGACCTGGTGAAAAAAAGCGCGAAGGGCGCCGCGGTGACGGCCGACTGGAAACAGGTTGTCGCGGACCCCGACATCGACGTGGTCGTGGAGCTGATCGGCGGGATCGAGCCGGCGAAATCCATCGTCCTGGCCGCGCTTGCGGCCGGCAAGGGCGTGGTCACGGCCAACAAGAAGCTCCTCGCGGAAGAGGGCGCGGAGATATTCGCGTCCCCGGGCTCGGGACGCCTCGGGTTCGAGGCGTCCGTGGGCGGCGGCATTCCCTGCATCCTCTCGCTGCGGCACGGCCTGGTGGGGAACCGGGTCCGCTCCATCATGGGCATCCTGAACGGGACCACCAACTACATCCTCACCCGCATGCAGGAGCAGGACCTGCCCTTCGACGAGGCCCTGCGCGACGCCCAGGAGAAGGGCTTCGCCGAGGCGGACCCGACCTTCGACATCGAGGGGTATGACGCCGGGCACAAGATCGCCCTCCTCTCGATGATCGCCTTCAACAAGGCCATCTCGTTTAAGGACATCCCGATCGAGGGGATCACCCAGATCAACAGGATCGACATCTCCTACGCCCGCGACATGGGCTACGTGATAAAACTGCTGGGCATCGCCAAGAGCGTGGACGGCAGGATCGACCTGCGGGTCCATCCCACCATGATACCGGCCGGGCACCACCTGGCCTCGGTGCGGCAGGAGTACAACTCGATCATGTTCGACTGCGACATGACCGGCCCCGTGATCTTCACCGGCAAGGGCGCCGGCGCCGGCCCCACCGCCTCCGCGGTGATGGCCGACATCGCGCAGATCGCCCTCCAGGAGGCGGGGCGCGGACCGTCGCTGGTGACGGACGGCGCCGCCCTCTTCATCGAGCCGGGCAGGCGCCTGTCCCGGTATTACCTCCGTATACAGACGGAGGACCGGCCCGGCATCCTTTCGCAGATCGGCGGCGTGCTGGGCAGGCACCAGATATCCATATCATCGGTCATCCAGAGGGAGATCCACGCCGAGTACGTCCCCCTCATCTTCATGACCCACGAGGCCGAGGAGGCGGGCATGTCCGCCGCGCTCGGCGAGATCAGGCGGCTCGACTTCGTCCGCGGCGACGTTATGCTGATGCGGGTCGAGGATTCTTTAAGCGCGGGAGAGCGGAAATGAGCGAATACAGGGCGGTTTTCCGGTGCATCGCCGGTTGCGGCGAGGAGTATCCCCTCGACGAGGTGGTGTACCAGTGCAAGAAATGCGGCAGCCTCCTGGAGGTCTACCACGACCCGGACCTCCTCCGGCGCACCTCGGCGAAAGAGTGGAAGCGCCTCTTCGACGGCCGGACCGGGACCACCGAGTGGCCCTTCGGGAGCGGCATCTGGAGCAAGAAGGAATGGGTGGTGCCCGGCATCGACAACGGGAACATCGTTTCCATGTTCGAGGGCAACACGAACCTCTTCTGGGCGAAGCGCTTTGGCGAAATGCTCGGCATGGGCGACCTCTGGGTCAAGATGTGCGGCAACAGCCACACCGGCTCCTTCAAGGACCTGGGCATGACCGTGCTCGTCTCCGTTGTCAACGACATGATACGGCGGGGGAAGAACATCAAGGCCGTGGCCTGCGCCTCGACCGGCGACACCTCGGCGGCCCTGGCGGCCTACGCCGCGTACGCGGGCATCCCTTCCATCGTGTTCCTGCCGGCGAACAAGATCTCGACCGCCCAGCTCGTCCAGCCCATGGCGAACAACGCCATCGTGCTCTCGCTTGACACCGACTTCGACGGGTGCATGCGCATCGTGCGCGAGATCACGAAGGACAACACCATCTACCTTGCCAACAGCATGAACTCGCTCCGCATCGAGGGGCAGAAGACCATCTCGGTCGAGATGGTGCAGCAGTTCGACTGGGAGGTGCCCGACGTGGTGATCATCCCCGGCGGGAACCTGGGGAACGTGTCCGCGCTGGGCAGCGGCTTCAACATGATGCTCGAGCTGGGGCTTATCAATAAAAAACCGCGGATCGTTCTGGCCCAGGCGCAGAATGCGAACCCGCTTTACCTCTCGTACCTGAACGGGTTCGCGGACTTCCATCCCGTGGTCCCGCAGAAGACCCTCGCCTCCGCGATCCAGATCGGGGACCCGGTCTCGGTGGAGAAGGCGATCCGGACCCTGAAGGAATTCGACGGGATCGTGGAGCAGGCGAGCGAGGACGAGCTCGCCAACGCGGCGGCGCTCGCGGACCGGACCGGCATGTTCTCCTGCCCGCATACCGGCGTCGCGCTGGCCGTGCTCATCAAGCTCGTGGAGAAGGGGGTGCTCTCGAAAAAGGACCGCACCATCGTTATCTCCACCGCTCACGGGCTAAAGTTTTCCGAGTTCAAGGTGGGGTACCACGAGGGCGCGCTCAGGGAGGTCGACTCCCGGTACGCGAACCGTCCGATCCCCCTGCCGCCGGACATTGACCGGATACAGGCGGCGCTGGACGAGGAGTTCAGAAAGCGGCAATAAGTCCCGCCCGGATGGGCGGCCGCACCCGATAGGTCCGCAAGCGCTTGCGGACCTATCGGGAATATGATGAAAATCTTTTTGTTCACAATCCCCGAAAATACTTGACGATATTGTTAAATATGTGCTCTATTACCGCGGATAAGTTTTCCGGGCATAACATACAGATAACGATCAACCATTCACCCGGAACAACAGTGATTAAACCATGAGGAAGCTTTTCATATATATCATCTGCATTGCCGCTCTTACCGCGCTGGCGGCTCCCGCGTGGCCGATCGGCGTGAGCATGAGAAAAAAGGAAGTGCCGGTCCCGAGCCTGCTGCCGGTCCCGCTGCCGGTCCCAACCATCAAATTCGCCTCGCCCGTCGCCATGCTCGTGTACCGGCTCAACGGCACGGACCTGGTCATAGACACCGCGGTGGCGAAGAACCGGATCTTCAACTACCGGCTGAGCGTCGAATGCGGCACCTTCACCGCGCGCAGGGAGTACCTTTTCAGGAACGTGAGCTTCAGCGTCAACCGCATGACCTGCGCCAGCACCTTCGGGTTCGGCCTGTGGCGTTCGCGCACCATGAGGATATGGGCCGGTCCGCAGATCGCCCTCTCCTACGAGTTCTCGAACAAGGACAGCAGGATCCTCGATACCTTCATATATAGCAAGGCGGGCGGCGTAATCGGCATCAATTTCCACACCGGGGAATCAACCACCGTGAGCTTCGAAGTGGGGTTCAGGGCGGGTTTCGGGTATGACCTGAAAAAATCCGTATACAACACGGTTACGCTGTCGCGGCCGGAGCCAATGGCCGCCCTCAAGCTGATATTCCGGGCCGGGGACACGTTCATTCCCTCGGGGGTGTAAGCCCGGCGCACCCCGTCAGGCCCCGTCCCGTCCGAGCACGGCGGCCATCTTCCCTAAAATTTTTCCGTTGAACCGGGCGCCGTCCAGGAGGCCCTGGTACAGGTAGCGCGACCTCTTGGCGACCAGTTCCTCGCTTCCAAGGCCCCCGTCGCCCTCGTCGATATCATAGCCCTCGGTTACCGTGTGGAGGACCCGCTGTATCGTGAAGCTGATCATGTCCTTCGCGTTCGTTTTCGATTCAACGATACGGTCGGTCTCGGAAAGCTTTTTCAATAAATAGTCGACCTTGCTCCGGTCCCCGGCGCCGCCCCGCCTCTTCTCTTCCATGAGCGCAAGAAGGCTGTCGGAGAAGCCCACCGCCTTTTCCAGTACGGGAACGAGCGAATCGGTCTCCTCGCGGATCCGGCCGAGCGTGGCCGCGAACCGCGCCCGCACTTCCTGTCCGGCGCCCGTGGAGGCGCCGGCGTACAGCCCCTCGACACGGGCGTCGATGTCCGCGGCCGCGGGCATCGCGATATCGCCGGGCCTGCCGTGCCGTACCCCGGGTATGAGCGCGCCGTCATGCGACGCGTTGACGAGGTCCGGGTCGCGCCTCTTCTCGAACCAGGAGAGGAATATCATCATTTTCTGGTTTGTGTGCACGCGCCCGCCCGCGATCCCTTTCACGAAGATCTTCGGCAGGGCCGTGAGCTGGAAGCGGTTCATCATCTCCGCGGTATAGAGGCGGTTCGTGCGCAGGTGCACCTGCTCGTCAAGGTAGGAGCCGCGCGCGTGCGCGTAGCCGCCGGTGAAGGCCAGGTCCTGGCCGACGAGCACCACGGGCGAACACCCCAGCCGCTTCGCGAAATCGTACGCGTTGGTGGACACCGACCCGCCGTGCGTTATCTCGCCCCGGTCGCCGGTGAGCTTCTCGATCCATTTCATGAGCTGGAACGCGACGCCCGTCATGGCGACGCGGCCCCTGAAGAGCCGGAAGACCGAGGGGTGCACCGTCGGGTCGGCAACCAGTATCGTCCGGCCCGGACGGCTTCCCTCGAAGTAGCGGGCGTTTATCATCTGGGGGTCCACCACGATGCAGAAGTGCGGCTCGATCCCCTGCGCCATGAGTATCCGGTACGAGGTGTCCACCGCGACAATGACGGCGCGGCCGCGGCTCTGCCGTATGAAGTCCATGCTCGCGTGGAGCGAGGGCCCGGCCGCGACCACGATGGCGGGGATGCCGCCGAACTGCCCGAAGAACCGGTTCGCGCCCGGCGACGCGACGAAGGCCCCGATGTTGCGCGCGATGTTCGACGCCCAGACCTTTTCGAACTTCGCCAGAGTCGCGATGTTGACCTCCTTCGTGGAGAGGTACGACCGCGCGATCTCCTGCATGTTCGAGTAGTAGTCCGGCTCCGTCTGGTGGGAGCCCCGGTGGAGCACCAGGCTGGAGCGCCGCGACGATTTTCCCCTGAGGGCCCCGGCGATCTCGTCCTCGGTGGGCTCTATGAGGAGCAGGAGCCGCTCGTCAGACAGCAGTCCGGAGAGGTCCCTGCACCCGAGCGCCTTCCTGAGCATGAGCGGGCTCTTCTCGATCACCAGGAGGATCGAGTCCCCGCCCATGCGGCCAAGCAGCTCCTCCGCGTGAAAGCCGAAACCGAAGCCGGACACGATGAAGAGGTCGTATTCCCCGGCGTCGATACCGCCGATGAAGCGCTCCGCCTCCTTGCGCGGGTCAAACCTGCTGTGCACAAAGAGCCGCTTCCCGTCCCGGACCACTGCCGGCACGAAGTCGCCGCCCGCGGTCTCCACCGCCTCGACGGAGCCGTCGTCCGCGGCGGCCGCCACCCGGTCATGCACGCCCGGGAACCGCTCCCGGAGAAGGGCCATGTTGCGCTCGAGTAGTCCCATGCAATACCTATCGTATCAACCGGGGAGAAAGTTCAAGGAAAATATTTCGCCGTACAATGCATCGGGAAAACGCCGGCCGGGACGTCCTGCAGCGGAAGGGACCCGAAGGAGGAAAAAATTCGCGGGATTACGGGAGAGCTTTTATGGCATCAGACGCACATGGCTGCCGGGTACTCACCTCAGCGCGACCACCAGCACCATGGACAACACCGATGCCACGCCGATAAAAATGTTGATCGGCCTGACCGGCGGCGTCAGCATCAGCATGATCCGCAGGGGCAGCACACCCGATACAACGTAGAACAGGATCACGAGGAGTATCGGGCCCGGTCCGCCCGCTCCCCTTCCCGCCATGAAGAGCCGGCTGCTGTTGATGAAAAAAACCACGAGCAGGAACGAGACGCAGAACGGCGTAAGAAGGCGCACCATGGATATGCAGGTGTCGTACGCGCCCGCCCGTATCAGCATTTGTTTACATTTCGAGTAGCCGAGATATAAAAGAATAATGAGGAGAACGTCCGCGACAGCCAGTCCCGCGATAATGAGGAGCGAAAGGAGAACCCCGGTATTTCCGAACACCTCTTCTCCCGAGATGAACATAAAAAAAAGCGGCAGCATGCCCATGGTCATGAGAAACACGATCATCTGCGTGGATGCCCCCTCCACCCGGGGAGCGTTCTTTCCCGTAAACATGAGACCGGCGATGGGGCCCATGACCAGGAATACCGTGGCCGTTACCATGATGAACCTGTCGTGCGGACCGGCCTGGTCCGCGACCGGGATGATAAGATAGAGTAAATTTCCATATGCGAAGAACAGGGTGACGAAGAGTATTATGAGGACGCATGTTCGTACCCGGGCGGGCGACTCGCCGAAATCAATAGCGTACATCTTTCCTATCAGGAGCGGCAGGAAATATATCGCACAGGCGAGGAAGATCTGAATGAACGGGACCCCGCAGGGCCGGAACGCGGCTATCCGGTCGAAATAATACTCCAGGAGCAGGGGAAAAAGGATGAGCGCGGCGTCATATGCCAGTTCGTTCAGCTTGAGCCCTTTTTTTACCATCATGCCTTCCCTCGCGTGTAACACCCGGCCCCCGGCACCATCATATGAATGTTTGGGCCCGAATTTACTATTTGACGATCGGCAGGTCAAGATGTTATTGTTCCCGCGCCAGCAGAGCGCGGGCCCGCGTATTGCCGGCGGGCCGGATATACCACCAGGAGAAAAACGGATGACCCACAGGATGCTGCATGTAAAGGCTTTGATCATGGCGGCGGTCATTGCTGCGGCACCCCTCGCGCTGGACGCCGCGGACCGCGGGGCGCGGAGCTACGGCCCCGCTACCCTTGAGTACCGCTTGGGCGTCCCCTTCCTGAAGCTGTCCGGCAGCTACTATGACATGGGCTTCCAGTACGGCACGCTCATGAAGGACGAGGTCAAGACAGCCTACTCCGACATGGACCGGTCGGTGAAGGCGTTTTTCAGCATGGTCCCGCCGATCCTGCGGCCCCTGGCGCGGCTCGTGTACAACCACGTGGCGTCGAAAAAAGGGAAAACGATCCCCCGGGACTACCGGGATGAGCTGCGCGGCTTTGCCGACGCCACCGGCCTCGAGTATGATTACATCATCCGGACCCTGTTCATCTCCGACATTGTGGGGAGCCTGGGCTGCACCTCGGGCATAGCCACGGGCGGCGGTACGGTCATTCACGGCCGCAACCTCGATTTTCCTCCCACGACACTGGGCCGCTATCCCCTTGTGGTGGATTACCGGCCCGCAGGGAAGCGCGGGTACACGCTCGTCGGCATCGTCGGCTACCTGCCGGCCCTGAGCGGCATGAACGAGGCGGGTATCTCGATCACGCTCAACCTGAGCTTCATGGCGGAGGACTACAAAAAGCCGGTCATGCCGGTGGGATACAAGATCAGGGACCTCCTCGGGTCGGCCGCGAGCCTGGAGGAGGTCGATGCCCTGATGAAGGGTTACGCGAGCGACCAGGGCTGGTTCTTCACCGTAGCCAGCGCCCCGGACAAAAGCGGCGTCATTTACAACATCGCCGGCGGCGAGATCAGGAAAAGCCCCCTGTCCGGGGCCGGCGTGTTCGTGGAAAACCGGTTCCTCTTCGAGGACATGAACATGAAATACAAGACGCTCGAGGACTCGGGCGGGGACTACAACGTGAACAGGACGGAAACGGTCGGTGAGAGGCTTCCCCTGGTCAGGAGCGTAGACGACATGACGGCGCTGCTGCGCAGCACCGACTATTACGGCTACCGGGACATTAGCGGGAAGTTCACCGTCAACAACTACGAGACCGTGCAGTCAATGGTGCTCGTCCCGGCGACGGGCGACATCTATTTTTCCTCCGCGCCGATGTATGCGGGGCTTTCCCGCTGGCTCAGGTACAACCGGAAGACCGGGGCCGTCTCGGTCTATCGCGAAGCGGACCCCCGGATGGGGGGTGACGAGATGCGCGGCATGATCGCCTGGGCGGACCTGCTCTACGCGGACCCGAAGAAGGCGCTGGGCGAGCTCAAGGCTGCCGGGAGCGCGGGCCCGTTCCAGCTCGCCATGGCCTACCGGCTCTGGCAGTTTGACCCGGACCTCATCGACCTTGCCGGTCTCATCCCCTCCATGGACCGGGCCATCGAAAAACTTCCGGATGACGCGACGTTCCTCCTGATGAAGGGAGACGCACTCCTGTCCGCGAAAAAATATGGCGAGGCGGCGGCCGTTCTCGAGCAGGGACTGAAGTCAGGGATCGCGGCGCCAGGCGATATCATGATGCTGAACGCCGTGCTGGCGAAAACCTACCATAAAACGGGAAACAAAAAACAGGCCGCGCTGCACGCGGACACGGCCCTCTCGATGCTGACCCGCTACCGGCTGAAAGGCGAACAGAAAAAGCTCAAGCGGCAGCTCGAGCGGATCAGGTAAGGCCCGGCCCGCACCGGCGCGGCGCTCGCGCCGGTGTTTTCCCGCGAGAGCTCCTTCCTGACGCAACAAGGCCAGGGCGGCAAAGCCCCGGCCTTTTGATGTCACGCCCGATCCGGGACCGGCTTTCCCGGCCGGTCAGGTCGTTCAGAACCCGCGCTTCTGCAGATCCTTCGCAACGCCGACATAGAAATCGGGAGCGTTGAACCCCGGTGTGATCCCGAACAGGTGGCCGATTTCCATGAAATGGTCAAGGCCGCCGCACCACCATGATCCGGTCAGCTCGCCGCGGAAATTTCCCCACTTCGCGCTGTTGACGGAAACCATGCAGTCATTGGGCCCGTCAATCGAGCTGATGTACAGGTTGAGCGGCGTCGATACGATCGCCGTGGGGGTGAAGGTCTTGATCCTTCCCGCGTAGCTCTGGTAGTAGATCCCGGCAACGTCTTTCACGTTGGGATTGAAGGTATTCGCCATGAATCTGGTCGAGAGGTTGATGATCGCGGCCTCGGCATTGGGGCTCTCATTCTTAAAGAAAACCTTATAGAAAAGATTTACAATGCCCGCGACAATGTCGCGGCTCGCGCCGGACGGCAGGATCCCGAGGACGGCGTCGGCAACCGGCGATCCCCGGTGTACGCCCGAGATGCTGGTTATGGAGGCCACCAGGTCCGCGCCCCTTACCACCCTGCCGTTTACCACGGCCGAGATGTTCGAAACGAGGTACCGGGCATCCAGCGCGCCCTGGGAATGCGCCACGATGTTGAACTTTGTATAGGAAGGATGTGTCGCTTTAATATAGAGAAGCTCGTTGAACACTTCCTGCGCGCGGCTCGCGGTGCTGTTGAAGCAGTCCTGCTTCGTTACATATACGGTATAGCCCTCGTCCTCCAGGGCGCTTTTGACGCCGTAGAAGTAGTCGACGCCGAGAATGTTTATATCGCTCATTGCTATGCCGTGAATGAGAACAACGGGATAGCGGGTCGGCACGCTGGAGGAGCTTCCCCCGGCAAACGCGGCAGAGGTAATGAGCATCAACCCGATCATTATGGCGAACATCTTTTTCATAACATCCTCCTTGAATACCGTTTGTAGCGACCGGCGTTTAAAAACCATCCAGCCGGTATGTAACATATATAACATAAAAACCGTCCGGTTGTCTTGCCAAGGGGAGATCGATCTTAAAATGTCGCGGGATTACTCTTTTACAGATCCGGAAGCGGCCGAAGCCCGGGTGCAAAAACAAGCACGATCTTTTTTTGGCGAGTGCATGCGTATCGCGGTACAGAGCGGGTAAAAAGAGGCGAGAACCGGGTTAACGAAGATTCGTTACTTCCTGTTTTGCTTCCGGTATTTCTCCGCGGTCATGCCGAAATACCTGGGGAACACGCGGTTAAAGGTCCGCAGGCTGTCAAACCCTACCGCGAAAGCGATGTTTATGATGGTATCGTCGGTTTCGATGAGCTTTGCCGCCGCGTCCCTGACCCTCAACTCGTTGATATAGTCTCCGAGCTTTTTACTGGTAAAGGACTTGAACAGCTTTCCCAGGCTGTCCGGATGCACATCCACGGTCGCGGCCAGCCCTTCCCGGGAAATGTCGAAGGTGTAGTTTTCATGGATATAGCTGACCACCTTCTGGATCTTCTCTTCCGCCATGTCCGAGATGACCGGATACGACCGTTTCGGGGACGCGCTCGATTCCTGGATGCGCTCGTTCAGCAGGGCGTTCTCGATGATGAAGTTTTCCAGGCTGGTATTGAGGTCGACGATCTCGTCCATGATCCTTGCGTACCGCGCCACCAGCACCAGCGCCGTGCCCACGTACAGGCCCGCGGCCGCGTAGGGGAACATCATGTACTGGAACCAGCTCCCGAGCACGTTCTGGTCCGTGTCGAGCACCTTCATTAAATAGAGCGCGCCGTCGTGCAGGGCGGCTATGACGACGATGATGCCAAAAAAGCTGAACTGTTTCGCGTACGGATGCTTCTTCCGGAGGGCGGAGATATGGCACGAGATATTGTACGGCCCGATAAGGTACGTGACCGCGATCATGATGACGGCGTTGACGCGCAGATTGGCAGTATCGACCAGCACCACCGAAAGCAGCACCACCACGGCAAGGTAGAGCCAGAGGACCGTCTCCACCCGCTTGCGCTTCAGGTCGTAGATGCGGTGAAGGAAGATCGGGTGCGCCACGTTCACCGCCGCCCACCCGATGCCCAGGACCCGGAACCTGTTCAGGAGGGACCCGTAGAGGTTCCAGTACGTGCACAGTTCGAGTACCATCACGAGGCCACAGAGGAGCTGGAGGCAATAGAACAGGTGGTCCTGCGCGTCCGGCCTCGTGATGAAGAAAAAGATCGAGATAAACAGGAGCGTGAACCCCATGGCAATGATGAAGTAGGACAGGTCGATGAGAAGAAAGGTGTCCCAGGCCTTGCCCGACTTCCATTCCGTTGCGCTCGTGATCGCCATGGTCCCGAGCACTTCGCAGAACAGGTAATAGGACACCCGTATGGCTATGACGTTGTCCGCGCCGTAACGGATGAAGTCCCCGCGCGCCGTGTAATTGCGCGGATGGTTCCACATGGAGTGCGCGTCCGGCGGGAACGAGCCCGTGGCGCCGACCATGGTCCCGTTCAGGTAGGTCTCGTCCGCGTTGCCGATCCTCCCGAGCTTCAGGCCCAGGGCCTTATCCTGAAGAGCGCCATCGATGCGGACCGTCTTCCGCAGCCAGACGACCCCCTCCGTCCTCGCCAGGCCGCCGGAGTGTGCGAGAATGTAGGGCATGATGCTCCCGGGCAGTGAGACCGTGTCCCACGACGCGTCGTTGTACTCCGGCGCCGCGAATCTCGCGTCATCGCCGATCATGACCTTCCACCCGCCCGCAAGGGATACGGGCGTATCCAGGGAGGCCACCGATACGGCGCCGGCCCCCGCTTCGGCCCGGGACCCGGGAACGCCGGCCACGAGGAGAATCATGACCGCGGCGGCAGAAAGTTTCATTATACTGGACGATTTCATGGACATGTCTCACCATCGGGATGTTTCCGGGTACCGGGCGCCCTGCTGACCGGAGGGGCGCCGCTCGGTCCCTGCTCGTGAATAATACATTCCGGGCCGCGGGGAAAAAGTCAATATCTATTCTGATGCTGACAGGCCGGATCAAAAATCAATATGCCGGCATGCTAAATCAGATCCTGCATAAAATGCTGGACAATGTCCGTAATTGATATAAACATATGACGATTTAAGAACCGTTCGCGCGCCCAACTTTCACGGTTCAGGCAGTCAGTTGCATGGTTTCATGCTGCTTTTCAGATAAACACCCGGGTCTGCATTTCACGCAAGGTCGATAGCCCATGAAAAAAGTCATGATGCTTTTTTTCCTGATTATTGTTGCTGCCGCTGCCGGCACTTCATTTTCATCCGAGTTGGATAAAGAGGAGATCATATCATTCTCAAGCAATATAACGATCCAACCGGAGGGCATCATATCGGTCACGGAGCGGATCAAGGTGTTTGCATTTAATCGAAAAATTGTGCATGGGATTTACAGGGACATCATCCTTGCCGGCAAGGACGGAAGCCACCCTGTCACCACGGCGCCATTCTTCATCAACAGCATTGTGTGCGACGGGGACAGAGCCGGCTATTTTACCAAGCGGATTGACAATGGAGTACGCATTTATATAGGGAATCAAAACAAACTGGTAGATATCGGCCTGCACGAATACGAGATATCATACACGATGGGAAGGCAGATCGGCTTCTTCACTGACCATGACGAGTTATACTGGAATGTAACGGGTAATTACTGGGAATTCCCCATGAAACATGTTGAATGCTCCATCAAACTTCCCCGCAATATAAAGTCCGCTGAGGTGAAAGGCCTGGCCTATTCCGGACCGGTCGGCTCGCAGGAGAAATCATACACATTCACCTATGATAACAAGGGAATTTTTCATTTTATCTGTACCCGCCCGCTGGACATCGGAGAAGGCTTCACGATTGCAATCGGTTTCCCCAAAGGCCACGTGGCGTTAACGGGACTGTTTGAAGAGTATTTGAATTTCGGCTTGCATGAAACCGGAACCATGGTTGCGCTGGGAGGACTTGTTTTCTTCTTTCTGTATAACTGCATTGTGTGGGCACTGGTCGGACGAGACCCGGCACGAAAGAAAATCGTCGATCAACCCGATCCCCCTGACGGCATATCCCCCGCCGCGGCACGGTATATCATGAGAATGTGTTACGACGACAAATGTCTCGTATCCGCGCTGCTGGACCTCGCGGTGAAGAAAAAAATAATCATATCCCGCGACGGCGACATGATTATACTTACCAGGTCCGAGAACAGCAAAACCGGCATGACCAGGGATGAGAGAGTGTTGTTTCACAACCTGTTCCGCAAACACCCCATAGTAAAACTGGATGAAAAAAATTCGAAAATAATTAACACGGCTGTTGAAAATTTCAGGGCGACCCTTGAGGATTCATACAATAATAATTATTTCAGCCTGAACAGGAAATACCTTATACCCGACATCTTCTTTGGGGCTGCCACATTATTTGCAGCCACCATTTCTCATTCGGCCCGCATCGGGTTTACGCCCTCCCTGCTCATCTGCGGCTGGCTGATTATCATTTTTTTTATCATGCTGTACCTGGCAAGGAAGTGGCTCGCATCCTCAACGATTTTTTTCCGGGAAGGATCGTTGCGCACGTTTGCAGAGTTCTCCGTCAACGGTCTGCTGGCCATACTGTCAATCCTTATTTTTACCGCAGCATGTTACCTTTATATCACGAGGATTTCGCTGCTAATCCTTGCCGCCGTAGCGGCCATGGTGCCCCTTTGGTATCTGTTCGAATACCTGGTAAAAGCCCCGAGTGCCGCCGGACGTCGCCAGATGGACAGTATAGAAGGCTACAAGCACTTCCTGTCATCATTGAATGACGACAGGATGAATGACATGCGCCTCATAACCAGACACATCACCTATGCAATTGCCCTGGGTACGGGCCAAACATGGATTGAAAAATACAACGATATTGTTGATACGTCACAGTCCCTCGCATTGTTTAACGGATTCGATGCATTCTTAGCCACCACCGGTGCCATAGAGTCGTCACTATACTCCTTGAACCCGGAGTCGGCCATCCTGCCCGGTACGGGCAGCGGCTTCGGAGCGGGCGGTTTTTCCGGCACCGGCGGCGGTTCAGGAGGCGGAGGGTGTTCCGGCGGCGGCGGTGGAGGCGGTGGAGGCGGCGGTTGGTAGGCTGTCGTCAGCAGGCTGTATCAAAATAAATACCGACACCAGCAACCCTGCCCGGAGGGACCATGAAAAGACCGTTGTTGCTTGCGCTGATACTCCTGCCCGTATCACTACCGGCCCACAAGGCGTATCAAATGGATATGGCTGCCATAATCAATGAAGCGGACCTGGTAATGATCGCACAAGTCACAATGGCATCATCAAAGCGTGAGACCTGCAAAACAGCCTGCGAATACCGGCTTGCTCCGGAGTGGATGCTGAAAGGCGCGTTTGCCGGTAAAAACATATCGTTCTGTTACAGCGTGCATTTCCGGGACGAGGAAAAGGGCTGTCCCGGCGTCCACTATATCCTCCCCCCGGTCCCCCGCACCATCGGCACGGGGCAGATGGTTATCGCCGCGTTTAAAAAGGACGCCGGCGCAAGCGGTGTCCTCCGGGGTTCCGGCATGTTCGGGATCGGGGAGACGGATGCCGTATCGAGCCTTATAAAGAAATGACCGGGTCCGGCCCGCCGCCTACAACAGAACTATCATCAGTATCAATCCCGCGAGGGAAATGACGGCAGATATAAGCAGCGAAACGCGGAACCTGTCTGATTTCCTCTTGTTCCTCATAATGTTCATCACCATGCCCCAGACACAGAGCAGGACGTTCGCTGCAAGAAGCACCCTGGCCAGGATGATGCCGGCGCTGAAGCCGGTCAGGTTCATCCGTACCGAACTGTAACTGCCGGTCAACGGGTGCACCAGCTGGTAAACGAGGAGCGCAATGAAAATCAGCAGCCACGAACCGATGCTGAAGAGCGTGATCATCCTGACCATGGTATCAGGGCCACGCCTGCGGTTTCTTATTTCAGCCATATAACCCTCCCTGTACAAGGCTTGATTCACGATCTGCCGTGATGCGAAAAAAGCCGGAATAGAACAGGCATTTTACCGTTCGAAACTTCACCACTGCGTTATCATCGCACTGCTCCGTGGAATAATCAAATACTATTTATACGGGGGAAAGCCGGTATCCCGTCATATGCGGGTCCCGCCCTGCCCGCCGGTGCGTCCATGAAGTCCGCAACGCCCCGTGGCGTAAAAAGTGGTGGACAGGCCCCGGGAAACGCATGATAAAAAGCATACCAGAGTACTATATATGCCCGCCCGGTCACGGCAACTCTCATAGTTAAAAGCGGAGGCAGCCATGTCAGATAAGATCAAACGCATCGCAGTCATATCATCAGTCGTGATATTCGCAATACTGGCCCTCTTGATTGTATCCATCTACATATTCTTCAGGCTGGCGGTGCCTGATTACAACGGCACCCTGAACATCTCGGGCCTCAAGGGGGAGGTCGAGGTCAGGACGGACGACAGGGGTATCCCGCACATTGTCGCCGGAAACGACTGGGACCTTTTCTTCGCCCAGGGATACATAACGGCCCGGGAGCGTATGTTCCAGATGGACACGACGCGCCTCGCGGGCAGGGGCGAGCTCTCCATGCTTTTCGGAGAAACAACGGTCAAGACAGACCGGTATTTCAAGACCCTCGGCTTCTACCGCGCCGCGGAGGAGGAATACGGGAACCTGACCCCGGAAACGAAAACAGCCGTTGACGCATACACGGCCGGGGTGAACGAGTACATTAGAACCGTGAAACGCCTGCCCAGGGAATACGTGATACTCGGCGCAAAACCGGTCGAGTGGAAACCCGCCGACTGCGTCGTGGGCGCACTCCTCATGTCATACCGGCTCAACGCGCCCCGCGCCATTAAACCCCTGCTCACCATGATAGATTCGCACCGGGGGCGGGACATGCTGAACAGGCTCCTCCCCTGGACCCCGGCCGGCGCGCCCATGGTGTCGGGCACGAACGGTCCCGGGGCGGAAACGATCGCGGGTAAAGCCATCCCGGAACGCGCCTCCAGGGACCGCTCCCCGATCGTGAGCGTCGAGGACCTGTCCTGCCCGGTGCCCCTCAGGATGCGGGCGAGCAACTGGATGGTCTTTGCCGGATCCAGGACCACCACGGGCAAACCCGTTTTCACCGGCAGCCCGGACCTCGAGGCCGTGATCCCCTCGCTCTTTTACCTGGTTCACCTGAAAAGCAGGACCTATGACGTGATCGGAGGGTCCATTGCCGGGCTGCCCGGCGTGCACGCGGTCGGGTTTAACGGGAAGTACGCATGGAGCATAACTGTCGGCAACGGCGACAACACGGATTTTTTTGTTGAAAAGCTCAACCCCGCCGACCCCGACCAGTATCTCACGGAGACCGGTTATCGTAAATTCACGATAATCGAAGAAACAATAAAAATTAAATCGGGCAGTACGTTCAAAGAGGAAAAAATCAGGGTCAAAATATCCAGGCACGGCCCCGTCATATCGGGCATCATGAACGGAATGCCGGAGAACTGCACCCTTCTCTGGCCGGGGCTCCTGGGCCGGGACGGCACCCTTGATGGCCTTCTCACCGCCAACCGGGGAAGAAGCTTCGGCGATTTCAGGAGAGCGCTCGGCATGGTCAGGGGTGCGAGCGTTCACGTGGGGTACGCTGACGTTGACGGAAACATCGGGTACCAGTACATGGCCACGTTCCCGATACGGAAATCGGGCGAGAACCCGGTCCCCGTCCCCGGCGAAACGGGTGCCCACGACTGGGCCGGATTTGTCCCGTTCGAGCAGCACCCGTATGCCCTGAACCCGGCGCGGGGGTACGTTGCTTCCTTCAACCAGATGCCCGCCCCGGGGAATTATTACGGCACCGCGTTCTTCCTGTTCGAGCGTCCGTTCAGGTTCGAGGAAATGGCCGGCGCAAAAAAGAAATTCACGGTCAGGGAAATCGCGGCCATGCAGAACGACACCGGGTCCTACACCGCAAAGCGGTTCATGCCCTACATCTCGCGCGCATGCTCACGGGACGCTTCGCTCAAAGAGTATGTATCGATGCTCGGGAAATGGGACCGCTTTATCAGCCTCGACAGCAGCGAGGCAACCATCTTCAACGCGTTCATTACGAAACTGATCGAGAACACGTTCGCTGACGATCTCGGAAAGGAAATTATTAACGAGCTCTACAAGGACCTCCACGTATCGATCCCGCTTCAATGGCTGATTAGGTACCTCGACGACCCCGGCAATGCGTTCTGGGACAACACGGTCACGCCGGCCCGGGAGACGAGGGACGACATGATCGTTAAAAGCATGAGAGACGCGATCACCGGGCTCAGGGACAGGTACGGCAGAGACGCGCACGGCTGGGATTGGGGCGGCGCACACAGGATGACGATACGCCACCCGCTCGGGAAAGTCCTTCCCTTCCTGAACCTCGGCCCGTACATGTATGCCGGCGACGATTTCACGATACACGCCGGGTGGTGGGACAGGGAAAACCCGTTCGAGATGATAAGTGGGGCCGCGATACGGATCGTGGTGGACATGTCCGATCTTTCAACCATGACCCTGATGAGCCCGCCGGGCCAGTCCGGGCTTTTCACGAGCCCGCATTACTCCGACCTGGCAAAACCCTGGTCGCGCGGCGAGCAGGTGCCGGCGCACTACACCTCGTATGCAAAGCTGAAGGATGTGTTGAAGCTGGTTCCGGCGAAATGAGCCGCGGCCACCCCGCGGGTCCTTTCCACGGCACGCCCTTTTTTCGGTGTGTAATAAAGCATGCGAATTATGACAGCAAAGCATTGCGCGGCTTGAGAAACCCGATCATGCCCAGCAGCTTCCAGACTGCGCGGCCGAAGTTCACGGTCCGTTTCACCTGGGGGGGAAGCTCGTACCGGGCAGATCCGGCAGCGGCGCGTCCGGCCGCGCTTTCAACAGCCGCCGGGATCCGGCGTATATCCTCCACCACGGTCCGTGCGGCGGAAACGATCACCGGATGCGGACGGCCGGCGGCCAGGCTGCGCCGGTCGCCGTTATAGATGACCAGCGGCCTGCCCAGCGCAAAGGCAACGGCGGTCTCCACCACGCCGCCCTCGTCCGGCACGCGGCCGTTCATGTTGAAGACGAATGAATCGCAGCGCTCCGCGATCTGGAAGATATCAAGGGCGAAAACGGCCCTGTTGACAAGGTCCTGCAGCGGTTTGAATATCCAGGCATTGGCGAGGGGCGAGTCGATCCGGTTCATGACAAAGGCCTCAACACCGTCGCGCTGCGGCAGGAAGGTCCCGCAGCCGGCCTCCTCCAGTTGCCGGGCTATCCCCGCCATGGCACCCAGCTCTTCCGGACAGAAGAGCGGGCCCGAGCAGTACACGACCCTGCCCTCGGCGCGTTTCCCGTCTTTCCCGCGACTGCCGGTTGCAGCCGCAAGGTCTGCACGCAGCGGTGCGATGCGCCTGACCAGGGCCTGCTCTCCGCTGCCGCGGCTCTTCTGGACCAGCTCCCATATGCGCTCACCGAGGTCCAGCATGCCGTTTAAATGGCCGGGCACGGGCGGCGTGGCCGGGAACGACCTGATCGCCTTTGCCAGCTCTGCCGGCACCCGTGAAAGCCGTTTCACCGTTTTAAACGCCGGCGTGAGGCCGGTCACCATCGAATTATCATTGCCGTGGAAAGCGCTGCGGTTGTCGCCCTTGCAGATGACCAGCGGTTTACCGACTGCGAAGGCCAGGGCCGCCTTGAAGACCGCGCCCTCATCCGGCACGCGGCCATTAATGGAGCAGACAAGGGCGCCGCAGCGCCGGACAACCTGGTAGAGCTCCAGGCAGAACAGGGCGCGCCGCAGGAGGTCCTCCGTGCCGGCTTCGCGCCGTGCCGGGCGCGCGCCTGCACAGTGCCGCCAGTACAGGTCTTCAATGCCGTCGCGGTGCGGCAGGTACGACCCGAACCCGTGCCGCTCTATCTCGCCCGCCATTCCCAGCAGGCTGCGTTCCTCTTCCGGCGACCAGTGCGGGCCGGCGAGATACACGGTTGTGCCATTATGATGTCCCATTGCCTGCATCGTATGAAACCGCCCCCTGCCCGTCATTTCAGATAGAGATCGATCCTTGCTCCTTCCTCGAGGCGCGCGCCCGCCGCGGGCTTCTGCCGGTACACGCGCCCGGTGCCGTGGAACGCGTAGGTGACGCCGCGGGCCTTCTCGACCTCCACGAGCAGCTCCAGCGATTCAGCCAGAATCCTGCCGGTAAAGTCGGGCATGGTTGTGCCGGTGAACGGGGCAGCTCCCTTCGACCGGAGCGGCGGCAGTCCCCTGATGCGTTTCGCCCCGACGCCCATGCGGACGAGCACGGGGTCCACGAGCGCGGCGAAGACCGGGGTCGCGATCTGGCCGCCGGAGAGCTTGTCCGCCGGGTCGTCGATCACGATGAGGATGCAGACCGCGGGGTCCTCACAGGGCGCCACGCCCGCGAAGGACGCGAGCACGCGGTCTGAATAGCCCTTGGCCCGCACGAACTTCTGCGAGGTGCCGGTCTTCCCGGCCACGCAGAAGTAGGCGGACGCGGCCTTCTGCCCGGTGCCGCCCGTCACCACGCCGCGCATCATGCGCAGGAGCTGCGCGGCCGTGTCCTTCCGGATCACGCGCCCCCTGACGGCCGGGACGAAACGCTTCACCGCCGCGCCGTCCCGCTCCTCGATCGCCTCGATGATCGCGGGGTTTACGTACACGCCGCCGTTCGCCACTGCCGCGAACGCCGCTGCGAGCTGGAGCGAGGTCACGGATATCTCGTGCCCGATCGCCATGGAATATTTCGAGAGCCCGGACCACTTGTCCGGTTGCCGCAGAATGCCGGCCGTCTCGCCCGGCAGCTCGATCCCGGTTGCGGTCCCGAACCTGAACTTCTTAAGCGTGTCATAGAGATCCTTCTTCCTGAGGCCCTTCATGGCCTGGATGACGCCCATGTTGCAGGAATAGCGGATGATATCGTCCATGCCGATGGTGCCGTGGACGCTGGTGCAGTTGATCCGTACGTCGGCGATGTCAATGAAACCGTTACAGGTGTAGCGCTGGCGGGTCACGGCCGGCCTGCGCTCGAGCATTGCCGCCAGCGACATGATCTTCAGGGTCGAGCCCGGCTCGAACGAATCGATGAAGGAAAAGTTGCGGAGGGGAAAGGCCGGGTACTCGGAATAGCTGTTGGGGTCGAAACCCGGTGCCTTGGCGAAGGCGAGCACCCTCCCCGTCTTCACCTCCAGGACAACGACCGCTCCCTGCCGGGCGCGATACCGGTCGAGCGCCTTCCCGATCTCCTTCTCCGCCAGGTGCTGGATGTACCGGTCGATGGTGAGCGTGATGTTCCTGCCGAACCGGACGCCGCCGGGCGGCTCGCCGCCGCCCTGCGCCCTGCCCATCAGGTCGTCGTCGAAATTATACTCGATCCCGGCCAGGCCGTTGTTGTCGATCCCCACGAAGCCGACGATGTTGGACGCAAGCCCGTCTGCCGGATACACGCGCTTGTACTCCTTCTTGAAATAGAGGCCCGGGATGCCGATCTTCCCGATCCGCTCCGCTTCATCGTCGTCGATCATCCTCCTGATCCAGACGAAGCGCTTCTTTCTTTTGAGCTTTTTCAACAGCTCGTCGGGAGAGATGCGAAGGATCGCAGCCACGGTCTGCGCGGTCTCCTCGGGATTTTTAACCTCCTCCGGGTTCGCGAAAAGGGAGTTCTTCTCTATCGAGAGGGCGAGCAGGTACCCGTTGCGGTCCCTGATATAGCCGCGGTGAGTTTCAGCTTTCCTGTTGCGGGAAACGACGATGTTGTCTGAAAAATGAAGGTTGAACAGCCTGAGAATGAACGATACGGCCAGCACGGCGAACAGAAGGCCGGCAATGTAGACGCGCCGCTTAAATACTTTCTGGTTCATACGCTGCTCAAAGTATTTGAATAAGGGCCCGCGCAGAGCGGGCCGGCGGCCCGCCGGGCACCGGCTGCAGGACGAACGGCGCCTTCTTCGCCCCGGCTTACCGTATCAGGCCGAACCTGGAAAAGTCGCCCTTGAACACCAGTGATGAGTTCCAGTAAATCACCAGGGCCTTCCCCTTGATGCGCTCGATCTCCAAGTATCCGAAATACCTGCTGTCCATGGAATGCTCGCGGTTGTCTCCCATGACGATGATCTTGCCCCTGGGTACCGGTTTGCTCTCCAACTCGTTCTGCTTGGTAAGCCCGTAGTTGTATGACCGGGTGGCGCCCTTCACGTAGGGCTCGTCTGTCGGCTTACCGTTTATATAGACCCTGTCGTTCTCGATCTTGAACGTGTCGCCCGGGACGGCAATGCAGCGCTTGATGTAGTCCTTGTCCGGGTCATGGGGGGGCTTGAAGATCACGATGTCCCCCCTCCTGACCTCGCGCAGGCCCAGGCTGGAGATATGAAGCGGCCTGTCCATGCCGATCATCTGCGGGATCACCGGGCCATAGGTGATCTTTTCAACGAAGAGATGGTCTCCCACCATCAGGGTGTCCTCCATTGAGCCGGTCGGTATGTAGTATGCCTGGACGATATACTGAATGATATGGACTGCCAGCACCAGGGCAACGACGATCGCGTCGACAAAATCCCACGTCTTGCGGTAGATCTCCGTGCGGCGGGGGGCCATGTCCGTGAGCAGCGAGATCAGCCTGTCCCGGTCCTCCTCTCCAAGAAGCATCAGTGGAAAGGCCGTCAGCTCGTATTTCCGGCGGATGACCAGGTTGCCCAGAAAATTAAGCTCGAGGTAGGTTATCTCGGAAGCCGGGATCTTTATTCCGCCCTTTGTCTCCCTGATCTCGATGCCATCCTTTGTGAGCACGAGCCCGCCGTCCCGGTATCGAACATATTTGATTACATGGTTGACAAGGCGGAGGAGAAATACCATGGTGGCAAACCCGCCGATGACGTATATGGGTATGAAGGGAGTCTTGACAAAGGGAATGGCAACGGCCAGGAAGAGCGTTGAATAAACGAACAGCACCAGGTACAGCGCCCTCTTGAGGAAAAACAGGTTCCGGGCCTTCCCCGTTATGAGGTCAAACCGTGATTCCTCTATCGAAGAAGTGTCGTAGCGAAAAAATTGTATCATGAAAAACTCCTTGCTTTCGCAGGTAAGACCGGGACGCACGTGAAGCAATCGAGGCCCTGCCGGGTGCCGGGAGGGGCGGCCGTCCTTATGACCGCCCGACCAATCGCAAAATTCAGGTTTTTACCGGCGCCAATAAAATGTATTGAAAAATAACAGTGACTATATAAAATAGTCTTAAATAAGTGTCTACAATTATTTTCCATATGAAAGAAATAAGCGAAACGATCAAGAAGCTGACGCCGGAAGATTTCAAGGAGCTCGCCGGAAGGCTTCAACTCAAGAATAAATCGAAGAAAGACCTGATAGGGGCCCTGACATCGATCACGGGCATGCATACCCTGCTGAAAACCCTGGACACGAACTGCCACCGCGTGCTGAAAGTCGTGTACGGCGCCCCCGAGGGGGCCTCGTTCGTGGAAATACAGAAGGAGCTCAAGCTCGAGATACCGTCCATTGAAAAAACCGCAGAGACGCTGTCCCGCTGCCTTCTCCTGTACATAACCAAGAACCGCCAGATGCTCAACAGCAAGATGGACAAGGCATACGGGATAGCCGAGCTGGCCCCCTTCCTGCATATCGTTGAACCCAAGGCGATCACCGACCGGCTCCACAAGAACTACCTTCACCTTGAAATGCAGAAGCAGACCCAGCCGGCGGACAAGGCGCTGAAAGACCACGACATGCGGACCGTGCTGAAGTTCTTGGCCGGGTCGGGATGCGTGGCGACGCTTGACGCGGTCCGGGACCGCCTGCCGCAGAAATCATCGGAGAAAATTCTGGCCGGCATGATATCGCAGAACCTGGTGTCACTTCACCAGTGCTACCGGCCCGAGTTCAATACCTACCTGGTGCTGCAGGACAAATTAAGCCCCGCCGCTGCGGCGCTGGACGAGGCCGACGATCCCCGCAAGAAGATCAAGGTCAGCAACCGCTACTTCCTGCTGCACAACCTGCTGCATACGTTTGACGTCATCTCGACCTTCGGGCTGTTCCTGACCAAGCAGCAGGACTTCAGGAAAATCGACATCCGGCGGATTTCCGAGGTCATGCTTCCGCTCAAGGACCAGGGCGGCGTGGACATACCCCTGGAGGAGTCGGCGCAGCTGTCGATGTTTCTCCTGAACCGGCTCGGGTGCCTCAAGCTTAACAAGGACATTGCCGGGATCTCCCTGCTCGGGATACGGAACGAGCTTGAACAGCCGCTGCTGCTGGTGAAGCGGATTCTGAAGTCCGCCGCGCCGGGCGCGTGCGACCCGTTCTTCACCCCGCCGTTCGAGACCCCCGCGTACGAGCTGTGCAAATCGATCATCAAGTTATTGCACAAGCTGAAGTCGGCCGGCCACGCCTACTTCCAGATAACCATGCTCACCCGCTCGCTCAGCGAAGCGGACGAGCGCGCCTTCGGCGACGGGCTGATCGACCTCGAAGACAAGATTGAGCGCTTCGCGACGGCGCTGAATTTCCTCTGCATCGCGGGGATCGTCGATATCGATAACGGCCGGCTCTCCCTGTCCGACATCGGGCGGGACCTCGCAAACAACATGCTCAAGGCCTACCCGGTCGAGGAGGCGAGCGCTCCGGGCAAGAACATCTACATCAATCCCGATTTCACGCTCGTCATACCGGCACAGGAGCTGCCGTCCGAGACGCTCTACCATCTCCTCACCCACACCGACATCACGAAGCATGACATCATCATAAACGCCGTCATCAGCAAGGCGGCAATCGTGCGGGCCCAGAAACGCGGCATGACCCTGAACCGCTTTCTCGACGCCCTTGCCTCCTACTCGCGGAACGAGCTCCCGCAGAACCTGAACTTCCTCCTGCGCGAGTGGTCCAACCAGACGATAACCCTCACCATTTCCCAGAGCATACTCCTTACCACGAACCACCACGAGTTCATCGACGAGCTGATGCTGGGGATAGCGAAGGAAGGCATCATCGAGCGGATATCGCAGACGCACGCGCTCATTAAAAAAGAGTATATTGACGAGATCATCAAGATAGCGAGAAAAAAAGACGCGGTCATCTCGCTCTTCAGCGAGCTCGAGGAAGAGGACTAGTCCTTCTCGACCTGGATCATGTTCTTCGTTTTCCAGTTAACGTACTGCTGGAGGGCCTTGACGGTAGCCTCGCGGACGAAGAAGAGCTTGTTGTTAAGCTTGACCAGCGCGCCGCGGTAATGGGTATATTTCAGCTGGTGGTCTACCCAACCCAGGAGTTCCACCTTCTTCCAGTTCGTGGTCGTCTTGAGCACCGGAATCTTGCTCAGGTGCAGCTCGCGAATCCTGCCGTTCTGCACCGCATCAGACAGTATGACTTCCCATTCCATTGGCATGCTTGCGTCCCCGGAATATTATTCACTTTTCTTATTTATCGGCTTGTTCACCGGGTGAGATGATATATAATCGGCTCCGGCCGCTACCGGCCCGAGCCGCCCTCTTTGTTCTTCATTTCCGCGAGGAGCCGCTCGATATCGCCCGAGAGCTTCTTGTTGAGCTCCTTCTGGTTCGCGATCTCCTTGTGCAGCTCGATTATCTCGCTGCGGGAAAGCTCCTCCACCTTCTCCCGGGCGTCGATGATTTTCTTGGCGTCATCCAGCTCCTTCGCCGAATAATCGAGGACGGATTCCTGGGCCTGTATGACGTCATGGGCGTCGATCAGCTCCTTCCGCCTGAGCTCGGCGAGCATCTCCTCCGCCTTGATACGGTCCCGCATATCGAACAGGTCTATCTGGCGGAGCAGGGTAAAATCGCGGATCGCGCAGCTCAGGTTGGACTGCTCTTTCATTAAATTCTTCTCAAAGGCGAGAATCTTCTCGAAGGCCATTTTCTCCTTTTCCGACTCGAACACGTTCTTGCGGTTGATGTCCATCAGGCCTTCATACGCCTCGATCCTGGACTCGGACTCCTTCGAGATGAGCTTCATGATCTCGCGATACCGTTCGACGATTATCGATTTTTCAAGGAGCAGGAGGAGCTCCCTCTTGTCCACCGGCCTGTTGAGGAACTCGAGGTGCATCATGTTATAGTTGAGCTTCATGAGCCCCTTGAGCTGGCTCTTCTTGATCATGATGAACTTGAGGAAACTCTGCAGCCGCTCGTCCTTCATTATCTCGCCCAGGAGGGTGTCGGGGGGCACGTCAAGGATGTCATAGATGAGGATATTGATCTCTTCCTCGATGATATTGGCGCTTTTCAGCTTGAAACCGGATATGAGGTTTACCGTCAGGCCGAGCCCGGTGATGGCGTTGACGAGCTTCATGCCGCTATCGTTGTCTTTTAAATACCAGATGGTCACCTGTTCCATTTCCATATCCCCACCGTTGTGTCTTAATTGAAATATACTGCCATCGTTACGAAAAAAACAACTACTTTTTTGGAAATACCCGCAGGGGGGAGGCATCCAGGACAGACGGTGCCGCAGGGAGACAGTGCCCCGACCCCATGGGGCGGCCCGTCCGGCGGAGGCAAGAACTCACTGCACGTCAAGCATGATTGCGCCGTTTCCGTTCCTGGAAAGTATCACTTCCGATTCACGCTCGCCCGAAAGACGTGGATCAGAGGACCTGAGACCCGGGAAATCGCTTTTTTCAAGGAAATCCCTGATCAGCTCGATCTTCCCGTCAAGCTCGCCCTCCACGTCATCGGTCCTGAAATAGGTTTCCATGAGACGGTTGAGCTCCATCCGCGCCGCGGTTTCGATGCAATGATTTTTTACGTTCAGGTTGACCACGACCCCCATAGCCGGTTCCTCTCACCATGATGGGGACAGGGTAGCGGCGGGATGGTTTTTTTTCAATAAATAAAAAAATCCCGCTGCAGCGGGCTTGCGGGTATCGGCACGGCGGGAGACCGCGAAAAAATCAGCAGCCAAATTTTACTTGCCAATACCACCGCGGTACTGTCATTTGTCCAAAATCCGGGTTAACTATGCGACATAAGGCAAACATACGGAAAATCCTTGCAAGCATGATGATCGTTGCCGCGATCATCATCGGCACCGACACCCAGCTCCTTTCATGGAGCCTGTTCGACCTGTTCTCCGACACGAAGTTCACCGGGGAGGGCCTTGAGAGGGTGATGACGTTCGATCCCGAGCGGGACATCCTGTACCTGCCCGCGATCGAGGGCAAAGACATCTTCGAGGCCTCCCGCGACATGTCCGTGTACCGGAACAGGGCGGTGCGGATGCACGTGTACCTGTATCTCACCAGCAAGCGCGAATACATGCTCAATGCCATCCGCCGCTCCTACCGGTATGAGGACACCATCAGGGAGGCCCTCGGGAAAAACAGGGACCTGCCCGAGGAGCTCGGCCTGCTGCCGCTGCTTGAAAGCTGCTTCAACCCGTACGCTGTCTCGTCCAGCCGGGCCGTGGGGCTCTGGCAGTTCCTTGAAAACACGTCGCGCCCCCTGGGACTGAAGTGCGACCGCTGGATCGACGAGCGGCGCAGCGTGGAGAAGTCGACGGCCGCCGCCCTGCGGCATCTCCGCACCATGCGCTCCATCTTCCCGCGCTGGGACCTGGCGCTTGCCGCGTATAACGGCGGCGCGGGGTACATGAAGCGGACCATGGACGCCACCGGAGTGAGGGACTACTGGCAGCTCAGGGAGAAAGGGCTTCTCCGCCCGGAAACGGCGGAATACGTACCAAAGTTCATCGCGCTCATGCTCATCTACCGGAACCAGAAGCTCTTCGGCGTGGCTGACGAGATCGCCCGGCCGGAAAAAACCGCGGCCTCATATCTCACGCTCGAGCGGCCAGTGGACCTGAAGGACATCGAGCGGCTCACCGGGGTGCCCGTCCGCGCGATCATGGAGCTGAACCCGGAATTGAATTCCGCCCTCACCCCGCCGACCATGAAAGAATACCGGCTCCTCCTGCCCGCGGAAGCGCTCAAGAAGCTGGAAGGCAAAGAAAAAGAGCTGTACCGGTGCACAATCACCGGAGTGATCCAGCACCGGGTCAGGAAAGGCGACACCATCTCAGGGATCGCCCGGATGTATAAAAAAAAACTAAACTCATTCTTGATTTTAACGGCATAAAAAAACCTGAATCCCTCAAACCGGGACGGATAATTTACATCCCGTATTGAAACATCCCCTGAAAGGTCCGCAAGCGCTTGTGGACCTTTCATTGTATGGGCCTTCCCGGGCGGTGCTTACCGGCAACCCTGGCAACGTCCAACCATGTCATCGCGAGCGCAGCGAAGCGATCTTACCGTGCCGTAAAATGCTTTTTTTAATGCAAAAAGCCTGTTATGATTATCAGACAGATTGCTTCCTCGCCCTCGCAGCGAGGCCTCCCCGCAATGACATGCCGGAGATCAGGCCCCGCCTTCTTCACAAAAAAACAAAAAATATCTTGTCATGCCGACCCGCGGGGGTACACCTGACTCCATTAATAAGGAGATCATCGATCCATGGACATGTACAGGATACAAGGCGGCACTCCCCTCTCGGGCGAGGTGCCCATATCGGGCGCGAAAAACGCGGCGCTCCCCATCATCGTGGCGAGCCTGCTGGCCGACGGCGAGACCGTTCTCAAGAATGTGCCCGACCTCAAGGACATACGAACCATCCTACAGGTGATCGAGTGCCTGGGCGCGAACTACAATTTCGATACGGCGAAAAACACGCTCAGGATCAGGGTCAGCACGATCCGCAACGCGGAGGTGCCCTATGACCTGGTCAAGACCATGCGGGCCTCGGTGTATGTCATGGGGCCGCTGCTGGCGCGCGTCGGCGAGGCGGACGTGTCCCTGCCCGGCGGCTGCGCCATCGGCGAGCGGCCCGTCGACATTCACCTGTCCGGTTTCGAGGCTATGGGCACGGAGGTCACGCTGGAGCACGGCTACATCAAGGCCCGGGCAAAGACGCTCGCGGCCGCCGAATTCAAGATGCGCCAGGTGTCCGTGGGCGCCACGGCGAACATCATGATGGCCGCGGTACTCGCGAAGGGAAAGACCGTCCTGGAAAACTGCGCCATGGAGCCGGACGTGGTTGACCTGGGCAACTTTTTAACGAAGATGGGCGCGAAGATCACCGGCCTGGGCACGGAGCGGATCGAGATCGAGGGCGTGAAAAAGCTCCAGCCCGTGACCTACTCGGTCATACCGGACCGTATCGAGGCGGGGACCTACCTGATCGCGGGCGCGGCGACGAAGGGGGAGGTGAAGATAACCGGCGCGGCGCCGGAGCACGTGGCCTCGTGCATGGCCTCCCTGGCCGACATGGGCTTTACGATCGATTCGGGCAGGGACTGGGTCTCGGTAGCGCCCGGGAAAAACCTGAAGGGCACCATCATCAAGACCATGCCCTACCCCGGGTTCCCGACCGACCTGCAGGCGCCCGTCATGGCCCTGTCCACGATCGTGCCGGGGATCAATGTTATAATAGAGACTATATTCGAAAACCGCTTTACCCACGTGGGAGAGCTGCGCCGCATGGGCGCGGACATCACCATCGAGGGCAACGTGGTCATCGTGAAGGGCGTGGGCGGGCTCATGTCCGCGCCGATCATGATGTCGGACCTGCGGGCCGGCGCCGCCCTGGTGGTCGCGGCCCTGACCGCGAAGGGCGAGACCGAGATACGGCGGATCTACCACTGCGACCGGGGCTACGAGAGAATGGCGGAGAAGCTCACCGCGCTGGGCGCCCGGATTGAGCGGGTCAAGGGCGGCGGGGCATAATGAAAGCGGGGATGATCATTCCCGCTTTCATTATGCCTGTTTTATCCCGGTAGAAGCGGGGCGTTCGCGCCCCGCTTCTTGTTTTCTGATAGCGGGACGCCATATGTTTTTTCCTTGCAATAATTTCCAAGCGGTGCTTATCATTCCGCGGTCCGGATATCTAAGCTGTCAGAGGAGAAAACCATGGAACAATATCCGCTCTATATCGACGGGAAATGGGTCACCAGCGACAAGAAGATCCGGGTCGTGAACCCCGCGACGGACGATCCTTTCGCGGAAGTGTCGACGACGGACCGCGCGGGCGTCAAACAAGCTCTGGAAAGCGCGCAGGACGCCTTCGCGCAGTGGAGCGGCATGACCGGGATGAGACGGGGCGACTACCTCCTTTCCATCGTTGCCCTGCTTACCGCGCGCTCGGAGGAGATTGCCCGGACGATCACACGGGAAAACGGCAAGCCCATAGCGCAAAGCAAAGCTGAAGTCAGCATGACCATCGACCATTTCCGGTGGTTCGCGGAGGAGGCCCGCCGGGGATACGGCCGCGTGGTCCCTCACCAGGCCGACGGCAAAAGGAACTTCGTGATCAGGCAGGCTGTCGGCGTCGTGGGGGCCATCTCCCCCTGGAACTTCCCCCTGGTCCTTGCAGCACGCAAGGTGGCGCCGGCACTGGCCGCGGGCTGCACCGTCGTCCTGAAACCGGCAAGCCAGACGCCGGTATGCGCGGTAGAGCTTGCCCGGTGCATCGACGACGCGAAGCTTCCCGCCGGCGTGTTCCACCTGGTGGCGGGTAACGCCTCCGAGATCGGGGCCGAACTCCTGGAAAACCCCATCTGCCGCAAGATCAGCTTTACCGGCTCGACCGAGGTAGGGAAGCAGCTGATCCGGGGCGCGGCGAGCACCTGCACGAGGCTCTCGCTTGAACTTGGCGGCAATGCCCCGCTTCTCGTATTCGCCGATGCGGATCTCTCCACGGCGGTGGAGGGGGCGCTTACGACCAAGTTCCGGAACACGGGCCAGTCCTGCATAGCCTCCAACCGGATTTACGTCGAGCGTCCGATATACGATGCGTTTCTCGCGTCTTTCACGGAAAAAACAAAAAATTTGAAAGTGGGGAACGGCCTCGATGACGGTATCGATATCGGGGCGATCGTGAGCAGGCAAGCCCTGGACGCCGCGCTGTATTACATAGACGAAGCGGTAACAAAGGGCGCACGCCTGCTCTGCGGAGGAGGGCGGTGGGGAAACAGGGGAAATTTCCTGGAGCCCACCGTAATCGCCGATGTGCCGGATAACGCCCTCTGCTCGAGAGAGGAAATCTTCGCTCCCGTGGCCGCGATATATCCCTTCAGTACCGAGGAAGAGGCCATCAAAAAGGCAAATGATACCGAATTCGGCCTCGCGGCATACGCGTATACAAGCAACGTAAACCGCGTCCTGCGGCTCGCGGAGAAGCTGGAAGCGGGAAGCATCGGGATAAACGACGCGGTACCCACTACCAGCAACTGCCCCTTTGGCGGCTTTAAGATGAGCGGATGGGGACGGGAGCTGGGCTCCGAAGGCCTCGATTCATTTCTAGAAACCAAGCACATATCGGTGGGACTCGGATAGTTCAACCCGCCAGGCGGCACCGCCCGGGCCGGGCAGGGCGAAATAATGCTTGACAGGCTTGCCACAGTCATATACTTGTATACTCCTATATATGACTTACAAACTGAGCCCATCCCGTCCTCCCGGCGGGAACACGGAGGGAACATGACTGCACGGTCCGGAAACCTGAAGCTGATACGGGCCATCGAAACGCCCCTGCCCGTCTATTACCGTCTTCAGGAAGCGCTCAAAAAAAAGATCGAGGACGGCAACTGGAAGCCGGGGCAGCTTATCCCGTCGGAGCGGCTTATCGCCGGGGAGCATCAGGTCAGCGTCGGGACCGTGAGGAAAGCAGTGCTCAACCTCGTATACGAGGGCTACCTCTACCGCATCCAGGGAAAGGGAACTTATGTCGCGGGGACCAAGCTCAGGAAGGACAGCCTCCGATATTACCGGATGATGGAAGCCCTTGACGGCGGCGAAGCCGAACTCGAAATACGGTTCATTGGCCTGAAGGAGATACAGGGCTTCGACCCGGCAAGCGCCCTGCTCGGCCATCCGCGCGACAGGACCCTGTACGAGCTCCGGCGACTTTTCCTCCACGACGGCGCGCCGCTGGTCTATTGTGAATCGTACCTGCCGAAAGGGATTTTCAGGGATTTCGACAGTTTCCCCCCGGCACGCTTTGAGAAGAGCACCCTCTACGAGATGATAGAACAGACCTACGGCCTTCCCTGTATCTATAACCACGAGCTGTTCGGCGCCGTCGCTGCGCACGGGGCCGTTGCGAAGCAGCTCGGGGTGAACGCCGGCTCGCCGCTGCTCTTCATCGAGATGCGAAGCTTCACGTACAAGGACAGGCCGTATGAATTCAGGAGGAGTTATTGCGTGACCGGGACGCGGAGGGTATTCGCGGAAATTTAACCTCCGGTCACACCGCTGCAGGCGATGAAGAATGATTATCCCACCATACAATGTGATCTCCTCATCATCGGGGGCGGGAGCGCCGGCGCCATGGCGGCAATCCGCTCGAAGGAGCTCAATCCCTCCCAGCGGGTCATCGTGTTCGAGAAAGGCGACATCACCTATTCCGGCTGCATCGCGCGCGGGATGGATGCGCTCAACATAGTCGCCGTGCCGGGAATATCCGATCCCGACCTCTACGTGGAGGCCAGCCGCATGGCCTGCGAGGGTATACTCGATGAGCCTCCGAGCCACCTCATGGCGAAGCGGAGCTGGGAAATGCTGAAAAAGCTTGAGCGCTGGAACGTCTGCTTCCCCCTGGACGGGCACGGGCAATACGAGGTGCTGCAGGTGCACCCGAAGGGACGCTTCTGCGTCACCATGAAGGAGCCGGAGCTCAAGACCATACTGGCGCGGCGCGTGCGCGAATCGGGCGTGCGCGTTCTCAACCGCACGATGGCGCTCGAGCTCCTCACGCACGAAGGACGCGCAGCGGGGGCGGTGGGCATCAATACGCGTACCGGCGAAATCATCGTCTGCGAGGCGAAGGCGGTTATCCTCGCGGCAGGCGGCACCGCCCGCTTCGGCCTTCCCAACAACGGCTATCTCTACGGCGTGTACGACTATCCCGGGAACACGGGCGACGGCTACTGCCTCGCATACCGCGCGGGCGCCGCGCTCTCCGGGTTTGAATACACCCTCATCTATTACATCGTGAAGGACATCAACGCACCGCTGCTCTACATCACCCTCACGCGCGGCGGGAAGCTTCTCAACGCGTTCGGCATCGATAAAAGCAGGGAGCACCCCTCCATCAAGTCGATGCTGGTCGATCACCACCGCGAGGGGAGCGGCCCCATGCGTATTCTCCTGAGCCACCTGCCGGAACAGCGCATCCGTGAAATCGAGGAGATCCTTTTTACCACCGAGCGTCCCGTGCAGGAGCGATTCTACCGGGGCCGGGGCGTCGATTTCCGCTCGGGCGAGATCGAGCTGTGGCCTACCGAGTGCTTCCTCTGCGGCGGACACGGGCTGACCGGCGTGCGGGTGGGCGCGGGCGCGATGAGCACCCTTCCGGGACTCTACGCTGCGGGCGACACCTCGCTGGTCGCGCGGGGGCATCTTACCGGGGCCTTCGTCTTCGGCGAGATCGCGGCCGAGAGCGCGACAGAGCATGCCGCCCGGACGGGCGCGGCCGATATCGACCCCGGGCAGGCGGCCTGCGTCGTCCGCGCAAGGAACGCGCGCATGGCCCAGGGCGCGAACCCCGTGCCGGTGCAGGAATTCGAATACAAGGTCCGTCGCATGATCAACGACTACATCGTCCCGCCCAAGAACGAATACAAGCTCGACCGCGCGCTCTGGTGGATGGACCGTTTCAGGAAGGAATTGTCCGGGCTGGTCAGGGTGCGCACGGTGCACGATCTGTTCAAGGCGTACGAGATCGAGAACATCATCCAGTGCGCCACGCTCTCCGCGGTCGCGTCGAAGGAGCGGAAGGAAAGCCGCTGGGGGATGTGGCACTTCCGCACCGATTATCCCGAGCGCAACGACCGTGAATGGACGAAGCATATCGTGCTCACCCGCGGCGAATCGCCGGAGGACGTCAGGGTCAGCCATGTCAGCGTGGATACGATGGGAGGAGGCGCATGACAGGGAACTTGAACATGCTCGGGGCGCTGACCGACAACATTATCGTCGACAGGGAAAAATGCATCGCCTGCGGGATATGCGCCGAGCGCTGCCCGATGGACAACCTGCGCGTCACGCTGGCACCGTGCCGGCAGCAGTGTCCCCTGGGTGTGAACGCCCAGGGGTACGTGCGGCTCATAGCAACGGGACAGGAGGAGAAAGCGCTCGCCCTGGTGCGGGAGGCGCTTCCCTTCCCCGGCATACTGGGACGTGTCTGCTCGCAGCCCTGCGAAGAGGGCTGCCATCATACGACCGTCGGGAGCCCCGCGCTCTCTATCCGCGCGCTCAAGCGCTACCTGGCGGACCGGTTCGCCGGCACGCCGGCGCCGCTCCCGGCCATGGCGCCGGAATCGGGAAAACGCGTCGCTATAATCGGCGCCGGCCCCGCCGGGCTCATGGCCGCATACGAGCTCAGGACGCGCGGCCACGGCGCCGTGCTCCATGACGCGGCGCCGGAGCCCGGCGGGATGCTGCGCTGGGCGATCCCGGCCTTCAGGCTTCCCACCGATATTCTGAAGAAGGAGCTGGATCTCCTCCGGCGGATGGGTGCCCTGTTCGAATGCGGCCGCACGATCGACACGGACGGCATTGCCGGCATGATAAAGCTGTTCGATGCGGTCATCGTCGCGACCGGGTGCCCGTCACATAAAACGCTCGGCATCAGGGGCGAGGACCTGCCCGGCGTTCATTACGCCCTGCCCTTCCTGAGATCCGCGCGCGGAGAGAACGCGCCGACCGTGGGGAACGAGACCGTCGTGATCGGAGGCGGAAACGCGGCGGTCGACGCGGCACAGACGGCGCTCCGGCTGGGGGCCGCCAGGGTAACGCTCGTGTGCCTCGAGCCTGCTGACCGGATGCCGGCCTTCCCCTGGGCCGTCGAGGGCATGCGCGCTGAAGGCATCACCGTAGTGAACTCACTTGGCCCGGCGCGTTTCCTTGAGCGCGGCGGTCGGCTGGCGGGCGTTGAGTTTGTCTCCTGCACCAGGGTATTCGACGATTCGGGCAGGTTCTGTCCCGTCTTCGATGCGTGTTACACGAAGGTCATCGATGCCGATACGGCGATCGTCGCGGCGGGACAGGAGGCCGATGCCGCTTTCCTGTCCGGGTCGGGAATCGCCGAGGGAGGAAGGATGCTCCTCGATCCGCTCACCCTGCAATCGCGCGAGAGAAAGCTCTTCTGCGCCGGTGACGCGGCGAACGGCCCGTCATCGGTCGTCGCCGCCATGGCCTCGGGGCGCAGTGCGGCGGTGTCGACGGACCGTTTCCTTCGCGGTGACGACCTGCACTACGGACGAACAGACCCCGGCCCATTCGAAACCGATCATGAAATAATCACCGGGACGGAGATCGACCGCAAGCGCATGGTGACGCACCTGGCCCCTCCCGCGGGGAAGGGTGATTTCAGGGAAACGGAGCTATGCCCCTCCGAGGCGGACGCGCGGGAGGAGGCGGGGCGTTGCCTGTCGTGCGGCCAGGCCTTCGGGTGCTTCCGCACCTGCTGGTTCTGCCTCCCCTGCGAGATAGAGTGCCCCCACGAGGCGCTCAGGGTCGAGATACCGTACCTGCTGCGATAAGCGCTGACGACGGACAAGGAGGCGTACACATGAAACTATACACGTTTGAAAAATCATATCGGATGTTCGAAGAAGCACGGGCAATTGTCCCCAACGGGATCTATGGCCCGCGGACCCCGCACTTCCTCACCTACGGCTCGTACCCCTGCTTTTTCACGCACGGCAGGGGATCGCACGTCTGGGACGTGGACGGCAATGAGTATATCGACTACATGTGCTCATTCGGCACCAACGTGCTGGGCATGTGCAACCCGGAGGTGGACGCGGCGGCCGCGGATCAGATGGCGCGCGGGAATTCATTTACCCTTCCCACCGACCGCTGGAACGAGCTTGCCTCCCTCATGGTGCGCCAGGTGGACGGCATGGACTGGACGGCTTTCGGCAAAAACGGCTCCGACGTCACCACCTATGCCACCACGATCGCGCGAAAGCACACCGGCAGGAGGATCATCATCAACCTGAAGGGCGCCTACAACGGCGCGCACTTCTGGTGTTCACACAGCACGGTGGGCGTCCCCGATGAATACCGCGCGCATGTCCTCTCCTTCGCATTCAACGACCTGGATGATCTCGCCGCGCTCCTGGAAAAGCACCGGGGCGATGTTGCGGGGATCATGCTCACGCCCCATCACCATCCGGCCATGGCCGACCAGGCGCTGCCTGCGGACGGGTTTTACGCGGGACTCCAGGAACTCTGCAAAAAGGAGGGCGCCGTTTTTATCATGGATGACATCCGGTGCGGCTTCCGGCTCCACGAGCGCGGCTCGCACCGGTATTACGGCTGCGAGCCCGACCTCGCCTGCTTCGGCAAGGCCATGGCCAACGGCTATCCCATTTCCGCGATAACCGGCAAGGCGTCGCTCAAACCGGCCGCGGAGGCGTGCTATTTCACCGGGACACATTTCTTCGCTGCCGTACCCATGGCGGCGGCGATCGCGACCATCGGCATAATCAACCGCGACGGTATCATCCCGCGCCTGCACAAGCTGGGCACCCAGCTGCGGGACGGGATTACCGCGCAGGCGGCGGAGGCGGGCCTCCTGGTCCGCTACACGGGCCATCCCGTCATGCCCTTCCTGCGCTTCGAGGGCGACACCAATTTTTCTCTTAACAGGTTCTTCTGTGGCGAGGCGGCGCGCCGGGGCATTTTCCTGCACCCGCACCATAACTGGTTCGTGTGCGCGGAACACACCGGGGACGACATCGCAAGGACGCTCGAGGTAACGCGCGAATGCTTCGGGCTCGTGCGCGAAAAAACCGGCGCATAACGCCGGGTACAGGAGGCATACCATGATGAAGCCGGTAATAGACGCGGTAGCGGACACCCTCATTGAGTGTGGCGTCAGGCATACTTTCGGAATCCCCGGGGGCGGCGCCCTCTTTCTCTACGCGGCGCTCGCATCGCGGCAGGACAGGATAACCAGCATCCTGGCGCGGCAGGAAGGCGCAGCGGCATGCATGGCCGACGCGTATGGCAGGATCACCGGCACGCCCGCTGCCGTGATCGCACAGGGCGCCTGGGCCGCCTCGAATGCGGCCTTCGGGATCCTGGAGGCCTACCTGGCCGGCACGCCGATGCTCATCCTGACGGACACCAGCGACTACGCCGGGCTTTTGCAACACGGTCCCTGGCAGAACGGCACGGGCGATTACGGCGCCTTCGACCTTCCGAACATCATGCGATCGATGACGAAATACACAACCGTGGCCCACAGCCCAGACGAGCTTATCCACGGCATACGCCTGGCCGTGAAGCATGCCGTATCCGGCCGGCCCGGACCGGCGTGCGTGTGCGCGCGCATGGGCATTTTCGGGCTGCAGGTCGACGAGGCGGCTCTCAAGCCGGCGCTGTACCCCTTCGCCGGGCATGTTGCCGCCACGAAGCCCCGGATGGGCGACGAAGACGCGGCGCTGATATCCCACATGCTCGCGAATGCGGCCTCGCCGGTGATCATCGCCGGCCACGGCGTGCACAATGCACAGGCCCACGACGAGCTCCGCGCGCTCGCGGAATTGCTGGGCGCGCCGGTAGCGACCAGCTACATGGGCAAGAGCGCCATCGAGGAAACACACGCGCTGTCGGTGGGCACCATGGGAGGGATCGGGCAAAAGGTAGCGAACGAAATGATACGCCGCGCGGACGTCCTTTTCGCGGTTGGGACCGGGCTCTCTCCCGAGAACACCATGATGCTCTCCCCCGGGCTCATCGACCCGGCGCGCCAGCGCGTCGTGCAGGTCGACATCGATCCGCGCAACGCGGGATGGACCTATCCCGTTGCTGCGGGGGCCGTCGCGGACGCAAAGGATGCGCTGTCAAAGATAGCTGCCGCGCTCAAACGGGAGAAAACGACAATCGACGCCGCCGGCCGCGTAACCGCGCTGGCGGCCCTCAAGGCGGAACTCGGGTTTTTTTCCTGCGATGAATTTTCGTCCGACGAGGCGCCGCTGGCCCCGGAACGCATCGTGAAGGAGGTCTGCGACGCGGTCTCCGACGACACGGTCATATGCCTGGACGCCGGCAATAACAGGCAGTGGTTTGCGAAGCACTTCAGGTCGAAACGGGCCGGGCAGGTCCTCGCACCCGGGGGCGCGGGCGGGGTCGGATGGGGCCCGCCCGCGGCGATAGGCGCCCACCTGGCGCGCGGCGGCGGCAAAACCGCGTGCATCTGCGGCGACGGCGGCATGATCATGATGCTGCACTGCCTGGAAGCGGCGCGCCAGTATGAGCTGCCGGTGACGTTCATCGTGCTCAACAACGCATCGCTCGGGAACATCAGGGACTTCCAGCCGCCTGAAAATAAATTCTGCACCGAATATCCGGAGCCGGACATCGCCGCATACGCGCGCGCGGCCGGTTGCGCCGCGGCGAAGGTGCGCAATGCCGCAGACCTGAGCCCGGCGCTCCGGGACGCTCTCGCGGCGGGGGGGCCGTCACTGGTGGAGGTCATCACGAAGCGGGAGGCGCACTTCAAGCTCATGAAGTAACGGCGGACCGCCACCCGGCGGAAAAAACGGATCGGAGGGAGTACATGAAACTCGTATTGCTCGCGCTGTTTTTCCTTACCTGTCCCGCTCTCGTCATTTACCTGTGCAACAGGTTTGCCGTTCTCGACAAGCTCGGCCCGGCGCTCCTCTGTTACGGCATAGGGATGCTGGTTGCCAACGTCGGCGTCATTCCCGAAGGCGCGGGAGCTGTACAAACGAACATGATGAACGTGAGCATCCCGTTCGCGCTTCCGCTTCTCCTCTTTTCCCTTGATATACGGCGGTGGGCCGGCATAGCGGGAAAGGCCTTTCTCTCATTCGGGCTCCAGGTAGCCGCCGTCTTCATCGCGACAACGATCGCCTACCTGGTTCTCGGAAGCGTTGTCGAGGAGTCATGGAAAGTCGCCGGTATGCTCATCGGAGTGTACACGGGAGGCAGCATCAACCTCAACGCCATCGGCCTTGCGCTCAAGGCGAAGGAACACGTGCTGGTGCTCACGAATACCGCGGACATGCTCATGGCAACGCCCTACTTCCTCTTCATGCTCTCCTATGGGCAGCGCGTCATCGGCACAATCCTGCCCCCCTTCTGCATGCCTGCGGACCCGGCGAGCGCGAAACCAGGGGACCCCGCGTGCGAACCTGCTCCCGCCGATGATTTCAATGATTACTCGGGTCTATTCAAACCGGCGGTGCTGCTGCCGCTGCTGTGCGCCATGGCCCTTTCCTGCGCGATCTTCGGGCTTTCGTTCCTCGTCTATAAGGCCGCGCCGTCGGACTACAACATGGCGTTATTCATACTTGCCGTCACCACGATGGGCATTCTCTGCTCCTTCATTCCCCGGGTGCGGAACATAAAAAAGATGTTCCAGTTAGGGCAATACATCATCATGATCTTCTGCCTGGTGGTGGGATCGTTGGCAAACCTGTCATTAATCGCCCACGCCGCGCCCCTGATACTCGCCTTCACGGGGATTGTCGTGTACGGATGCCTCGCCATCCATATCATCCTCTGCCGTATATTCCGCATCGATACCGATACGATGATCATCACGTCCATCGCGGGAATTTTCTCGCCGCCGTTCGTTCCCGTCGTCGCGGCGGCCCTGAAAAACAAGGATATCATCATGTCGGGAATCATTACCGGCATCATCGGGTGGGTCATAGGAAACTATCTCGGCATCTCCTTCGGGTTTTTACTGAAGAACCTGAATTTTTAAGGATGTCATCCCCGGGCACGCACATCGATCGGATCAAGGACGGCGGGGCGTAAAAAAAGCGGGGCGCGAACGCCCCGCTTTTTTTATCCAGGCCTTCATTATTCATTAATAACTATTAATTATTTATTAAATTTTACCCCCTGCCGATAATAAATACGACATAAAGGGGGTACCTATGATTCGCGGCATATATACCGGCGCAAGCGGCATGATCGCCCAGCAGGCGCGCATGGACGTGGTGGCCAACAACCTGGCCAACGTCGACAAGACGGGCTTCAAGAAGGACCTGGCGGTGTTCAAGGCGTTCCCGGACATGCTGATCCGCCGCGAGCACGACAACGGCCTGGGGGTGACGCCCGCCGGCTCCTACGACACAATGCCCCTGGTGGGCAAGCTCGGCACGGGGGTCGAGGTGAACGAGGTGTACACCGACTTCGACCAGGGCGCGCTCATGCGCACGGAGAACAGCTTCGACCTGGCCCTGGACGGCCGCGGCTTCATGACGGTCCAGACGGAGCGCGGGGAGCGCTACACCCGCAACGGCGCCTTCACCATCAACCAGGACGGCATCCTGATGACCCACAACGGCTACCCGGTCGTGGGCGAGAACGGCATCATCCGCGTACAGCAGAATAACTTCATCGTGAACGAGCGGGGCGAGGTCATCATCAACGCCGCCTTCAACCCGACCGACATGGTCAGCATGGCGAACAACGACTGGAGCCAGCCCGTGGTGCTGGACCGGCTCAAGCTCGTCGATTTTGAAAAGATACGCGAGCTCAAGAAGGAAGGCGACTCGCTCTGGAAGGAGACCGAGTATTCCGGGCCTCCCCTTCCCGTCGGAGACATGAAGGTAGTACAGGGCTTCCTGGAAAAATCGAACGTGAACATGATCCGCGAGATGGTGGACATGATCGAGGTCCAGCGCAGCTACGAGGCCAACCAGAAGGCGGTGCAGACGCACGACACCGAGCTGGGCCGGCTCATCGGCGACATCGCCCGGTAAACGAATACGCGGCCCGCAAGGCCGCGTTTTTCATCGCAGTGGTTTTCCAACATCCGTCCGGATCATATCTGCTTGACACTCACGTCTAATAGTAGCATTATTGATGTATGCGGAAACCGAAGATCGGCACCCGGGCGCAGCCTCTTTCTGGACGCATACGCGAGCAGGCCGGCGCCTTCTGGAAAAAGGCGACGCGGGCCGCCTCCGCCGACATCGACGATGCACGCAGGGAATACATTACCAAGGTAATCTGCTTCATCATTGGGCTCATAGCCCTTGTTTTCTCCATAATCTTTTTTTTCGGCTGGATCTTCGGCCGTACCCCGGCGGACTCGATTCTCATCGCGCTCTCGATGGGCACAATCCTCATTGCCGGATGGATCATTTCCCTGCGGGGCCACTGGCGGGTTTCGGCATTCCTCCCGCCGCTGATGGTGTATCTGATCGGCGTGTATGGCTACGTCATCGGGGGCGAGGGAGCACCTTCGCTGGCCTTCTTTGCCCTGTCCATTCTTATGGCCGCGCTTCTCAAGGGAGGCGTGGCGCCCTGGATCATGGCAATCCTGTCTATCACCGCCTATTTCCTGGTCGGTATGGCGCACCTGATGGGATTTATCCTGCCGACGCGCACCCTTGAAGCCATGTTCGTCAACCGACTCTTCATCCTGTCCGCCGTTTTCATCGGCATGACGGTGCTGCTTTCGTTCCTGGACCGCCGCTACCGCATGGCCCTCGCTGAAGCCGACAAAACGGCCGCCCTTCTCGCCGAGCACGCAGAGAGGCTCGGCGTGACCAACCTCATGCTCGAAAAGGAGAACGCCGAGCGCCGCCGCGTCCAGGACGCGCTCCAGGAGAGCGAGGAGCGCTACCGGTCGCTGTTGAACAATATCCCGGACATCGTTTACTCGATCAACGAAAAGGGAGAGATCCTGTCGGTTAACGAAGAGTCGCTGAAAATTTTCGGTTATACCAAAGAGGAGGTGACGGGGCGGCCTTTCATGGAGATCATACATCCGGATGACCTGCACATCCCCTACGATGCATTTCTGAGCACAATACGGGACCGCAGGGAATACACCGCCGGGCTCCAGTACCGCATACTGGACCGCATGGGGAAAAGCCACTGGGTCGAGGTGCACTCCCACGCCCGGTTCGATCCTGGAGGAGCGTTCATCCAGGAAGAGGGAGTGCTCAGGGACATCACCGACCGCCGGCAGGCCCAGGAAGCCCTCGCCGAGAGCGAGGAGCGCTACCGCTCGCTTTTTGAAGATTCCCGCGACGCGATACTCATCCTTGAGCCGCCGTCATGGCGATTCGCCAGGATCAACAGGACCGGCCTGAAGATGTTCGGTGCCGGCACGGTGGAGATCACGACACTGGGCCCCTGGGACCTGTTGCCCGAACTGCAGCCTGACGGGGAACCGTCCGTCGCAAAGATACGGAAACACATCGACATGGCGCTGAAAGAAGGGTGGCACTTCTCCGAATGGCAGTTCCGGCGGCTGGATGGCAGCGAGTTTCCGGGCACCATCCTTCTGTCGCGGGTCGAGCAGGGTGAACCCACCATCCTCCAGGCCACAATCCGGGACATAACGGAGCGGAAGCGGGCCGAGGAGCTGGTCAAAACGTCACTCAAGGAAAAAGAAGTGCTTCTCCGGGAGATACACCATCGTGTGAAAAACAATTTCCAGGTCATAATGAGCCTGCTGAATTTACAATCCAGGAACATGACAGACCCGGAATTACTAAAACAGTTTGACGATTCTTCAAATCGCATACGGGCCATGGCGCTCGTGCATGAAAAACTCTACCAGTCGAGCGACCTGTCCGAGATCGACTTCTCTTCCTACCTGAAAACGATCACCGAAGACCTTGCCGGCACCTACTCCCTCATACGGAAGCGCCCGCAGATCGTGATCGACGCGGAGGAAGCGGCCCTCGGCATCGACCAGGCTATACCCTGCGGCCTGATCGTCAACGAGCTTATAACCAACGCGCTGAAATACGCGTTTACTGACGATACGGCCGACAACCGGCTCACCATCAGGCTCCGGAAGGACGAGACAGGCATCATCTCCATCCAGGTGAGCGATAACGGTCCCGGGCTTCCGGCCGGCATTGACATCGATAAGACGCAGACGCTCGGGCTCCAGCTTGTCAGCCTCCTGACGCGGCAGATCCGCGGCACCCGACGCCTTGACCGGGAAGGCAGAACCACCTGGACCATCGTCTTTCCCGCTCGAATCATTTCTCAAAAAGAGGCAAAGTCCTCGTAAGGATTGTTTCCGGTCAGGCACGCCGGGTCCGGATCTCATGTCCGCCCTGGAACAGGAAGATTGCACATTCGCGAGAGGGGTAAGGCCAATATGCATAAGCTCCTTGACAGATTATTGAAACACTATGAAACGGCTGACGTGGTGCTCCAGATGAAGGCCAGGCTCCTGTTCATTCTGTGCCTGATCATTCTCGGGATCATTCCCGTCGTTGCTTCATACAGCGCCTACGCCCACTTCAACAATCCCGACTTCGGGAACCGGATAAATCTTCCCATCCTCCTGCCGCAGATAATCATGTTTTTCCTGGTTTCGGGCATCCTTGTCCTCCTTATCAGGGGCTACTTCGTGGCATCGGTCCACCTGATCCTCGTGATCCTCTTCCTGTCCATCTGGACCGTCATGTTTTTGGACCGGTCATCGGCAATGACCCGGCTTGACACCATCGCGTTCATCATCGGTCTGATGACCCTGACGCCCATGGTCATCATCCGCAGGCCGATAACGATCCTGGCATACGGGGGAGCGAACATCCTTCTGCTCTTCCTGTTATGCTTCTATTTCCGGGAGCAGCTGCGGATCCCCGACCATGCGCTGATCGACTTTCTCGCGGACAATACCGTCGCCCTCTCCTTTGTTTCGATAACCGCGTTTTTTCTTTATAACATCAACCAGCGGGCGCTGGAACGAGCGCAAAGAGACCTTGACGAGCGCAAGCGGGCCGAAGAAAAGCTCACCGCGTCGGTACGGGAAAAAGAGATATTACTGAAAGAGATACATCATCGCGTGAAAAACAATTTCCAGGTCATAATGAGCCTGCTGAACTTGCAGACCAGGAGCATCATAGACCCGGAAATGCTGAAGCGGTTCGACGATTCGGCGAACCGCATCCGGGCCATGGCTATCGTGCATGAAAAGCTTTACCAGTCGGACAACCTTTCGCAGATCGATTTTTCATCGTATATTAAAACCATCGCCGAAGACCTCTTTCAAACGAATTCTTTTTCCGGGGACAGGCCAGGGCTGGTCATCGACGCCGAGGAAACACAGCTCGGCATCGACCAGGCCATACCCTGCGGCCTGATCGTCAACGAGCTCATCACCAACGCGCTGAAATACGCGTTCAACGACGAAGGGGCGCCTAACCGGCTCGCCATAACGCTGCGGAACGACGGGGGGATGATCTCCCTGCGGATAAGCGACAACGGACCGGGACTCCCCGCCGGCATCGATATCGAGAAGACGGAGACGCTGGGATTCCAGCTCGTCGGCCTCCTGACGCGGCAGATCCGCGGCACCTGCCGCGTCGAACGCGAGGGCGGCACGACGTGGGACATCTCCTTTCCCGCCGCGGCCTCCGGTCATGCCCGCCTGGTATAGTAGATGAGCAGGATGATTACCGGCACGGTAAGGGCAGCGAGCAACAGATAATCGCGTGCCAGGACCGACGGATCCGAGATCACCGCCCAGGCGATACCCGCCAGCGCCCCTCCGACATGCGCCTCGTGCCCGATCATCGAGTTCGCGCTTCCCATCCCGTAGAGCGACACTGCCATGAAGATTATGGCATAGGCCCATGAGGGTATGGGCACCGGGATCGGCATAATGTAGATGCTCCCGCCCGGGAGCAGGAAGATCGAGGCAAATATAACCGCGCACACCGCCCCGGACGCGCCAACCGCGGCGTATCCCGGATTCTTTCTTTTTATGGCGAGGGCGACGAGGTCGCCGCACAGTGCGCCGCAGAAGTAGAGGGCCGCGAGAAAGAGCGGCCCGAATTGCCGCTCCACGATCGCGCCGAACGAATACAGGCTTATCATGTTGAAGATGAGATGGCCCCACCCGGCATGAATAAACTGGGAGGTGATGAGCCGGTACAGCTCTTTGTTCCGTATAACCGCCCCGACCGAGAAGAGGCACCTCTCCACCAGTCTCCTGTTGCCGAACCCCATTATTGAAACAATGAAGGTTGCTCCGATGATCACTATGGTTGCAATTGACATACTCATTTCACGCATGGCCGCGGCGCGGGAGCGTCAGCGCGGCTTCCTCCCTGACATCAGGTCGTTTTCCATGCCCGTAGCGATCCTTTCGATCTCCACGCATCCGGCCCCGGCCAGCCAGTCGAACATCTCCCGCTCGGTATAGGTATCGCCGCCGTCCGTGTTAACCAGCATGTTGAGGGAGAAAAGCGCGCCGCGCGCCGGCGCGGTCCGGTCCTCCTCCATGATATGGTCCTGTATCACGATCCTGCCGCCCGGGTTCAGGGCGCGGAAGGCCCGGCCGACAAGCGCCCGGTTCTCTGCGGGCGAGTTGATGTGCACGATCGCCGACATGAACACCAGGTCATAGCCGGTCCCGAATTCGTCCCTGTTGTAGTCGCCGCTCTTCGTACCGATGCGGTTTGCAAGCCCGCTCTCGGCGATGTACCGGCGTGCTAGCTCGGTCACTTTGGGAAGGTCGAACACGTCCGCGTGCAGGCCGTCCCTGGCGCGCGCGAATGCCATGGAGTAGACCCCCGAGCCGCCGCCCACATCCAGCACGCGCCCCACGCCCTCCAGCGGGATGTGCGAGACCAGCGCGTCGGCCGTTTTCTTCGCCCGGTAGTGCATGGCCTCGATGAAATGAGCGAGCGAGGTCTCGTCGTACTCCCGCGCGGTGACGGACTTCCCCTGCCGTACCGCCTCGGTCAGCGTGCCCCAGGTGCGGTACAGGTTGAGCATGTGACCGATGCGCGAGAGGTATTCCCCGGAGCCCTTCATCAGGTAGCGCGAAGAGACTTCGGTATTGAAGAAAAAATCGTCCTTCTTTTCGAGGAGACCGATGGCGCAGAGCGCGTTGAGGAAACGCTCCGTGGACTTGGGTTGTGCGCCGATCGTGCGCGCGACCTCCTCTGCCGAAACCATGCCGTTCCCGATCGCGGTGAACACGCCGAGCTCGAACGCCGACAGGATGATCCTGCTTTTCTGATATCCGGAGGCCATCTCAACGAGCTGGTCCGGACCGGTAATGCGGGGCGTGCCGGGCTGTGGATTCATCGTAGGCCTCCTCACTGCTTGATACGATACATTCTACACCGCGGGGGGATTAGCGCAAGACTTTTTGGAGGAGGGCCCCGGCACAGGTAAAAAAAAGCGCGGATTCTGGTACCGGGGTAGCAAATCCGCGCCTATACTATTACAATGAAACTCTGAAATTCGTCTGCCTGATCCGGTTATTTAACTTCAGGATTATCTTCAGGTTTTTTTACGCCTTTATCCTCTACACCCCTTGCTTCTTTCTTCGGGCCTTTCTTCGGGCCTTTTTTCGGACCCTTCTTTTGGGCTTTCTTTTCAACTTTCTTCTCTGCTTTCTTTTCCGCTACTGCAGCCTTCTGCTCCTCTTTTTTTTCGATTTTCCTGTCGTTCTTCGGGTCAACTTTCTTCGAATCCGCATAGCCCAGCAGTGTTGCTCCAAAAATAAATGCGATTGCAAATGCCAGAATCTTCTTCATTGAAAAGCCTCCTGATTAATTTATAAATTCCCGGAACCAAATGTAATTGCAGTTTTTTCCATATTCGTAATATATGACATGGCAAAGAAACAAAGCGGCCAAATTTTTTAATAAAATGCTCCCTCGAGAAAAAATATCATCCATATACAAGAGCTACTCCGGCGAGATATTCCGATACCTCATTAAATTGTCCGGAGACAGGGACTCGGCGGAAGACCTCTTACAGGAGGTTTTCGAGAAATTCATCGTATATACATCGGAGAAAGAAATACAGGAAAACAAATATCGGCCCTTTCTCTATACAACGGCACACAACCTCTGCGTCAACCATCTCATAAAGCAAAACCGGACGCACCCGGCCAATTTCGACGAAATGGAAGACAGCTTGAAAACCGATGACACCTACCACGAGCTGATGGTCGCTGACGAACTGAATAAAAAAATATACTCCCTGATGGAAACGATGGACGCCGAATCACGATCTATATTCATTATGCACAAGGAAGGCGGTCTTAATTACGATGAAATAGCGGAAAACCTGTCACTTTCTTCTCGAACCGTCCGAAGAAGGATTAAAAACATAATGGTCAGGCTGTATGATGGATTAAAAAACGAGGGTTTTATTTCCTGACCCCGGATCATAGTTTATTAAAATCGACGAATAATTGTCAAAAATTGCGCAAGAGATTGTTATATAGTATGAGGGTACATTAATGAAAGGCCATGCGAAAGCAAAAGACCTCATCGGTCTCATCCAGGGCCGATCCAATGCCCGGAGAGCCTCGTTAATTGAAAGTCACCTGTCAGCCTGTCCCGAGTGCCGCGCCGCCTATGAAATCATGAAAAAAACGGTCACACCGGCCAAGGGGAAAAGCATCAAGCCGGCCGGGGCTGTTTATACCCGAGTTATGGCCTTCTACAACAGTTACGCCACCCGGAAGACAACGAATGGAACAATGCCGGGAATCGTATCAACAAAACCGAAATTCCGGTTCAGTTACGCGATGGTTATTGCCTCCGGTGCCTGCGCCGGCATCCTTGCTGTATTTATAATCTGGCATCCACAATATGATACCGCGCCATTACAGGCATCCAGGGTCACGGGACACGTCAGCGCCGACCGTCATACGCTTCAGAAGGGCCAGCAGATTAGTCCCGGCGTCCTGTTGACCTCGGGTGAAAATTCAAAATTTTCCATAATTCACGGCAGAATCATGAAGCTGATCGCAGGCCCGCACACCAGAATTGCAATAACCAGGTCACACATCGACAGGAAAACCGGCAAGGTATTCTTCGAGATGATCATAGACAAGGGAAGCATCATCGCCGTCTTCGATAATGCCGGCAACCTTGAATATACCCTGAAAACCCCCCACGGGAAGATTTCCTCCAGCGGCTCGAAAATCGCAATGAAAGTCGATCCATCGCAGACCCGCGTCATGGTGAAAAACGGCTCCGCGAACATTTCTGCGACCGGCGGAAATTCCATGAACACGGAGGAAGGCAGCGGGTATTCCATAACCAGCAATGAAGTCACGACCACGCTTGAACCGTCGGAAGACGAGGACAACAACACTCTTTACGACAGGACCGTGAACGAACTGATCGAAGAAGATGATGACGACGGTGTCATAGACTAGAACCGGCACTGGCGCAGGATCTCGGCCAGGTACGCATTGTAGCAGCGGTTTGCCTGCACCTGAGAGGAGCTTTCGAGCATGAAGCGAATTGTATCGGCGTCTTCCCGGTCAAAGAGAATGCGGTCGCAGGAATCAATGATATGAATGATGGTATTCTTTTCCAGCATGGCGATTACCGCCCCCGGGTGCTGGGTTCATTATCGGCAGAAAGGGCCGCGGAAAGAAGTGATTAATTGACAACACCCTGCTCATGAGGGGTTTACCGGAGAAGGGCACCCTGTTACAGAATCAGCATAATTATAATGCTACGGGCATATTAATAGGCATATGCCAGTCCGAGGAACGGCGCGATAATATAATCCGACCTCATGCTTGACGAAGATAATCCGGAACGAGTATTTATTGAAGCGCTATAATACAGGACCTGGAACCTGCATCCTGCCGCAAGGGTTATGTTCACATTCCGGAAATGATATCCGAATGCCAGCGACGGCGAGGTTCCGACGACAAACGCGCCGGATTTCCCGGACGACTTTTCTTTATCAGATGAAATGTTCTTAAACAGATTAAAATCAAGCATGGTGATCAGGCTGATCGATGCGTTGATAAACAGGCCTTTATACAGGGACTTGACATAGGAGAAACCGATGCCGAGTCCGATGGAATTAAAAGTGTTTTGCTGCTCCCACCGCATGAATTTAGGGCCAAAAAATATTTTGAATCCCAGAGGGAGCGTGATCGCCAGCAGGAGGTCCGCATCATAACGAATCGTCAGCACCTTGCCCGTTAAATTGTAATTGTATCTGAAGGGCCCCCCGGAAAAGCTTGCTGAAAGCATGTACTTGCCGTTAAACCGTACCCCGATGATCGGGTTGTACATAAAACCGTTGGCCGGTTTTTTCCCCTCTTTGCCCATGTTATTGAGCACCCAGGTCCTCCCGCCCCACCATGCATAATACTGGTTGTATCCAATGCTGAACCCCGGCAAATCCTGGTCTCTCGGCGCTGCGATTTTATTTGAACCGGACTCTCTTTCCGCAGCATACAGGGGCATGGATCCGAAAACCACAGTCACTGTTACAGCGAGCAGCATGATAATCATTCCATATTTTTTTTTCATGTGTCTCTCCTTACGCCTCAACCGGTTAATCAACATGCAGAGCGGGGACTGACCAAAAAAGCCGCCGGTACGACCTGCACAATCACACCAATTCCATAATAAAGACCACGATCATGGCGATCGAGAGCGCAAGCTTCATGAACGTGCCGGCGAGAAATCCCAGGAAAGATCCGAACGCCGCTTTCAGCGCGTCACGGTTGTTTTTTCGTGCAATTATTTCGCCGATATACGCGCCAATAAACGGCCCCCCTATTATACCGACAAGCCCGAACGGCCCTATGGAAAGAAAAAATACCCCGATTATCAGTCCTATGATGCTGCCCCAGGTCCCGTATTTCGAGCCGCCGAATTTCTTCGTGCCCCATGCGGGCACTATGTAATCCAGCAGCAGTACCGCAACGGTGATGGCCCCGAGAATTACCAGCGTGGATAGGGCAAATTCGCAGAACCTGCTGAGATGGGCCAGTATCAGTCCGGCAAAATTAAGCGGCGGGCCGGGGACGGCAGGCAGGAAGCAGCCGATTACCCCCGCGATCATCAGTATTACAGCCGAAATAATGAGGAAGTAATCCATGGTGCAAATACCTCGCAGCGTTACGTGTCCGGGGTATTCCCGGCAGCCGGGGATTTTCAATTCATGCTTCGTTCACTGTTGCAGACTTGCTTCGGCGTGTCCATACAAAAACGCCTCCGCACCGGCCCCTGGATCGGGCCTTTTCGGAGGCGTCATAACGTACGCATGCAGAATCCGATTATTCTGTTTTCACTCCCCCCGGGGCATTTTCACCCAGGAAACGCATGGTAACACCCAGGGCCACGCTCCACCGGGATTCCCTGAGGGTTTTATTCCACCCTGAACCGTTTGTCGAGGTTATCTGAGCGCCTATATCGAGGGTTGAACGGGTATAATCAACCGTTTGAGTGGACTCCGGCATGTAGAACATGTAGAATGCGCCTGCCGTGATGTCGAGCCACTCGGTTGCTTTAATAGTGCAGCCCCCACCGACGGTATGACTTGTCAGTAGCTGGTCGTTTTCGTTGCGTTTTTCCGGCTTGACTCCCGGATCATGATAGGAATAGCCGGCGCTTACGATCACCATGGGTATGATGGTCCATTCCAGAGCCTGCCCCAGGCGGTACCCGACCGGCTTAAAGCTGTTCTCCCGCCCGTCAAGATCGCGCCTGCCCGGGAAGGTGAGGTCGACAGACGTCTCGATCCTGAACTCTTTCACGATATTATAGGATACTCCCGCGGAGAGTGAGGGCGGATAGGTCACCTTCATCGTGTCCCCGATATTTTTCCATGAGCGGGGGTCCATGCCGGCAAAATTCAGAACGCCGCCGACCGTCGACACGGAATCAGCCAGCCGGTCATTGATGATAAGCGGCCAGATGCTGTCGGCGAACAGGTTCAACTGGCCCGATTGCACCACTGTGGGATGGGCGATGAATCTGTTGGTCCTCTTGTTCAATATCATGGGAAAATAATACTCCGCCCTGATACCAATGTTCAGGCTATCCAGCGGTTTGAAGTCAAGACCGGCTATCAGGCCATATCCGTTCCCGTAAACGTCGGTATCGATGGACATCGGGTACCGGATGTCAGGAAGAGCCGCGCTGTAGGTTAAATCCAGAGGTGCCTGGGAAACCTGCTGATTGCCTGTCATGTGTATGTAGCGAAATGAAATCGCCGCTGAAAGCCAGTCAAGAAACGCATAGGAACCTCCGACGGTCCCGCTCAGGTACTGCTCCGTCCGCCGGGCATACGATTTCCGGATAACCCTGTCGAGTGTCTGGCCCAGGGTTGTGACATAGGCCTCGTTCAGGGTTAACAGCGCCCGGTCCAGGTCCGGCGTCCCGTTTTTAAACGTAAGGCCCGGCGCCGCCTGTGTTACGGCGACATAGAGATAAGCGGCCCAGTTTTCTCCCTTATATATCAAATCGAAATCAGGCAGGACCGGGGCGATGATCTCGGCCGGATAACTTTTGGGCACCAGGTACCTGTTGTCAGTCGAATAGAAGTAGGGGTTTCCCAGCTCCGTGGTAAGGCTCCATGGCTGCCCTTCCGGCTGGATGCCCCACAACCTGAACGAGCTGTCCTTTCTGGCGTACAGCGTCTGCGAGCTGAACATTACGTACAGCCCTTTTCTTTTCATAAATGCCGTGCCCGCCGGATTGTAGAATGCGGCATCGGCATCCAGGGATGCGTTTCGGCTTTGAGTGCGAACGTATTCAGCGCTCTGGTTGGGCATGATGCCGTCTTCCTGATTGAGCTGACTTGCGAAAAGAGCAGAGTACAGGAAAGGAAGAACAAGCGCAACGGAATGGAGAATTAAAAGATACCGTGATAGCATTACGACCCTCCTGGTTGATAATGATTAATTACTACGAGGATATCCTATGCTCTCCATCATGTCGCCCGATGTTATAAGTTTGAACGAAAAAAAATCTGGTTGGACGGTTTTTTCATTGGGATGTCATAATAAGATGTGAGCGTGCAATGCAGAACAGTACGTAAAACCGGAGGCTGTTAGAAATTTTTGCGGTACTCAGTCGGTGTCTGGCCCGTAAAATTTTTAAAAATGGTGTTGAAAGAGGACTTTGAGCTGAAACCGACGATAAAACAGACATTAAGGACCGTGTGCTCCCTGTTCTTTGCAAGAAGGCCCTTTGCCTCCTCCACCCGGTAGCTGTTTACAAACCGCGTGAAACTTGTCTGCAGTTTTTCATTCAGGAATTGCGACAGTTGATGCGGGGTGAGCTTCATCGTGGCCGCGAGCGACCGGAGGGTCAATTCGCTGTCACGGTAGACCTTTTCCTCCTCCATGAGATAGAAAATCCGCTCACGCATGGACCCGGTATCGACCCCCCGCAGAAACGACCTCTCGTATTTCCTGCGCACCAGTTCCCTTTTCATGAGGTTGAAAATTCTCGGAAAGCGGTTATTAAAAAGAAAAACTGTTAGCATGACAAACGCAGTAATTAGGCCCGACACAAGAAAAAGAGAATGAAAACGAAAAAACATCCAGATTATGATCGGTACCGGGAGGAGGATATTCACAATCTCAAGCATGACGATCAGGCGCACTCCCTTCTTAATCCTGGCATCATTCCATAACTGCAGGCCTTCGATGACGACCATGACCTGGTATGCGATAAATATCGCCCCGCCGACAAATAATAGCGGCAGGAGGAGACTGAACCCGCGGGAGGTGAACAATTCATGAAGCACCTTCTTCTTGGCCTCTTCCGGCCACCCCGTCTGGAGCGCGATCTCCGCTACCAGGATGACTACAGCAGGAAGGAATCGCAGGAATTTCTTCGGCCTGATCCTCCTGCCCGGGTTCATGAGAAAGTGGTAGTACATATTCGTCAGGGGGCCTATGGCATAAATCGAGGTCAGGTAGAGAAAAGCGCTCCAGGGATAGTGCGGCGTCAGTCCGATGCCAAATAGCACATGGTTAAACTGGATTATCGAAACGGGAATCGTGACGAACAGGAGTATCGTGTGGAATCGCGCTCTCTCAATTCTGCCCGTGAGCTGCTCAACGCCCATGAGCAGCGTCAGGGCCGCGCTGAAAAGGATGAACACCGATGCGATCGTATTGAACATGTCCATCAAGCCACCGTCCTTTGCGCATCATGATGCCGCCGGAGCACGTACCGGATGCCATTATGGCCCGTGTATTTCCATGAGTCCCCGCGCAACCCTCCGGCATACTCAGAGGCCCGGGGTTCCATTGTGCGGGAGGACGATACAAGCCGCAATACCGGACAGCCCGGATCGATACGGGCCCGCCGGGGTGCGCGGGCCCGTCATGTACATTATTCTTTCTTTCTCCTGAAAATTCCCAGAATTTCCTTCCTCTTCCAGATAATAACCCCGGCAAGAGCCGCGAACGGGACAACGTAGATAAGTCCATACGCCACTACCAGCAGAACGTTAAGGAGTCCGATGAATGCATTCACATACTTAGGCACCTTGATGCGGCCCGGCTGCTCCGGCCCGTTAAGTTCCACGTGAATGCAGGCCCATGCCACTTTGTCCCGAATCTGCCACTTTTTGTGCTCGGCGGCATCAAGTCCGTCCTCGCTCTGGGACAGCGAGTTCTCGATATCGTTCCAGTTCCGCGACGCGGCCGTGGCCTGGCCCGACGCGATCCCCTTGCGGGCGATACGGATACGCTCCCTCTTCTCCTTCAGGTTCTGGAGCGCCATGTCTTCGGTGTGGTCGGTCGCGGTGATGTTCTCGGCGAGGAGCGTTCCGATTTTATCGAGCTCCATGAGCGCTTCATACAGCTTTTCCGACTTCACATACACGTCCGATACGGCCGTGGCCGTACTCTCGTCAAGCACAGCGCTGCCGCTCTTCACATACCCGTATTTTGCCACGACTGCCAGGAGCGCATGACGCGAAGCCAGGATATTCTTCGTTTCGTAGGTCATCTCGACCCGGTACTCGAGCAACCGCTCCTTCGCCAGGTCCATGGGCGCGAGAAAGTGTCCCTGCAGCCCCCTGCCGTCATCCGGTTTCATGGGGGGCCCGTCCGCCTCTGCCTTCCGTTCTTCGACCGCACCCGCACTGTCCAATGCGCTTTTTGCCTGCATGACCGGTTCGCTCATGGACGCTGGCGCTGCAGCCTCCTCGGACGGGGATTCCGCCTTCTTGCAGGAAAAGGGCGTTATGACCAGGAACGCGATGAAAAGAATTGCTGGAAATCTTTTAATTGAACCCATGTAATCCTCCTCTGACATGATAACTCATGCGATAATGCTATTTGATCCTGTCCGGGCGTTCCCGGTTCGCGGAATATGCACGCCCCGCACCCGGAAGGGCTACCTGCCGTTAACGCACAGGCCGCGTGCACAGACCGGCCTGCATGCCCAGGGCGCGCACCGGACCCACCGTCTGCATGGTGCCCGGTGAAATTCCTCCCCGAGCTTCCTGAGCTTATCCGCGGTTTTCCTGTCCGTGATGCCGCCGCACCCGGACTTTCTCGATACCGGATTGTAACAGGCGCAGTCTGCATCCGTTCGGCACGCACCGGCCGCGCCTGCGAGCATGGCGTCGAACCGGTCAGCGATGGCGCGGCACTCACCTGTAGTCCGGGAATCCGCCTTGACCCGGTCACACCCGCACGCGCCGAAAGCCGCGAGCAGGACCGCGGCTGCGGGAGCAATGATGATCCGATGAGTGCGTTTCATGCAGGATAGCATGCCACTGTTGTGCGGATAATGCAACCTCTTTTTACACGACCCGGCCGGGGTCATCACCACATGCGAATCTCCCAGCCCCGTTTCTGCGCCTCGCGCCTGAGCTTCGGGTCAGGGGTCACGCAGACCGGGCGGCCGACCGCCTCCATGACCGGCACGTCCGCGATCGAGTCCGCGTAGTACCAGGAGCCGGCCAGGTCAATTCCCCGCTCGCTGCAGTAGGCCTTCGCGCGGTTGAGCTTTTCGGGGCCATAGCAGTACCGGCCCTTCAGCGCACCGGTGAGCAAGCCGTCCGCCACCTCGACCTCTGAGCAGATGACGTCGTCCATGCCCAGCTCGTCCCTGATGGTCTCGCAGAAGAAGGTCGTTGAGGCCGAGAGGACGACCGTGCGCACGCCGCTTTCGCGGTGCATGGCGACCTCCCGCCGCGCGTCCTCGCGGACGTACCGCTTAAGCTCTTCCGCCCATTCGGCCGCGATCGGCCCGATCTCGTCGACGCTCATCCCGGCATACCAGCTCATCCAGCGGTTGATTGCGCGGTCCGGCGATATGAGGCCGGCGCGGTACAGGACGACGATAACGAGCGCGAAATAGGCCTGGCGGCGGCTGATGATGCCGTGGCGGCGCGAGCTTTCAAACATGATCTGCCCGCTCGAGATGCTCAGTATGGTGTGGTCGAGATCAAAAAAAGCGGCTTTCATACCATGGGCCTCCACGGTGCGGTCAGTCCTGTCGCGCCGGTCCGCCGGCGAGCTTCCCCGCGTGATACGTCAGGTAAAAGTAAAGCTCCCGGGAGAGGAACTGCAGCTTGCTCCCTACCCCGCGGACGCGCGTGGTGGGCGTGGGGGCCTGGCGCGCGTCCATGCCGATGTCCCGCGCGATCATCATGGCGCGCTTCATGTGGAGCGGGTCGCTTACGATGAGCAATGTTTTGAGTCCATGCTCCCGCGACAGAGCGAGGGCATACTTCAGATTTTCCTCCGTGGTCCGCGACTTTTCCTCGATGAGGATGTCCCGGTCCGGCACGCCGGCGTTGATCGCGTAGCCCTTCGCGGCAAGCGATTCGGACGGCTCGTTCCTGCTGTCGGGCGCACCGGTGAAGATAATCTTCCTGACACGGGCCGCGCGGTATAGTGTAATGGCGTGGTTGATCCGCTCGCGAAACACGGGAGAGGGCCTTTCTCCCCAGACCGCTGCCCCGAGCACGACCGCAGCGTCCGCGGAGCCGGTCCCGCTGCCGTCAGCGTATGATACAATACTGAATACCGCAAACGACAGGAGCGCTATCATGACCGCGAGGCAGGCGAGCAGCGTACGGATGAAGATTTTAAATTTCATATCTCAGTTAGAAATGGACGAGAACATGTTTTCTGTCAACATAATATTGCCGTGCGCGAGGCAGATCCGGTTCAGAAATGGTCGAATGAACTCTTACTGTCATCGCGAGCACAGCGATGCGATCTGCATTTTGACGGCATGAATGAATATGAAAATGATGATGCAATTATTTATCAATGGATCGATTGCCTTGTCGCCTCCCGGCAGTTTACAATGCCAGGGTGCATGCTGGACTCCGGTCGGCTCTTCGCAATGACAGGCGTAATGCAATTAACAACGGACGATTAACAATTCCGAATAATCGTATTGGCTCCTCAGGAACGGATACGATTAACAATAATTATTCATTGTCTTTACAGGTTGATCGGCCGCCCCTCTTGCCTTACGCTGTCCCAGTAGGGCGATATCTCGAGCAGGCGGTTGACCACCTCGGGCATGACCGCAAGGACGTGGTTGACGTCCTCGTCCCTCGTGTACCGGGAAAGGCTGAAGCGTATCGAGCCATGCGCCGACGTGAACGGAACGCCCATGGCCCGGAGCACGTGCGACGGCTCGAGAGAACCGGACGAGCAGGCCGAGCCTGACGACGCGGCAATTCCCTGCTGGTCGAGGTAGAGGAGGATCGCCTCCCCTTCGATGTATTCAAAACCGACGTTGGTGGTGTTCGGCACGCGCCGTTCCCTGTTCCCGTTGAGGTGCGCGTTCTTGAACGCGCCAAGAATGCCGGCCTCGAGGCGGTCCCTTAGCTTGTTCACCCGCGTGGCGTACTCGGGCAGGTGCTTCATGGCAAGCTCCGCCGCCGTTCCCATGCCGATGATGCCGGGTACGTTTTCGGTACCCGGTCGGCGTCCCTTCTCCTGGTGGCCGCCATACAGGATCGGCCTCATCCGGGTGCCCCGCCTTACGTAGAGAGCGCCGATCCCTTTGGGCGCGTGGAACTTGTGGCCGGATATAGTGAGGAGATCGCACTGGATATTCTTTACGTCGATGGGCACCTTGCCGGCGGCCTGTACTGCATCAACATGAAAGGGGATTCCTCGCTCTTTCAGATATGCCCCGATCTCGTTCACCGGGTTTATGACGCCGGTCTCGTTGTTGGCGAACATGACCGATACCAATGCGGTATCGTCGTCGACCGAACTTTTCAGGAGCTCCAGGTCGAGGGTGCCCTCCCGGTCGACCGGTATGTAGGTGACGCGGTACCCGTCCTTTTCCAGCTTTTTGCAGAGAGAGATAACGGCCGGGTGCTCGACCCGCGTGGTAATGATGTGGCGCTTGTCCCGATAATAGGCGAGCGAGCCCATGATGGCCATGTTGTCGCTCTCCGTCCCGGTGCCGGTAAACACGATCTCGTAATCGTACTCGGCGCCGATGAATGAGGCGACATTCATGCGCGCCTGTGCAACGTCACGGGCTACCGAGCCGCCGAAGGAATGCATGCTCGAGGGGTTGCCGTACCTCTCCTTTAAAAACGGAAGCATTGCTTCAAGGACCTCGGGCGCGATCATGGTGGTCGCGTTATTATCAAGGTATATTGTTCTATCCATTTCGCCTCCCCCCGTGCGCATCTGTTACGATTTGACCTCGTGAACCGTGATTCCCTCTTCTACAAACTCGCGGAGCTTGGCCTCGACCGTGTTCTTCAGCGTCACGTCCGAGACCATGCAGTTGACGCAGTGCCCGCGCAGACCGACGTGCACGTCCTTTCCGTCGATGTCGATGAGCTCGATGTCGCCCCCGTCTTTCTGGAGCATCGGCCTGATGACGTTGGCGATAGTCTCCTCCACGAGCTGCATCCGCTTGATATTGGTAAGCGGTTTCTTGTCGGCCTTTGTCGTTTCAGCCTTCTTCGCCTCGCCCGCCATCTCGTGCAAAATGTCCTCGATCTTCGGTATGCAGGTCCCGCAGGCGCCGCCGGCCTTGGTGTAGTTGGTAACGTCCTCGACCGTTTTCAGGTTATTCTCCCTGATGACGTTGCGGATCAGGTTCTCGGTCACGCCGAAACACTGGCAGACGATCTCACCCTCGTTGTCGACGTGGTCCGCGATCTTCTCGCCGCGCCAGTGGGCCAGGGCCTTCTCCAAAGCCTCGTTCCCCATAACGGAGCAGTGCATCTTCTCCTCGGGGAGCCCGCCCAGGAAATCGGCGATGTCCTTGTTGGTGATCTTCTCGACCTCCTCAACCGTTTTCCCGATGATCATCTCGGTCAGGGCAGAGGAAGACGCGATGGCGCTGCCGCACCCGAAGGTCTCGAACTTGGCGTCGCGGATTACGTGCTTGTCGTCTATCTTGAGATAAAGCTTAAGCGCGTCACCGCATACAATGCTGCCGACCTCTGAGACGGCATTTGCGTCATCGATCTTCCCGACATTCTTTGGGTTCGTGTATAATTCTTTAACTTTATCCGTGTAGTCCCACATAGAAATCCTCCGCAAAATCAGGCGCACAGTATTGAATGTTTGCCACAGTCTGTCAATAATATAACTGCCCGGGCAGGCACGCCAATACGTTAATATACTCTAAAATACTTAATATTCCCACTATTATTTTTAATTATTCTACGGTGGTAAAAATTTTTTTATTTCAGGACATCCTATTCGTAATACCTGCATGAAACAATCAATATCAAAAAAAATAGAAACCACCATCAATATCCGGGGATCATTGAAACGCCGTATTGTCACGGCGTCATATCGTTCGGGGGTTACATGCTCAGACATCATTGCTGCTGCGCTGAAACGGGTAATGAAGGAAGATGAGCATGAAATGAAAATCGGCACGCGGGTAAAATACCAGAAAAGAAGAGACCCGTCGGAATGGGAAACGCTTCATGTCCTATGGCTGCCGGAGGACTATGAGTATTTTACAGATTTGAGGAAATTCAGAAAAATGTCGGTTTCTTATGTTGTTTCATATTCCATAAAAAAATACTTAAATCAAATACTAGATCAAAATTCAACCGATAACTATCTAAGTATCTTCACAGGTTATATTTTTATAAAAGAAATTATAGATAAAATACCAAGCTGGAGGCTGATCTGGGGGAGACCGCCAAGCATCACCCGCATTCCTCACCCCCATTTAATATTATAACGCACCCGTATTTTCGAATTTCATCTAGTCATGCCCATGAAAAAGCCCGGCTACCTCATCGGGCCTCTCAAGCATTATCTTCGCCCCGGCCGCCGCTATCTCATCAGCGCTGCGGAAACCCCAGAGTGCGCCAGCGGGATACATACCGGCAGCAAGGGCGGTTTTCATGTCAGAGCCGGAATCACCGAGGAAGAGGAACCGGGCCGGCTCGATCCTCATCTCTGCTGCTATCGCCAGTGCTGCGGCCGGGTCCGGTTTCTTCGGTACAGTATCAACCGCGCCGCGGACAAGCTCGAAGTCGCCGGGCCGGAAGAACCGATCGCAGAGCAGGTGGGTAAAGTCATCCGGCTTATTGGAGAGAACCGCCCGCCGCACGCCCATTTCTGTAAGTCCGTCGAGCAGTTGCCTCACGCCCGGGTAGGGCCGTGTCGTATCGGCCCACCGGCGGGAGTATTCCTCCTGCATGTCGGCAGCGACCCGGTCTGCCACCCCGTCGCCGGCCCCCGGGGGGATCGCCCTCCGGGCCAGATCGCCGACGCCCCCTCCGACCATCAGGCGGTACCGGTCGGCGGGATGAGGCGGGAGCCCACTCCTCTTCAGCGCCTCGTTCATCGAAACGGCTATGTCCTCGAGTGTATCGAGGAGCGTTCCATCAAGGTCAAACATGATAGCGAGAAATCTCATGCGGAATCGCCTCCACTGGGTATTCAGGGAGCTTGAATCATTTCAATCATGCAAGTATAATTTCGCCAGAGGTATTAAAAAGGCAATCCCCCGATGGGTGGAGATGCATCCCATCGGGGAAAATTGATGCAGTGTCAGATTGAAAGGGCCCAGATTAATTCGGAGACAGGCTCGTTGTACAGGCCGGAAGCCTCGTCGTTGTCCCAGTACCAGCCGCCCATGAAAGTTCCGTCATTGATATAATTGGCCACGATATAATCTTCCGCCGTCTGAATCGCGCCCTGCATGGCCGAGGCGTCCATGCCGTATCCCGTCTCGGCGCCTTTCAACGCCATGAGGCAGAATGCCGTGGTCTGCGGATCAAATTCCGGGTAAGTGGACGACATTCCCCAGTACCCGGAGACGTCCCGCCACGACAGGACCTCCGTCGCGTATTCGGTAATCTTGGCCGAATAGGCCGCCTTCGTGTCCGGATAGATTCTGGCAAGCTCCGTCAGGTAGAAGCAGAAGGCGCCGACAGAAAGCCTGTTGGTGCCGTATGTTGGGGCGGCGAGGTCCCTCCATCCGGCCTCATTTGCGATCATGTAGTCCGCACACGCAGTCGCGAATTCTTTCGCTCCCGGATACGCCTTGTCAACCGAGGCAAGAGCCAGCGCTGAGTTCATATAAAACCCCGCGTCGTACCCGGCCAGGTCGTATCGCTGGGCTATCATCTGTTTCGCCCATGCTTCGCCGCCCGTGCTGCCGCCGTATGAATTCGTGCTGATCTCATTGTCAAAATTAAACTCGGCCTGGTCGAGGTACTTCGTCTCGTCCGTCAGCTGGTACAGCTTCACGAGATAGAAGGTATCGGTGCTCCGGCGCCGGTCAAGGCCGGTTTTACCGACAATAGCCTGGCCCAGTATAACGAGGTTGTCGCCCATGGTACGAGCAAAATCCAGCATGGAATCATACCCTGCCATGTGCGGGTCAAACTGCTGCTCCATGGCGATCAGGATCCCATAGTTGTTCATCGACAGGACATTGGGATACGTGGCACTGCTCCCGTCTTCGCCCCACCGCATGACCCCGTCCATCTTGATGGAGACAGTATAATTGCCAAGAGCGTTGTACGGACTTCCGGGCGTAGAGCCGTACACCACACGTATCTGCTCGGAAGACCGCATGTACACGTCCCGCACGGCCGGGAGCGCGGTAGAGCCGAACCCCTTAAACGCTGCGGTGTTGCCCGCGCCGCCGATCTCGGCACCATCCGAGTCATGGAAACTCGCGTCAACCGTGAGAGTGAAATCTGCTTCATCACCCTGCGCGTCGGTCGTGAGAAGGACTATATTCCCGTACGTCCCGTCAACAGCCGCCCCTAACACGGTAAGCCCCGGAATTGCGAATAATCCGGTGGAGGCACCGTCAACTGTGTTAACGCTCCGGTTGAAAACCACCTCGACATGCGTGTCGTCGATTCCGCAGGCGTGAAGCACCTTGAAAGTCAAGCCGTCATCGAAGCTCTTGAACGGACGATCTGCCGTGACATTAGGGGTCCGTATAGTATAATCAAGATACGAGACATGATCCGCGTACGTCATCTTGAACAGATACGAAAAGCCGCTGACAGTCCCGGAACCTGATTTTTTCGAGAGTACCACGCTAAAATCGGTATTTGACCTGTGCGTAAGGTCCAGGATTTCCTGCAAAATGTCATTCTGATACTCCGACAATGAAGAATATTTTGTGATAAGTGATGGCAATATCCGGGACTTGCCTGCCTTGCACTGAGTCATGCCGATTGCCAGGACAAGTACGGCAACCAGACCGGTGATACGATAGAAACATGTTTTCATTTTCTTCTCCCAAACTTTTTTTAAATGCCTGGAAACAGGCTGTAATGAATCCCCATACAACATTTATCTTGTATATACGATAAACCCAAACCCCATTTACTATATCCCCACTATTATTGTTATGATCAAATATTTTTTTCATGTCTATATTTATCATTATTTAAAACCCGCCTGAATGGGCTTTTTTATTGTATTTATAATTTATATTAATTTTATTCAATGACAAGTTTCAGATTAAAATATTTATAAAAAAAGACAAATAAATAAACAATGTTCACATTATGAACAACATTATTGTCTCATATTTACTCTAAGACCAATTTTTCTAATCCACTCCCCGCTTTGGAATGGAGAAGCGCGCTATGTGGTACACCAGAATACCGTATGCAACCGACACATTGAGGGATTGCTTCAGTCCGTGCATCGGTATATCGACCGCCATATCACACAGATTAAGCAGCTCGTCGGTGATACCGGTGACTTCATTGCCTATCACGAGGCAGAGAGGGAAAGTGTACGAAGCCTCATCGTAACTGACGCTCCTGTTCGTGTGCTCCAGCGCGACGATATGATACCCACGCTTCTTGAGAAGGCGGACCGCTTCGAACTGGTTTGGAACGTATTCCCACGGAACGCTCCGCACGCTTCCCAGCGACGTCTTTTCGATCTCCGGCCTCGGAGGGTACCCGGTATAACCGCACAGGTACAGCTTCTCGATACCGGCCCCATCTGACGTCCGGAAGATTGAACCTACATTGTACAGGCTCCTGATATTCTCGCACACTACGGTTATGGGGCATCGTGACAGCCCGCCGAGCTCTGATTCGACGGGCCGGGCTGCCTTCAGCTCCTCGTGGCTCAACTTCCTGATCAGTCGGTCCGTCATGATGGTCCTTGTGTTGATTTATCTGTGGGCGCCGTTGAACCGCACGATGGGCCAGTTGTTCCGCTCGGCGCGCTCCGTGAGCAGGAGGTCAGGGTTTGCTGCTACGGGATGGCCGACAAGCTCCATGAACGGTGCGTCGTATATGCTGTCCCCGAAAAAAGCGCACCGTGCCAGGGGAATCCCGGCTTCGTCAGCATACCGGCGACCGAGCACGACCTTTCCCTCGCCGATGCAGTAGGGGCTCAACGGATCCGTGAATCGGCCTTCCGCTTCGCCGAACCGGTTGGCAATCATCATGTCCATGCCCAGGGCCTCGGCAAACGGCCCGGCTATCACGTCGTGCTGGGCCGTCAGCATGACCGTTCTGCATCCCCTTTCCTTCAGCGCGGTTACGATATCCTCCGCTTCATGGTATATATGGACCCGGCCCGCCTCGCTGAAGAAGTCCCGGCTCATCTTCCTGAATTCATCGGGCAACATGGAACGCGCCCTGAACCGCTGGTAGCGCATGTATTCGTCGAGGTCCATCCCGCCCTTCCGGTAGTCCCGGTACAGCTTGGCAAGCCAGGCCCGCTCCGCCCAACCCCGGAGCGAGCGTCGTGAGCGCCACGCGGCCCAGAGGGAATCGGTATCGTCATCGGTAAGCGTCTCGTCAAGATCGAAGAACGCCATGTCGGCATCGGGAAGATGATCGTTGTATATCGTTCTCATTGTTGCATGCGGCGTCGCGCGCCGGAAGTCAATCTGGCGCACGAGGGCTGATAATTCAAGGAATTAATCGGGTTACGACTGAAAAGCCTTATTCGTCAATGTAGTTCGTCAGGTCGTGGAGCTCCCGCACCATCGAATCTATGTCGCGGGACTTCACCGTGAGCTTCCGCGCGCCCTCCGAATAGGTCTGCGTGATCTCGTTCAGCCCGGTAATCGACTTGACCATCTCGCTCATGGAGATCTTCTGGTCATCCATAGACCGCTTGATCTCGTCCGACATGTTCATGACCGAGCCCGCCTCACCGTTGACCTTCCGGTTGATATCGGTCTGGCTCTGCATCTGCCGGGATATTTCACCCATTTCATTGCTTATGGTATTTACGCCCTGGATGATCTGCATGATGGTGCTCACCGTCGCCTCGACATTGGCCATGCCGCGGGCTATCTCCTCGACGTTGGCCTTGATGAGCCCGTCGATCTCCTTGATGCTCGCTGCGGTCTGGTCGGCGAGCTTGGATATTTCGTCCGCGACCACGGCAAAACCGCGTCCCGCTTCGCCCGCCCGGGCCGCCTCTATGGCCGCGTTCAGGGAGAGAAGGTTCGTTTTGTCGGAAATGTCCCCGATCATGCCTACGATGCCGGTCATCATCCCGGAGCTCTCGTTAACCTTGCTGAAGCTCTCGCTCATGGCGCTGAGGATGTCGCTGCCTCGATTGGCAACCGACGAGACCTCGTCGGTCATGGAGAGCGTGTGATTCACCCGCTCCGCTATCTGCTTGATGGTCCCGGACAGGCTCTCGATGTTTTCCGAGAGGGACATCATGCTGCTGTTCTGGTTGCCGACGTTGTCGGAAACCATGTCGATGCCGCTGGAGACCTCTTCCATGGTAGCGGTTATCTGCTCGATCGCCGACGCCTGCGTCTGCGACTGGGAAGAGAAGGAATCCGACTCCTGCGACAACTCATTGGAGTGACCGGCCAGCTTGCCGGACATCTCCTTGATGGAGCCGTGGAGACGATGGATGACCTGGTACTGGTCCTCGTTCTTCCGTGCATCGTCTTCTGACCGGTCAAGCGCGGTCTTGTTGATTTTAAAGATCTGGAAGCAGAGGATGCCCACAAACACGATTACGATACCGCTGTCGACCACGTAATCGATGATCGCGTTCTCGTCCATTTTAAACTGTCCGGTTGCAACAATCACGAAAACGGCAAAAAGCGCCAGGTTCAACAGTGTGTAGAGTAAAATGGCGTATTTTTTCCTCGTAACCACAAGGGCCGTGAGAACAAGGAGGCCCGGCACATACGTTATCGAGTCAAGTACGATCACGGGATCCTTGCTGTTATCAAGGAACAGGGTCGACCAGACAGCGGCAAGCGTGATAATCAACATCATATGCGCAGTTAAGCTGTATCTGCCCGACTTGAGAAAGAAGATGGCACAGATGACAACACCCATGGCGAACACGAGCGGCGCGATAAGCACGAAATCAACCTGCCCTGTGACAATATTCATGGCAATAATTACCGGCACAAAGAACAGGACCAGTATGCAAATGACGAGAATTATCCGGGATTTCTGCTGCAAAACGTAATTGCTGTCTTTATAAGCACCCAGAAAGTAGTTGGAGAGTCTTCCAAGCATATCAGCCTCACATCCACGTGAATGTCATACGACATCGGGCATACCTGATGCACGAACGCTGGCCCTGAAACCGGGGCCAGGTATGTCTCAGGGGGAGGTCCCTGATAACAGGACACAATATACCGGGGACAGATAAATTTCAATCTATTAATTAGACGGTTACATCAGGTGTGAGCATGGTACAACCATCTGCATACTGCCGACCTTCCGGAAACATGTTAATTTAATGACAATTTGATCATGATCAAGGGAATAACGAGCCGGGTCACTATGCAATATGCCGAAAGCCCCCTCCAGAATACACATTAATGCCGGCGCGGCTATTTTCTAAGCGCAAAGGTGTCGCGCATGTTCTCGACCCTGATCCTGAACAGTCCGGAGAGCCGTCCCTCCCTGGCGGCGAGGCGGATCCCGAGGGCCATATAGGCGGTGCGAAGCGATATCTTATAGGTCCGCGAAAGGCGTATGGTCTCCACCGTCGCCCATCGCAGGATGAACCGGAACGCGTAGTCATACACCTTCTCATCGATCTCGGTGATGTTGTCACGCGCGGCGTCGGGATGGAAACGGCTAACCAGATTGTGCACGACCGGGTGCACAAACCCCTCGCGGTGCATCCTGCCGTACCCGAAAATACGTACCAGCCCGTTGAGCCATTCCAGGTAAGATGCCAGAACGCCGCCGGCGTTGGCGAGAATATCGGGAAACAGCACCCTGCCCATTTCCGTAAGCCGGTCCTCGGCGTCCGCGGTGACCGGACCATTGGCCCCCTGGAGTATGTATTCTCCCTCGATATCGCGGGTTCGAACCTCGCCGGGGCCGCAGGTATCGCGGTTGATAATGACGTCCTCCAGCGCGGACGGCACCACCACGTTCACTACCGCGGCGAGGGGCCGCACGGTGTCGCCCGGGAAGAACTCCGAGCCGGCGAGAAGCCCGGCCGGCGCGTCCGCCAATCTATTCAGGCCGGTCTTGCACAGCTCGGCCAGGCCGCCAACGCCTGCAATCCCCCGCTCGTTCGCAAGCGTGCCGCTGATGTCGGATATCATCTTTATTTTGGCGCCGATATCGTCGATGAGCCGCGCGAAGGACGCGCCCACCTTGCCGAATCCCTGCACCGAAAACGTAAGCATCCTGATGCGGGCGCGCGCCAGCCTGGTGAAATCCGCATCTGCGGCCAGCGCGCGGTCGAGCATAACCGGCTCTGACCAGAGCGCGGGATCGCCGTAATCGCTGTAGTTCTGCTGCGAGGCCAGCACCTCGACCAGGCCCCGGCCCGTGGCCCCGTTTCGGAGTGCAAGCCCGCGCGTACCGGGTTTGCCGGTAATCGCCGATGCGGTATACGCCTCCATCGCGTCCCGGTTCGCGGCAAGGGCGCGGACCGTGTCTTCGGATCCGGTATTAATCCCGAAATGCTCCAGCAGGATGCGTGCTTCCGGCGAAGCGGCGTCTATCTCGCCGCGGCTCAGACGGCCCAGGTCCCGGAACGCATTGTCGGTAATGCGCGCGTACAGGATCCCGATCTCCTCGCCCCCGATCCCGACGTCGCCGGCGGGCACGTCGGAGAGCGGGCCAACCTCTGCCCGGTAATACAGGAAGTCGGCGTAGGCCTCCAGGACGCCGCTTCGTATGCGCTCCCGGTCCGGCGACGGAACGCCCTTCAGGCGCAGGTCGCCCAGGATCCCGCCCTTGCCGATCGTGTACAGCGGTATCCCCAGGCCCAGGGTCTTGAAGAGCATGTTGGTCGAGAGGGCCCCTTCACCGGAGAACGACACATGCTCCGCGTCGGCCCGGATGCCGCCCTTCCCGATGCCGTGCCCGCTGATGCGTATGAACAGGTAGGTCATGCCCGTGATCGGCTCCCGGTAATCTTCGTAATAGATATCGCGAAACCGGATCAGGCTGACGATTTCCGCGTCGGTGAGAGGCCGCGAGGGACGGTCCGGCTCGCGCTCGAGCGGCACGGTCGCGGCAGTCACGATATTTTTCAGCGTGGACCAGTAGTAATCATCCCGCATCTCCGCCGTGGGGTTAAGAAGATAATGCTTGATCAGGCCGAAGGACTTGTCCCGTATCTCGCCGGCGGGATCATTCAGGAGGTAGACAAGCGGGATGAGATACTCCTTATGCTTGTTCTTCTGCATGGTGTCTATCAGGTCAAGCTTGTCATAATCACGGCCGTTTCTGATCCGGTCCAGGATGCCCCGGATCTCACCGACCGACAGCGGCGCGGACGCGAGCAGCACCAGCCGGTTATACAGCTCTCCCCTCAGGAACTCCTCCTCTTCGGCGGTCAGATAATTGCCGTCAATGCAGGTGGTGAGCGCGATATAGGCCGTCCCGTCTACGGCAAAGGTCTCGAAATACTGGCGGGTGAACGGTATGCCGCGGCGCTCGAGAATCTTGTTAATGGTGCCGAAGTTTTCCTGGAATTTCTCCAGCGGCAGCCACAGCCTCACCGCCTTTTCCTCCGGGCATCCGGCAGCGCAGGCGGTTTCAATCTCGATGCTGAGGTCCTCTCCCCTGCTGACGAGACCGCGGACTTTCATCCAGGGAAAAAAGTAATTCTCAATGTTTTTCCTTTTGCGATTGCCCAGGCCCCGGGCGATGAAACCGGGCGCGGCGGAAAGGATGAATGCCCGTTCCGCATCATCCGGCGCAGGCCGGGCATTCCCCCCGGTGACGCTGCGCACCAGGTTCACGGCCTCTTCCTCCGCGGAAGGGTCCGGCCGGGCCGGCGACTCTTCCTCCAGGATGTACAGCCTCCGAACGTCACGTGTCCCGGGATCGCTGGTGATCACGTAGGAATAAAGGCGGAATAGCCTGCCGCTGCCGGACCGGATAATGTCCTGGATATTCTCCGTGGCCTTTCGCACCAGCTCGGTGGTGTCGGAGATGAAAATGAGATGCTTTCCCGGGAACTCGCCGCGGACATCGATGTTCCGGTAACTCCCGGCCGTATCCGAGCTTTCTTTCTCCTGGTAGCGGTTGTGCACCAGCAGGAAGGAAATCTCCTCGATCCCCAGCGACAGCTCCTCGAGGTCCATTGAGAGAAAAAAATATCGTCCCGCATCGATCCGCGTAGACGCGCTCTCAATTTCATGGATGATCGATTCCGGAGAAAGCTCCGAATGCTGCACCATGTGCTCGTAGAGCCTGACCAGCTCATCCGCCGACAGCAACGGGGAGTGTATGTTCTCCAGGCGGCCGATCAGTTCCCGTTTATTCTGCGCTGTCATAATTTATTCCAACCCCTTTCAGTTTCACGGCCCCTTCAGCCCTGGGCCGACACTATCATGGGCGATTCTTTCAGCCGCGCGGCCAGAAACACATTGAGCACCGCGAGGGCTATGAAGACGACCATGAACTGGATCATGCCAGCCACATTCATCCCGACCACAAACAGAATGCCCGAAACCTGCCCCGCGAGCAGGATAATCCCCTGAGACAGGGATTCCGGCGCGGGGAAGCTCACCTCTGCCGCATACTGGAACCCGATCGGCCCGGCACCGCCGAGCAGGAAAAAGCCCATGACCGCTGCGGACGCCAGCATGAGACCGTAGCTCTCCGCGAACGTAAGGCCCGCGAGGCCCGGGATCATGAGCGCCATGCCAAGCGCCAGGAAGAGCTTCCTCTTGCGGAACCGGTCCGACAGCGCGGGGAGAATGACCGCGCCAACGATGCCCGCTATGAACATCATGCCCATGATCATGCCTGTCTGCTCGGTGGCAAGCTTCTTGATCTCGCAGATCTGGTCGATGCAGGTCGTGATCGCGTTGAACATACCCAGACCGATAAAAAAGAGCCCCAAGGCAATACGCATGTCCTTATGGCTCATGATGTGCCTGAATCCGTCGCGGGAAAGCAGGCGCTCTTCCGTACCGTGGCTGGACGGCGGGGTTGCGGGCTTTTCCCGCATGAACACGAGGAACAGCATTGCAATCGCGGCCGTTAACACGCCCCAGGTCATCAGCATCCCGCCAAGCTCGTAGGTTTCGCCGCTCTTCACCACCAGGTGCGGCGTCACCATGCTCACGACTATGAAGCCCACGTACTGCGCGAGCGTTGCGATTCCAACCGCAGTGGCCCGCTCGTTCAGCGGGAACCAGTTGACCGCGACCTTCGTTACTGCGTTAAGAATAAAGGGCTGGGCAACGCCCAGGCCAACCTGGCAGGCAATCATCATCGGGTAGCTGTCGGCGAACACGCCTTTCATGAGGCCGAAGATCCCGGTCAATACTGCGCCGATGCCGATGCCCTTGCGTATGCCGTACCGGTCGATGATATACGACGCGGGGATGCACACGATGATGAACATGACCAGGAAGATCAGCGCGAGCAGATCGATATAGATTCCCTCGCCGGCGCCGAAACCGTAGGCCGCCCGCGCCTCCCGCGCTATGGGCGCGAATGATAGCCACTGTATCTCGATGACTACCGTGATCAGGAAAAAAACCGCCAGCACCAGCCACCGGTACCCGTATGCCCGGTAGGCACCCTCAACCGGCTTCACGTCCATGGCTGCGGTTTTCTTCTCCGCCGGTTTCGCAGCGGCGGACCTGCTCTGCTTATTCGCCTTCCCTTTGCTGCCGGGCCGCGGTTTTGCGGCTTTTTTCTTCGTGTCTTTCTGCTTCACGTTCCATCCTCCATCAGGGCTGTTTGTTCCGAAATTTCCTGTCATCGCGAGCGGAGCGAAGCGCCCTTCGACTGCACTTCGACTCCGCTCAGTACAAGCGCTCAGGGTCCGTTTGGTTGCCGAGCGAAGTCGAGGCATGCTTCGTCGTCCCTATTGCATCGGGACCCCTCGCAATGGCAACTTCTTTCAGGCCATATAACGGCAGACCCACATGCGCTTCAGGACCTGCCGACGTCACTCCTCAATCCTTTTTCACTTCAATATGCTTGAAAATGTTCTCGAACCGGTTAAGAGCGTCATCTACCACCTCGTCGGTGTCCGCCATGCTCGTATAAAGACGGCTTCCCGCAAGGGTAATGATTCCCTCTGCCGTCATGGCCGCACCCATCTCCTCCATGACCTTTTTGCGGGCACCGACTTCCTTGAAGATGTTCGGGTTCTTGATGTCCATGAGCATCGCGGCGCCGGTCTCCATGTGGCAGATAGAGCCGTGGTTGAAGGCAACGAACGGCAGCTTCAGCCGCTCGAACATTTCAGAGAGCCCTTTCGAGAGCCGGTCGCCCGCGGCTCCCGCCGTGAGGTGCGCCCCGGTCTCCTCGATCGCCCTGATGCAGAAATACCCGGCAGCGCAGCTCATCGGGTTGGCGGACAGGGTGCCTCCCACCATCGCGCGCTTGCCGCCCGGGCCGCCGCCGATGCCGGCCGCGTAGCAGAGCATGACGTCCTTCCGTCCGCCCACGCCGCCCGCACCCGGATAACCGCCGGCAATGCACTTGCCGAACACGGTGAGATCCGGTTTGATGTTAAAATAACCCTGGGCCCCGCCCAGGCCGATGCGGAACCCGGTGACGACCTCGTCGAAGACCAGGAGCGCGCCAAACCGGTCGCAGAGCTCCCGCACCTTCTGGTTGTATTCGCGGAGCACAGGCCGGGTGCCGCTCTCGGGACCCAGCGGCTCAAGGAACACGGCCGCGGTGCCGCCGTCCTTCTCGTTCTCCTCCATCCGCTTCTCCAGCGCGTCGAGGTCGTTGGGGAACACCTCCTGGGTAAACTGGTATGCGCCGGCGGGGATGCCGTGCGCGTCCAGCGGCCCCACGCCGGGGACCCGCATCCCGAACACGAACTGGTCGCTCCACCCGTGGTAGGCGCCGCCGTTCTTGATGACGTATTTCTTGCCCGTGAAGGTCCGCGCCGCGCGCGCGGCGGCCATACATGCCTCGGTCCCGCTCATCAGCATGCGGAACATCTCGATCGAGGGCATGTGGCTGTGGATCAGCTCGGCGAGCTTCAGCTCATACTCGTGGAAAAGCCCCGTTACCGGGCCGCTCTCCCTGATCAGCTCGATCACCTTTTCCTGTACCGGCTTGTAGTTGCTCCCCAGGAGCGTGGGCCCGCCCGCCTGCAGGAAGTCGATATACCGGTTGCCGTCAATGTCCCACAGGTACGCGCCGTCCGCCTTCGTGATGGCAAGGGGGAACGGATGGTTGAAGGCCAGGTTGTGCTGGACCCCGCCCGGGATGAGGTCCTTGGCGCGGTCGGTCATCTTTTTAGATCCCGCGCACTTCTTTTCGAAATAGTCCATGTACTCGGCGAGCTTCTCCCGTTTGATCTGGTGGATCGGCAGCTCGTTCGCCAGGTGGTACAGCCGCTTCTGCAGCTCCACGGTATCGGGCCAGTGCGAAATGCCGTATTTGTTTTTGCTCTCTGACTTGCTCATGATGTCCTCCGTATAGTGTATCTATTATTTCGACCTCACCCCCTCGGTCCCCCTCTCCCCTGGGAGAGGGGGATGCCCCGGGAGGAAACTGCATCCCGCAGAAACCCTCTCCAATTTTCCATTTTTAATGGGAGAGGGTGCGCGGCAGCGCGGGGGAGGTCACCCCTGCCGCTTCTTGATCTCCGCGTCCTGCTTCCCCGTAACGATCTTTGCCATCAGGTCCTGTATGTTCTGGGGCAGATGCGTTACCTCCCTGCCGGTTGAGAGCGCCAGGGAGTACACATGCGCGGTCTTCTCCAGCAATTCTGCGCACCGTTTCGCTTTTGCGAGGTCCGGTCCCAGGGCCAGGACGCCATGGTTCTGAATGAGGTAGCAGTTGGCCCGGTTGTCGAGCTTTGATTTCACGTTTTCGATCAGCTGGGGGCTTCCCGACAGCGCGTAGGGGATGACGTCGACCAGGGGGCCGATAGTCATGGAAACTTCGTCGAAGAGCGCCGGTATCGGCTGGTTGAGTAGAGCGAACACGCTGGCGTAAATCTGGTGCGTGTGCACGACCGCGCCGACGTCCTTCCTGTTCCGGTACACCCCGATGTGCATGGCGGTCTCCATCGAGGGCTTCAGCCCGTTGTCTTCCACCGGCTTGAGGTCGAAGTCCACCACGCAGATCTCGTCCACGGTCATGGTGTCATACTCGCGCTGCGACGGCGTCACCGCCACAACGTCCTCGCCATCAACCAGCAGGGAAACGTTCCCGCCGGTCCCCTGCACGTATCCCTCGCGCACGAGGGCCATCATGCAGTCAAATACCCGTTGCTTGTATGCGTCATATTTTCCCATTACGTCCTCACTTGTTCATAGCTGCGAACAGCTTTTTATTTCTTTCGTAAAGCTTCGTAAACGTTTCAAAATGCCCGTCGTACATCGAACGGAGGTCCATGCGCGGCTCGTACCGTACCGCGACCGGGATGAGGTCCTTCGCCTCCCTGAACGAGGGTAGAAGGCCCAGGCCCACGGCGCAGACCACGGTCGCGCCTACCGTGCCGACGTTCTGCGTGTCCGCGATCGTCTCGATCACCCTGCCGGTAATGTCGGCGAGTATCTGGCAGCCCACCGCGGACTTTGCGCCCCCGCCCACGAAGCGCAGGCTCTCGCGCCGCGGGATCTTCCGCTCCATGGCCTCCAGCATCCAGCGCTTGTGGAACGCCATGCCCTCGAGCACCGAGCGGATCATCTGCCGTTTCCCCGTATCAAGCCCCAGGTTGAAGAACATGCCGCGCGCGTACGGGTCCTCCCGCGGCGAGCGGTTGCCGTGGAGCCAGGGCGTGAAGATCACGCCGCCGGACCCGGCCGGCGTTTCGCCGATGACCTTGTTCATGTAATCGAAGAGGCTTGCGTACTCCTGAGTCTTCTCGACCACGTGCCGGGCCTCCAGGTACACGCCGATCTCGTCCAGCGCCAGGTGGTCCCGCACCCACTTGAGGCATGCGCCCGAGGTTTCCTGCTCCGCGGTATAGCAGTAAAACCCGGGCATCGCCCCGAGGATCGACGCGATGAAGTTGCCTATGTCCACCATCCGCTTGTCGACGTTCGAAAGCACCCACCCGGAGGTGCCCACGTACACATGGGTATCGTACAGGTCGACACAGCCCGAACCGACGGCCGTCAGCGATGTATCTCCGCCGCCGCCAAAAACCGGTATATCGGCTCCGAGCCCCATCTCCGCGGCCGGGCCGGGAAGGAGGCGCCCCACCACGTCGGTTGAATCCACCACCGGGGGCAAATGGTCCATGTCGACATCAAACTTTTTGCAGAGTCCCGGGTGCCATCCGAGCTTCCCCGGCCTGGTGTCATACAGGAAGGTGAGATGCGCGGAGTCACGGGTCATGCCATAGGAACCCGTGCACCGGTGGATCAGGTAATCCTTCACGTCGAGCCACTTATGCGCGCGCATGAAGAGCTCGGGCTCGTTGTCCCTGACCCAGTGATATTTCCACAGGGGGTCCTTGGGTGTCGCGGCAAGCCCGCCGGTTATCCGGAGCCAGTTCAGTGCCGTCAGGGCGTTCCACTTGCCGTCGATTTTTATCAGGCCATTATAGAGATACCGTTCAATTTGTTTGATCGAGCGTCCGTCCATGTAATTCATCGGGTTCCGGAGCGCCCTGCCCGCCTCGTCCACCAGCACCGACCCCTGCATCTGGGCGCAGAAGGTCATGGCCTTCACCTGTGAGGCGTCAATGCCGGACCGGGCCATCACGGTTTTTGTAGCGCGGCATATCGCCGACCACCACTCGTCCGCCTTCTGCTCGGCCCCGCCGTCCGGCGTGGTGTAGAGTGGGTACTCGACCAGGCAGGAATCCACGAGCTCGATCTTTTCCCCGATCCGGAACAGGCAGGACTTGTTACCCGTCGTGCCCACGTCATGCGTAACTACGTGCGTTGCCGCCATGGAATATATCCTTATTTTATTAATGTAACGAACGCCCTTAAGCGCCTGTTTCATTGCATCAATCAGAGAATATCAGGTTAATCAGTTTTTATCCTATCAAAAACAGATTGATCAGAAAATGATAGTGTCAAGGGTAAAGGCCGCTGTCGTTCTTTGGGTGCGCCTTGTCACAAACAGTAATTAATCATTATCAAAAAAATTTCAAGATATTTCCCTGCCCGGCGGAGCGGGACATTTCCCGCAGATACTCTTCCGGCGAAGGGACAACTCCTTCCACAAGCTCCATACGAAGGGCACCGTCATGGGCTGGAACAGTCAGATTGAAATCTCGGAGGAAACCGTCGACCTGGAAAGCGGTGACCGCCTGGTCCTCTATACCGACGGCGTGACCGAATGCAAGAACAGGAGCGGCGAGATGTTCACCGAGGAGAGGCTGAAGTCCCTGATCGCGAAAAACGTGGCCCTGACCGCCCAGGGCCTTTCAATCCAGATCATCCGGAACCTGGTCGAGCTCATAACCCCGGGTCCGTTCCAGGACGACCTGACGCTTATTACCATCGATATCAACAGACGCGGCGTAGTGAAGATATATGCCCCGCTTACCTGTTTTTCCCTCCCCGCTCCCTGAACTGGGTCGGCGTGACGTTCATGGTCTTCATGAACGCCCGGTTAAAGGTGGGCAGGCTCTCGAATCCGACGGCAAAGGCGATATCTATAATGTTCGTGTCGGTTTCCCCGAGCCGCCGCGACGCCTCGATGACGCGCAGCTCGTTGATGAATTCGCTGATCTTCTTGTTCGTGTACAGCTTGAAGAACCTGCCGAACGAGTCCGGGTGCATGTTGAGGGACGCGGCAAGCCCCTCGCGCGATATGTCCGACTGGTAGTTCTCCCGGATAAAGGCGATCGCCTTTTTCATCTTTTCCTCGATATTCTGCGTCACCGACTGCCGGCGCTCGGGCACGTTACGGTCTATCATGCGCTGGTACAGATACGCGTTCTCGATCGCGGACGCCGCCTGTGCCATGTAGACCTCGGCCATCCTGATGTCCCGCTCCGTGAACTCGTCGCGCATGACCGGGCGTTGGACGCAGCACACGCCGATCGCCTTGCCGCGTAAATTTACCGGTACCATGAGCGTGTGCCGCGCCCCGTCCGCCCCGGCGGAACCGTGCGCCGGGTTGCCGTCCGGATCGTGCCGGTTCATGATCAGGTGATGGTTCTCCCACAGGACGCGCTCCGCAGCCTCGCGGACCCACGCCTCGGCCATCACGTTGCCCATGGTCGCGGCGCGGTCGAGCCGGCCGGCCTCGTCGATCATGAACAGGACGGCGCGCTCGGCGCCGACCAGCTCCGCCCCCTTTTCGAGCGAGCGGCCCAGCAGCTTGTCGATGTTCATGATGATGCTGATATCCTGGCTCAGGCTGTTGACCGCCGGCGACAGGTCGTCCTTCCGCGAGCCGTCCTCCGCCGGGCGGCCGGACGGCTCGCCCGCCATCTCGGCGTAGAGCCGATGGGTTATCTCGCTCAGCAGGAGCTCCATGGTCCGGTCGTTTACCTTTTCCTCGAGCTGGTGGGTTAGCTCTTCCACCTCGTGATGGAGGGCCAGAAAGCGGTTCTGCAGCGCATTCGCCATGGTAATAATGATGGACATGTACGCGTATTCCAGGAGATAGATGAAAGGATACACGCCGGCCCCCACCATCACGTCGTTCACCGACGCCGCCAGGAACAGGACCATCGCTATCAGGACGGGCCGCACGGCCGGCTTTTCCTCGCTCCGGTAATTCTGTATCAGTATGATGAACAGGAAAAAGGCGATCACCATCATCGATACGTACTGGAGGGTATAGATAACGCCGGGGTCCACCTCGTTGTAGATGACTGATAACCCGCCGAGATTTATCGTTTTAACAAACGGCCGCGCCGTGCTGAGGGTCAGCTCGTTATTGACAAGAAACCCGAGGAAGAAAAAGATCGAGAGCCACGCGGTGATGAAGATGAACGGTATCCGCGTCCTAAAGGAGGTAAGGTGATAAAAAAACCATGAGACCGAGACGGTGAACATGCAGAGGGCCGCGAACTGCAGCCGCTGCCAGAACATACCGGCTTCCGGGGAGGCGGCATTATACAGGCCGGCGCAGAATATATCGTAGAGCGCTATGGTGAAGCAGCTGACGGCAAAGGCCAGGTTCTCCTGCTCGCTCTTTCTCCGTGCATACATCCAGATGTAGTAAAATCCCACGTACAGCGAGACGGCGGCCATCAATACCGCCGGTATGGACACCCATTTCATGCCTGGCCTCGTTTGTTACTCGCGTTTTTCCGTTTCACCCGTGCGCGCGCACGCTGCAACCAGGATGAAATGATTACAGGACATCATTGAAAAAAACAGCACTATTTTTCGCGGGAATAAAAAAACCGCGCTTGCGAGCGCGGTTCCGTATCATTCCGGCCGGTTACCCGGCACATGACGGTGCCGCCTGTTGCGGCGGCACCGTTGCTTTTTCCCGCTTTCCAGCGATTACTTTACATCGAAAGATTTTGAAACGCCCTCGTACGGGCTGATCTTACCGGTCCACCCCGATTTCCAGTGGCCCTTGTGCCGTATCCGGTACGTTCCGGCAGCCGCATTCTTTGTGTTCCAGGTGATCGTAATCTTAGAATAGGATATGCTGTTCCTCTCCCACCGGTATGTCGTGTCCGGATCCCAGTCGTATGCCACCGGTACCCACGAGTTCCCGGAGAGCTTCTCCACCACCAGGAACGAACCCTGGGTCTGGAGGTTGTTGTTCGGGTGCCCGCCCCAGTACTGCACGGACACGATGCTCCCCTTCGCATAGCTGGCAGAGGGCTGGGTCATCACGCTGCCAAAGTTCTTGCCGAGCGGCTTGTCGTCCAGCACCACCTTGGCGGTGAAATCGACCGTCTGGCCCGTGACGTCCTCGGGAGCGGGGCCGGCGGGCACGTCGGCGCCGCTCACGATGGCCCTGCAGAGCTTCGTGTATTCCTGCTGGAACGCGGCCAGCTCGTTGGGGCCGAACTGGGTGCACGCGCCCTCGTACCACTGCTTGGCGTACTCCTCGCGCGTGGCAAGGTACGATGCATACGAATTGGCCAGGGATGCGATGACCGACGTGTCTACGCCTGCGGCAGAAAGCTCCGCTGTGACGGTATTCTTGATGCGGCGGCCTGCCATGGTGGTCACCTCGGTGGGCACCGCCACGATGGCCAGGTTCCCGATCTTCAGCACCTGAAGGGGCATTATCTGGGGAGTCATGGTCGGGCCGTTTATGTTGAGGTGCGCGACACCGGTCGGTATCAGCACCGGTTTCTCCGCCTGACACGCCTTGTACGCCTCGTTGTTGGTCGCCGGCCACGCGAAAGCGAAGACGCCGCCGAGGAGCGTGCTCAGGGCGGCCTTGCCGGCGTCCTCGCTCCACTGCACGCTGTTCACCGTTGTCCCGTTCGGGAACAGCGGCGACGGGCTCGGGTTGTCATACGGGCTGCCGGCCGAGAAGGACGCGCCCATGCCGGCCGCGCAGGTCGTGCAGCCCGCGGACTCGACGTAGAGCGTGCGCATATCCACCCACTCGTGGCGGAAATCAACCGAGCCGGAAAGCTCCTTTGTCGCGCCGGCGTACAGCTCTTTCGCCTTGTTGTATTGCTTCATGACCGCGTTATTGAGGCTCGGGTTTCCTTCCAGCGTCACGGAGGGCGGCGCCTGGCCGAACCCGATGTTCGGGGTCACGTCGCCGGCGCTCGCCTGTGCGAAGGCGGCCACGAAGCTCTTCGATGCAAGGTAATCGGCTCCCTTGTCCTTTTCGAACAGGTACGATGCCCACCCCTTGTTGTCGCCGCTGATCAGCTTGTTCTCGGGACCGATGCTGTCCGGGTGCACCCCGTACCAGTTCACCATGCCGATCTCATCGCCGTCAAGGCCGACGAACTTGAGGAGCGTCATGGTTTTGTCGGTGATGCTGTCGTACCGGGCCCTCTCGGCCGCCGGGTTGTTGTTATACGCCTCGACCGCGCGGTTCCCGCCGCAGCCGTCAATGGTCCCCTCGTTGACAAGGACCTTGCCCGGCTTCACGTTGTTGTGGGCCCGGAGGATGGACTGGTAGATGCCGTCCACTATCGCGTTGAAATTCTGTTTCACGAACCCGTTGACGGTCACATCATACAGGAAGTACCCGGAAAAACCGCCGGGGCCGTTGTGAGTATGCGTTGCAGACAGGAGGATGTTCCTGGTATTGTAATATTTCGCAAGTTCGGAATTGGCGGCGATTTTCTCGCACAGCTTGACTTTAACCATCTGGAAGAGCTGGCCCAGGTCGGCGCTGACGAACACGACCCGCTTCGTATCGTCGCCTACCACAAAGGCCCGCGACCGGAGCCGGAGGTGGATGCCGGCGGTTTTCTGCTCGGAAACCGCAAAGCCCATCATGACGATCTCGCCGGCCGGACCGGTTATGTCATAGATGCCGCTCCCGATCAGGTAGACGCTTCCGCCGGACTTGGCGGTGGTTTCGGATGCGGTTGCCGCATTGTCGGGGTCATTGTAGGGGTTGTAGGCAGTACCTGACCCGGCCAGCGCGAGCGGATCGGTGCTGCTATCATCCTGGCACCCCGGGGCAAAGATAATACCGGCACAGAGCACGGAAAATAAGATCCTGAGAAAAGCTTGTTTAGTATTGCCCATTTGCGTCCTCCCTGTCGTACTGAAAAATCGTCCTGAAAAGCCCGGTTAATAAAAAAACCATACGGACGGTTTCTCTTAAATAGCATAATATAATTAGTATTGTCATATCAAAAACTGATTGGTCAGTATTTGAAAAGAAAAGGGGCTGGATCAGAGCAAAATCTGAAATAGGTCAATTTTTAAGAAAAAATGCTAAAAATTCAGAAATTCACCAATATTTTTAGCGCAAAACTAAAATTTTGTTCAATAAAAAAGCGGTTGTTTTTTCATTTCACAGGGAGCAATCTATAAAAAATTTGCAAAAATAACAGAACATTATATGATATAACAAATTGATTTTGAAAATTGATGCCTGTATCTATTTTATGCGGTATGTTTATTAAATACTATACCATGCACCGGTCATTGCTGTGAATGAAAAAAACCCCATAATCATTCTCCAGAATGTCATCTTCGAGCATATTGACAATGACCGGAACCTGTTTCTTTTAAAATTCTGCGAGGGCCTAGTAACCGCGTTACAGGCATCCGGCGCTGCTATTGCATTTAAAAAAGATGACAGGTATCCGGTAGCGGCCCGATCGAACCTGTTCCCGGGCCTCTCCCGGCCTGTATTCGCCATTGCCGGCGACAACTCGGTCACACTTATCGGCAGCGGGGATACCGTTTCGGATAAAGGCCTCCTTTATATAACCGATCCGGGCAGGGAGCTCATCCTTATAATCAGGCAGGCGCGGAAAAATATCGACATGGCTGCTGCGAAATCCGCCGCCGATCTCCTGGCGCGCGTGACCGCGCTCAGGGACCGTCAGCACGCCCTCATGAACAGGTACCGCATCTACATGACGATGTTCCGCAAATCATCAAACCTTGCTGCGATCCTTGGCCCGGACGGAAGAGTGCTCGAATGGAACGAGGCGGCCGAGGAGCTGTACGGCCGCAGCCTCTCGGACGGGCCCGTCACGTACGAGGATTTTCTCCACGAGGACGAGATTCCTGTAATGCGCGATGAGTTCGCGCGGCTCTACGAGTCCTGCCTGCTGTATCGGAAGTCCCTTGACCGGGCGCGGCTTGCGACCGACCGGGAGTACCGGGACCGCGCATGGGAGCGGCTGGTCCGCGCCGGTACCGGCGCCGGGTTCACGAAGCTGACCAGCCGCAACGGCGAGAAGGCCCTTGACGTCGATTACACGGTAAGCATTATCTTCGACACGGAGACGCTCGGGATCGGGGGATGCGTCGTCACAACGAACGACATCACAAGCAGAAGAAACATGCGGGAGCGCATGGAGGAGACCGAGCGGAAAAACCGCGACCTTTTCAAACTGATGCCCATCTTCTCGATGCTCGTCGACACCGCCGGCTCCGCGGTGGACTATAATTTTCAGGCCGCCGGGGCAGCTCTCCCCGCGACCGCCGGGGCCGCGGGGATCTCCTACATGGACTTCATCCACCCTGAAGACCAGCGCCGCGCGGCGGCACTCTTCATGGACCTGTTCAGCCGCGCCATCGAGATCAAGAACCGCTGGATCAGGGACAGGCGCATCGATCAGGAGGAATGCGGCATGCGGCTCGGAGAGCTCTGCATCAGCGGCGAGCCTCTCAGGCTGATCGTCCGCGGCACCGAAACCGTGTTCGAATCGGAGCTCAGCGCGCGGCTCTGGCTGGGCGAAGCCCTGGAGATAAAGGGAGCCCTCCTCTCTGCGATCGACGTGACGGAGCGCAATGACTGCCGCCGTAAGCTGGAGGAATCCGAACGGAAATACCGGGAGCTCCTTGAGAAGAAAACGCGTGACATCATCTTCTCCCTGGACGGCAGGGCCCGGTTCGTGCTGGTGAACGGCAACATCAGGGAAAAGCTCGGGTATGCCGAGGAGGCCGTGATCGGCAAGAACATCGTCGACATACTCTACCGGGACCCGGTCGACAGGAACAACATCAACCGCGACACCTTTCTCGAGAACATCAATCGCGTGCTCAGGGACGGCGCGACCGACGTGCGGTTCAACGCCGTGTGCGACCACCATTACACGGGCGATCCCCTCCAGCTGCAGTTCAAGCTCGACCCCGTGATCCTGAACGGCCGCGTCACGGGAGTCACCGGCTTCGCTTCCGAGACAGCGGAGGACCCGCTCATCGACTTCGTGCGCGAGGAAACCCTCGCCTACGACATAGACAACCGCATCACGATCGCGGACGAGGTGAGCTTCCGCGTCACCCGCAACCTCCTGCGCTACCTGCCCGACGGGAAAACGAGCCTTGTACGGCTGGGCGTCAGGGAGATGATCGTTAACGCTATCGAACACGGCAACCTGGGGATAACCTACGAGGAAAAGACCGCGTGCCAGAAAACCCAGAGCTACCTTGACCTCATCCGTGAGCGCCAGAGAAATGAAGAGAACAGGAACAAGAAAGCGCACATCACCTACCGCCTTGACCGGAACGGCGCGTTTTACACGGTCAGCGACGAGGGGAACGGGTTCAACCACGAGTTCTATTCGGGCCTTGACGTCCGCTCCCTGAACGAGCGGATGATCCAGCACGGCCGGGGCATCCTGATCACCAGGTCGGTGTTCGACGAGGTGCGGTACAATGACAGGGGGAACGAGGTGTACCTGGCCGTGTACTTTCGGAAGTGATTACCGTTCCATGCCATTTCACCACAAGCGGGGATCCATTGGCCATCAGAATTATCATCATGTAAAATATTTATTGTCTGTGCGCCGCCCGGCGCGGTGCGAGACCCGGAGACAGGCCTTCCCGCATCCCGCCCCGGCCGGCATCCGCACCATCCTGTTGCCCGGGTCGTGTTTCCTGCACGGCAGCTGGTTGCGGATTGCACTCCCGGACTTAAATTTTTTCCTTGATATTTAAGCCAACCGCTGCCTTACTATGAAAGGGCGGTACATCAATTCACTCAATTCGCACTATTCTCAATTGTACGCATACGCGCAACATTTAGAGGACTCCTGTCTCCCATGAACCGTTACTGAATATGGATCTATTTCCCGGATGGTAATGTTAACTTCAGAAGGGGGAACATATGGTGACTGTTACCAGCAAGGCGGACAGCAATCAATTGGACAGGGGTAAAAAGCTGCCATTCGGCATCAAGTTGAGCTACGGCATCGGCGACATATCCAATAACCTGTTCATCGTAACTACCGGCATGTATCTGCTTTTTTTCCTCACCAATGTGGTCGGCGTCAATCCAGCGCTGGCGGGAACCATGCTGCTTTTTCCCAAGTTGTGGGACGTTATCTCCGACCCTATCATGGGAGCCATCTCCGACGTGACGCGCTCCCGTTTTGGGCGCAGGAGGGTATATGTATTGTACGGCGCGGTGCCCTTCGGCCTTTGCTTCTTCGTCCTGTTCCTCGCGCCGGGCTTCCAAACAGAATTCGCCAACGCGCTGCAGACATCCCTTCTGTTTGCGCTGGCCTGCACCGCCTTTACTATCGTCAACGTGCCCTATGCCAGCATGGTGCCCGAGATGTCCAATGATTATAACGAGCGCATCTCCATAACATCCTTCCGCATGTCATTCGCCTCACTGGGAGCATTACTGGCCGGCGGTCTGACCATGGTGCTGGTTAACGCGGGCGGAGGCGGTGCGGCCGGCTTCCGCATCATGGGCGGCGTCTTCGCCGTGGCCATCGTCATTTCCTGCCTCTGGTGCTTCATCGGCACCCGCAGGGCCCCGTCAGTGCCGCCGCAGAAAGAGATGCCGCCGCTGAAAGAGCAGGTCAGGATAGCCGCACGGAACGTTCCTTTCGTGATGCTGATGAGCAGTTATTTCCTGCAGGCGGTGGCCATCGGCGTCATGATGGCCGGATTCATCTATTACGTGAAATATGTCATGGTCCTGCCCGAGACGTCCATGAATACTGCCTTCCCCGTCTTCATGATCACCGGCCTGCTCTTTATCCCTGTCTGGCTGGCGGTGGGCAAGCGCCTTGGCAAGATAAAATCCTACTACATCGGCCTGGCAATTTTCACCATGGCGATGGCGTCGCTTTTCTTCACCAGTGCCGAGGTACTGTGGGTCTTCTATGCCCAGATATTCCTGGCGGGAGTGGGCTTTTCCAGCTTCCAGCTTTTCCCCTTCTCGATGCTGCCCGACACGGTGGAATATGACCAGATGCAGTCCGGCCTGCGGCGCGAAGGGGTCTTCTCTGGCATGTGGTCTGCCGGACAGAAGATAGGCTACTCGATCGGACCGCCCATTGTCGGCTTCGCGCTGGCGCTGTCCGGCTTCGTCAGGGAGGGGGTCCAACCCGAGAGCCTGGCTGTCGGCGTGCGTGTCATCTTCTGTCTCTTCCCGGCCCTTATGATACTGATCAGCTTCCTGCCGTTCAGCCGGTACCGGCTCACGGAAGAGGAATTCGAGCGGGTCAAGGAGAAGATAGCGGAGCGGGGCAAATGATTATCTAGTAAAGTACGCCCTGTTCAGTACCGGCTTACGGGACACAATGCGTTTTATCTGCACCAGTTTGGGAGATGATACGAGTGATTTCAACACAAAAAGTTCTGGACACGGGGCTTTAAATTTTATAAATAATAATTGCTTTTCACGGGTTCCACATCCCCGTACCCCAGATCGCCTCTCCCCACCTGGCCTGGAACGCGGTCAGATCGATGACAAACTGCGCGGAGCTTCCCGGGCTGTTCACCATGCCGCTCCTGACCGCGATCGCCCTGATTTTGACCACCGTGCCCTGGCCGCTCACTTCCAGGGGATCTTCATACAGCGCGGACCCGGTATCCGGATCGTCGGGATCCGGGGGCGGCGACACGGTCGTGCCAGTCGTCATTTCGTAATGGATGTCCGCTCCCGTCGTGTCGGACAAGAGGGCCACCTCCCGGTCGTTCTCGTAGGTCCCGGCCACCGGGTCGAACCGCGGTGCCGCGACGCGAATGTTGTACTGCCCGTTCGTCTCCGTGGAATCGTTCCACCCGTCGCGCCAGGCCATTACGCGCAGGAGCGTGTTCTCGTCGATGTGTACGGGCGCGGAATAGGTGTCCCCGTTTTCCCGCGAGGGCGTGGTACCGTCCGTCGTGAAGCGGATCGTCGCGCTCCCATCCGCGCAGGTGATCTTCACGTCCACCGGCGCGTCGTGGGTTCCGGCGAGAATGTCGAAGGACGGCGCCGGCACGGTCCCGGCCGCGACGGTCGTGAACGTCCACTCCACGTCCCGGGCCATGGGCGCTCCCTTGAGGCTGCGGGCGCCGGTGGTGATCGTCGCCGTGTATACGGTCAGCTTCTCCAGGCTCGCCGGCGAGACGAGCGAGAACGTGGCCGTGCGCGTGCCCGCGTCGTAGACGACGTTGCCGGTTATGGCGCCGGGCCCTCCTTCCAGGGTGAAGGTATCGCCGGTAACGGTCAGTCCGTCCATGTCCCTGTCGAAGCGGGCGCTCAGCGTTGTCGTGACCGCAATGCCGGTCGCGCCGTCGGACGGCTGGGTGGAGACCACTCTCGGCGCCTTCGAACCGCCCAGGAGGGCCAGGAAGCCGCTGCCGTCATTCCCGCTCCTGTTGCATCCGGCAATGGCGCAGGATCCGGCCAGCACTGTGATAATCAATAGGCATGAATAAAACCGCATGTAGTGTCCTCCCGTAATGGGTTCAATCGTCCGGTCTGACATGACCTCCGTGCGCCGGGGTGGATGATCCCCGTGCGCATGGCCCGTTTCCGGCCGGCGCGACATGGCTACGGATTAACCGGGACCTTCCCCCTCAGGTCCGGAAGGGCGAAGGTGGTCGTTCCGTTGCCGCCGTACTGGTTACCGATGATCGCGAATAAAGCCGTGTAAGACGAGATCTGAAGAATCTGCCCCTCGCAAAACATCCAGCCCGTTGGCGCAAAAGTTCCCGCGAACACGCGGATCTCTCCGAGGAACTGGTCACCCACGGAGCCTCCGGTTCCTTCATCATGCATCGGAAACACGCCACCGTATGCGATTATATAACGCAACTGCAGTTTCCCGTGATCGTTCGTTTCCAGGGCCGCCAGGCGCGTTTCCTTTGAATTTATTTCGGTATAGAGCGCATTGAAGTCCGCGTTCACCTGGTCGGCCGAGATTATCGTGCCGTCGGTGAAGTCGTACGGCTTGCTGATCGTGGCCGCGTACACGATCAGCGACGAGACGACGAACGCCAGCGCGACGCCGATCAGTACACTCGTCTTCGAGAAGGTCCTTTTCCAGAAGCCGGGCCTGTGCGCTGAAAGCCGGTCGACCTCCGCCCTCAATCTCTCAAGTTCCCGGATTATTTTTTCATCAGTCATGGCGGTTCCCCTTGCTGTTGATTGTTTGAGTATATATGGTGTGCTGAATATCCCGCACGGAGCGTATTCGTGAATGCAAATACAAGAGAAGCTTCGGCGCCATACATGAAGCAATAAAATCGGTCTGTTTTTTTATATAAGCATGACGCGATATAATATGACACATCATTCTTTATTTGTCCATCTTTTTTGATAGATTTCATCATTATCTAGTAAAGTACGCCCTGTTCAGTACCGGCTTACGGGACACAATTGGTTTTAAATAATATAAGAAGTCAAAAAGATATTAGTTCGTTTACTTCCAAAGATTTGGGAAAAATAGGTATAAAAACTATATATGGGGCAGTATCAGAAACAGGATTCAGTTACTTAGGAAAAAAAAGCGAGTGAATTAAAGGATGTATTAGGCACAAAAATGGATTGGATAAAAAAGAATCTGCCATTAAATCCAGATAAAACTTCAATGACTTATGGTACTTATGATGATTATATGCAGGCAGTTAAGAGTAAAAAAATATTAGAAACTGAGTTAAGAAAGACGAGCTCGGAATTAAACAGAGTTACAACAAAACAAACTGGGCAGGGTATGCTAAATAAAGCTTTGAATTTTGTTAATAGTCTCTGGTAATTTTTATTGAATATTATGGAAACCAAAATTGAAAAAGAGTGAAGAAATATCTATTATAGTGTTCCTTGCTGTTTGTTTGGTTGTTGCTTTAATCTTAAATATTTGGGTATATAATATACCAGAAGGATTAATTCATTTATTTTTATTTATCAATATAATTAGTATTGGATTAATACCAAAATCAATTAATTTATACAGACTTTATAATGCTAACATCAATGTTGAAGCAGTAATTAATAATCGAAGCATAAGAAATGAAAAAAAATTAAATTTTAAAAAACAAAAAAAATATATTGGGATGTTAATAGTAATACTTTTTTTGTTATATGGAATAAATTTATTTTTAATCTGGATCTTTAAATATCCTTTAAGTTTATATAACAGTTTTAATTTAATATTAATAGGATTGATTGTTTATTCCACCGGATGTGCTATCTATTTTTATAAATTAAATAATTAATTTATAAATTCAAAACACATCCTCCGGTACTAATTGTGAATGTATGTACATGTCCGCAGTGATGGCAGTCCCCTTCTGCTAGCCACGGGTTTAAACCCGTGGCTAGCAGAAGGGGGATATGACATCTTGGTTCATCATATAGGATTTTGCACCCTCTTCGGTAAAAGCTCAAGGGACACAATGAGTCTTATCTGAACGAGTATGGGAGATGAATTGAGCAATATCAACACAAAAAGCGCTGGACAGGGGGCTTAAAATTCTTGCCCTGAGCTTGTCGAAGGGTCGCGCGCGCCGATAAAATGAGAAATCCTGCAAAAAATGGGCAAAAAATCGCCGCCCAGTGTATAGAACAACAGCGGTTAGGATTAAAAGCTGTAGAATTTTGCTAGGTGATGGCTGAAAAATAATATCATGATTATCTAGTAAAGTACGCCCTGTTCAGTACCGGCTTACGGGACACAATTGGTTTTATGTGAAGCCAGCATGGGGGATCTAATCGATATTTTCAACACAAAAAGCGCTGGACACGGGGCTTAAAATTCTTGATGTGTCCTCCAAAAAAATCGTGTGAGTGAAAAGATGTGCCGTAGATCCGGCAATGATATCTTCATTCCTCCGCCGCCGATGGCGGCGGAGGAATGCATGCGCGATAATCAGATCAATCAACAATTCTGATCGCATTGCAATGCGCGGGGCAATGCTCCACGCGGCCTTACTCGTTCAATCTCATCGTCATGAAAGCTGCGGCGAACAATCCGACATAATCCTGCCCGTCAAAATCAGCGTCCACGTATCCCGTGACAAGGCAAGCGCCGCCAGGAGTTGCCGCGATCCCATATGTAAATATGTTTTTACCCACCGTACCCATCTGCTTTATCATTCTGCTTGTTCCGTCCGTGTCGTACGAGATGACGAAGGTATCTTTCGTACCGGTAAGAACACCGGAGCCTTCGCCGTCAAGATCGGCATTGGTCTCTCCGGAAACATAACAGTTTCCTTCCGTATCAAGCGCGATGCCTTTTCCAGATGCATATTTCCCGGTGGCTGAGGTCTGCTTGAGCCATTGCAGCGTGCCGGAGGTATTGTATTTCATTACAAATACATCCGGATTGCCGACCAGAACTCCGGGGCCGACGCCGTCAAGATCGCCGCCAGTTTGACCGGTCACATAGCTGTTCCCGCTGGCATCGACGGCAATACCAAACCCATAGGTGCTCTTGAGGCCTGCGGCCACGCCCATTTGCTTAACCCATTGTAATGTTCCAGCCGTATTGTATTTAAGGACAAATACGTCCGGATCGCCGGCTTTGGTATTGCCGCCAAGGCCGCCTTCAGTTTGACCGGTTATATAGCAGTTCCCATCTGGGTCAACCGCAATGCCGCGGCCGTAGGTTCCCACGCTTGCCACCCCGAGCTGCTGGACCCAGAGCTGTGTTCCGTCCGTATCGTATTTTGCGACATAAACGTCGTAACTTCCGGTAAGGCTCCCGTCGCCCGCACCATCAAGATCGGCATTGGTATAGCCTGTGATGTAGCTGTTGCCGTCGGCGTCAACCGCAATGCCATTACAATAGGTATTCTTATCCGCCACGCCGGCCTGTGTGGCCCATATCTTGGTTCCATCATTATCGTATTTAATTATGAAGGCATTGGTATTGGTTCCGGTCCCGATTTTAACTGCGTCATACACGCTGCCGTTCGTGGTGCCGGCAACATAGATGTTTCCGTCAGGGTCCGCGGCAATTCCATTGCCGTCGGTGGTCTTTCCATCCTGGCCGGTGGGTTGCTCGACCCATAGTTTTACGGCGTCCTTATCGTACTTGGCCAGATAGACGTTATGGTTGCCGGTAGTCGTATTGTCCGGATCAAGGAGACCTGTCGTGTAGCCGGTCATAAAGCTGTTGCCGTCCCCGTCAATCGCAACGGCGCAACCCAAGGTGTTGGTGTCGTTCGATTCCCCCAGCAGGCGCGTCCATGCCGGCATTCCGCTCGCCACCGCGCTAAAACCGCTCGTTCCCGAAGCGTTCTTTGCCTTCAGCCACACGTAATAGGTGATTCCGTTGTCAAGACCGTCAAGGACATGGTCCGTTCCGGCGATGTCACCGCCGTCCTGCGTGGCTGTCGCTGAATCATTTGTTTCATTATACCAGACCTCGTAGGCGATCGCGCCGTCCACTGCGGTCCAACCCAATTCAATCTGGGATACCCCCGCCGTCGCAGTTGGCGCGGCCGGCTCCAGCGGTGGAGTTCCCCCGCCGCCAAGCAACAGCAGCAACGGGCTGTTATCGGTTGTCGTTTTGGTGCACCCCGTCATGACCAGGGCGCAGGCAAGTATTATTAAAGATGTCAACTTGAGCTTCATAAAACCTCCATAGAAATAGTAGATGCAATAATCTTCTTTTTACTCTTGTTAATAAAGTACAGGCAGCACGCCGCCCTGTATATCCATCGAACGATTGAGAAGGTGAAAAATGAATGAACAATCAGGAATGTTTGTTCAGGAGGTTTGCCAGCTCGACGCGGTTGGAAAGCCCTGTCTTGCGGTAGATGTTGTGGATGTGGCTTTTCGCCGTCTGCAGCGCGATGCCGCACTCGTCCGCTATTTCGCCTGCAGAAAGGCCGTTGCCGATCAGCAGCAACAGCTCTAGTTCGCGGTGCGTAAGCCTCGCATGACGCTGAAGGTCGGACAGTCCGGTTTGCTCCCGGGCTATGATCAGGACGCCCGCGCAGGCACCGATTTCGTTTATCAGCGGGTACATGAACAGCTCCACGATGCCGGTCTGCCCGCCGTGCGGCAGGCTGATTGTCACGGGACGGGCCGGCGATGTGCCGGAAAGTATCTTGTTGTAAGAATTTTATTATCTAGTAAAGTACGCCCTGTTCAGTACCGGCTTACGGGACACAATTGGTTTTATGTGAAGCCAGCATGGGGGATCTAATCGATATTTTCAACACAAAAAGCGCTGGACACGGGGCTTAAAATTCTTGCCCTGAGCTTGTCGAAGGGTCGCGCGCGCCGAAAAAATGAGAAATTTTGTGGGAAATGAGCAAAAAATGCCCGGCCGCGTAATAAAATAACAGTGGTTAGAGTAAATTGCGAAAAATTTTAAAAAATAGTGGCAGGAAGTAATCGTCAAGGCCCTTTCTTCATTCTGAAATACCCGCCATACAAAAGGTGGGTTCTCCACAGTTTCCGCCACTCCCGGTCCGCGAAGAAGGCATAAATTGAGGATTCGATCATTTCCGTTCCGCAGTCTGGGCATAACTCCGGGTTTTTGTCGAATGAGCTTTGTATGGCTTTCGCCCAGGTCTTTTTTTGCATTCGTTCTAACTTATTACTAATTCCATGCGCGTATATCCCGTAATATCGTATCGCTTTCCGATGCTTATCTGGTAGAAAAAAGAGCATGCGGGCCATAAAATCGAAGATGGCAATGGTCATTTCAGAGAAGGTCTTTTCCTTCGTATTCCGATCAACCCAGCTCTTGTATCTGAATGTTATTTTCTTATTAACATGGTCAACACCCGTTATCATGCTATTGTGGAAGTATCCGGCCGCGAGGTACTCCGAAGTGCGAAATAAAACGTCGTTATTTGTGCCGGTAATAGGCTGTAGATGAACATGAAAGCCGTTCTTGTATTTGTCCCTTATTGTGCGAACTTCTTGTTCGGATATTATACCACGTTTTCTGAACAGGCGAAGTGCGTAATTCATCCATGTAAATCTTATTCTGCGGTAGTTCAGGAGGGGGGAGCGCATTATCTCGCCGGTGGCGGTATTAACCAGCTCTCTCGTGCCGATGAGGTGCACGTGCGGGTTGTAGTTCAGAGCATTACCGCATGTGTGCACCGTGGCAATGCTCCCGCACTGCCACTCCCTGCCCGGGCTGTCCGCGCTTTTCAGAAGCTCTTTCCAGTACGCGCCTGCCGCAACGGTGATAAGCTCTTCACATCGGAAGCCTTTCTCGAACAATGTCCGGGTCACCGGGCTCGGCAGGGTGAAGGTGACGTGGAAATGTGCCAGGGTCGTGTGCATGATCTCGGACAGGCCCATGGACCAGCCGTACAGCTTTTTCCGGTAGCAGGACAGACAAAGGCGCGATTTGCAGGTGAACGGCACCATGAGGACCGTGCCGCACTCCGGACAGGTGTGCTTCCGAAACCCGTTTTGGTAGTCGCCGCATGAAAGGAGCTTGTATACCTCCGCTTCTTTCTCCTGCATCAGCGTGCCGTACCGGTCCGCAAATCGTTCCGGGTAAACTTCCCTGAATTCGCGCCAGTATTTCTGCCATATTCCCTTATATACGGATTTTCGGTCCATGCCCGGACGGTATGGCGGCGCGATGTCGCATGTGCGAAGGTACATACCTGGATGGACGAACGGGAATATGGGAAATGAATAAATTTTTCAACGCTATCATTAGGCGGCGCACCCCCCGTGGAAACACCTCTTATGTCACATAACCTCACTTTTCATGAAAAAAAAGCCCCGGGCTTAACCCATTAATAAACTCATTATGTCTAAAATTCCATTCAGTTTATTATACTACCTATCGATATATTAATCAGCCAAACAACGATACGGGTGAAAGGTGTATGCTGCAAATAGCTGACATCAAAATCGCGCAAAAGAATTGTCCCGAGCCGTTCATGCAATCTCCGGCTTCAAAGGTCACGCAGGACAACTCCTCCGCAGCGAGCTTCTTTAACATTCTCAAGGGACAGCTCGACACGACCGCACAGGCCGCCGACCTCACCGCGAAAACCGACACGATGCGGAATGACGCGCGCGCGGACGCGGCCGGGATGGAGCAGGCCTCCCGTGATGCCGCCCGCCCGAAGGGCCGGAACGAGGAAACCTCCCGCGCCGAGACAGGGGACGCTGACCAGGCGCAAAAAGACGCAGCGCGGACGCAGAATAAGGAAGCAAAACAGGCCGAATCCCCGAAGCCCGCTGCCGAGAAAAAGCCGGCCGACGGCATACAGCAGAAAAAGACGGCCGAGAACGCCGATCCGGCGCCTAACGCGGCCCGGAAACTCCGTCAGAAAAAGGCGGACGACGCCGACACGCGCGAGCTGTTCGACGGCCTCCACCGGATGATGGACGTTATTAAAGGAAAAGAACAGAACGATCCCGGGGCCCGCAGGGCCGGCGGCCGGGACGCGGAAGACCTTTTGAACGGCGCCCGCTCCAGGAACGGGCAGGCGGCGCTGAAGCAGATGGCGGACAGGCTGGCGGCCGCGGTGGCGCGGCTTGACGGGAAAAAGATCCCCGCCGACCAGGCGGACACCATTGCCCGCATGGTAGCGGGCATGAAGGACCTGGTGCAGAAGGCCGGGCGCGGTCATGACCGGGGACGCGGGAACACGGCCGCTGCAGCGCCGGACCAGAACCTCTCCGCGGTGAAAGACCTGATGGCCAGGGTCGAGTCGCTCCTGGAGGGGCCGAAGGGAGAGGGCGCGCAGAACAGGCAGGGCGGCGACTCCCGTGGGAGCGGCGACCTGTTCGGCCTCAACACCATGAAAAGCGACTTCCAGGCGCGGAAGGCGGACACCGCCGCCGGGCCGAGGAAGCATACCCCCTTCATGGAGCAGGTGGGGCAGATAATCGACAACGCGAAGGTCGTGGTCAGGGACAGCCGCAACGGGTCCTTCTCGGTCCGCCTCTACCCGCGCGAGCTGGGAAGCATGAACGTGAGCCTGGGCCTGGAGAACGGCATTGTGCACGGGAAGTTCCTGGTCGAGTCGCGGGAAGCGAAAGACCTGCTCATGGGCAGCCTCGAGCAGATAAAGCAGGATCTGCATGAGGCGGGCATCGCGGTGGGAGAGTTCCATGTTGACGTGGACGACCGGCGCGGCAGGATGCTCCGGGACACTGACGACGAGAGCGGCGTGTTCGTCGCGCCCGTCGAGCGGCGCGAGGAAATCGCGGCCGGATTCGAATCGAACTCGAAATCATTCCATGACGGACATATCAACCTGGTGATTTAGGAGGAAGCGATGAAAATAGGTAAAATGAGCCCCCAGGACATGATGGCGGCGCAGCTTGAAGCCGACCTCATCAACAAGAAGGTCAACCACGGCAGGGAAGGGAACAAGGGCGATCTGGGCAAGGACGCTTTCATGAAGCTTCTCATCACCCAGCTCAAGTACCAGGACCCCACCCGGCCCATGGAGGACCGCGAGTTCATCGCCCAGATGGCGCAGTTCTCGACCCTGGAGCAGATGACCAACATGAACAAGGAGTTCGCCGGCCTGGTTAAGAGCACCCGCTCGGCCGAGGCCTTCTCGTTCCTGGGCAGGCAGATCGACTCGATGAACCCGGCGACCGGCCGGAGGGTATCGGGCACGGTCACGTCGATACAGTATGACGGCGACGAGCAGATGCTCATGGTGGGGAACGAGGGAGTCAGGATGAGCGACGTGCACTCGGTCCGCGCCGCGGAACCGGCCTCCGCCGACACGGCGCCGGCGCAGGCGATCATGAACACGCTTTCGGGCAAAGTGATAACCGACGCGTTCCAGAAAGCGACGGGAAGCCAGACGGAAACCAGGGCCTCTGTCCTGATTAAATAATTTTTGTAATACAGGAGATCACCTACTATGATGCGCGCACTCTATTCCGGTGTTGCCGGCCTGAAGAACCACCAGACCAGGATGGATGTTATCGGCAATAACATCTCGAACGTGAACACGTACGGTTTTAAAACCAGCAGGGTCTCGTTCCAGGACATGATATCCCAGACGCTTTCGGGCGCAGCCAAGCCGGAGGAAGACCGCGGGGGCGTCAATCCCAAGCAGGTCGGCCTGGGCATGACCATCGCCTCGATCGACCGGATCTTCACGCAGGGCAGCCTGCAGACCACGGGCAACCAGACCGACCTGGCAATCTCAGGCGACGGCTTCTTCGTTGTTTCGGACGGCGACCGGAATTTCTATACCAGGGCGGGCACGTTCGGCCTTGACAAGGACGGCACGCTCGTGAACCCGGGCAACGGGCTCAAGGTCCAGGGGTGGATGGCCACCCGGAACCAGGCCGGCGAGATGGCGGTGAACCCCAGCGGCAGTACCGAGGACATCGTGATCCCGATTTACGGCAAGGTCGACGCGCGCGAGACCGCGAACATCAAGTACAAGTGCAACCTTGACTCCCGCTACGAGGTCCTTCCCCCGGAAGCGACCGGCCAGATGAGGGCGGAGAAAGGGGTGACCACCAGCATTGACGCCTACGACGCGCAGGGGAACACCCACCGGCTCACGCTGAACTTCTGGAAGACGGGCCCCAACCAGTGGACGGCCTCGGCGGCGATTACCGATTCCGCCACCCCGCTTCTCCTCGACGTTCCCACGGGCGCGGGCCAGGCCAACAACGAGAACACCAATTCGCGCATCAACCTCCGCTTCAGCCCGGACGGCAAGCTCCTGTCCGTGGGCGACGCGGGTACGCCGGACGAGCTCAACCAGGGACAGCTGACGGTCAACGCGAGCTACCGCGTGGCCGGCGACCCGAATATCCGCACGATACGGCTGAACCTGGGCGAAGCGGGGCTCCTCCAGGGGATAACCCAGTACGCGTCAGCGGCCACGACCAAGGCCGTTGAGCAGGACGGCTTCAACATGGGCTACATGGAGTCTTTCAACGTCGACAACTCGGGCATGATTACCGGCGTGTATTCCAACGGGACCAAGCAGACCATCGGACAGGTCGCCATGTCGGTGTTCACCAACCCGCAGGGCCTCACCGCTTCCGGCGAGAACCTCTTCGAGGTATCGAACAACTCCGGCATGGCAAACACCGGCGCCGCGAACCAGGGCGGCCGGGGCAAGATCGTGGCCGGCACACTTGAAATGTCGAACGTGGACCTCTCCGACCAGTTCGTGGACATGATCGTGACGCAGCGCGGCTTCCAGGCCAACTCGCGGTCGATCACGACCTCGGACCAGATGCTGCAGGAGCTTCTCAGCCTGAAGAGGTAAGACGGTTTTAGATAAGAGAATATAAAAAAAAGGCCCTGATAAGGCGGGGTTTAAACTCCGCCCTATCAGGGCCTTTTTATTGGCGCGTGTTTCAATCTTAATGGGCGGGGGTCTGCCCGGCCGGTTCTTCCGGCTTTTTCGGCTCGCCGAGGGTGTTGATGCCCAGGATGTCATAGATAAAGCAGTACCCGGTATACACGGTGTTCCAGGTGAGAGCGCCGAGCGCCAGCAGGACGAACGTCCCGAAGCGGTTGGGCTCGATCGTAAATATAAGCATTATAAAAGCGAGGCCGATCATAAACCTGATGTACCGGTCAGACGCTCCGACGTTTTTTTTCATTTCCATGGCGGTCCCCTTTGATAACGTAGATTGCCCCCTCGAAGCCCGGGGAGCCGGCGCAGTTCCCGGCGCCGCTGGATGCTGATTGATAAAGTATGAAAGGGGCGTTTTAATCTGCAAGAAAAATTTTATTATTGACTAATTTTTTTGGCGCTCGATCTGTACAACAAGAATCAAACGATACGGCCCCCGGCGCCGCCGGGCCACACGAGGACAGCTATGGCACGAATACTGTCGGGCATCCAGCCCTCCGGAACCCTCCATATCGCGAACTATTTCGCGATGATGAAGCCCATGATCGAGTATCAGCGGGACCACGAGCTGTTCTGCTTCATCGTCAATTACCACGCCATGACCAGCAACCAGGACGGCGACCGCCTCCGCACATTCACTGTCGAGGCCGCCATGGACTTCCTGGCCCTGGGCCTGGACCCGGAAAAGGCGTACTTCTGGGTCCAGTCGGACGTGCCCGAGGTGACCGAGCTGACCTGGATCCTCTCATGTCACACTTCGCTCGGCCTGCTCGAGCGGAGCCACAGCTACAAGGACAAGCTGGCCCACGGCATCGTGCCGAACACGGGCCTCTTCACCTACCCGGTCCTCATGGCCGCGGACATCCTCCTGTACCAGGCAAACATCATCCCGGTCGGGAAGGACCAGAAGCAGCATGTTGAGATTACCCGCGACATCGCCATCAGGTTCAACAACGCGTACGGCGACGTGTTCACCATTCCCGAACCGCGTATCTCCGACGACGTCGCGGTCATCCCCGGCATCGACGGCCAGAAGATGTCCAAGTCCTATGACAATACGATCGAGATATTCGAGGACGAGAAAAGCCTGAAAAACAAGGTCATGAAGATCGTGACCGACTCGACGCCGGTGGCGGACCCCAAGGACCCTTCGACGTGCAGCGTGTTCGCGCTCTACCAGCTCTTCGCCGAAAAGGAGAAAGCCGACATCATGAGGGAGCGATACCTGAAGGGCGGCGTCGGGTACGGCGAGGTCAAGAAAGAGCTCTTCGGCATGATCTGGGAATACTTCGCACCCTTCCGGAAGAAGCGCGAGGAGCTGAGTGCCGACAGGGGTGAGGTTATCAGGATACTCAAGAAAGGCGCGGAGAAAACGCGTACGGTCGGTGCCGTTACCCTCGCCCGGGTCAAGGACGCGACCGGTCTCTCGTACGACAGGAAGTGATCTTCTTCCGGGCGTCCGAAGTGGAACACGGTTCGCCCGGAAAAAATGATAATCACCTACCTGCTGTATCCGCCTCTGCCGCCGCTACCGCCTCTTTTTTCGGTTTTCGGCTTCGCTTCATCAACGCGAATGTTACGGCCCTCGAAATTGAAGCCGTCCAGTGCGTCCTTCGCGGTTTCCGCCTCGGACTGGCTGGACATCTCGACGAACCCGAATCCCTTATCACCGATAATCCGCACGTCCGTTACGGTCCCGTGGGTCGCGAACAGCTGTTTCAGCTGCTCTTCGCTGACGGTGTAGCTGAGGTTGCCGACAAAAAGTTTACTCCCGTGCATACTATGCTCCTATGACGCAAGATGTTGTGCTCAACAATATCATCATGGAGGATATAGCTGCGTAGGGCCGTTTCTACGTCCTCATTCCAATACCATCAAGCGTATACACCCAGTATGGGCGGATGAAGGAAATAATCAACTATTTTATTTTTCAGACGAGCCGCTCGATCTTCTCGATGAACGCGCGCATGTGCTCCGGGTAATCCGCGGTGAAGGTCATGATGCGCCCGTCGGCCGGGTGCGCGAACTCGAGGGAGACGGAGGCGAGAAGCAGGTAGGGGACCCGGTATTTCTCCCACTTTTTCGAGTATATCGGGTCGCCGACGATGGGGATCCCTTCCGATGAGAGGTGCACCCGTATCTGGTGCGTCCTGCCGGTGTGCAGGTCGATATCGAGGAGCGTGAACACGCCCAGGCGGCCGTTGAACACTTTTTTAACCGTGATCTCGGTCACAGCCTCCCTGCCCTTCTCGTCCACGCACATTTTATGTCGGTACTTGCGGTGCCTGCCGATGGGACGGTCTATCACCTCGTGGTCCTTCCGCGGCTTGCCCACGACCAGCGCGGCGTACTTCTTCCGCACCCTGCGGCCGCTGAACTCGCCGGTCAGGAACGCATGGGACGCGTCGTCCCGCGCGACCACCATGAGCCCGGCGGTGTCCTTGTCGAGCCGGTGTACGATCCCCGGCCGCGCGACGCCGCCGATGGACGAGAGGTCCCTGACATGATAGAGCAGGCCGTTCACCAGCGTGCGGTTCCAGTTTCCCGGCCCGGGGTGCACCACGAGCCCGGGCTGCTTGTTGATCACGATGATCGACTGGTCCCGGTACACGATGTCGAGGGGGATGTTCTCCGGCTCGAGGTCAAGGGGCTCGGGCTCGGGGACCGTGACCGCAATCTCGTCGTCGGTCTTCACCTTGTAGTTCTGCTTGATGACACTGCCGTTGACCCGGATGTCCCCGCCGCGTATCAGCTTCTGGATATAGCTCCGGGAGAGGTCCAGCTCGAGCGACGCGGACAGGAATTTGTCAATCCGGTCAAGGTTGTTTTCTTCGGGGACGGTGATTTCAATTCGGTCGGATGGCATGATTTTCCCGTTACCGGTCGCTTGTACACGCCGTGCGGAAAACCTTCAATTACAATATTGGCGACCCGGGAAAAAAACGCTTCCACCCGGCGCGCCATAATTGTTTTGACAAATATTCATTTGTCCTGTATCCTTCCTGAAGATTTTTGAATTGTTTTGCCGCTTCAAGCGCGTTTTCCGGGGTCCGGCCCGCGCGGCGGCCCCGATAAAATTTGCGCCATGCATGACCGGGCGCGGTATATCATTCAACCAGGACGCGTGGAGTGACTATGAAAAGATCATTAGTGCCGTTTGTAACGACGTTCATGCTTATCATCATGGCAGCGGGCACCGGCCTGTACGCCGACACCCTCCAGCTCTTCGAGGGGACCATTCTCGTGGGTAAAATCATCGAGGACGAGGGCAAGACCATTCTCTTCGCCAATTCCTACGGAACCTTCAGGATAAAAAAGACCAAGCTCGACAATACCTACAAGACAAACTCTTACACGGAAGATATCGCCCTTCACCGGAAGCTGAAGCTGCCGCTGGACGAGGGCGAGATCATGCGGAACTATAAAGCGGGCCAGGACCGGAAAGACGGGAAGCGGATTGAGCCCATCAAGGAAAAGATTGTCGCACCGGAGCCGGAAGAGAAGAAGGCGCAGGACAAGGCCGAGCCCCTGATCGCGCCGAAGAAGGAAGAGGGCGGCTCCGACAAGTGGACGAGCGGCAGGATCTCGTTCTCCGGGTCGTTCATCTACAACCTGGGCGCCGGCAACGCCGGCCTGCCCTACGGGTACGGCGGCAACGTCGCCCTGGACCAGGGGCTCGATTTCATCTCCGGCGGGCGTCACCCGGCGATGTTCGGCCTGCGCTTCGAGGGAGGGTACGTCTACTTTAAAAAAGGCTCGCTCCGGATAACGGGCTTCACAACCGGTGCCGGGCCCATGTGGGCCTTCCCCTCCATGAAAAACAGCTGGGGCTGCTTCGTACTCGCGCTGCTGCCCGGCGTCTCGTTCCTCAGGGCGGACCTGTCCGGCGGCCCGTTAAGCTTCGGGAGCACGAGCGCCCAGGACTACGCCTTCATGGGCCAGGCGATTTTCGGGTACCAGAAGTCATGGGGGGTATTCTCTCTCTTCGTGCAGGCGCGGTACCTGTATGTGCTACAGCGGGGGGACGACTTGATGTCCATTGCAGGCGAGGTCGGGTTCGGCTTCAACGCATGGTAGAAGCGTGTCAGACGCCGGAGGCCGGCATTACTACTGCCGGTCCTCGGGCTGCACGCTTCCCCCTTCCACCTTTTCTATGATGCCCTTCTGCTCGAGCTCCTCGATCTTCTTGAGCTCGGCTTCGATCACCTTCCTGCTCTCGGGGGTGTCGGCCATGGTGTCGGCGTTCTTCTCCCCGCCGGTATCTATCGTGGAGTCTCCCCTCGTGTCGGTTTTGGTTTCACCCATGGTATCCGGTTTGGTTTCGCCGCCGGTATCGGGCCTGGTCTCCTCGATCGTGACTGGCTTTTTCTCCTCGGTGCGGATGGTCCGGTCGGCGGTCTCTTCCCGTTTATTTTTCCGGCCGGACGCCTGGTTCAGGATATCCATGCTGTTGCCCTTCAGGGCCCCGGCAATGTCCGCGCTCGACATTACCCTGTTAAAGAGGTCGGTATAGTTGCTGAATGTGCCGAGCGGGGCCCGGCACTCGATGACCAGCAGGTTGTTGCCGTATTTCATGAGCATGGTGCGCTGCAGGAGCGTGGTGCCGCGTTTTGTGTACTGGAACACGATCAGCTTGATGGTCGCCTGCCTCCCCACGGCAACCTCGCTGGTTTCTATTATGTTCATGAGACCGGCGCCGATCCCCGTAACATACCATTTTTTCCAGCTCTCCCACTTCTCCTTTTCATCGTCGTCCATGCGGGACGCGGACGCCACGATCGCCGCGCTGCCGCGGGTAAGGGTCAGGATATGCCGGTATCCCACGTCCCGGTAGGACTTTTTCCAGCCGCCCGGCACGCAGATGCTGTAGCCGTAGGTATCGTCTCCGTATCGGGTGCAGTCATCGGCCGCGGCGGGCCATGAAAAAGCGGCAAGCAGGATGAAACAAATCAGCAGTGTACGATTCATAGGTATCAGCACCGGTAATTATTTTTATCCGTGTTGTGAGTATCATAATTTGGCATACCTGTCCATCATAAATTGAGGCGTTTTGCGAAAAATGACGCGGAGGACGGCTAATTAATCTGATTGACAGGGCATCATGATGGAGGAAAATTCAGGAATGAACGAAGCCATGGAGCACCTTGCCGCCATCAGAGCGGGGATTACGAAAAGGATCCACCAGCTGACCGCCTACGTGGCCACCCTCTATTATTTCGAGATCATATTCCTGATGTTCGGCCTCCTCTTCCTGTACGGCCCCGCGGTATCGATAACAACGGGAGCCCTCCTCTCGCTCCTGCTGGCCTATCACATCATCCAGGTGTATTTCCGGAAAAATATCCACCGCGTGATACAGCTCTGCATCATCGACCTCCACGCGGCATTCGCCGCAGGCTATCTCTTCTACTGCGTCGCGGGCGGGGCCGGGAGCGACCCGGGGACGCCCCTCGTCATCGCTGTCAGGTCGCTCCTGCTCGCATGCGAGGTCCCGCTTCTCTATTTCCTCTCGGGAAGTGAAGCCGCAGAATCCTTCAGGTAAACGCCTAGCGGGACGGCTCCGTAATCTGGGGGAACCGGGCCATCGCGTATTTTTCTTCCTTGATGATGTTCCTGAGCTTTATGAAGGTATTGAAGGGAAGGTCCGTCACCGCCATATTTGCCAACCCGGGCGGGAGCGAGCCGCCGGGCTCGCTGTGAAGCTGATAGACCACCGTGACGTCGCCGTTGCCCTCGGGCCTGAAGGTCCATACCGCGTCAAGCTTCCGGATCCGGACCCTCCCGTTCACGGGCGGAAGCATGTCGGGCACCGCCCTGATCGTCAGGGTGACGGTGAGGCTTTTCGGGTCCTGCCGCACGAGCGAATGCGTGACCATGTCGCGGGTGCTCACCGGCCAGGGGGCTTCCGTCGCGCTGTAGGTCATCCGCTCGGACGCGGAAATCTTTTTGACGACCCGCGCCTCGATGCAGTGGTGCATCCAGCGCGGGTATGATGCGGCGTCATCGAACACGGCCATCAGGCTCGAGAGGCGCGCGCCGGGCACCCGCATCACGGCCCGGAACTGCTTCGTCCTGGAGCCCGGCATATCCCTGAGATAGATCACGATGCCATTGCCGCTTTTTTTAAGGGTCCAGCCGTCGTCATCCCCCGCGCGCGCCGCGGGAAACGGGAGCGCGAGCAGGACCGCGATCAGGATCATGCATGCATTTTTCATGGAACACCCCCTCCGGCGGCCTCCTGTGCGCGGGGCCGCGAATATGTTCACCGGCCGCGCGAGAGCGGCCGGCCTACCCTTCCGCTTTCGCCTCGGCGCCCATCACCGTGGTCACCGGCTCCTCGATGAAATCGTACACCGCGTTCGAGTACTTCGCCTCCGACGCTACCTTCCGGAACTTGTCCATGGTGTAAAACGGCAGGTCGATCGCCGACAGGTTAAGGAGAAACTGGGGAACGCCGCCGCCCGCCCTGTTGACGGTCTGGTAGGTTATCATGACCTCGCCCGAATCGAGCGGCATAAAGGTCCAGAGTGCCTTCATCATCGGCAGGCGCACGCGCCCTTTCTGCTTGGGGATAAAATCGGGCCGGTTGGTGATTGCTATGGTCACCGCAAGGGTCTTCGGGTCCTGCGAAATGAGGGAATATACCACCGTGTCCCGGTCGGTCGCCGGCCAGGGCGCGCTGGTGACCGTGTAGGTGATGCGCTCGCGTTCGTTTATTACTTTCACGAGCCGGGACTCGGTGCAGTTATGCATCCACCGCGTGTAGGAGGGAGTGTCGTCGAACGTGGCCACCAGGCTCGAGAGGCGCACGCCCCTGACGCGCATGACGCCCTTGAACTCCTTCATGTCCGCTCCCGGGTAGTTGCGCAGGAATGCCTGTATCCCTCCCTGGTCGCGTCCCAGCTTCCAGTCGGCCGGGTCCACCACGGCGACGGCAGAAACGCAGAGTGCCGCCGCGAGGACCATTGCAGTAGCAGCGCTGAGAATATGCTTCATGGTGTATCGGGTTCTCCGTGCGTGTTTCAACTGTTGAGCAGGGACCGTTCAGACGTTCTCGGCAACCGCGCGGCCGAACTCTGAGCACGTGAGCAGGGTCGCCCCCTTCATCTGCCGCTCCAGGTCGTAGGTCACCCGCTTCTGGAGTATGGTCTTTCCAATGGCATCGATCAGGCGGTCGGCCGCCTCCTTCCATCCCATGAAGCGGAGCATCATTTCTCCGGAGAGCATGAGTGAGCCGGGGTTGACCTTGTCCTGCCCCGCATACTTCGGTGCAGTCCCGTGGGTCGCCTCGAAAACCGCCTCGCTGTCGCCGATGTTGGCGCCGGGCGCCATGCCCAGGCCGCCCACCTGCGCCGCGAGTGCGTCGGAGAGGTAATCGCCGTTGAGGTTCGGCGTCGCGAGCACGTCGTATTCGTCGGGCCGGAGGATCACCTGCTGGAACATGGCGTCCGCGATCCGGTCCTTGATAACGATCTTCCCGGCCGGCGCCTTCCCGTCATGCTTGCTCCAGAGCTCGTCCTCGGTGACGGTACTGTCGCCGAACTCGTCCCGGGCGATCTCGTAGCCCCAGTCGCGGAACGCGCCCTCGGTGAATTTCATGATGTTTCCCTTGTGCACCAGGGTCACCGATTTCCGGTTGTTGTCGATGGCGTATTGTATCGCCTTGCGCACCAGGTTCTTCGTATTGACGACACTGATAGGCTTGATGCCGATGCCAGCGTCCAGCGGGATCTCCGAGTGCATCTCCTCGGTCAGGAAGTTGATCAGCTTCTGCGCCTCCGGGCTCCCCTGCTTCCATTCAATGCCGGCGTACACGTCTTCCATGTTCTCCCGGTAGATGACCATATCCACTTTCTCGGGCTCCTTTACCGGGCTTGGGACGCCGGGCAGGTACCGGACCGGCCTGACGCAGGCATAGAGCTTCATCTTCTGGCGCAGGGTCACGTTGATGCTTCTGATCCCGCCTCCGACAGGCGTGGTGAGGGGGCCCTTGATGGCCACCTTGTAGCGGCTGATCTTCTCCAGCGTGTCCTCGGGGAGCCATCGCCCGGTTTCCTTGAAGGCTTTCTCTCCCGCCAGCACCTCCATCCATTCGATCTTCCGCTTGCCGCCGTATGTCTTTTCAACGACAGCGTCCAGCGCGATTCTGGTTGCGCGCCATATGTCGGGACCGGTCCCGTCGCCCTCCATGAAAAGGATCACCGGATTATCGGGCACCGTGATTACGCCCTTTTCGTATCGTATTGTTTGTGCGCTCATATTGTTCCTTTCTGTTGAAGATATGTCTGCAAACGGGGACATCTATCTTCATCCGTGATTTTTTGTCAAACCTCAATTTGGTCACAATCCAAATCCGCACATAATTCTTGACAAAATGCCGTTGCCCGAATAGCCTACAGGGGCGGCGTGTAATCCCGCGACACCCCCAGGAAAGAGGTACAACCATGAAGGTCATGCACGAGAGCAGGGAATATAAGGAATATTTCGAGGACGTACAGGGCTACTATCAGGACCAGGAGAAAAAAGAGAAGATAGAGCCCGTCGGGAAACGGCTGAAAGAGATCCGCGAGATGCAGAAGCTGTCCATGGAACAGTTCGCGCGGATTTCCGGCATCGACCAGACGAAACTCGGCGATATCGAGAGCCAGAAGGTGCTCCCCGACCTGGGTACCATCGTCAAGCTGTCAAAGGCCCTCCGCATCGGTACGAGCTTCCTCCTGGGCCAGGAGTCCGGTTACAGCTACTCGGTGGTCCGCAAAAAGGAGCGAAAGAATATCAAGCGCTACTCGACCGGCTCGTCCGAGCGGCCCAACTATCACTACCAGTCGCTTTCGAGCGGGATCAGGGACAAGCACATGGAGACATTCCTGGTAACGCTTAACCCCGGCGCCGGGAGCGAGGAGCTGTCCAGCCATGACGGCGAGGAATTCATCGTGGTCATGGAGGGGTACGTCAAGGTCGTGCTGGGCAACAAGGAAGAGCTCCTTGAAGAGGGGGACAGCATCTACTATCTCGCCTCCGTTCCCCACGTGCTCGTCAACCCGATGGAGAAGGGCGACGCGGTCATCATGGCCGTGCTGTATACCGGCCGCTGACGGTCGCGTAAACCTCGAACGTATCGCCCAGCCGCAGCGCCTTCTGTGCGCCCCGCACGGCCTGCCGGTCCGGCAGTCCCACGCGGTCCGGGTGAAGCCCGAAATACTCCGTCCTCACGATCCCGCACCCGCATTCCGCGAGAAGCCGCTTCAAGCCGCGCGGCGACGGCTCGAAAAAATGCTCCTCGGGCCTAATGGCATGGTATTTCTTCCTGTTGAAGCGCGCGCACGCGCCCGCCCCGTTCGGCACCGCGAGGGCGATAATGCCCCCGGCGCCCAGAAGCCGGAGTGCCCCGCGGACGAAGACGCGGGGCTCCGCCATGTGCTCCAGCGTGTACCAGAGGGTCAGCGCATCAAACGGCCCCCTCGTCCCGCCGATGTCCGCGTGTGACGTCACCCCGAATGTCTTCTTCGCGAACGTCCTCGCGTAACGGGACACCTCCACGCCCTCGGCCCGGAACCCGCGGCGTACCGCCTCGTCGCAGAATATCCCCAGTGCCGAGCCCACGTCCAGGATGCGGCCGCCCGCGGGGATCATGCCACCGATGATCCCGAGCCTGCGGCCGGCAATTGCCCTGATGTTCGCCTCGTCCTCAATATAGGTTTTGCCGTATGCGGCGCGGTGGTTCGACTTGAAGTAATCTTCCTCGTAGCGCTTGGACGGAGCCCCGGTCCTTTCCTGGTAATTCGTCCGGCACGCGGCGCAGCGGCGCAGGAGATAAAAGCTCCCGGTGTATATGACGATACTCTCCGGCGAGTCGCATACGGGGCAGTTCATTGATCGGACCTCGGCTTTTTTCGACTTCGGTTTCAACTGACGGCATAACGGGGAAATAATCAATAAAAAAAAGGGCGGGGCGGCGGTCGATCCGGCAGATGGCCCGGGCAGGTGATCCCGTCCGGGCCCCGGTTTTTATCTGACGACGGATCCATCCGGCCTCTTCCGATATTGGTCCGGGAATTTCCGGTTGGCATCCTTCCTGTCCTCTTCCCCGCGCTTCTTCTTCCGTTCCTGTTCGAGCTTCTGGCGCTCTTCCTCGAGCTTATTCTTCCGCTCCTGCTCGAGCTTCACGCGCTCCTCTTCGAGCTTCTTCTTCCGCTCCTGTTCGAGCCCCCGGCGCTGGTCCTCTTCCTTTTTCCGCAGCTCTTCCTCAAGCTTTTTCTTCCGCTCCTGCTCGATCTTCTGCCGCCGCTCGTCGTCTTTCTTCTTCCGCTCGTCCTGGAGGCGCTGGCGCTCCTGTTCGAGCTTCGCGCGCTCCTGCTCGAGCTTGTCCCGGCGCTCCTGCTCAGCCCTGTTCTGCCGCTCCCGCTCCAGCTTCAGGCGCTCCTCCTGCTCTTTCTCGCGGCGCCGGTCTTCAAGCCCCTTCCGGCAGGACTGGTTGCACCGGGCCCGCTCCTGGCCGGTCTTTCCTTTGCAGGAGTCGATGCATTCCTTATGGCTCCGGTCCGCGTCCGTGTCGCGCTCCTCCCGCTCCTTCCGCAGCCTCTCTTCCTCGAGCCGGCGCCGCTCCCGTTCGAGGCGCTCGCGCTCTTCCTCGATCTTCCTGAGCCGCTCCTCTTCAATCTTGTTACGGCGCTCATGTTCGATCTTCAGGCGCTCCTGCTCCTCCTTCTTCCTGCGCTCCTCCGCGAGCCGCTGGCGCTCCCGCTCCAGGCGCTGGCGTTCCTGCTCGAGCTTCGCACGGCGGTCTTCCTCCTCCTTCCTGATGCGCTCTTCCTCGATTCGGCGGCGCTCCTGCTCGAGCCTCGCGCGCTCCTGCTCGAGCCGGCGGGCGCGTTCATCTTCCAGCCGCCTGCTTTCATCATCATGCTTCTTCTGGCAGGACTGGTTGCAGTCCGCCCGCTCCCGGCCCGTCAGCCCCCGGCACGAGTCGATGCATTCCTTGTGATGCTGGTTCCGCTTGTCCCGGGGATCATACTGCTCCCTGCGGCGCTCCTCTTCCAGCCTGCGCCGCTCCCGCTCGAGCCGCTCCCGCTCCCGTTCCTCTTTCTCCCGGCGCTCGCGCTCGATACGCTGGCGCTCCTGTTCCAGGCGCTGCCGCTCGCGCTCAAGCCGCTGGCGCTCTTCCTCCAGCTTTCTCAGGCGTTCCGCTTCCTGTTTTTTACGGATTTCGATCTCTATTCTTTTTTTCTGCTCCTGCTCGTACCGATAGGTGCGGTCCTCGTCGGAGGACACCTCAAGGGAGATGCAGGACCAGCTCGTCAGCGCAAGAATCGCAAGCAGCATGTATTTCACCATGACAGACCTTCCACTTTTTTTCATTTTTTTCCGTTCGCTATGTGACCGCATGCGAGTTCTTTTCGTTTTTATTTTTTTCACCATGGAGGGAAAAAATATAAAGTAACGGACCGGGCTCAAAATGACATAA
>JAKQPV010000003.1:0-1119 GCA_029564515.1 Spirochaetota bacterium | reverse complement strand
GTCACACCTCCTTTTCGGGGTCGTCCACATAGGCACAGGCGCGGGATATGACGGCGGCCTCGTCCTTGAGGACGAAACAGGGGCAGGGGCCGCTCCGATCATTAACAGAGCGCGCCTTCACGATTTCGGGAAATATCTCGTTGAGCACTTCCTCGGCGCTGTTATTGCCTGAGCCGTCATAAGATACGATGTTCATGCGTTACGCTCCTTTCTGCCACGGCCTGACTTCCACGGGCCGTGAGTCTTTGAGATCGTGCTCATACTGGTCTTTGGTGATGATCTTGTTGAACCACCTGCCGCCGTCGAATCCGTAGGCCACGACATACTTGCCGTCTTTGCGGATCTTCTTGAGGACTACGCGCATGAGGACCCCCTTTTGGTATACGGTACCGCCTGATTGATGCGGTCATGGACGCCAGAGAGGAACTGATCGACGATATCCGCGCCGTAGCAAGGCCACCAACAGGTGAGGCCGTGGGAGAACTCGCGGTCCATGTTTGCCTTTGCCAGCTTGATAGCGCGGATGTATGAGCCGAGGGAGACGCGCTTTTCGATAGCCGGGACATAGACTGTTCTCATGGTCGGCCGCCTCAGTCTGTCTTGAGCGCGGTGACGATCGCGCCGAGAATGATGATGGTGAGGGCGAAGGGGCCGATACTTGTGTCGAACGTCATGGTAACCTCCTGTGTGAGTGGTTTGTTGATGTTCATGTAAAACATATATATCTAGATATCGGATGATGTCAAGGGGGAAATAAACATTTTGTTAATTTCGGTAAACGCCGACCTTCGCGTGGCTACAAAAGTCGTGGGGGGAGCCTCATATATACTATATATATGTGGGGGGCCTGTAATCCATTACCTATACTAAATACTACTATGTAATACACACCCCGGCACAAGCCGTCCCGCATCCATGTGCGGCTCTGTGGAGGCAGGTACACGTTTCCATGCCTAATCAACCATAGGTTCACCTGGTCATGGTCGTAAGGTGTTGAAAAGAGGGGGGAGGGGGGCGGTCGCCTCGTGTCGTTCGGGTCTTCTGGCCGATCTGTGGGGGATGAGTGTCCGGTAAGGGCCTTGCATTGCGGGTCTTCGGCCCTGGGATGTGCCTGGGGCT
>JAKQPV010000144.1:0-1153 GCA_029564515.1 Spirochaetota bacterium | reverse complement strand
TGATGACCTTGTTTACGGCGTGGAGGATCCGGTCCAGGAATTCCCGGATGTCGAGGGTGAAGTAGATCGACTGGGATATTTCATAGATGCAGGTAAGCTCGTCCACGCGGTTTTTCAGGTTCGCCATGAGCTCCCTGTTGTTGATGGAAATCGCCGCCGCGTCGGCGATGTAATCGAGCATGGCGAGGTCGTTGTCCCCGAAGCCTCCGGGGCGGGTCGAGTTCACCGCTTCGAGCACGCCGATGAGCCTGTCCTTTACCTTCACCGGCACGGCGATGAGGCTCCGCGTGCTGAAGCCGCTGGCGGCGTCGATATCGTCGCAGAAGCGCTCGTCGCGCGATACGTCGTTCACGATGACCCACTCGCCGGTTTTCGCCACGTGGCCGGCGATGCCCTGCCCCAGCCTGAGGCGCTTTCCCCTGATGACCTCCCCCTTGTCGCTCAGGACTATATCGAAGATGAGCTCCTCTGTTTCCGGGTCCAGGAGGAGGAGGGAGGCGCCCTCGGCGGCCAGAAGCTCGTTGGCGGAATCGATGATCGTCGTGATCAGGTGCTGGAAGCTGATCGACGAGTTGATCTTGTTCATTATGTCAATAAGTTTCTTGTACTGTATCATGATGACGGGCATTTACATTATATGGTATTTGCAACCCGATCGGAAAAGGTCCGTATGATGTATGGGCCTAGCAGGTTAAAGCAATCATGGAAAATTATGCCGGATTGTGCAAGAACAAAAAGGACGGGACAGATGCTTTAAAATTTAAATCGTTCTCACATCCCCTGGCCCGGGCAGGTCAAAGGGAGGCCGGAGGAGGCGGACGCCCCCGGATTATTATATTTGACTTTTTTGCAAAAATCCCGCAGAGTATCTCCATGTATATTTTGTAAACGGCAGGTGCCACCTTGTCTGAAAAAAAGGAGAATATCCTCACGAGCGATCCCGGCTATTCCTATTTCGAGAAAGCGCCGGAGATAAACGCGGACGAATTCCAGAAAGTGATTGATTCACGGAGGTCGGTGAGGGTGTTCGACGGCTCCCCCATTCCCGAGGAGGTGGTGGACCGCTGCCTGTCAAATGCTCTCCTGGCGCCCAATTCCTCCAACCTGCAGCCATGGGAATTTTACTGGGTACGGAGCGAGGACAAGCGGAAGG
>JAKQPV010000161.1:0-3229 GCA_029564515.1 Spirochaetota bacterium | reverse complement strand
ACCAGAGGGTCATGGAATCCGACTACATCCCCCGAAAAACCAAAATCGCCCTGACCGCTCAGTTCCGAACCCTCAACCCCTTCGTGCTGCGGAAGGCCATGGAACACAAACTTAAAAAAATCTTCGATCTCTGCTATAAGCGGACTCTCTACCGTCAGCGACCTGAGCCCCCTCTTCGGTAACATTTATTTGTGAGGCAACGGGCGGAAGAATTTGTTTGACATTGAACAGTCGACTCTTTAAAAGAACCATTGGTTATTACACTTGCACTAGCCTTGCTCTTTGATCATGCGCGAAGTCACCCTTTCCCGCGGATGCATGGGGAGGAGATCGGGCCGGAGACGGAAAGTGCAGCCCTGTCCCTCGGAGCGGGACCCGGTTTGGGCTGATCGGGGGTTTGCCGATTTGGGCGTCATGCGGCAGCGGTGCATGGTTTCAGCGCAGCCGAATCCCGGTTCATAGAGCGTCACTAATGCGAATAGCAATAGTATCTCCAAAATCATTATTCATATCGCATAGTAACACCGCATGAAGTGCAGAATGGACGTATTGTCCAATTTTTTAAGCACGGGCCGCTTCCGAATGCAACATTCAATCAGGCAGGCTGTCGTTCCCGGAAGCGCATGAAAAAACAGTTCAATTGTCCTGGAAGGAGGCGTGTATGAGTGCAATTTATCTGATGCTGGTATGCTTGTGCGTGTTCGCGCTTGCCTATCGGTACTACGCGGCGTTCATCGGTGCCAAGGTATTGATGCTCGATGACCGCAACATCACCCCGTCCGTTTCCTGCAATGACGGGCGCGACTACGTTCCGACCAACAAGTGGATCGTCTTCGGCCATCACTTTGCGGCCATTGCCGGCGCGGGGCCCCTCATCGGCCCCACCCTGGCCGCCCAGTACGGCTGGGGGCCCGGGTTTTTCTGGATCATGCTGGGCTCCGTCTTCGCGGGCTGCGTCCATGACATGATCATCCTGTTCGGCTCCATCCGCCACAGGGGCCAGTCTCTCTCCGTCATCGCCAAGAGAGACGTGGGCAAGGTCACAGGCCTGGCAACGGCCTTCGTTATCCTGTTCATCATCATCGTCGCCCTGGCGGGGCTTGCCGTGGCCGTTGTGAATGCCCTCTACAACAACCCCTGGGGCGTCTTCACTATCGCCATGACCATCCCCATTGCCATGGTCGTCGGCGTCTACATGTTCAAGATCCGGCCCGGTGCCATCCTCTCGGGCTCGTTCGTCGGCGTCATCGCCGTCTGCGCAGCCGTGTTCCTCGGGGCCCCCGTGGCCGAGTCCGGCATCGCCGGCTGGTTCACCTTTGACAAAAAGGCGCTCTCGATCCTGCTTCCCGTGTACGGCTTCTGCGCGGCGGCCCTGCCGGTCTGGCTGCTCCTGGCGCCCAGGGACTACCTCAGCACCTACATGAAAATCGGTGTTGTCGTGGCCCTGGCCATCGGTCTGTTCTTCGTCAATCCCATGGTCCAGATGCCCTTCACGACGCAATTCCTCGACGGCGGAGGCCCCATCATCCCCGGTCCCTGGTGGCCCTATGTGTTCATCACCATCGCCTGCGGCGCCATCTCCGGTTTCCACGCCCTCATCGGCTCGGGCACGACGCCCAAGCTGCTCGAGAAAGAGAGCCAGATCCCCATGGTGGGCTACGGCGCCATGCTGACGGAAGGTTTCGTCGGCCTGATGGCCCTGCTGGCAGCGGTCACGCTGATTCCCAACGACTATTTCGCCATCAACACATCGGCAGCTGTCTTCGCGAAGCTCAACATGCCCGTCGTGGACCTGCCCGAGCTCAATAAGCTGGTCGGTCTCGACGTCTCCCATCGGCCGGGCGGCGCCATCTCGCTTGCCGTCGGCATGGCCCACGTGTTTGCCAACATCGGCGAGGGGCTGCGGCACACGATGAAGTACTGGTTCCAGTTCATCATCATGTTCGAGGCCCTCTTCATCCTGACGACGATCGACGCGGGGACCCGAGTGGCCCGCTACCTCCTGCAGGACCTCATCGGCTACGTCTGGGAGCCCGCCAAGAGGACCGACTGGATGCCCGGCGTCGTCGCGACGAGCGCCATCGTCTCCTTCTCCTGGGGCTACCTGCTCTACACGGGCGACATTTCCTCGATCTGGCCCATGTTCGGCGTGACGAACCAGACGCTGGCAGGACTGGCCCTCGCCATCGGCACGACGCTGATTCTCCGCATCGCGCAGAAGAAGATCTATGCCCTGATCACGCTGGTGCCCTGCGCGTTCGTGTCCGTCACGACCTTCGTGGCAGGCATTATGAACGTCCAGATGTACCTCGCCCGGAACATGATGCTCAACGCGGTTCTCAGCGTCGTCATCATTGTCCTCGTGACGATCATCATTGTAGACAATGTCCGCGTGTGGATGGAGCTTCTCAAGACGGAGAAGCCCATCGGGATGAACACGGAGAGGGATGTTGTCTACTGCCCGATCGTTCCTGCAGGTGCGGAGCACGAAGACAAACTCTGCTGATTCGCGAAGCGATTGATTGGGGAGGGCCCCGCGGCGGGCCCTCCTTTTTATATGCAGCAAAAGACTTCTCCCCGTCTTGCTTCTTCGCGCAGACGCCCCTTCATTGCGACCACGGTTCTGCCAGGCTGATCCATCCTGTCCCGCGATCGGACGCTGCAAAACGAAAATAGTAAAAAACAGAAACGTCGGATATATACGTCATTTATACACTGATAGATATATAACTGTTTGTCATAATTATTGATATTGCATTTATAACCGGCATCGATGCGATATTCAGATATGGGCACAACCTTCGGCAGGCCCGAAACGAAACAGCCGCCGAAGCCCTGCACGGGAGTTTACCGGAATCCTGCGGCACAACACCCGCGCCGACGCACGGCAAAGGACGTCCGACTGTGCTCATGCGTTGTACCTTCCGCACGGGGCCGATTCCCGCGATTCCCTTCCGGCATGGCATCGATGAGAAAGAGCAGCCCTCCTTATTCCCGCAACGAAATACCGGTCACGAGGATTTGCAAAAACACCCTCGCTCCCGGTGCACAATGGAGTGCAACTTTTCTAGATAATGGGTTTTTCTGTTTGACATCATGGCTATAAAAGAATAAAAATCGCCAAGTTATGAGCCCGGAGATTGTGCGGGTGCCGGGTTTCCACTGGCCCTTTCCCGGGATCGCTTCTTCGGTTCTTTTTTTCTAAATTCCTATCTTCTGAAGGAGGGGG
>JAKQPV010000147.1:0-82241 GCA_029564515.1 Spirochaetota bacterium | reverse complement strand
GTTATCTGGACAAAAATCATGTGGCACCTGTAAGGATTACCCTGCATGAATTCTTCTGGAAGCTCGGGAACACCTTTGAGGAATGTGTAAAAAGATTCTTGTCCTATGAGGATGCCTATCTTAAGAGGTTAGCGGTGTATTATAATTGAGGGTCAGAGCCTGAACTATCTCAATCGAATTGAATGTTATACCTAAAACACGAAATTCCAAAATGAGCATATTTTTTTATTCATGTCATCAGAAACATCGCCCGGCTCGATGCAGGCAACCCTCCCCGTTCGGATTGTCACAGCATCCCGGGAGGATGAGCCGCACCGACCGCTCGAAGAAAACATAGTCCCAGACCCAGTTGACCAGCACGAAGAGCTTGTTCCTGAATCCGATCAGGTTCATGATGTGGATAACTATCCAGATGAGCCATGCGAAAAAACCCCTGAAGTCGCTATTCCCGATTCGAACCACCGCCGCGTTCCGGCCGATGGTGACCATTGCGCCCTTGTCGCGGTATTTGAAGGGAAGAGGCTCTGACCCCGCGATCTCTCGCGCGATGTTACGCGCCGCCCACCTGCCCTGCTGAATGGCAACCGGCGCGATCATGGGCAGCGGCGTTCCGTCTTCCTCGCGGTACGCAAGGTCGCCGACCACATACACACCCGGCTTCCCTTCGGCCCTGAGGTCTGGCGCGGTCATTATCCTGCTGCCGCGCCCGGTCGGCGCCGGCCTCTCTGTGTGCGGCGCGTCCCCGCTCACGCCCGCGGTCCAGACAACCGTATCCGTCGCAAGCGTAGAACCGTCGCCAAACGAGAGGCCTGCAGCCGAGATACCGGATACCCTCGTTGAGAGCCGCACCGCCACGCCCATTTTCGCGAGTCGTGCGGCCGTATACGAGCTCAGCTTCGGCGAAAGCATCCCGAGTAGCCGGTCAGCAGATTCGACAAGGGTCACGGTAACGTCGCTCATTTTCAAGCCGGTGAAGTCCTTTCTCATGGGCCCACGGACCAGCTCCGACAGGGCGCCGGTGAACTCGACGCCCGTTGGGCCGCCGCCCACGATTGCGAACGACAGAAGCTTTTTCCGGCGCGCCGGATCGTCGATGTAGGCCGCGCGCTCGAAGCATGAGAGTATGTGGTTGCGGAGCACCATGGCGTCGTCCAGTGTCTTCAGCGGAAAGGCATAACGCTCCGCCCCGGACACGGAAAAGTAATCGGTTTTGCTTCCCGTCGCAATGACCAGGTAATCATAGGGGACCCGCTGCCCGTTGCACTCGACAAACTTCCCGTCATAGTCGACGAGCGTGACATGGCCGCGGAGAAACGAGGCATTCCTGTTGCCACGGAGAAGGGTCCGCACCGGGTAGGCGATCTGCTCCGGCTCGACCTCTGCTGCTCCCACCTGGTACAGGAGCGGCAGAAAGGTGTGGTAATTGTTCCGGTCGATCAGGGTCACACGGGCCCCCTTCACATGAAACAGCTCCTTAGCTGCCCAGAGGCCGGCAAACCCGGCACCGATGATGACGATGTTCTTTGAGCTATTATCCATTTTAACCATTCCCTTTAACCATTCCCTCGCGGACCCTCTGTCCTGTATCCGGCCGAAATTCAGATGAAAAACATATATTGATGGTACCGGTATAAAACGTCATTGTCATTGACCCAGATCAATTATTAAGAAAAAAACAGCAGGGCTGCACGATCAATCAAAAAGTTTAAGCGTGGCCTTCTTACCCTTCATCGTGATCACCGGCACGCCGGTCGAGACGTCCAGCGTGAAGGTATCATTCATTGATGTGCATATTTTCCCGTGTGGATTCAGCTTCGGATCATAGGTGCCCCGGCACTGCTCGAAGAACCGGCATTCATAATGGCTGGCTCCGAGGGGCTTGCAGCTCCCGGCCGCGGATATGGGGCACGTCTCATCCCCGCAGGGTACCACATCGGTGTACATCAGGAATCCGTCGATAAATGTGATGACGTCGCCCTCGAGGCCCAGCGACACGGCCCATGATTTGCCGGTTATTTTAGAATAGTTGTCACGCCGGTTGAAACCACTCCCCGGGTCGGAGAACCCGACTTCAGCGAGACAGGTGTCGTTATATCTGGATCCCTTGTACACGGACACGATCTCGAGCTTTAATTCATCCGCTTTTACTCCGGACAGGCTGACCTTCTGGAATCCCGGTTCATCCTTGAGAGTATAGGTTTTACCGTTTATTTTCAACTCCCTGATCCTGTTATTGGCGGCCCAGTACTTCGCAATTCCCATGCCGTTCTTTATATACAGCTCCCCGACCGACCTGGTGTGGTCCAGCTTGATAGTGATGCTTACGCCGAGGCCCGCGTCTTTTTCGCCTTCGCACCAGGAATCGTCAGTCAGGTCCATGATGTTGCCGTCGGTATAGGTGCCCTTCTCCTGTTCGAGGATCGATGTGGCCTCGATCGATTTGATCCACGGTCCCTTTTCCGCGGCGCTCAGTGAATAAACGGCTGTCATTAATAGGGCTAAAACGACAGCAACAACAGAGGCTATAATAGCTTTCATATGATCGCTCCTTTGTTCGGCTAAGGATGACGACAACGGCAAGAAATAATGCAAAAAATATAAACGTCGAATGTGCAGGTGTCAAGAAGAATAAGACTCCAGGTTTATGCATTAAACCAATTGTGAGCAGGTACCGTCTAATTATCAACGCAGAGAACGCTGAGGGCCCAGAGGAAAGAAATAAGGACTGACATTTAGAATGAATTAATATATACTAAAAAGCCAGCCCGATTTTTTTTGTTTTGTTTTACTTTGCATGTTTTTCCAGCAATATGTCCTCCGCGTTCTCTGCGCGCTCTGCTTAGAGACTTTTTTAATTATTTCCATGAGTGTTCATAATATATTTTAATAAAACGTTCTTGCACTTTTCCGTATCACCGATCAGAGTGCCTGCAGACTACCATGTCCGACCGGAGCATGTCCATGGCACCCCACCGCCGCACCATTACAGAGCTTGTCGTGTATTCGCTGGGCCTCTTTGCAATCCAGGTCTTCTGGGGCTTTAACTCTTCAACCATGCCGCTTCGCCTCCTCGACCTGACCGGATCGGCCGGGCTCACGGGCATCATACTTTCTTCGGCGGGAATATTCGGCGCGGTGGCGCCGGTGCTTGCGGGCTCCGTATCAGACCGTGCCGTAACGCGATGGGGCCGCCGCATCCCGTTCATCGCATGCGGGTGGACGGTTACGATCGCCGCCATCTGCGCCCTCTCGTTTGCTGAAAGCGCGGCCGCGGCCGTGCCGCTCACGCTCCTCCTGTACGCAGGCTTTTTTTCTGCGGTCGGTCCTTACTTCGCCCTGCTCCCGGACATTACGCCGGAGGAGCAGCGGGGCACGGCATCGGGCATCATGTTCATGGTGGGCGGCACCGGCATCATAAGCTACCTCCTGCTGGGGGCCGGCTCTGGCGTGACGGATTCGCATACCCCGTTTCTCTGGGCGATAGGCCTCACCGCCGTCCCGGTTGCCGCGATGACGCTGGGCACGCGCGAAGGTGACCCCGGCGGGCATGAACGGCCGGCACTGGGTCTTATTGCCGGGGCCCTGCGCAACCATGCCGTCCTCTCTTTCTTCATGGCCCAGGTGCTCTGGTGGACCGGTATCTGGATGGTCAGCTCATTTTTTGTGCATGCCTGCCGTGTTATGCTTGGACTCGCCACCGGTGCGGCGGTTGAGCTTTTCCTTCTTTTCACCGCCTGCTTCGTGGTTTTTGCGCTGCCAGCAGGGCTCCTGGGCAGGCGCCTTGGTGCACTGAGGGTGATGTCGGGCGGCCTCGTGATGCTTGCCGCATCGCTGGCAATCATAAGCATTGCGCCGCGGCAGGGGATCGTCTACCCCCTGCTGGTATCGGCCGGCGCCGGCTATGCAGCCGTGCTGGCGGTCTCCTTCTCGTATTTCATGGAGCTTCTCCCGCCGGGACGCACAGCCGGGTACATGGGGCTGTACATGGCATGCCAGAACGGCGCCCTCCTCTTCGGACCGGCCGCCGGCGGCGCCGCCATCGAAGCATTCGGGCCCCGGGGCCTGTTCGCCGGAGCGGCCCTTTTCATCGCGGCCGGACTGGCTCTTTTGCTTGCCCTTTCGGCCAATAAAAGCGGCCGGCGCCACTGAAGCCGTTATTCAGCGGGTTACTTCTTGTTATTCCCCTCGAAATGGTCCATGCTCCCCAGGAGGCCGGTGAGCCGCGCCATTACGTCCTGCGCCGGGGCCGGGAAGAGCTTCATGCTGGGAATCAGCTTAACGATAAAGGGCAGCTTCAGATAGGTCCTGCCTTTTTTAATGGACTTCAGCGTCCTCCGTGCGACCGTTTCCGGCTTGAGCAGCGGCGACATGATTGGCGCCCTGTACCCGGGGAACATGCCGGTGTCGATCCCGGAGGGGCACACGCAAAGCGTTTTGACGCCGCTGTATCCGTATTTTTTCAGCTCCATCCGGAGCGTGTCCGTGAATCCCACGATTGCGTGCTTCGACGCCACGTACTCTCCCATGCGCGGCACGCCGGTAAGTCCCATGGCCGAGGCCACGTTGACGATGTGGCCTTCGTTGCGCTTCATCATGTGGGGCAGGAGGAGCCTGGTCAGGTAGGCGCTGCCGATGAAGTTCACCTCCATAGTCCTCACGATGTCGTCGTAATCGTACTCGTGGACGAATTTTCCCTTCACGATCCCGGCGTTATTGATCAGTATGTCGACCCGACCGAGGTCATTCACGACTTTCTTAGCAAGCCCCTCTATCTCCTTTTTCTTCGAAATATCGGAGGGGTATGTCCTGACGACCGCGCCTTTTGCAGCGCAGGCCGCAGCCGTTTCAGAGAGCATTTTTTTATTGATGTCCGCAAGGGCGAGGACCGGCTTCTCCTCAGCCATCATCAGGGCCATCAGGCGCCCGATGCCGGATGCGGCGCCGGTAAGAAGTACGATTTTGCCTTCGAATGATTTCATGAAGCCTCCAGTGATCCAGATATCTGACGGCGCGGTCCGCCGGGCATGGCGTGGCGACCCGCTTACAGTTGAAAGTGTCCGGCCCTGTAACCAGGGTCAAGTAAATTTTCGTGGCATCAGTCTTTAAATTGAAGGGTTCGCGAATACGCTGCAGTCACGGAAATAAAAATACGCACACCATATTGGATTGTTCATCAAAATACTGGACCAAGAATCAACCGGATCCGGTATCGCCCGCCGGCGGTCAACGGACCGCCGGCGCCCTGTCTTCAACGCGGCTGACATGGTGCTTCTCGACAAAGTCTTCTATGCGGGCCTTGTAATCCTCGATCTCGCTCATCATCTGGTCAAGCAAAGGACGTATCGACTCCGGCGTCTGGCCTATGTGCTCAAGAGCCTTCCTCTGGCAACTGCCGGTCGGGTCATCAAGCTTTTCCATGTTTTCGGGCTCATCGTTGCCGGTCACGGCGCAGATGATCGGGCAGTCCGAGCTGCACCAGTCGAAGATGACATCGCCGTTCTCCGAGAGCCAGAAAGGATAGGTTCGGCATATCATGGGCCGCGCCGCGTAGATCGCGCAGCGGCCATCTGCCTCCTGGTACATGCAGGAGCCGTCGCTCTTATCCTTGAGCTGGAGGAGCCTGTCGTCCCTGGTTGTGACATCGTAGTAATAGCTCCGGTGTTTGTGGATATAGATGTACTCCTCCCTGTCCTCGTCTTTCAGCGGTGTATACCGGGCAAAGGTGCTGATGTCTTCTCCCAGGTACTCGGCGATGCGCTGCGCGTCTTTCAGCGTCAGGAATTTCGAGTGCGCTTCCCTGCAACAATCCAGGCCGCTTTTCGAACACTCGAGACAAAACGATGACATGGCTCCTCCATTATGCATGTGCATGGAGCGCCGGGCGGAACGACTGCCCCGCGGACCCGCTTGAAATATTCTGGAACAGTGCTATCCGGCGCAGGGCGAGACGGTCCGGCCGGTAATTGAGTGGTACGGTACGGTGGTAATATTGGTCACACTCGTCAGGCTCTGAGCTGCCCATGAAAAACTCCCCCCGAAGTTGTCCCCGCCCCGCATGGCGGGGAATAATTGATATCCCGGTTAATATACAACAAATAACAGAAAAGTCAATTTATACGGCGGATTATAACAGGTAATCCTGATACGTCAAGTAAAAATGAGACATATTACCGAATGACCGATCCCGCCCTGCCTCAGCCAGTTCTGCTGCCCCGGGGCATTTAAATATTCCGGCTCTCCAATTTTTTTATTGACTTATTGTAATACAATAAGTCATAATAATGAAGTTCATTATTGCTTACAATACATGCGGAAGCGATCCGGCTTCCCGGTCCCGTCAAGGAGGTAGTCATGAGAGATGTATTCGTGGTCAGCACCGTTAGAACGCCGATCGGCAAGCAGAGAGGATACCTGCGCGCATATGCGGCGCCGGTCCTTCTTGCCCAGGTAATCGACGAAGCGGTTTCCCGCATCAAGCTGGATGTCTCGCTGGTCGACGACGTGGTAACCGGCTGCGTATATCAGATCGGCGAGCAGGGATTCAATCTCGCCCGCATGGCCGTTCTCGAGTCCAGTCTCCCCTCCTCGATCAGCGGCATCAGCGTGAACCGCCAGTGCGGAAGCGGTCTCTCCGCCATCCAGATCGGCACCGGCATGATCGAATCAGGCATGATGGACACGGTAATTGCGAGCGGGTGCGAGCTCATGTCGAAATACGGCCTCGCGTCCGACCTCAACTGCACGATGTCCAACGGCCAGAACGCCGGCCACCCCATCACCAAGTCATACATGGACAAGTACGGGATACCCAGCCAGATGTATGCGGCACAGGCCATCGCGAACCAGTGGAAGGTCACCAAGGAGGAATGCCAGGACTTCGCGATCGCAAGCCACGAGAAGGCCCTGAAAGCGACCAGGGAAGGCTATTTCAAGAAGGAAATCCTCCCGATGGAGGGCCTCGATAAAGAGGGAACGTCATTCGTCTGCGACACGGACGAGCCGATCAGGGCCGGCGTAACGCGCGAGGGGCTTGACGCCCTGAAGGTAATCCCCGGCACGGAATGGATCACCGCGGGTATCAGCAGCACCGTCACCGACGGCGCATCGGCCGTAGTGCTCATGAGCGGCGACCTGGTCAGGAAGCTGGGACTGACGCCGATGGCGCGCGTCGTCGCAAGCGCCGTGGTTGGGTCCGACCCGAAGCTCATGCTCACCGGCCCCATGACCGTCACGCCGAAAGTGCTCGCGAAGGCCGGCCTCTCGATGAAGGACATCGACATCTTCGAGGTAAACGAGGCATTCGCGCCCATACCGCTGGCCTGGGCGAAAGAGCTGAAAGCCGACCTGGCGAAGCTCAATGTCAACGGTGGCGCGATGGCGCTCGGACACCCGGTCGGCAACAGCGGGTGCCGCCTCAGCGTTACCGCCATCAACGAGCTGCAGCGTCGCGGAGCAAAATATGCGCTGGTCACGCTCTGCACCGGCGGCGGCCAGGCGCCGGCGACGATATTCGAAAGGGCATAACAGGAGCATCGCCATGGCCGAAGAAACGAAAGCATACGGAAGCTGCCTGGTCACCATCAAGGACAACTACGCCATCGTTACCTTCAACCGGCCCGACAAGCTGAACGCGTTCAGCCCGGACCTGTTTGAGGGGATCCAGAAAGCGTATAACGACCTGAAAAGCAATGACGCGCTCCGGGCCATCATCTTCACCGGGGCCGGGGACCATTTCTCCGCAGGCGGCGACGTGGCGCTCGACATCGACCCGTTGAAGAACATGTCGCTGAAAGAGTTCAAGGCGTACTTCGAGCCGCTCGTCGAGCTCTACATGGGGCTGTACAACCTCGAAAAGGTGACGATCGCCGCCATTAACGGGTTCGCGCTGGGCGCCGGGTTCGAGATGACCCTCCTCTGCGATTTCCGCATTGCCGCGGACACAGCGAAACTGGGAGAGTTTTTCGTCCGGATGGGGCTGGTCCCGGAGATCGGTATGTGCCTCCTCCCCGGGATAGTCGGGCCGGGCATGGCGCGGTACATGTGCTACACCGGCGAGCTCATCGACGCGCAGGAGGCGCACCGGATCGGGCTCGTCGAGAAGGTCGTGCCGGTCGCAGAGCTCCTTCCCGAAGCGGAAAAGCTCGCGAGGCGTCTCGCGCGGGGCCCGGCGGCGGTAGGTATTATAAAAAAGGCGATAAACCAGATCGGCGGCCTCCCCATCGAGCTCACCACCGACGTTGCGATAAATTACCAGTTCGCCGCCAGCCGCACGAGCGACCATGCAGAAGCGGTAACGTCGTTCCTGGAAAAGAGGAAACCGTCATTCTCCGGCAGGTAGGTCAAGCACCAGGCAGGTGATATCGTCGTGGAAGGTGGCAGAGCCGGCGAAGGCGGTGATCTCCGCGATGAGACCGTCCAGGAAGGACTTCGGGTCATCATCCCCATGGCCGGTAATGAACGAGATGAGCCGCTCCTCGCCGTACATCTCGCCTCCGGGGCCGGTGCATTCCACGATGCCGTCCGTGTACAGGACCAGCCGGTCGCCCGGCTCGAGATCCATGCTCCCCTCCTGCAGGCTTAACCCGCCGAACCAGCCGAGCGGCATGCCCGGGGTCTTCATCGGCAGGCATTCACCGGTCCTGCTCCTGAACAGAAATTGCGGCAGATGGCCCGCGCTGCAGTAGCGCAGGCTCCGCATGCCGGGATCGATAATACAGTAAAAAGCGGTCACGTAGTTGTTGTTGACGGTCGCGCGGATGATCGAATCGTTCAGCTTGAGCAGCACTCCCGAGGCGGCGGGGCGCTCGGTAATGCCGTCAAGGGCCACCTTGGTGACCGTGGCAAGGAAGGCCCCGGGCAGGCCGTGGCCCGACACGTCCGCGATGAAGAGCCGTATCGACCCGTCGGCTGTGGCGTGGTCGTAGAAATCGCCCCCCACCTTGTCCATCGGAATGTAGGCGGCGCCGAACCGGCACCCCGGCGCGTCCAGATCTCCCCCCGGAAGGAGCCTCCGCTGGAGCAGGCGCGCCGTTTCGAGCTCCTCCTCGATCTCGCGGTTTCTCTCCGCGATGATGTCGAGCAGGCTCTCGATCGTCCAGGCCCGGTGGCGCATTACCGAAAAGCTTATCCCCAGGATTCCCAGGAAAATCAGCACGAGGGAATATCGATCGAGCCCGCCCAGCCCGAGCAGCGTGAGAATGTTGGTTACGATCAGCGCGCCGCCGACGCCGAGGATGATCGACAGGAGGTTTATGCCGATCCGCCTGCGCGCCTCCGGGTCTCCGCTTTTTATGAAGCCCCTGATCAGGACGGCCAGGCCCGACAGGAAACCCAGTAGTATCGTGGCGGTATACGCGGTATAAAGGGCGGACGGCTGCCGTACGAGCCGGCCGTCAACGAAGGATGCGGTTTCGGAAAACGCTTCGAAGAGCGGCGGAGACAGCTCAATCGCCGCGGCGGCTATGGCGACAACTCCTCCCGGCACGAAAAAGAGCAGGTCCCACCGCGTTACCCTGTAGCGCTCGTTCACGAAGGCCCGCGCGAACAGGTAAAACAGCGCGCCCAGGAAGGCCCCGATACCCATCTGAACCGGCAGGAGCCGGTGCAGGAGGGTCGTGTCCAGATAAAACACAAATCCGATGAACATCCACCAGAAGCCGGCGAAGAGAAAGGCCGCGAACAGCCGGTTCGTCATGCTCCGCCTGTTGATGTAATATATCGTGATCGAGAGCGCCAGGAGGAAAATGGGTATCAGCACGAGAGCGGCCGTTGGGCCAATATTGTCATTCATGATCGTGTCCGAATATATTCCTCATACAGCATTGCGGCATCGTGTCAAGGACAATCTCGGCGCAGTCACCGGATCGAGCGCGCCCGTCTTTGCTTCAGCGTTTTTTCGGACGCGAAGGCCTCTTCCTACCCGGGGTCTGAGCCCGGCACAGGAACCATTTCTCCTCCCGGGAGGCGTTTGCCGAGTCCCGCACCTCTACCGTGAATCCGGCGCCGCGCATGAGGGCTGTCATTGCGTCCACGTCCCTGTATATCCGTGACAGTCCATGCGCCCGTGCCCACGCCGCCTCTATGAGCCGGAGCGCGGTCGCCTGCTTCCGCATCGGGACGGTGGCGCGGATGAGCAGCAACCCGCCCGGCGACAGCTTTTTCCTGACGCGCTCCAGTAATAACGACAGGTCGCCGTCAGGCAGATAGTGCGCCATGTCGAGCATGAGCGCGAGGTCAGCCGGACCCTCAAGCTCCGGAAGGTCCGGGGCGCTCCCCCGTGTCACGGAGCCGCGGTCGCCCACGACATGCGCAGCCACGAGATGCCGCCGGGGGGACGGCTCGATCCCGAAAAGGCGCGCGGACGGACGGCACTCCAGCACCCACGCTGCGGGGACGCCGTACCCGGTCCCGATGTCCAGCACCCTGCCGGGGCTGCCGATGAGCCCGTCGAGCTCGGCGAACATGGGATCGAACTTAAGCTTGAAGCGGGCGAAGAGCCGCGGATACGGCTCCATTAACCGGTACCGGCGCTTGACGCGCGCCGCTGTCTCCGCCGGCCCGGTGCCGGACGCGCCGCCGGATGCATCGGCGGGCGCGGTCAACCGGCCCAGGAGCGGCGGTACGATCAGGACCGTGCCCAGGAACGAGTACCCGATACCGAAGAGGAGCGTCAGGCCGGCATTTCTCAGGAGAGCGTGGTCGGCCAGGCTCAGGACGCCGAAGCCGATCATGGTCGAAGCAGCCGACAGGAACACGGTCAGCCGTATGAGGCCCAGGGACGGGTGCGATTCGTCGCGGTAGCGCTGGTATGCCCTGACGATATAGAGCGCGTAATCCGTGCCCATCCCGATGACGATGACCGTCACGATGATGGTCGAAATACCCGGCTTCTCTCCGGCGAGCTTCAGGGAGCCGAGGGTTGCAACAAGCGAAAAAAGCGTCGGCGCCATCGCGATCAGCGTGAGCCTGATGTCGAGGAGGTACAGGAGGGCCACCAGGACGGTGACAGCCCCGACGATTGCGGCCATTTTTATGAAGCCGCTCAGGAGCAATTCCCCCAGCCGCTCGCTGAAGAAGGAGGGATCGAACAGCCGCGCGAGCCCGGGGGAAGAGACCCCGGAATGGAAAGCGGCGGCGTTGTACTTCGGGCCCGGGACTAGGACAGAGAACTGCGCCCAGGCGCCGGTCTCCCGCACGCGGTGTACGCCCAGCAGCTCGTGGAACCTCTCAGGAAAGGCCTGCTGCCTGATGTCCGTCCGCGACAGGGTTTTGTAAAACCTGTCAAACGCACCGGGGGCGAACCCGGTATCGCGCGCCGCCCCGTCCAGCGAGCGCTTCAGCGCGGCGATGCGCGCCGGCGTCCAGAAGGCCTTCCATGCGCCGATGTTTTGCGCCATCCGCTCCCTGCCGGGAAAGATCATCGATGGAACGAACGCGGACGACAGCCTCCCTCCCTCGATCTCGCCGTCAAGGAGCGCGGTGAGACGGTCACCCTTTTCCTGGAGCACGTCCATGTCCTGGGACTCCGTCATGAGGAATACCCGGGTGAGGACGTTGCCCCAGACCCCGGTCACCAGCTTTTCAGCGGCAAGGGTCTCGTCCGTCACCGTGTTCATCGATGCAAGATCAACGCGGAAATCCGGCCGTGCGAACGGAAGCATCACGAAAAAAAAGAGCAGCGCCGCGACGATCTTGGCGCGCGGCCGGGAGCCCATGATCCGGTCCACGAACCCCTGGAGCGGGACGATGCCGGCCCGCCGGGCGGGCGGCATCACGGGAAACACGACCGGGAAAAGGGCGTGCACGAAGATGTAGGTAAACGCCACGCCCAGTGCGGTGAAATAGCCGATCTGGGCCAGGGCGGAAAAACCGCTGATGAAAAGGAAGGCAAAGCTGAGGGCCGTGGTCAGCATGGCAAGGAGCCCGAGAGACCAGACCTCCCGCGTCGCCTCCATGCCGCGCGTCTCGTGCGGCCGGTCAAGGAACAACAGGTAGGCTATCCCGTAATCGACGGTAAAGGATATCATGGTTCCGCCGAACCCGAGCGCCAGTATCGATATGCGGTCGGAGAAGAGCGAATAGACGAAGGCGGCCGCGAGCGTGCCCAGAAGCGCCGGGACAAGCGCCAGCAGGCCCAGGAACGGACGGGGAAATCCCAGGATCAGGAGGACGGCGATCCCGATAGTCGCGAATATCACCGCCATGCGCGAGTCTTCCTTTGCCGTATCCTCGTTGTCGAGCGCAGCCCGGTACGCCCCGACCGGCGTGACGGTAAACCGCACGCCGCGCGGGCCAAACACCGTATCGAGCTCAGTGCGGCACGAGGCGATGACCGCTGCGATCCTGCGAGCCAGTGCCGTGTCCGTCGCGGAACCGGCCGGCTCCGCCGTGATGAGCAGGTGCTTCCCGTCTCCCGAGACCAGGTGGCCCCGCACGATTTGCACGTCGCTTGAGGGCGCAAGGTGTGCCATCCGGGCCAGTATGACATTCTTGAACCCGAGCGGGTCGGCGGCGATCATGCCCGCCTGCCCGATCCCCCCCAGGTTGACGAGGTCATCGTAATGAGCTGTCAGAGTCTCCCGCACCTTGTCCGGCGCGAGCAGGGGCCCGATCTTCTGCTCGAGCTCCTGCGCCGTAAAAAGCGCCGGCAGGCTTTCCATCAGGTATGATATGAGCTCCGGAAAGACAGCCTGGTACCGGTCCATACCCACGCTCTTGAACAATCCGCTCGCGGAAAGCTTGCGCTCGACCAGGGACGCGCCATCGATCAGATCGTCGGCGCCGCCTCCCGAGGCCGAGCAATCAATCACGATACGGTCCTTCACCGGGTGATGCATCATGACGTACTCCGCGTCCGCGATGACCGGATCGCCAACGGGTAGGGACTTCGTTATATCGGTATCTATATGGAGGCGCGCCCTGCCTGCAAGAGACATGGCGACAGCTGCCGCAATAATGAGCGCGACATAGTGCCACCGGAAGCTCAGTCTTTTCATCAATATAATCCTCTTTAGAACGGAACTATGCCCGGGTAAGCCGTGGGGATCAGCGATGTCCTGCGCGCCGCCTCAACCGGCCGGGAAGCCCGGCAGGGGACACGGCAACTTACAGGTCTTCTTCATTAATATCAGTGGAATCCTGGTCGTCAGGACCATTCTCCATATCTTCAGGCTCATCAATGGTTCCGGAGTCATCCTCGATGTCATTTTCATCCTCGACATCCGCGTCATCTTCCGGTTCCTCCGCATCCTCGATGTCCCCGTCATCGTCGCCGGTATCCGGTTTTACTTTCTTTTCCGCTTCGGCTTTCTTCTCTTTATCAACGGGCTCCGGCTTCGCCTTCTCGGGGACGCAGTTTTTCGTGCACGCATCGCGCTCCTTGAAGCATTTCGCGCCGCAGGAGGCATCCGCGGAGGAGGCACAGGTGCCGCTGCACTTGATGAACGCGTCGGTGCATTTTTTCTGGCAATCGGAGGTCTGAGCCATGATCATCGTAGACCCGAGCAGGGTGACCAGTATAACAATGAAGGTGAATGCGTATTTCATGATGGATCCTCGTCTATATTCTACAGTATCGTTACTGCACCGGGCCGGGTCCAGAACAGGAAACAGGAAAACCATGCATGGAGCGAGCCGCTTTGTCAAGCATTTCATACCGCCGGCCGGACAGTTATTCCATGATCATGGATTCTTCCATTGCCTCCGCCTTAACGGTCGATTCCGTTACCTGGACCACCGCCCGTTTCGGAAGAAAAAATGCCAGCGCGAATGCCACGCTTACGATGAAGCCGGCGACAATGAAAGCGTCCTGAAAGGACATGACCGTTGCCGTTTGGGCGATCTTTTTAGCTATCAGGGCATTGGCGATCTGTTTCGACTGGCCGTAGGTGTACCCGAGCCCGTGCACATGGCCGGTAACCCGTCGCGCGGTTTCCATGAAGGCGGGCGTTCCGATACGGGCCGCGGACCCGACTACCGAAAGATGGTAATGGATCCGGTTCGCGAGTACCGTCGCGAGTGACGCAATGCCGATCGAGCCGGCAACCTGCATGATGATATTGAGCATGGAGGAAGCCATGCCTGCCTTGCTGTGGGGGACGGAATTAAGTGCCGCAGCCATGATCGGCGCCATGAGGAACCCCATGCCCACGCCCCGCACCAGTGTCGGCTGGATCACGGCGTACATGCTCATGTTCACGTCCAGGTTTTTATACATGAACAGGGAGACCGCAAGGAGAAATACACCAATGATCGAGGGGATACGGGGACCGATCCGGTCGCCCAGGCGTCCCGTGATCGGCATAAATAGCATGATCATCAGGGCCCCCGGCATCAGGATCAGGCCGCTCTGCATCTCGTCGAATCCCATCTGCTGCTGCAGAAACAGCGGCAAAAGAAAAATGCCGCCGAAGAGCGCAACGGAGCGCACGACAATAATTATGGAACAGATTGAGAATACCGGGTATTTGAACAGGTGCAGGTCTATGATACCATTCATCACATGACTCTCGACCACGAGAAACAGGATTAATGACACGACCGATATCATGGCGCAGGTGACGATGTAGGCAGAGGTCCATCCCTCTTTCTCGCCCTTTGACAGGCCCAGGAGGAACGTAACCAGGAATATCGACAGGAAGATGAACCCCCAGAAGTCAAAGGAACGGTGCTGGCTTGCATGAGGCCGGTCTTTTATAAGCAGCGCGGACGCCGCGAAGAGCGCGACTATGCCGAGGGGGAGGTTCACCAGGAAGATTGACCGCCAGCCGAAGGTCTTGGTCAGGTATCCTCCCAGGGTGGGTCCGAAGGTCGGCCCCATGATGATACCCACGCCCCAGATGCCGATCGCCTTACCCCTCTCCTGAGGAGGGAAGACCTCGGAGATCATGGCCATGCCGGTCGGCGCTATGGCACCCCCGCCCAGGGCCTGCACGATGCGCGCCCCGATCAGCGATTCCAGGTTCCACGCCGCGCCGCACAGGAGCGACCCGATTGTGAACACGAACAGGCTCCCCATGAAGAGAGTCTTGTAACCGAGGTGGTCCCTCAGCCAGGCGGTAAGCGGCATCAGTGTGGCAAAGGCAATCATATATCCGGTGAGCACCCATTCGATGTCATCCACGCCGGCGCCGAAATCGGCCATGATGGCGGGAATCGAAACGTTCACGATACTCGAGTCGAGGGTTGCCATCATGGTCCCGATCATGACGATGCCCATCACTATCCATTTATAGTTATGGGGCAGCTCCGCAGTAAAATTCCCGATCGCTTCGTGTTTCATCGAACGGACTCCGACACCCTGCGTTCCAGTACGGTCATTCCGCGTGACATCATCGCACCCTGATCTTGATGACAACGGACTGCCCCACGCGCAAGACACGATCCGGGTGGGGGTCGAGTATGATCTTTATGGGAATCCGCTGCACAAGCTTGGTGAAATTCCCGGCGGCGTTATCGGAGGGAATCAGCGCAAACTGCGCCGCCGCCGCCTTCCGTACCTCGGCGACCTTCCCGGAGAGATTCCCTCCCTCGTCCACCGAGATGGATACCCGCTGCCCCGGTTTCACCAGGGAAACCTCGGTTTCCTCGACGTTCGCGGAGACCCAAGCGTGGTCAATGTCGACAATCGTCACGGCCGGCTGGTTTGCTTCAAGGATGTTGCCCTGTTTTGCAAGCTTCTGTACCACTATGCCGTCTACCGGGCTCTTGAGATAGGTGTTCTCCAGTGCGATCTCGGCAAGCCGGAGATCGGCCTCCGCGGCCTGGGCATCGGCCCTGATCCGGTCAAGCTGCTGCCGGCTCATGCCGCTTTCCTCCGCCAGAGCGGCCGCGCGCCTCAGGTCGGAAGCGGTGAGGTGGGCCCGGGCTGCCGCACGGTCCCGCTGCGCCTCTGCAGTGCGGTGGTCAAGCTCCACCAGGAGAGTCCCGCGGGTTACGCGGCTCCCCTCCTCCACTGAGACCTTGTCAATGCGCTGGCTCGCGCCCTGGTTCGCCACGCGTATGACGTCCGCGTCGATCCGTGCGTCATCGGTCGAGACGTAGGGATGAAAAATGAATAGCCATATGAAAAAACCGATGACCGAAGCGATGGCCAGTCCTGTGCCGGCAAACCGCGCCCGCGGGGTACGCCACCACGAACCGGCATCTGTATCCGCAGTGCCGGAAATGAATGATCCGTTTTTCTTATCTCCCCTGAGCATCCTGACACCTCGCTTCATGGCGTTGTTATATTTGATTGATTTACCTGGGCCCGGTTACTCGACCGGGCGCGACGTCAATAACTGAAATATTCATACCCCGCAGAGCGGTTCAGCTCCGCTTTAGCGGACTGAAAGTCGTAGAGGGCCTGGACGTACATCGACTTGGCGCTGGCCAGCTCCACGTTCGCGTCAAGGAGCTTCGTGTTGTCTATCATGCCGTTTTTAAACTGGATAATGGCGACACGGAGCGATTCCTCGGCCGATTCTATGTTGCCCTTCTGGGAGCGTATCGCGCTTGATGCGGATACAAGCTTGAGAAGGCCCTGCTGAATATCGAGCCTGACGCCGCGTACGAAATCGTCCAGCTCCAGGTCGGTCTGCTTTGCCTGGCTCCTGAGCTGGTCGGCCTTCGCGTGGTAGGGATCGATCGGGATCAGCCCGCCCCAGCGGTACGTGGCGCCGAAGTTCACCGACCAGTTCGGGTTCCATCCCGCAGGGCTCAACACCTTGCCGATCTGGTACAGCGCATAATCGGTTGCGAGCACGCCGGTCGACTGGGCGGTCTCCTTACTATCTACGCGGTTCATGCCGTACGAGCCCGAGGCGTACAGCGTTGGCCACAGGTAGATCGATTCACCCGCCCGGGCTCCGTGGACCAGCGCCTCCTTCTTCGATTTTATCTGGATGAGCTCCGGACGGTTCTTCAATGACGAGGCGGTCAGCTCGGTGAGGACTTCTTTCTCCCTCTCATCGGTCCATTTCACGATGGCCTCATCCTGCCCGGTAGTGCTCGTTATGGCGCCCCGGTCCAGGTCAAGCGGCGAATCGATCTCACGTCCGAGGTGGATATTGAGAGCGGCCTTCGCGCTCAGATGGTCGTTCCGCGCGTTAATGAGGCGGGTCTTTTCATTGGCCGCCGCCACCGATGCTCGGAGATAATCGAGCCGCGTAAACGAGCCTATCCGGTAGCCCGCGGTAACCACGCGCAGGTTTTCCTCGAGCGCCTTTACCGAGTCGGTTCGCAGCGTTATTATCTCGCCGGTGAGAAGGATCCGGTAGTATAGCCGGATGGTTTGTATCGTGGTTTCGGCCTGTATCCTGCGCTGGTCGTTCACCGCTATGACCTGGCCGTCCTGGGATGCCCTGAGAGTGTTGTAAAACACTCCCGGGTTAACCGTAAGGGAGCACTTCACGAACTTGATGTTGTACTGGCCTTCGGTCAGCGACTGCATCCCCTTGTCTGCCCCGTATCGTGTTATGGTCGCGTCGCTGCTGATATCAGGCCACAGCCTGCCCCACGCCTCGCGCACCCTGAGCCTGCTTTCGTTCACCTTCTCCTGCGATATCTTGTACTTATTGTTGTTCTCGAGCGAAAGCTGGATGGCGTCCCGCAGGGTGAGCGGGCCGCCCGGACCGGGTGCTGCCGCCGCACATACCAGGGCTGCACAAGCTATCACCGTTTTTCCGAGTTTGTTCATTATACTCATCTCCTTGCCGTCACGGTTTCGAGATATCGCGCGGCAATCCGCGGAGACCGAAATAAAAAATCCTGCACATGTGAGCCAGCGCTCTCCTCAGGCTTCCCCTGTCCATATCCATGGAATTGAAAACCACTCCCCTGAGCGACATGCCCAGGAGGCGCGCGGCCCGGCCTGCGCGGGCGGCACTGGATATATCCGGGTCATGGGAGAGCACGCCCATGATCGCGACCTCGTTCGTGTTCAGGACGCTTTCCCTGAAATCCTTCAGCATTTCGTAATTATCGATATAATCGCCGGTATCGAATTTAAAGAAAGACATGATCGTTCGGTGAAAATCGCAATAGCAGGAGCTTACGGCAACCAGCTTCTCCACAGGCGGTTTCGTCCGTCCCACCGCGTCAGCCAGATCGCCCCGGTATGCAAGAATCTCCTGATCGAGCACCGCAGCGAGCAGTTCCTGCTTGTTTTTATAATAATAGTAGAGCGCTGTCCTGGTGATATTGATCGTTTTCGCGATATCATCCATCGTTGCTTTCCTGATACCGTGAAGAATGAACACCGCGCGGGCTGCTTCCAGTATCTCTTCATTCTTGGTAAGTTGTTCTGCGGGCAGAGCCATGATCAAACCGCCGGAAAATTTTTTGTCAAATTGACAATTACCGTCAAAATGTCAAGAGCAATATCCGCCTATCGCCGCAAAAAAAAGCCCCGATGCATCGGGGCTTTTTCCAGCAGGCGCGCTCTCCTGACAGCGCCTCAGTTATCCACGATGAGGTTCGACTCGATGGCTGCGCGGGTCTTCGTCATGAGCTCCGGCATGGTATCATGGTTATACCCGGCCGTTTCGATCGGGTCCCCCACCGTAACGGTAATGTTCCCGGGTGTGAACACGATACTCCCTTTGGGCAGCACCTTCCTGCTTCCGTTCACGGTAACGGGAAGAATCGGGAAGCTCTTCTCGAGCGCGACGACAAAAGCGCCCTTCTTGAAGTCCCGCAGCCGTCCGTCGGCGGACCGGGTCCCCTCTGCGAAGAAGATCACGCTCACGCCGGCAGGCAGGCGGTCCAGGCCCTTGCGTATGCTCTCGCGCGCCCGTTCCGGGTTGCTCCTGTCGATGAAGATATTGCGCGACACGTACAGAGCGTGGCCGAACAGGGGAATCGAGAGGGCCTCCTTCTTGATGGTCCACCGGTACTGGATACCCAGGGAGGTTACGATGGCCAGGATATCGAATACCGATTGGTGGTTCGAGATGATCACGTAGGCCATTCCCTTTTTAATCTTCTCTTTGCCTGTGATCTCGACGCGTGCGGCCGTGATGAAAAGCATGACCCGCGCCCATATCTTCGAAATCGAAAACGCGAGGTTTCCGGTCGTGCTCAGCAGGGACGCGAACACCATCGGGAAGAAAAGGACGAGCGTCAGGCCCACGGCCCACAGGTAGATCCAGAATATTTTTGCGTATGTTACGATTCTATCCATCCAGCTTCCCCCCCTTGAGGGCCCGTTCACGCCTTGCCATTTCTTCTTCGCGCTCGCGGGCCAGCCTGAGAAGCCGTTCGAAATGCTCCCATTTTGCCGAATCCACGATCTTCCAGGCGCCCGGGCCCCGCTCGGAAAGAACCAGGTCCCACTTGAGCCTCTTGACCGCGGCGGGTACCCCCACGGCAAGCAGGACCGCGATGAACAGCAGGAGCATCGAGATTACCAGCATTTTACCCGCCAGCGACCCGCCCGGAGAATTGAAGTCCACTTTCATCCCTATGACCATGAACCCGTATGCGACGGCGGAAACGATGATTACGGCCAGAAGGGCGATAAGCAAACTCTGTATCCAGGAGCGGCAGAACAGGAAATGAGCCGGGCCGGCTTCCAGGACGTGTTCCCTGGCACTGGCAGGGTCATAGGTTATCTTTCCTGCTTTCTTTTCCGTGTCGACCGCGCCGCCGTATGCGGCGCTGCCGTCGTCCACGGGCTTTTCAGGGACCATGAGAATGCTTTTAAACCGATAGACGCGTTTCATGAGCAGGGCCTCGCAGAATCAGTGTCGGCTCTCATACTATAAGCTCACGGAAAAATGTCCAATATTTTTTTATGCCGGAGATACAGGACAAATAAGAGTTGATGTTTTTTTCATTAATTCTATACTTGGGAAGCGCCCGGATTGATTCGCCCGGCGCGAGGTGATTGATGGCCGGCCTGATCGACCGATTGACAAACAGGTACCCCGACTCTGCTTATGTTATTAAGCTAAAGGCACAATTTTTACTGCGGGTCTGTCTCGCAGGTCTTGTTATCATTCCTGCCGGCATACTCTATACCGGGTACGTCCATCTCAATAACCCGGCTTACGGCTACACCATCAACCTGGATTCCATCGCGCCCCTCATCGCGGCATTCATTGCATTCGTGTTCATCACACTGCTTTTAGTACGGGGGCGTTATGCCGTGGCGGCCCACGGCTTTTTCATCGTTTCCATCAGCCTCATCCTGGGCATCATGCTTATCGATAAAAGCAGCCCGATCGGCCGGCTGGACACGGTCGTGGTGCTGATCGCCATCCTCTCGATGAGCCCGCTTGTCATCAACCGGCATCCCGCCTTCATTGCGGCCTATTCCGCGAGCACGATACTCCTCGTGGGTCTCTTTCTCATGACGCACGCGTCCGAGATGACCCTCACGTATTCCGAGCTGGTTGATGTTATTGCTGACACGTCAATGGCGATCGTCGTCACCGCGGTCATCTCATACAACCTGTTCTCGATCAACCGGCTTGCGCTGACGCATTCCGAGGAAAGCAGGGCCGCCCTCGAGCGGGCCAACGAGGAGCTGAACGCAGCCAACGAGGAGCTCCAGTCGTCAAACGAGGAGATCGAGGCGTCCATGGAAGAGCTGACTGCGACCAACGAGGAGTTCGAGGCGCAGAACCGGGAGCTGCTGGAGTCACAGGAGATCATCAGCGAGGCGCTCGAGGAAAAGACGGTGCTGATCAAGGAGATCCATCACCGGGTGAAAAACAACATGCAGATCGTATCCAGCCTGCTCAACCTGCAGGCCCAGAGCATAGAGGACCCGCGGATCAGCCAGCCCATCACTGACGCCGTCAGCAGGATCCATTCCATGGCGCTCATACATGAAAAAATTTACCGCGCCGATAATTTCACAAAGATAAACATGGCCGCATACCTGAGCGACCTCACGGATGAAATCATCCAGCTCTATTCCCAATCGCCCGACGAGATCCAGGTGGTGTCGCGCCTCGAGCCGATCCACCTCTGTGTGGACCAGGCGATCCCCTGCGGCATTCTAATCAACGAGATTCTCACGAACTCAATCAAGCACGGCTGCCGGTACCCCAGCAACTGCAGCATAGAGCTGGCCATGTCGAGCTTCGACGGAAGGGTCACGCTGATCATCGCCGACTCCGGCCCCGGGATCGAGAAGGAGATCCTGGCCAACGGCAGCAGGAAGACCATGGGCATGCAGATCATCGAGGCGCTGGCCCAGCAGCTGAACGCCGACCTTGCCGTCGACGTTGAGAACGGGACCAGGTTCACCATACAATTCACCGAGCGGGCGGTGTAGCTGGCCCGCAGGCGCCCGCGCTTCCCGATTGGAAAAATCCCAGCTTGCAAAAAAAAAGGCCGCCCTTCGCCGGGACGGCCCTTTTGTGCTCTGAGCCAGCACCCGGAATCGAACCGGGGACAGGTCGATTACGAATCGACTCCTCTACCAACTGAGGTATGCTGGCCTGAATCGTTCATAAAATTTATAAATGACGGGAAACCTGTCAAGTGTTTATGATTTACCGGGATATTTTTTTTCCGATACTCGTTCCCCGCAGGGGAAGCCCGTCAGCCGCGCAGGTACTTCTGTTCGCCCATGCCGAAAAATCCATCGACAGGCACCTTCGCGCCGTTTCGCGGTCTGATCACCCCCCGGAAAGAGCCAAACGGTCCGTGGTAATCGGTCTCCGCGATCAGCAGGTTCATTTTAATGACGTTGGGCATCACCGGCGTGAACACGAGGTCCACCATCCCGTACCCGTCCCTGATGAGCCACTCGCCATCGGGCCCGTCCGGCCGATCGAACCTGATCGGCGGCAGGAGGTGGAGCTCTCCGTCAGACCAGAGGCAGTTCTCGTTGTACCGCTCCGGGTCTCTTGCCTGGTTGTCCGTCAGGTTGAAGCCTGCTAGCCCGCGCTTCCGGCCGGTGATGACGCCGGTGACCCAGTCGTATTTAAGTATGTAAGGGTAGTAGCCTTTATGCGCGTCGATAATGGCAAAGCTATCGTCATCGCGGAATTCGATCGTCCTGTCCCCGACACAGAGTGAGCCCTGCATCGGCATCAGGCACTTGTGCGAATACATGCCGCGGTTTTCGCCCAGGGGCAGGCTCACGACCAGGGGCCGGACGCCCCGCGCGCCGTGGAGCGCCTCAAAATGGCCGTACAGGTCCGGAAGGCCCCTGCGCGACCGGAACGCCACATCGATATAGAGCATGCCGTGCTTCAACCGGTTGTGATAATCGATCCGGTATCCGCCGCTCTCATAGCAGGCGCGGCTGTCGGCCAGGGACGCCGGCATCGTCGTTTTCCAGGCGGGCACGATCTTCTCATACTTGAAAGCCGTGCGCTTTATCCGGTCAAAAAAAATGAACTGGGTGAGAAGCCCGGCCTTCTGGTTGTAGAGAACGACCAGTATAAAGCAGTCGCTGTTGCCGAGCTGGTACGCCTGCCACTCCTTGAGCCGCATGAACTTCGCGAAGCGCGGCACAGGGACACCGAAGACGCGGACCGCGTCGAGCGGATTCACCGTTTCGAAATCCGTGCTGAATGTCCCGAAATTGATCCTGCCGTTTTCGACGAGGCTGCGGGGAGCGCGGGTTATGGGCCTCGAATAGGCAGGTTTTGACGCGGTTGATTTTTTCATGGGGGCTCTCCATGACAAGAGATAGGTCCGCAAGCGCTTGCGGACCTATCAGATGAAATACCGGTTCAATATAGAGCGGCCACACGTTCCGCGTCGAGCAGTTTTTTCCGACAGGGACGGAATCAACGCCCGGCAAGCTCCTTCGGCTCCCTTATCATGATCTTCTCGTCCCTGCTGAAGAGCTTCCACCCGCGCACCCGTTTTCCCATGAAGTCCATGGTCATGGCCCCGGTCGGGCAGTTGTTGACGCACCCGAGACAGGCGATGCACCGGTCCGTATTCACCGTGCCTGCCGCCAGGTTGACGGCCTTTACCGGGCAGGCCTTTTCGCAGGCCCCGCACCCGATGCACTCTTTCTGGTTGATATGATGGTTGCCGGTCAGCAACTTGCAGAGTTTTATGGAAGGCCCGCCGCTGAAGAGGTCCTGCATGTTCCGCTTCCGCACTACATCTGACGCTTCGCCTCGCTCCGCCCGATCGAGGACGCCCGCGGCAAAAACGCGCACCCGCTCGAACGTTGCCTCGTCCGGGAGGTGTCGGTATTTCAGAATACGCTCGCGGTTGCCCATCGACCAGGTGACCGCGTAGGTAGACATGTTATTCAGGGTGATCATGCCCGCGGGCACGCCGCCGCGTTCGGACATTATCTCGAGCAGGGTGCAGGCAGTGTTGTACTGGTTGCCACCCTCGCCCCCGCACGTGACGAAGGCGGCGACCGGTGTCCCGTCCATGACGGGGATACTGCGAAGCCACGTCCGGAAGTTCTCCGGCACCTCGTAATAGTAGACCGGACTCCCCGCCATGAGTATGTCGAAGGCCCCGGGCTTTACCTGCCCGACATCGCGATAGTCGCCGGCGGTAACCGTGAGGCCCTTCTTCTCCCACACGTTCGCGACCAGCCTGCCGTGGCGCTCCGTATTGCCGGTCTGGCTGTACCAGACCACGAGGCCGCGCAGCGGCCTGCCCGCCCGCATCTTCTTTCGCGCGTCCGCCGCAAGGGCCGGGATTGCGCACGCGGCCGTTGCCGCCAGCGCGGCGGCCGTCTCTTTCACAAAGTCGCGCCGTGTCTGCATATCATGCCTCCTCCCACGTGGCCGTATATTCGCACAGGCTGTCCGGTACGGGCAGGCCCGGGTCCCTGACCGCCCAGGCGCCGGCGAGGCCCGCACCGCAGGCAGCTGCTTCGAAGTGGCACATGGCGATGCCCATGTCCACCCGCTGGAGGTCGGACATGCCGGTGATGCTCCACCGCTCGCGGTAGTTTTTTGTCCGCTGCATGTACAAGTGGAAATGCCTGCCGCCCTCCTCACGCACGACCCTCCATGGCTGCTTGTTGGACGCCGAGGGCGCGAGCCGCACCATATCGAGCACTGCCGCGTATGGTCCGGCAGCGTCCCGCGCGAGCGGCCGGTCGAAGCCGGTGTCGAAGAAGAGCTCGTCCCACGGCTTTCTGTTGTCAGAGCCGGCTCCGAAGCGCATCACCCTGTCAAGGACGCGGCGCCTCTCGGTTGCATATCCCACGGCAACAACGGCCGGGATAACTTCACCCTGCTCCAGCGACATCCTTTGCGAGAACCCGCTCCTGGTGAAGGTGCCGCCCAGCCAGCAGGTGCCAAGCCCCTCGGCCGTGGCGGCCAGCACGATACGCTCCATCCTGAACCCGAAATCCTCCAGGCTCATGCCGCCCTCCCGCATCGCGCCGGCAATAAATGCGGGCGCGCCTTTTATGATTCCGTAGGTGCCTACCCGCGCAGGGGCATCGCCGCCATCCATCGCGGGGACCAGATCGAACCGGATACCGGCGCCAAAGGGCGCAGGTATGTCGTCAGCCATGTGACGCTCCAGCTCCGCCAGCGCGGCGCCGTCGATCGGTTCGTTCCGATAGGTGCGGAGTGAGCAGCGCTCACGTATTATTTCCTCAACGGGCCTGCCGAATTTCATGACGCGCGCGCCTCCAGCAAGAGAGATTCCACTCCGTCGCGAAAAGCGATCGCGCCGCCGCGGGTCAGCACGAGCACGTTGGATATCGCGGCCTTCACCGTCTCGATCGGATATTCGCCCGGGTTCCTCAGTATTTCAATTATTCTCGTCTGTTCCTGGTACATTTCAACTCCCTGCCGCAGGCGCATAAAAGCCGCCGCGACTTACTTTTTTACATTTTTATAATTATCGAACTATAATTCGAAAAAAAAATCACTTCTTCCTCGCAGAGAGGATCGAACCGACCTGCTCTATCGTGTCCTCATTGATCCTCGCCACCAGAAACTTCCCCTTGCGCTCCGTGGTGATGAGGTCGGCGTCCGCGAGCTCTTTCAGGTGATGGGAAATCGTGGGCGCGCCTATGTTGAACGATTCCATGATATCCGAAACAAAGCACTCCCCGCATTCGTGTTTGAAGCTGGTTTCGAAGCTCGCCTCGCATTTTTTCAATATCTCGAGGTACAGCTCCAGCCGGTTCGGGTTGGAGAGGGCCTTCATTACCCGCGCTATCTTCTTCGGGTCCAGTTGTTTTTTTCGGTCAGTCATAATTTCTCACTTCGATAATTATCAAAGTATAGTATTATTGGCAAATCGTCAAGGGGGTAGTGAAAAAAAATTTACTTTTTTTCACTACCTGCCCCATGTGGGGGGGCGCTTGTTAAGCAGTGATGAAGAAAGTAAGAATCAATAAGAGTGAGATTGAATCGACATAATTAACCATAAATGAACATGAATTGTTATAGAGGGGATAAATGAATAACCGGGTAAATACCGCTCTTTCTAAAAAATCTTGAGCAACTCCAGTAGTTTAATCCCGACCAGTATGTTTATCAACTAATATGTGCTGATCACATTATTCTTTCCATACTTTTCTTATATTAGATTATTCTGGTCAGAAAAGGTGAATGCCGCGAGTAACTCTGTCAATGAAAGCGGGGCTTGCAACCCCGCTTTCATCAGTCACCCTATTAATCTTTTAACGCGTTTTTGCAACCCGGAAACCGACAGGGACATCACAGGCGTTCGCGCCCCAGTAGGCGATCATGGACGACCTCATGACGGTCTGCACTTCAGTATAATTGCCGCCCGCAAGCCATCGACTGTTCGGATCGGTGCCGATGGTGAAGGTCCATTCTGATAGATTCCCGTTCATGTCGTAGAGTCCCAGCCGGTTCGGGGCCAATGTTGCAACTTGATGGAACGTCCCTCCGGCATTAGCAACATACCACGCAACAGCCTGGGTAGCGACAGCATCATTATAGTCTTTTGTCGCGCCGCTTGCGTACAGCGTGGGCGTCCAGTAAAAGCCGGTAGTTAGAGCAGCATTCCCCCCATTGAGACCTTGGGCGATATAATCTGATGCCAGGTCCTCAACTTTCGGCGGGACCTTCCCCAGATACCGAGATGCGAAAACCCATTCACTGCTCGACGGCAGGCGGTATCCTGTTCTGGACGCATCCTCCACGGTTTCTGTATCAACCCACGTTGTGTCGGGAATCGTATACACGACATTATCGGTGTTTCCATCCATCATCTCAGTGAGCCAATTGCAGAACATGACCGCCCCGTACCAAGTTATCAGACCTGCGGGGGAATTTTCAAACCCGGTATCCACTGTAAAACTGCCTCCGGGAGTCCCGGAAAAATGTATCTTGATCACGCCAACGTCAAGATTTATGAGCTCCTGGCCCCCATACTTCACAGTCCAGTCCGCGATACCATTATGATCCCCGACTGTATCGCTGAATTTCCCGTTATCGTACGCCCACTGGTAAACCTCGGCAACCAGCGCGTTGGTGACCTCGGTCTGCCCGATTGAAAACTTTCTTGTCAGGATAGTTGTATCAATGTCACTCACATACGGCAACGTGATACTATCCTGATCGTTTGCATATACCATCTTAAATGTGTTTAAGGCGGTATTTTCGGTTTTAACGCTTCCGGGACCGCTGATGCCGAGAATCAGCATCGACATGAGGCTGGAATCATCACCTTTCTTTTTTTCGCACCCGGTAATGGCCGCAATGCACATAACCAGCATCATTGCGGTAACCATACCCAAGCCCAGTCCTATCCTCAAATGATAGTGTTTCATAAATCCCCCAAGACGTGTTAAGAATCATTATTAAACGTTTCAAGTTGGCTCAATATCTGTTATGCGTCAAGAATAAAAATAGCGAACTCTTGAAACGGACACCATTCATGAATTATAACCGGGAAAGGCGGATAAAGCGGGTAAGATCTGGTGAATACAAAAGTTCATTTATAAACCATCCCCGAGCGGGAAGAATACCCTGAATGCCAATCAATGCCTTTTAGCGATCTCACTCGTTGACAGGACCGTGCGTGTGCAATACTATCGCTAAAGGTTACTTGTTATGAATGATCTTCGCGCCGTCGAATCCGTTAAATCGGGTGGTCGAGGCGGTGTTGTAGGCGCCGATGTTCTCGGTATAGAGCCGGTCCCCAATTTCGAGATTGCGGGGGAGCTGGGCGGACAGGGTTATTTTGTCAAAGCTGTCACAGGTCGGGCCGACCACGGCGCAGACCTCGCGCCCTGCTTGATATGGAAGTCTGGTATTAAATGGCCGAGTACCATGCCGCGGAAGGTGTGGTACTCGACGTCCTTGTTATGACGGAATCTCGCACTTCCGGCGGGACGAATCACTCCTCCCAGATCACCTTCTGCCCGCTCTCGACCCAGGCGTCGCACTTCTGCTTGTACAGCGCCTCGATCTGCGCGCGGCGAATCTTCAGGGTCGGGGTGAGCATGCCGGCGTCCACGGTCCATTCGTCCCTGGCAACGACAATGAAATCGAGCCGCTCGAACTCGGCGACCCTGTCGTTGACTTCCTTGAGCAGCGCCTGGAGCGCCGCAGTCACCTCGGCGCGCACGGCCGGGTCGCCCTGCCGGCCGCGCAGGCCCTCGGCCAGCATCACCACCGCCACGGGCTGCGGGTAGCCCAGGCCCAGCACGACCGACAGCTCGACATAGGGACTGGCGTTGAGCAGGTTCTCAAGCGGCACCGGGTGCACGTACTTGCCCTTTGAGGTCTTGAACATCTCCTTGATGCGGCCGGTGATCTTGAGGCGCCCCATCTCGTCGATGGAGCCCTTGTCGCCGGTATGCAGCCATCCGTCAGGGGAGATGGTTTCGGCCGTGACCTCGGGCATCTTGTGGTACCCCTTCATGGTGCCGCCACCGCGCACCAGTATCTCGTCATTCTCGCCGATCTTGCACTCCACGCCCGGCCACGTGTTTCCCACGTAGCCGACCCGGGTCCTGCCCGGCATGCAACAGTGCGAGTAGGAGAAGTTCTCGGTCATGCCATACCCCTCCAGGAGCTCAAGCCCCAGGTCCAGGTACCACTGTAAAAGGTCCGGAGGCAGGGGCGCGGACCCGCTCACGGCATAGCGCACCTTGTCGAGCCCGAGGCCCTTGAGTATTTTCTTTTTCACGAGGCCGTTCAGTAGGGGTATCTTCATGAGCTTATTGAACTTCTCCGGCGGCAGCTTGTGGTACACGCCGGCCTGGAACTTGAGCCACAGCCGCGGAACGGACACGAAGAGCGTGGGCCGGGCCCGGTTCAGGTCCTGGAGGAAGGTGTCCAGCGCCTCGGCGAAGTACACCCTGCACCCTACAGCCAGCGCCAGGTTCAGGCCCACCATGGTCTCAAAAGAATGTGCCAGGGGAAGGTAGGAGAGGTATCGGTCCTCGGCTTTCAGGTCGTAGACCTCCAGCTCGCCGGTTGCCGCGGCGGCCATGTTTTTAAAGGTGTTCTCCACACCCTTGGGGCGGCCGGTGCTGCCCGAGGTGTAGAAAATGATCGAGATATCGTCCGGGTCGCGCACGGGCCTCCCCTCGATGGGAGGGGTTTCCGCCACGATCGCGGACCAGGTCGGGTATTCGTTGGGCGGGCTCAGCGGATAGGAGACCAGCGGCATTCCCTGCGGTACGCCCTGCCTGAGCCGGTCCCAGATGTCGAGCTTGCCCGCGAACAGGAGCCGGGATTCGCTGTGAGTGAGGATGTAGTTCACCGTGTCCGGATCCAGGGTCGGGTAGATGGGACAGGAAACATGCCCCGCCATCCAGATGGCAAAGCTGCTCATGATATACTCCGCGCAGTTCTTCGAGAGTATGGCGATGGAGCTGCCCGGCGGGAAATTTTTCGCCTTGAGGTAGGCAGCCATACGGCGCGACTCATCCACCGTCTCTTTCCACGTGTATTCCCTGACTTTCCCCTCGCCCAGCGGCTGGATCATGTAGACGGCGTCCGGCCGCTCCTTCTCATGCTGGTAGAGCCGCTCAAGCGGCAGGTATTTCATATCAATGGCCATACGTCTCCCCCCGCGTTTGGATTATATTGCGCATGAAACCAGAATCAGTTATAAAATGAGATTAGTCGATAAGTGATGAATGTCAAGCAGAATCCCCCGGAATCGAACACCCGGGAATGCGATGTGGAGCGCAAGCCATCGGATTAAAGAACTCCATGCTGGCCCAAATCTATCCATCCGGTTCATATATGTACAATTCCGTGTTAGTCGCGGCATCAACTCCGGCAACTGCCGGTAAGCCATGCGCCTGCGGACCTCGGGTCAGGTTATTTATTATGTATATGTATGATCTTCGCGCCGTCGAACCCGTTGAAGTGCGTGGTCGAGGCTGTGCTGTAGGCGCCGATGTTCTCGGTGTAAAGTCGGTCACCAATTTCTAGATTTCGGGGAAGCTGGGCGGACAGCGTGATCTTGTCGAAGCTGTCGCAGGTGGGGCCCACCACCGCGCAGACCTCGCGTTTGCCCTGCTTGAAGGAGTGAAAATTAGGGATCCAGTGGTCGAACACCACGCCGGAGAAGGTATGGTACACGCCGTCGTTGATGTGGTAGAATATTTTTCCGTCGCGGCGCGCCTTGCCGATGATCTCGGTCACGAGCATAGCGGCAGTCGCCACCATGAAGCGGCCCGGCTCGGCCAGTATCTCGATATCGTCGGGGAAAAGCCGCTTGAAATCCGTATTGAGCACATCCGCCAGCTTTTCGAAGCGCGGCACTTGCGCGTCGTAGGGGACGGGGAACCCGCCGCCTATGTCGATGAGCTTGACGGTATGCCCCTTGGCCCGCGCCTCGTGAAGCAGCTCCGAGGTGAGCTCCAGCGCCCTCGTGTAATTGTCGAAATTGGTGCACTGGCTCCCCACGTGGAAGCTCAGGCCCTCGATGTCCAGCCCCAGCTCCGCGGCATGGTGCAGCAGCTCGTAGGCCTCGGCCGGTTCGGCCCCGAACTTTGAGCTCATCTCCACCTGGGAGCCGGTGTCCGGCACCTTGAGCCGCAGCACGAGCCCGGCCGTGGAGCAGTGGTCCTTGATTTTTTTCAGCTCGTCGAGGTTGTCATAGGTCACCAGGGGCTTGTACTTCTTGATCTTCCTGAGGGTCTCGCGGTCCTTTATGGTGTTCGAGAAGATGATCTTGTCCCAGATGTAAAAATGCTTTTCGTCTTCCTCGAAATGCTTGATATACTCGTGCACCTGCATGAACTCGTTGTACGAAGCCACGTCGAAGCTTGAGCCCTCGTTAAAAAGCGTCTTGATGATTTCCGGGTTCGAGTTCGCCTTCACCGCGTAATAGCACTGCACCCGGGGGAGATGCTTCTTGAACAGGCGGTAGTTCTCCCGTATCCGTTCATGGTCCAGGATGAAGAGCGGCGTCCCGTATTTCTCCGCAAGCTTGAAGATCGTCTGCCTCATGGAACGCTCCCTACGCCTGCAGCTTTTTCATGAAAGACTTCAGCTCCTCGACCTCGCGGTTGTTCTCCAGGTAGGACTCGATCAGCTTTTTATGCAGCTCGTCGCCGCGCTCGTAGAGCCTCTTCTTCCGCTTGGGCTGGGTCGTTTTCAGGGTGTACGCCACCAGCAGGGGAAACGCCACGGTCACGTCAATGTACGCGGTCACCGTCTGGTCCAGCATGGTCGGATCGATCTTGCCCCAGCTCGCCGCCTCGCTGGGGGGCGCGCCGGAGAGGCCGCCGGTATCAGGCCGCGCGTCGGTCACGTTGATGTCGTAGTCCTGGCCGACTTCCGGGATCATCAGCACCTCCTGGATCTGCGGCTCGGTCTGGAGCATGAAGTTCTTGGGGCTCCCGCCGCCGATCAGTATGACCGCGGTCTTGCCCTTCTCGTACCGCTTGGCGTTCAGGATGATCGCGGTCGAGTCGTTCACGTCGATGCTCGGGTTGATCTTCAGCCTGAACCTGTCCTGGAGCCCGGCCGCCTCGGCGAGGAGCTCGAGCCCGGCCACGTTCATGCCGATGGTCGAGTCGCCCGGCGAGGAGGTGAATACGGGGACCCCGTTGCGGTACGCGGCCGCGAGGATGCTCACCTCGCCCAGCCCGTTTTTCTTCTCGTACTCGTCCAGGACTTTTCCCATGTGGTGATAGAACTCCCTGGTCCCCATCTCCTTCTGGAACTCCGGGCGGAGCATGATTTTTCTCAGGATGCGGTCGGTCTCCATGAGCACGTCTTCGTAATCGAAGAGGATGTCGTAAATGCGCGTAACGCCCTTGTCGCGGAGGTCCACATCGTCCACGCTGTGGCTGCCCCGGTACATCGGCAGGTTGAAGGCATAGTGCATGTCGTGGTACATATTTGCGCCGGTCGCGACAAGCCAGTCCACGAAGCCGTGGTTCATGAGCGGCACGACCGTTGAGGGCCCGAGTCCCGCCGGGGTCAGGGCGCCGGCCAGGCTCAGGCCGATGGTAACGTCCTCCGCGGAGTACTTCTCGCGCATGAGCTGGCACGCGGCACGGAGGCGTCCGCCGTTGTACGCGTCCATGTTGTCTATCAATGCTACGATGTCAGTGTCCTTCGTGGACGGCTTTGGAAGGATACGTTTTCCCGACAGATATTTCTGCTTGCCGGGGCAGCTCTCGTTGTCGTGTTTCATCTCGATGGTCCCTTGTACGATAATTTTGTTATGATGAGCGGTCGTGCTCAAAGCCGCGGGCCCATCAGGGCGCGCCGGCGGACCGCGCCGGCGGGTCCGCGGATATGGGTCCGGCCGGCAGTTTCATGTTGCGTTATATCTGTCTGAAATTTTAAAATATGGCGTTTTAGTGTCAAGGACTTAAAAGTGATATGGTGGTTAAAAAAAGGCGATAATTTGTATAATATATTATACAATAGAAAGATACCGGAAGGCTGAAGGGCCTTCCGGTCCGGGCCTGTTAATCATTCCAGTTTCGATTCGATAAATTCCGAAAGGTTGTACATGCCGAAACCCAGTGTTCCTTCGAAACGCCACATCTGAGGCCCAAATCCCTTTGCCGCAATTCTGACATTGGCAGAGTAAATCAGTTTCCTGGCAGCCGGGGCATAAAAATCAATATCCATGTAAATGTAATTCGGATCAAAACCCCTGACAATCTTCACGTTTCTGAATGTTATTGCAAGATCACCTTTAGGATTATTCCCTCCCGAAGTCCCGAATAATAAGGTTTTCTTTGCCAGACGTTTCTTGAGATCACTTTGAAACCACTGAACATTCAACTCGTGAAAACAACTCGTCCAGGAATCCTGGTTCTTATAACCCAGTTCCTTCCACTGAGCGCCATTAAAGTCAATCCAGCCCACAGAGATCGTTCTGTACATTGACATGTCGGGCGCCTTCTGCGATTCTTTCTGGACTTTGACCGTACTGCAGGAAATTAAACAGATACAGACGGAGACGATGATCATCGATTTTTTCATCGAAACACCCCCTGCTTGATTTAATTGTATGAGCAGAATAAGACCATATCCCAGGCACCCTGTCCACTGTTTTTAATGCTGATAATAAATATTTGAGCCCATTTGATTCTCCCGCAAAAGCCCGTATTCTCAAAACCTCAACGATGCTGAACACGACCATATTGTCCTGCCATGACGTCAGGGCCGCCCGGTAAACCAGGGAAGAAGAAATTCAGAGCCCGGTGAGGTTTTTTTCTTAACGCCGGTTTTTATCCCTGCCCATGCGTTCCGGGTGGGAAATAACCCGCCAGGCGGATTTTTTCATTAATTATTTTCACAAACCTTTCCGACTTGATTCCAGCGCGCTATACACCGCCACAGCGGCGATAACAATCGCGGCGCCCGCGATCGCCCACGGGCCCGGTGACTCTCCCATGAACATGAACACCCACACCGGGTTTAGTACCGGCTCGATGATCGGGACGATGATCGCCTGCAGGGCGGGCACGTGCCGGATGGCGCGCGAATATATGAGGTAGGATAAGCCGAGCTGGAACACTCCGAGAAAGACAAGCGCGGCCATGCCCTTCGGAGAGGGCGCGCTCCGGAACATGAAGGGCGCGCAGACCACCACGGTGAGCAGGTTGCCCAGAAGGATCGACTCCGTGGGCGAGCCCTCCTTCTGCATGCGCAGGCAGATCACCAGCACCGCGAGCGTGATCCCGCTGATCACGGCCAGTACGTTTCCCGTGAACCCGCCCGGAGAGAGCCTGTCCAGGAAAAAGAGCACGATGCCGCCGAGCGTGACCGCAACCGTGATCCAGGCCCGGGCCGACACCCGCTCGCCCAGGAACGCGGCGGACATGAGCGCTACATACACGGGACAGGCGTACTGCAGCACGATGGCGTTGGCAGCAGTGGTCATCTTGTTGGCCAGCACGAAGAGTATCACCGTGGCCGCGTAGGCAGCGGCGCCGAGCAGCTGCGGGAGCGACCACCTGAGCCTGGGCCGCCGGAGATAGGCGAGCACGACCAGGGCGGCAATCCCGCTCCTGGTCCCGGCTATGGCAAAGGGGTCCCACTCGACGCTCTTGATAAAAAGTCCGCCGGTGCTCCAGAGCACGGCCGCCACGACCAGCAGGAGTACCGCTTTCCCCCGTGTCATCGCCGCTGTATCCGATTCTTTATCCATATGCGGGGATACTATCAGTACCTGCGCCCGTGCCGGCAAGTGGAAAATGACCGGTTTGAAACCATTTATGCATACGACGCCTCACGGCTCTTTCATTCACAACACGCTTTCATGCTGAAGATTTATTCTTGCAATTTGAGCAATTTCATGATACTATTATTAACAGGTGTGTTGTTTTTAACAGATTCCTGAAAACTCCATCCATGGTGTTTTTCAGGGTCGGTTTTGAGAAGTGAATTCTCAAAACCTCACATTTTTCTCGGCAAACGCCTCGAAATATAGCGGAACATTCTGTACCGTATTAGCGGTTTGCTGCTTTTCAGCAAACTGCTAATTTTATTCTAGCTCACACCAGATGTCGGGTGGCAGGAAAATTGTACTGCCCTGTTGCGGGAGATTCGTTACCTGAGAGTAGAAGCCCCAGACGCTTTCCAATTCAAAGGGGAGGTATCCTGCATGAAAATAAGCCGCAACTACGCCGTTGCCCTGCTCATCGCCTGCACGCTGACCACGGTTCCCCGCCCTGCTTTTACCGCGAGCATGAACATCGGCGGGACCGTCTGGTTCGCCTGGTGGCATTTCAGCCTATCGGATTCCATCAAGGGAACCTCCATCCCCCATATGTCCCTGTACAGCAGGTATCGGATGAAGCCCACGTTTCTCTATGGACCAATTGTCTCTATTGATTTCGCCCGGCAATTTTCTTTATCTGCGATGTTCATTTACACTGACCAATACCGCATCTATTCAAAGAAAGTCGGCACACTTGAGCCAGTCAATTTTTTCCGGGAAAAATACCAGATTTCCAGGTACGACCTGGATGCGACGTTCAGCTATTCTCCAGTCAGCTTCTTTAAATTATTCACCGGGTTCAAGTACCAGGGATACGATTTTACCGGCAGGTTGAGCGAACTTGACCTGGACAAGACCGGTTTTAATAAAGGATGGATATCAGGCAAGGACAGGGCCCTGGGTGCGGGGCTCGGCATTGGGTTCACGGCGCGTATCGTCGAAGGGCTCTTCTTCCAGTGGAACATATCCGCGCTCTACCTGAACATGAGGTTTCGTTATTACACGGATTTTTTCAAGCTTGAGACTTCACCGGCGGTACTGTATATCCCCGGAGAAGTTGACATTAAGTTCAGGTATCATTCGTACGGCGGGAATACGAGCATGTCGCTGGCATATGTGGTTTCAAGGATTTCCTCCACCATCATCCTCGGTTTCCGTTATCAGGTCCTGTATAATACGCTGTATCACCTCGACCTTGAAGAGCGTACTTTATTGAACATACCGCTTACAACGAGATATTTATCATTGGTAAAAAATCGTTATATGCAGCAACGGGGAAACGGAAAGGTATACGACCACTTCTATGGAGTATCGTTTGCGTTTGTTTATTCATTTGAATTAACCAGGAGTAAGGAAGAGGAGGAGGAGGCCGAGTGATATAAAGGGCCCCTGTCCCCTTCCGGTCCTGTTGACCGCCCTGTTTTTCTTGACATTTATCGATGGCCTGACTGAATAGTCACTGTAAACTGCTGGACGGGAACCAATAACAACTTGATAATCGAATTCTTTATCTCGGCCCTTGTCCTGGGCGTGATAGTCGCGATACCTCCCGGGTCTGTCACGGTCATCGCATGCCAGCGGGCAATCCAGTACGGGTTCCGTAACAGCCTCATCTTCACCATGGGCTCCAGCCTCTCGGACATATTTTATATTTGCCTGGTATATTTCGGCCTGGCCAGTTTTATTCAGGATGACGGCAACAAGCTCGTCCTCTGGATCGTGTGCGGCGTCCTGCTTGTCCTGATAGGCATCATGACCATGGCATCGTCCAGGAGCAGTTCAGGCGCCGATGAAAGGGGAGCTTCCCTGCTCCAGTCGAAGCCGTGGGTGACCTTTGTCTCAGGCATTGTCGTTACCCTGACGAACCCGATGACGATCATAGGCTGGATCGCGATAGCGGGAAATTTTTTCATGATCTGGAAGGACCGGGTCCCCGCTTCTGCCGGGTTCATCGCCGTCTCGATCGCAGTAATCATGCTGGGCGTACTGGCCTGGTTCATACCCCTGACATACGCGGCAAGCAGGCTTCACCGGATCATGAACCGATCCATGCAGAAATACCTGGTAGCATTCGCGGGCGCCTGCCTGATCGTCTTCGGTTGCATCTCCCTGTTTTCCGCCTACAGGATTGCAGCCGGATAATCACGAGGTCGAGATTCCCGGCCCCGGGCCCTTTCCGTTCGATCAATAGATGAATTTCCCGGTCCCCAGGAAGGAGACGACGTTGTCCACGACCCGCTTCTGGAACAGGAGCATGGTGTGCTGGCCCGGTATGACGATATGGTCCTTCATCCCTTCCAGCCTGGTTTCCTCCACGGCGACCGTGGCGTCATTATCGCCCGGGATCAGGGGGTTGAGGCCCCGGCTCGTTCCGGTACCGCCCGAGATGACCCCGAATTCGCACGGCGGGGGCTGGGCAGGCCGGTATTTCAGGGAGTATTGCAGCTCCTCGCCGGTAATGCCGAGCAGGAACTTCACCGCGGGAATGTTTTTTACGAGCGTCTTTCCCCATACGGAGCCCTGGTTGGGCGGCGCGATCATGACAAACCGCCCGAGGTTCTTCATTTTTCGTTCTGACAGGTAATATCGCACGACCACCGCTCCCAGGCTGTGGGTTACGAAATGAATTGCCCCGGCATCGTTCGGGAGCTCTGTCCTCAGGGTACTGTCCAGGTTGTCGGCGACGGTTTGTATGGAGTCCTTCCTGCTGTCATACCCGAAATTTATCACGCGGTATCCGTTGCGGAGCAGCTCGTTTTCGATCCTCGACATGGCCCTCGGGCCGCTGAGCATGCCGTGGACCAGGATTACCCACCCGTGGCCTGGGTTTTTTTCAGTCGCGCGTGCGACAGGTGTCTTCATGCCGGCCGTCTCCTCGGAGCAGGAATGGATTGCCGAAAACAACAGGGCAATGCTTACAAGTCGGACAAACAACGCTACAGGCTTCATGGATGCAGCTGGCACGGTTGCACGGACAGGCAACGGCCGTTCCCCTCATTCTTCATAATTCAACAGGTTGGCATAATACTCGATGAATGAAATATTTTTTTTATTCACCGTTATCTCGTTGTTCCTGATCCTGACAATGTCCCGCCGCTTGAGGATCTCCAGGGCTATGCGCGCCATGTTCCGCGCCTCGTTGACCCCGAGAAAGTCCTCTTCGAAGGAGACCAGCTCCTTTTGCCGGTCCTTCTTTTCGGTGACCAGCGTGTCCATGGACTGCTGGTAGCTTTTAAACGCCTTGCCGATTACGATGCGTCTCTTCCGCTTCTTGAGCTCATGGTTGATCCGGATGATCGTTTTAACAAGCAGGTCGCGGTCAAAGCTGTCCCTGCCGAGCGACAGGATCGCGCGCGAGGCAAGGCAGACCGGCGTTACCGGGACCACCTCGCCGATCCGATCGAGCAGGCCGTCCGCGAACTCTTTCACCAGGGCGAGTCGCTCGTTCCGGCCGAGCCTGAAAAAGTTTTTATGCGCTTTCAAAAAATCCGAGACCGGTACCGGGTCCCCGAAGCTCACGCTGGCATACCCGTGCTGTTTCAGCCGTCCGGTCAGGTAGCGCGCGAAATTGAAAAGGACGATGAACGGGGTCTTCAGCACGATGCGGAACAGGGAGACGATATTTTCCCGGAAACCGGTCTTTTCCTTATGCTCTTTCCATTCCTTTATGAGAACCCGGTCCTCCAGGACCCAGTCGTAATTGATGCCCACGGGGACGAACACGATCTCTTTCGTAAAGTCCGTATCGTCCTTGATCCTGACGATATAATCAAGGAGGCCGATCTTGGAGTCCCGGAACCTGCCGTCGCGGGTGAGGCCGCCCTCGATGAAAATACCCTGGGTGACGCCCTGCCGGCTGATCATCTGGATATATTTCTCGAGCACGAGATGGTACAGCTTCTCCCGGTACTGGCGCCGCAGGAAATACGCGCCAAAGGACTTGAATATGTATTCGAGGGGCCACACGCGCGCCCATTCCCCCACCGCGTAGCTGATTGATATGTTCCGGTAGAGCATGAAGGCGACCAGCACGTAGTCGACATTGCTCCGGTGGTTCATGACGAAGACGACGGCCGAATCCTTCGGTATCTTGCCGATCTTCTCGGCGTTTTCACGGTCTATCACGACCTCGTACAGGAGGTTGAGAAAAAAGTTGGCAATCCAGAAGCCGATCTTGTAATACGAGAGTAGGTTGAAAAAGGGAACGATCTCCTCGATATACTCCTCGACGAGCTCGTCGACATCCTGGATATTGATCCCCTTCTCGCGCGCATGGACGAGTATGGCATTGTGGATTTCGTCATCGTTCATCAGCTCCTGCTTCACGATGAACTTGTTCATGAATTTGTACTTGTCCAGCTTGATATTATATGCCGAAATATACTGCCGCACGGAGCGGTTGAGCCGCTTAAGGATCTTGTCCTTTATTATGAAGCGCAGAATTTCATAGGCAAGGACAATGCCGATACCGATGAAGATGTATTTGATTACCAGTATAACCATTATATTTTCAGTTGCGGAATGCACGATCACCCGATTATCATCCGGCGACTAGAAAATGTCAAGATGTATTACATCCGAGAAAGGACCCGGGGCACAGCGCAATCAAATCACAAATCCGGTTCCGACGGCTGTCCGTAAAATTCGGGTGTCAGGGATGGAGCGTGTGATAGATTACCCGCAGCAGTTCGTTGAGCGAATACGGTTTGGCAATAAAGGGGTATTCCTGGTCCATAATCTCCTTCCAGCTCGATTCCCGTTCCGTATAACCGCTGCACAGTATAAATTTAATCGATTTATTTTTTTCAATCACCATTTTAAACAATTGAGTTCCCGTCGTATCCGGAAGCATGAGATCGCTGAACACACAATCAATCGTTGGCCCGTGACGTTCCATCATGTCCAGACTTTCGGCAAATGTTGAAGCCTCCAAAACCCTGTATCCGTTAGCGGATAATGCAGTCGATGCGAATTTTCTCACTTCATCCTGATCCTCCACGACGAGTATTGTTTCGCCGTTTCCCCGCAGCTTGCTAATGGGTATTTTTTTCTTTTCTGAAACCTTGATACGTTCCTGGATTGCCGGAAAAAAAACCTGGAAAATCGTACCCCGGCCGGGCTCGCTGTCGACTGTTATAAACCCGCCGTTATTTTCAACAATACTTCTCGTAATGGATAGCCCCAGGCCGGTACCATTGCCGGGCTCCTTGGTCGTATAGAACGGTTCATAGATTTTTTCCAGGTTCTCCTTCGGAATGCCGATCCCCGTATCTTCTATTGACAAGGATGCATAATAACCCGGCTGCGGCACCGGCAGGCGGGTACGGTCATCTTCGCTGAAATACCTGTTTTCAGTTTTAATACTCAGTCTGCCTCCCGCCGGCATTGAATCACGGGCATTGATGACCATGTTCAGGATAATCTGCTCAATCTGGACAGGATCAATCTGGATGATATGAATATTGTCATCGAGCGTAACCGACAGCTCAACATTTTCGCCAACGGTTCGGGTGACCATGTTATTCATTTCTTTAACTTCGCTATTGATATCAACAGGTACGGGCCTTACAAACTGTTTTTTTGTAAGGCCTAAAATCTGTCTTGTCAGAGCGGATGAACGGCCAACCGCTTTCATTATTTCTTTTACATCATTGATCCGGGGATCGTTCGTGTCCATTTGACTGTACAACAGATCACTGTAACCAGCAATGGCTGTCAGAAAGTTGTTGAAATCATGCACGATCCCGCCGGCAAGCCGCCCCACCGCATCCATTTTTTGGGCCATTACAAGCTGTTCTTCGAGTTTTTTATGCTCCCGCAGATCTGTAACAATCGTTGCAAATGATGCTGTTTTCTTTTCGTCGCTCCCGATAATGAAAATATTCTGAAACGTTGGAATAACCGATCCATCGGGCGTACAAATCGGCAACTCACCGGTCCAATAACCCCGGGTCTTTACGCAGGGCATGATTTCCCCGGTAAGTTTTGCAACGTATTCTTCAGGATAAAGTGAAAGCAACTGCCTGGCTGTTATGGCATAGCCGGAATCACTAGTGACAAGCCTCTTCATCGCTTCATTGGTATATGAGATTTTCCCATCCGCATCCGAAATTACAAACCCCTGAGTGGAAGCATCGGCAAGCTCCTTGAAAATGCGTGTCTCTTCATTAGACTGCAGTAACGCGCTCGAAGTATCGATAAGCTCCTGGTTCATGTCTTCCATGATTTCATTCAGGGATTGCAGCTCAAGAACCTTGTTTTCCAGCGTGCCGCTCAGCTTTTTGTTGTTTTCCAGTTCATTTTGGGTTTTCAAAAGAGCAGTGTCCGCTATCCGCGAGATAAAATACGAGAGGATAAAAACTACGATAAGGGTTATGGTGCTGTTGATGGTTGAACCGATGATATAATTCATCAGGCTGGTTGAATAAAATTCGCGAATGATGAGCGCAAAAGATATATTTGTTGCTATAAGAAATAACGAGACAAAGGTAATGATGGTTCTATTCCCGAAAAAAGAGGTAAACGCCATCAATGCGAACATGAAATAGATATTATTGTTTGATCCCAGGATGGACATGGATTCGATTTTTATTACACAACCTGCGACAATCCTGACGGTAAGGGCAATGATCGTGAACACAACCGCTAATGAATAGCGGCCTTTCAGCAACAGCCAGCATGTTATAAGAAGGAAGACCAGCAAGAATATGTTCGTAAGAGTAATAACGACCGGGTGAGTTGATGCCTTTGTTGTAAGATTTATAATGCTGACGATGAGGAGAATTACGCTGATTATTATATTAATCCAGAATAACTCATACGCTTTTTGCTGCACGATATAATCTTCATTGCTGTATTTTTTTTTAATATAATCGTTAAGATTCATGATGACCGATTACCATCAGACTATTGATTCATAACAAGCATCACCTTCTGGATGAACACGTAAAGCAAATCGCATACGGCTTTCTTATAAATAAATAGTTCTTCTGCAATGTCAATACATAAAATGTCGGATAACCGGTATTGTATTATTTTTTATATAACATTGAAAAATGCGGTCTATCATCAAGGCCGGGATTATTAACAATATGTTCCCCGTCGACCATATATGGAATACCATATTGTCCCCGGCACCATGACCCCGTCAACCGAAGAGTCATGGGACTGGGGATAGACCGTTTTCAATGCATTTCCCGGGAAACTGCGGGTCAGGAATAATTAAACACACTGATATTCCTTAAAAGAAAACTAAACAAACCTCGCGACAAACCCGTTTGCAGTATCTCGTCACCACTGGGGTAATCAATCATCTGAAAGCATCGATCATTGAATTCTTTTTTTCGATGTTTCGGAACTGTCAGAATCGAATCAGGGTATAGAATTGACCCGTCCTTTTGTACCCGAAATCCCCTTATGACAAACGAATTTTCAATCACAGGAACCTCCTCCAGTTCCCATTCCGTGAGATACGTATTGATGAAAATGTCTTTTAATGTCAAGTGAATGGCTGAAGGCGTGTCATCAGGATTTATATTCGGGTATACATTGTCAAAGCTTTCTGTTACGACACCGAATATCTTCGGCGTATGGGTTAGACTCGTGATGTACATTTTCCTGAACAGGCCATTTTTAAGAAATGAGTATATCAGGCCGATAACGTAAATCAGCTTCATCAAGCCTTTGTTTTCATTCACTGAATACACCGCGCCAAGATGAATGACATTTGATTCCTTGTATTTGCCGAGATAGCTCATGACGCAACAGGAATAATCCACAGGCTTTTTCCGATCCGCGCATAAAACGATCAGCTTGTTCGATAAATACTTAACATCCTTGAAAAAACTGAAGCACGGCTTCATACCAAGCCTTTTTGTCGCAATAATGCTTACCCTCTCCTGTATTGCATTCAGGTCGGATGGCCTCATCCATTTTCCCGGTTTATTGTAGATCTCAAACCGGTATTTTTTAAAACTAAATGTGAGCGAATTCATAGTACACCCCCAAATTATTTTATTCAAATGCTGTCATGAAAAATTTCAGATTATGATTGTCAATATATATTCCCGGCGGGATGGCAAAGAAAGGTAATTTAACTAACAGGCGTTATTCATTTCATCGGCAGGCGATAGTGTATCGATCGTCTCTTTATCGTCCGTGGTTCATGTTGAATGATATGCGATTATCCGCACGGGCGGGTTTTTCCTGCAACAGATTGCGGCCATTGCAGCTCCCATCAGGTTTTAATCCGTGATTGTTTATACAATTATCAGGGAGGCCTGCCGGCAGGATGCCATTTACCCGGAGTGGGACATGCCGGGTATAATATCGCGTTATTCCATGAGTCGTGCCCTGGCATGGCTTGCGGGTCACACGAAAAGAAATCCGGAGTTCAAACAGTTATTGCAGGAAGAATGTCATCGAACAAGGTATATTGTGGACAATCAACAAAAAATACCAGGATGGATTACACGCGTAGAGCGATTGGCCGGATGTCCCGCGTTTAAGGCTTTTCGTGAGTCATGAATGCCGCGTCCGAGTACGAATTATATCGTGCCGTCCAGATCCCCTGTCACGTCCTTCCCGCACGAACGGCACCGCCTGGCGCCGCGGAAGAGCGGCTTTCCGCACGACTGGCAGTGGTACCGTTCACACACGGACCGGGCCCATTCCTCGCTCCCCTTCTCGTCGCCGAATTGCTTCACCTTCTCGCGCCATACCGGGATCGTGCTCTGCATCACCCTCCTCCCGGTCGCGAACCCGAACTTCTCGATCCTGTCGCAGGGCCAGTCCGCGCACTGGTGGCAGGAATAGCAGCCCTTCGACCTGACACAGGTACGGATGTCGCAGATGCGGCAGTACCCGTACATTTTCGCCGGTGGCTCCGGCTGCATGCATCCCAGGCACTCGGTCTGTTCCGGTTTCGTGCCGTAGAGATTGCCCATGATCTGCTTGAACTTCTCGTTGTTGTCGCGGGTGGCGATGTAGACCCCGCACGCCCCGCAGTAGAGCCCGCAGGGCGCCATAAGATTTTTGTTCTGGATCTCGTCGTCGCTCCATCCTTCCATGATGTCACCTCCAAGCGTGTATAGGGACGTGCGTAGTATATCACAGACGCATATCCCGGTCAAGCCCTTTCGTTTTTGCATCGCCCGATGCCGGGAAGTGACCCGGCGTTGTCAACGCCGATCCTGCCCATCGGGCCAATAAATGCTTGAATAAAACCCGGTCTCTCGAAGAATTGGATACGCGCACAGCGCATTTCAATTATCGGAGGAACCCATGAAAGTACAGGAAATGTTTGACCTGGCCGGCAAGGTCGCCATCGTGACCGGCGGCGGCAGGGGCATAGGCAAATTCATAGCGACCGGGCTCGCGGAAGCCGGGGCCAGCCTGGTGATCGCGTCGCGGAAGGTCGAGAACTGCGAAAAGACGGCGAAGGAGCTTTCCGCCCTCGGCGTAAAGGCGATCGCCGTGAAGCTCGACGTGGCGGACAGGGACCAGTGCAAGAACCTGATCGATGTGACCATGAAGGAATTCGGGAAGGTGGACATCCTGGTCAACAACGCGGGCCTCACCTGGGGAGCGCCCACGCTCGATTTCCCGCTGGAGAAATGGGACGCCATATTCAATGTGAACATACGGGGCGCCTGGATGCTGTCGCAGCTGACGGCGCAGGTCATGAAGGACGCCGGCGGCGGCAAGATGATCAACATCTCGTCCATCCACGGCGAGCGCGGATCGCTCGAGGAGGCGCACCCCGCCGTTGCCTACAACTCGACCAAAGCGGCGCTGAACATTTTGACCATGAACCTGGCGGTCAAGCTTGCGAAGTTCAAAATTCATGTCAACGCCATAGCACCCGGCTTTTTCAACACCGACATGATGAAGTACCTGTTCAAGCCGGAGATGAAGCCGATCCTTGACGCGTTCATAGGCTACATACCGCTCAAGAAGGTGGGAGAGGAGGACGACATAAAGGCGCTCGCGGTGTTCCTCGCGTCAAAGGCGTCCGATTACATGACCGGCGCGGTCATCCCCTGCGACGGCGGCATCATGGCCAAGCAGTAGCCCGGGCTATACCTCGCCCCAGAGGCGGCGCGCGGCGAGCGCCCACTCATCGAAGCGGAACGGATCGTCCGGGAACGCTTCATAGTGGGCCCGGATCTCCGCCGCCGCCTTCATGGCGTCGAGGAGCGACTTGAATCCTTTTTTTGAAAGGCCGCCGCCGAGGCGGCCCAGGACCAGCTTCACGGCCACCGCGAGCATCCACACCGGACCGAGCTTCACCTCGAAATCCCGGTTCATCGATTCGAAATCGCGCGATGAGAAGATCACGTTCTTCCTGAAGAGGTAGTTCACGTCCTCCCGGCCGAGCCCGGCGGCGGCCGGCAGCTGCGCGAGAAGGCCGGCGAATTTGGCTCCCTGGCCGCGAAAGTAACTGACGTTAAGGGGCCAGAGGGCCCGCTTGCCCGTGTCCCCCTTCTTCAGCGCCGCCGACGCGGTCTCGGCGGCAATCGAGCAGGCCTCAAACCCGGAGGTGACGCCCTCGCCGGAGAAGGGCTTTGTCAGGAAGGCCGCGTCGCCCACAACCATCAAGCCGTCTGTTACCAGCGAGAGCGGCGGCCGGCGGTACGGGGTCCTTCCCCACGTTTTCCTGAGCAGCTTGTGCTGAACCCCGGGGAAACGCTCGGCAAGGAACTCGTCCTGCACCCGCTCAGCCTGTTCCAGGCTCCCCGGCTGCCCTATACCAACGATCGCGCCGGTGCCGTAGCTCGGGTTGACGAAGGCCTTATGGTACGGGTAAAAGTTGAGCCCGCTCGGGAAATCCCCCGTTTCCTTGCCGGCGATATCGTCCCAGTACTGCAATATGACATAGAGGAATTCCCCCTCCTTGATGGGGTCTGTTTCCATTCCCATGCTCCAGGGAAGCCCGGTCCTCACGGCCGACTCCGTTCCGGAGGCATCGATCACGATACGCGAGTTTATCTCGATCCTCTGGCCCCCCCGAGAGCACGCGCACACCGCTCACGGCGGAGTGGTGGATGATCGGGGCCTCCGCGCCGGTTTCGAACATGATGCGGGCACCGGCGTCCTCGGCGTATTTCTGCATGCGGTTTATAAAGAGGGGGAGCTCCATCACGTAGAAGGCATAGCGCACCCGCTTGGCGCGGTTCCCGTCCGGCGGCCATGCCAGCCCCTCGGGATGGTAGGCGATCAGCTCGCTGCCTTTCGGCACGGGTATGCCGTACCGGTCGAACCGTATCTCGTCCATGTGGAATATCCCGATGTTCCGGCCGAGCATTCCACGCCGGTTCCGTTCCACGATGATAACAGAATGGCCCGCCTGAGCGAGCTTCCATCCCGTGTATGATCCGGCAGTGCCGGCTCCGACGATGACGACATCCGCGGCAAGGCTTTTGACCATGGCACCCCCCCGGGTGTGGGATCCGGGCCGCCCCTTCTCCTTCGGGCCTGCCGGAACCTCCCGTCTATCATTGCCGATTCACAAGATAATGTCAAGAATTAATAGTAATCCGGTCGGAAATCGCACCCGATCTGTGATGTTCAAGCAGTGCCGCGGCCCGTCCCCCCGTGTGCGAACGCGAGGTTGAGATTTTTGGACACGGCGGTCAATTCCTCGGCGCTCCGGCGGAGCTCCTCGGTTCTCATGGTGTTCGACTGGATGGTCTTGTTCGTTTCGTCGATGGACTTGACAACGTCCTCGATCGCGATCTTCTGCTCGCCTATGGAGTGCTCGATCTGGTCGGCGCGCTCCTTGACGTCTTTTGTCCTCGTGTTCATCTCGTCCTTTATCATCTTCTGACGGTGCACCTCGCTGTTGGCCTCGTCGGTCTTGAGGCGTATATGCGCAATGTTTTCCAGGAGCACCCGGATGAAGCCGATTATATCGATGATGGTCCTGTTGCCGGTCTCGACGTCCGTCTTGTTTGTCTCGATCAGGGCCGATATCTGCTTCAGGTCGCGGGCGGACGTGTCGGACAGCTTGCCGATCTCCTCCGCCACGACCGCAAACCCTCGGCCGTGCTCCCCGGCCCGGGCCGCCTCTATCGAAGCGTTGAGCGCCAGCAGGTTGATCTTCTCGAAAAAATCCTCCATGATGCTCACCACGGAGAGAATGTTGTTGGAGTTGGTCATGATCTTGTTGTTGGTTATGTCAAGCAGCTCGGTGGCCTTCCGTCCCTCTTCGCCCCGCTCCATGAGGGTGGTAAACAGGCCCGCTATCTCCGTGCCGTACAGTTCCATCGCGTCAATCGAGCCGGACATGCTCCCGATGCTGTCCACGAGCCCGCCGATCGACCCGTTCTGATCATGGACCGCTCCCGTCACGCTGTTGATGCTGCCGGATATCTCCTCCATGGTCGCGGTCAGCTCCTCGACGGACGCCGCCTGGCTCTGCGCGGCTACCGCGTTCTTCTCCACGATGGACGACATGACCCGGATGGAGTCGGTCACCCTGTTCGAAGCCGAGCGTATCGCCTCGTTGAGGTCCTTGATCTCGGTGTACTGTTTCCTGTTCATCTCGCTCTCGTTCCTGCTCCGGGCTATCGCCTGGTTGAGTATGCGCGAGGCGGAAAGGCTTACCGCATAGACCATCGACAGTGATACGACGCCGTCCAGCATGGTTGTCCTGGCCATCTCCGACATCTCGGCAACCGTTATCCCCGGGGACATCACCGCATAATATACGATATGGGCAGTGATAAAACTGATGAACGCGGGCAGCGAAAACCAGAGGTTCGAAAAGAGCGTGATGAAAACAAGGCTCATGTACATGAAATAACCGAGTGAAACGCCGGCAAGGTACGGCGGCCTGAAAAAGAAGCCGACAATAATGACGATGGTCGAGGACACGGCCAGCATATTCGTCGCCACGGCGGCCCTCCCGGCCTTTATCAGGTACAGCGCGAACAGCATGACGGCCAGGGTCGGGAGGATGATGAGTATATACCGTGCGAATTGTTCCGCGTTCATGACCGCGGCCAGGACAGCCAGCGTCAGCAAAAGCCCGAGGAATATCATGCAGAAACGAAGCATGAACTGAGCTTTTTTGAATTCGAGATATTCCAGATCATAGTAACTGGAAAGAAAAAAATCGTTCAGTGTGCTCTTCTTTACCATTGAGGGCCATTCCTTTTACAAAGATGACCCCATTCTTCCTCCACCCCGATTAATAGTAATGCATAAATCGGGCCTGTTCAATAAAAAATATTTTTTTTATTTGTCAGGGTTTTCCTGATTGCCGTTACTGCATCATGTTTTCCGCGAGACGGGGATAAAGGATCAGGTGAGTGCCGGGCAGGAACCTGTCACGATGCCTTAACCGGGAAGATACTGATCCCCGGCCGGCGGCCCGTTACACCGCGCTGCCGGCCGGAGACCGCGTATTTGCTTCTACGACACAGGCGCTGCCGGCGGCGTCGCCTGTTTGACGGTACCGGCCTGCTTCAGGCGCTCGATATCGTCCAGGGATTTTTTCAGGATCTCGGCCAGAACCCATTCCGTGTGCTGGCCATGCTCCGGCGCGGCTCCGCGGGCCCTGATCTCGCTGTTCCTCGCCTTGGTCGGCGGTCCGTAAATGACGACCTTTCCGCGCCCGGGCTGGTCCACCTCTACCGGAAGTCCCCGCTCCTTCGTGTGGGGATGCTCGACAACGTCTTTCACATTCATGATCGGCGAGGCGGGCACGTCGAACTTCGTGGTGTACTCCATGAGCTCCGATGTCGTGTGCGCGCCGACCCACTCCTGGATGATCTCGCGCAGCTGCGGCTCGTTTGCGTTTCGCGTGAAAAGATTATTAAAGCGGCTGTCGGTTTTCATGTCCGGGCGCCCCATGGCGTCGCAGAGCTTGTGAAAGGTCGAGTCGCCCGCGCTGCAGATCATGAAATAGCCGTCCTTTGCATGGAACGTGTCAAAGGGGCTTACATAGGGATACCGGTTGCCCGTCCGCTTGGGCACGTTGCCGGTGACGGTGTAATCGGTCCAGACCCCGGCCAGCATGTTGACGGCCGTGTCGTACATCGATACATCCAGGTATTCGCCCTCGCCGGTCCGCTCGCGCGCATAGAGTGCGGCACACACGGCGAACGCCGCCTGCATGGCGGTTGCAAGGTCGATGATGATGGGGCCCGCCTTCACGGGGGGGCCGTCGGAGAAACCAGTAACGTCCATTATCCCTGAACAGGCCTGGATAATGGAATCGTAGGCCGGACGCCTTGACAGGGGCCCGAACTGTCCATAACCCGAAAGCGAAAGCATGATGAGCTTCGGGTTTATTTTCTTGAGGCTTTCGTAATCAAGCCCCAGGCGCTCCATGACGCCGGGCTTGTAGTTTTCCACGAGCACATCCGAAGCGGCCACCAGCTCCTTGAGCAGGGCCGCCCCCTCCGGCTTCTTAATATCTATCACGACGCCCTTCTTGGCCCTGTTCATGACGATAAAAGGCGCGGAAAATCCGTTCACGTACGGCGGAAAGAGACGCGCGTCATCGCCGATGCCGGGTTTTTCCACCTTTATGACTTCGGCGCCCATGTCTGCAAGGAACGTGGTTGCCGCTGGTCCTGCAATATTCGCGGTAAAATCGATGACTCTGACTCCCTCTAGCATTGATCTCATGCATAACCTCCTGAAATTTCAAACCGCTTCGGCCCGTCCCTAACCGACCGCCCGGTGCGAGTTTTGATTGACTATCCAACCAAAATACATTAGTTGCATTTTGCAAGTTTTTTTTACAAATTTTATTGTTTTTTTCCTGAGGCCCGGGGGCCCGGGGGGTCAGAGCCTGGGGTCGGGGTCAGAGCCTGGGGCCGGGGTCAGAGCCTGGGGGCCGAGGGTCAGAGCCTGGGGCCGGGGTCAGAGCAGCCATCCCGGCCTGGACGAAGCCCAGGCGGATACCATCTCACGGAGCGGGTATTCAAGGCCGGGCGCCATGTAAAAACGGGGCGCAAGGAGGTCATCAGTGGCGCCGATCAGTCCCTCTTCAACCGCCCTCCTGGCCAGCGCCGTGCAGGGATAGATCCGGATGCCTATCGTGATCTTGAGCGCTTCCAGGCCAAGTGAATCGGCAAACACGAGGCTTTCCTCCGCGGTTTTCATACTCTCTCCCGGCCCTCCCAGCAGAAGAAAGCCCATGCGCCTGATCCCCCGATCGGCAAACAGCCGGGACGCATGCCGCACGTCGTCCGGCGAAAAACGCTTGTTCATGGACGTGAGCATGTCTCCCGACCCGCTCTCTGACCCGAGGCTCACCTCCGCGCACCCGGCCCTCGCCATGGCGTCCGCGAGCCGGCCGTCTGTCTTCCACGGGTAAAGGATGCACCGCCATGACACACCCGGCGCTTCGGCTGCAATTGCTTCGCAGAGTTCGCGAGCATAGGCACCGGGGAGATTGAATGTGTTGTCCACGAAATAAAAGCGCCTGATGCCGGCCGATGCGCATCGCCCGAGCCACCGCGCGACAGCTGCAGGTGAGCGCTTCCTGAGCACGCGTCCCTCTATAGCCGGCGTTGAGCAGTAGGAGCAGTCCATGGCGCAGCCGCGCCTGGTCTGTACCGGCATCCAGAACTCCCGCTCCCCGTATGCTTCCGGAGGGAGGATTTCCGGACCGGGGAGCGGATAATCATCGAGATCATCTATGAAGCTCCTGGTCCCCGCAGGCGCGGTCCCGGCGCGATGCAGGAGATACGGCCCGGCGGGGTCTGCGCCCGACATGATGCGCTCCACGAGCATCGGAAACGCGCGTTCTCCCTCGCCGGGCAGTCCCATATCCGCACCCAGAAAGTCCAGCGCACTCTGCGGGAATATGCTGTACCCGGCCCCGCCCAGAATGATCGGGGCCCGGGTAAGCAGGCGGCAGCGGTCAATGACTGTTTTTACGTCCCGGAGAAGAAAATGAACTCTTTCCATCCGCTGGTCGTCAATGTTACGGACGGAAACGCCGATAACATCGGGCCGCGATTCGGCAACCGCGGCATCGAGGGCTGACATCGGATCCGGATGGCACAACAGGTCAAGCAGGCGGACCGCATGACCGGCGCTCTCTGTCGCCGAGGCGACGCAGGCGAGCCCCAGCGGCCATGCCGCCATGTTGACGTCCTCCCTGTTGGCTGATATCAGGAGTACCCGGGCGGTCGCGTTGTTCCGCATCATGCTTCGCGTCCCGTTTCTGGGGCGCTGGGCCGGTTAGCCCGCCCCGCACGCATCACTTCTTCTCCAGCAGGATGGCGTGACTGCGCCAGATGGGCTGCGGGTGGCCGGCCACCGTGAAGCCGTTACGAAGGGCCATGGCAACCGACGCATCGAAGTCGTTGCGCTTTACATGGCCCTCCGGCTCGGCGAAGAGCACTCTGCCGCCACGCCTGAGGGCACGGTTGATCTGGACAAAGAGGGACTCCCGGTTCGGGATCTCGTGGAGCACTGCAAACAGGAGAAGGAAATCAATGGTTCCGGCGAGGTCGTCAATCCCGAGAGAATCCTCGGAGCAGAGACGGTAATTCATTACCGCCGATACACCGGCTTTCTGCGCCCGCTTCCCGAGATAGCCGAGCATCTTTTTTTGGACATCAATACAGATGACATTACCCCGGGGACCCGTCATGCGCGCCATCGGGATGCTGAAAAAACCCATTCCGGCCCGGCATCCGCCACAACCATGCCCTCCCTGACGTAGGGCGAAAGAATCCTGTGCGGGTCCTGTTTTATCTTACGCAGGGGATGCACCAGGATGAACCCGGCCCACCAGGGGCATATATGCGCCATAATCTTCTCCTATATATCATGTCTGCTTTATTTTTGCATTTCCATAAACTTCTCCATCCAAATACGGGCAGATGGGCGGGTCGAGAATACCTCTCCGATGCTCATGGCGGATAACGGGTTCACCATGAACATATGGGTCGCCTCCAATCAGTACTCCGGCCGGCGCGAACGCCGCATTACACCGGATGAATGAACATCAATGGCTGTCAATAGTAAGCCATTTTCATATATTTGTCAAGAAAAGCGCGGGCTGCGTAGCCCGCGGAATGCCGCGGCGTTAGAATAGATGCTACCGGTGACAGCGGATGAAGCGCTCCACCGACCGGTCATAAGTCCGCTCGACGTCGTTCGGAAAAAAACAGGCGGGGAGCTCCCCTGCCCCGCGATGGTACTGGATGCATTCACAGCACTTTCCCTTGCGCGAGCAGGGCTCGTACGAGCAGTTGCATATGGTCATGTTGTTTTTGAGATTATCGCAGGCCACGGGAAAATACCTCCGGTGCTTGATCGTCCGCTGCGGGGCTGCGGGCAGTTATCGGTCGTTCGCTTCCTCGCGCGGGCACGCGACAAGGTAGGTCAAACCCTCCCTCGTTCCGGTTACCCGCTGTTCGTGCATGTTATAATAGTTGCATATTACGTATCCGTTTTGATACATGACATGGTTTTTACAGGTTCTGCAATCGTCAATCTTCATACACCATCCTCGGAGATCAAATCGGCCGTCTTGAAGGGCCGTTCATTGCGCGTAATAAAAAATGAATAGTTGCCGCGGGAGGCTTTCCGTGTCAAGCAAATATAATGCAGAAGGGCCAAATCCTTCGACGCGGCCGCGGTCCGCCGCTGGCCCGGGACGCGGCGCACGCGTCACCCCGAAACGCGGGACACGCATTCCCTGATAACGGGATACGCCCTGATGGAATAATAGAGCGCCGCACCGTGCAGGCCGGCGCCCGCAAGAACGCACACGTGAAAAAGGCCGTGGAAGCCGAACAGCTGCGGTCCCGGATCGGGCCGACGGAGCGCGTATACCATGCCGCCGATCCCGTACATGGCAAGACCGCCGACCAGCAGGGCTTTCATCAGGGAGAGGGGCACAAGGTGAGCCGGCGCCGTGTCAGCAACATGCCAGAGGAGAGCCATGGGCACGATTGAGATCATCCCGAGCGGCGCGTAAATTGCCACGCTGACCCAGTTCGGCGAGTCCATGAGCCTGATTTTCAGGACAATGCCGGCCGCAGCGCAGAGCGCGACCGCAGCCAGGAGGACGCGCCGCAGTTCTTCCGGGGCAAAAATATAGAGCGGGCCGACATAGGAGCCGGCCATCATCACGAAGATCGCGAGATGGTCGAGCGCGAGCCAGGCGCGCCGCCCCGTCCCGCCCGCCCCGTTCGCGTGGTACATGAAGCTCGACGCGAACAGGAGTATGTACGAAGCCCCCGTCATGCCGACCGCAACAGCAAGCGCCGTGTCATGGGCCGCTGCGATGACGACAAACAGCGCGGTCATGAATGCGCTGGCGGTCGCGCCGGCAAGGTGAGAAAACGAGTTGAAGATTTCATTTCCGGGTATGGCCATGGCTTTCCCGAACATCAGAGCAGGGGACCGCGGCAGACCTTCCTGATCCGTCGGCCGACAAGCGTGCGCCTCTCTTCATTGGTGTCACCCTTCTCTGCAGGAAATCCCGGGCAGAAACTATTGTCAAGATTATTTTAACGATCGTTAAATGTTAATTGACAATTCGCTCCTTTTACTATCTCATTGGCAGCAATCTAGATTGTTTCCGGAGGATCAATCATGGCGTACACAACCCTGCTTGTTGAAATACAGGACTTTATAGCGGTCGTCACGCTCAACCGACCGCCGATGAACTCGATCAACCTGGCAATGCGTGAAGACCTGGACAGCGCTTTCAACGCGCTGGAAAAAGACGAACAGGTCCGTGTTATCGTCCTTACCGGCGCCGGAGAAAAGGGGTTCTGCGCGGGCATGGACGTTGGAGATGTCGCGAACCTTGCCAAGGGTCCGGACGCCATTGAACTTTTCAACCGCATCGACCGGTTCCCAAAACCGGTGATCGCCGCGCTCAACGGGTTCACGCTCGGCGGCGGGTGCGAGCTGGCGCTTGCCTGCCACTTCCGCTTCATGCTCGACGGGCCCAGGTCCCGGATCGGCTGCCCGGAGGTCAACCTGGGCATCACGCCCGGCTGGGGCGGCATCCAGAGGATGGCCCGCCTCCTGGGCAGGCCAAGGGCCCTGGAGCTTATCCTGTTCAGCAAGAGGCTCACTCCCGCCGAGGCCCTGGAGATCGGGCTTGTTGAGCGCGTATTCCCGGAAGGCGGCCTGATGAGCGGTACCATGGAATTCGCCCGGGACCTCGCAAAACGCGCGCCCCTGGCTGTAAGCAGCATACTCCAGGGAATGACCGCCGGTATCGAAAAGGGTATAGAGGAAGGCCTGAAGACAGATCGGGTATGCTCTGCGCGACTGACCCAGACCGAGGACGCCAGAGAAGGCTTCATGGCCTTCATGCAGAAAAGAGAGCCGGTATTTAAGGGAAAATAGACCAAATGTGTACTAAATATGTACTAACGCAACAACAGCGCGTCTCGGGAGTAGCCGGAATAAAACTGACCGGTCAGTATTATTAATGTATTGACAAAAACCGCCCGTTGTTTATATTTCACAAAAAATAAAGAACAACCCGGTCCGCCGGTTTGTAATATCATGTGATTTGAGATGGACAACTGCAAGGTTTTAATCGTAGAGGATGATGCCCTGGTGGCATGCGATATCGGCATGATCATCGAGCGATACGGCTTTTCAGTCGCCGATACAGTCGATAATGCCGAAGCATCCATCAACGCCGTCCGCGCCACCAGGCCGGACATCGTCATCATGGACATTTTTCTGAAAGGGTCAACGGACGGCATCCAGGCGGCGGAGCAGATCAGGAAAGAGCACGACATCCCCATCATTTTCCTCTCCACCTATTCCGAAGAGCAGATCGTAAAACGGGCGACGACCCAGCTGCCGTACGGGTACCTCCTGAAACCGTTCAGGGACCTCGAGCTCGGTATTCTTCTCGACGTGACACGGAAGCGGCACCTGATCGAGCGCAATCTCCATGAAAAGAACCAGATCCTCACCCGCCGGCTGATAAAGAGCCGTGAATCGGAAACACGCCTCCAGGAGATATCTCTCGTGGACGAGCTGACCGGTGTTTATAACCGCCGCGGCTTCCATACCCTGGCAGGCCACCAGGTAGATATCGCGAAGAGAACGGGTAAAAGCATGATCATCTGCTTTTTTGACCTGGATCACATGAAGAGCATCAATGACGTTCATGGGCACGGAGCGGGGGACGAGATCATCAGGGCCGCGGCAGGCGTGCTGAAACGAACCTTCCGCACCTCGGACATTATATCGAGGTGGGGCGGGGACGAGTTCGTGGTCCTGATGATCAACGGCGAATGCGAAGACATGCAGGCCGTTGACGGGCGCATCATCAGGAACATCAATGATTACAACGAATCGGCCCGGCACAGCTACCTGCTCTCGTTGAGCTGGGGCACCGCACGGTTCGACCCCTCCTCGCATGAAGATCTGAACGACGTCATCGCAAGCGCCGACGCGGTGATGTACGGAAACAAGACAGGCAAACGGTCGTGAACCCCTACTTCCGCTCCATCTCCTTCTTGATGTACGACACGGTCGCGTTAAAATTCATCATGATCGGCATGCCCCTGTAATTCTTATATTTTTCCCTGAGCGCGTCCAGCTTCTCCGGGCTCGCGACCGCGTCCCTGATAGATGTAAAATACTCTTTCATGTCCAGGATGGCCTTCCGGTCAGACACCGGTCCATGACCCGGCACCAGCGACTTCGCGTCGAAACGTGCATACAGGTCATCCAGGTGTGTGATCCAGGACGCGATGTTGGTCCCGCTCCTCTCTATCAGGGCCGGGTGCTGGCCCAGGAAAACGAGGTCGCCGGTCACCAGCAGGCCGCGCTTCTTCAAAAACACGACCGTGTCGTTCTGCGTGTGACCGCGCCCCATGTTGCGTATGACCGCCGTCTCGTCCCCAACCGGGATGACCATCTCTTCACCGGGCTGTAGCGTCCGGGCCGGATAGGCGGCACCGCTTGAGTCCTTGTCCCACTGCTCTTTCCCGTACGCACCGGCTATGACCGTTGCCTTCGGATAGAGCGCGTTACCGCCGGCGTGGTCCGAGTGGTCGTGGGTATTGACGATGGTTATGGTGTCAGCCTTGATATCATTCCGCTGGACCTCGGCCGCGCCTCCCATCTTCGTGTCCACGATGAGGGCCGTCGCGCCGTCCTTCGTCGTCAGGGCGATAGAGTTACCGCCGCCCTTGTAAACAGTAAGAAGCGGATCGACCCTGATGATCTCGACCTTCTGGAACTGGCTGTACTGGTACCAGACGTACAATACGCCCGCGAGCAACAGGCCTGCAACTATTGAACCGGCGATTATCAGCTTCTTTTTCATGGATGCCTCCTTTCCCCCGCTTATTTTTTATTTTCCTCTTTCATTATATAGCGAAACACGCATTCCTCCGTGCCCGTTGAATGGCGGTCCTTGAGCACCAGCGTGACGTCGGGATTGTACCCTCCAAGGATCGCGTAGTCGGCATATTTGCAGTAGAGGCGCGCATAGTCGACCAGGCCCCACTTCCGCGCCGCGCCGATGAACGTGCATGCGCCGACACGCGCTTCGAGGTCGCCGTCCGGGAACGTCGGCCGTGCCGGAAAATTCTCCGCGTTTATATCCGTGTAGATGAGCCAGTTCCTGAGGGAGAGCGGCTTCCCGCGCGCCCGGACGGTCTCCGCAATCCTCCGGCCACGCTCTCTCCCGAACTCTTCGACCGCGGCCCGGATCAGCTTTTCGCCCTCTACCGGGCCCAGGCGGCCGATCACATGCTTCGCGACCGTGCCGAAGAGCTGGCCCGCCAGGCCGAAACCCGGGGTCTGGTACCTGCGTCCAAGCCCCATCCGCATGAAAAGTACGCGGACAAGATACACCAGGCTCAGTCCCTTTTTCTTTTCGCGATCCAGGTCATTCATTGAACTCCTCCCTTATACTATTTGGCCCCGGCCTTCTTCAGTATCTCGACGATCTCCTTGAAGGGTGAGCCCGGATCGTCGATTACCATGAACGAGGCGTACCCGGTCGCGGTCCTGCCCTCGTCGGACCGCGCGTTAACGTCGGCGCCGGCCTTGATTAAAAAGCGAACGATCTCCGTCTTGCCCCTGGCTGCGGCTTCCATCAGCGGGGTCCATCCCCCTTTTGCCTTCATGCCAACATCCGCGCCCTTTGAAACCAGGTATTCGGGAACCGCTGGCTCGAAGGCGCCCTTGATCGCGTGTAGGAGCGGGCTCCACCCGTCATTGTCAGTCTCGTTGACTTTCGCCCCGGCCTTTATCAAATACTTCACCGAGTCCATCTGGCCGAAATTTGCCGCAAACATGAGCGCGGTCATGCCATTGCTGTTTTTCAAATCCGCGTCCGCGCCGGCGGCCAGCAGCCTCTTCGCGACCGCGGGGAGCCCCTGGCCGGAGGCCCACATGAGCGCGGTCATGCCCTTATCACCCTTATCGTTCACGCGCGCTCCAGCCTGTATCAACAATCCGACTGTTTCCACGTAGAATTCCGGCTCCGACATGTTCTGGGACGCAAGGATAAGGGGCGTGTTTCCCTGCCCGTCGTGCGTGTTGGGGTCCGCGCCGGCCGCGGCCAGCAGCTTCAATATCTCAATGTTCCTGGCAGGCAGGGCCGCGGCAAGGGCCGAGTCCCCGTTCACGCTCTTTGCGTTTACATCAATTTTCGCATCGATGAGGAGCTTGACCATGTCCTCGTTCCCGCCCGCGCACGCGAGGTGCAGAAAACGGTGGTCAGGAGAATTAACCCGGGCGCCTGCGGCCAGCGCCGCTTTCGCCGCGGCCATGTCATTGTTCTTTATCGCGAGGAAGAGATCGTCGTCTCGGTTCGGCAGCTCTGCGGCGCCGGCCTTTATGAGCAGGGCGGCGGTTTCCGCGTCCTCGTTCAGCTTCGCATCCATCAGCGCCGTGCGCCCGGCTTTGTTTTTCATGTTCACGTTGCCGCCCCGTTCGACCAGGAGCGCGGCAAAACCGGCATTACCCGCCCTTGCCGCGAGCATCAGCGCAGTGTCGCCGTTGTTGTTCACGGCATTCACATCCGCCTTAGCGTCGAGCAGGGACCGGGCCACGCCAAGCTGCGGCTCCCTGTCAAACACGTTCATGCCGAGGACGTGCATGAGCGGCGTCATCCCGTCCCGGTCCTTCGCGTTCACGTCGGCGCGCGCCCTGATAAGGATGGCAATGATTTCGATGTTACCGCCGTCAATGGCGTACATGAGCGCGCTCATCCCGTCGTCGGACCTGGTATTGACATCCGCCTTTGACGCGACCAGGAAGCGTACCTTTTCCGCGCTCCCGAAAACCAGCGAGAGCATGAGCGGGGTCCGCCCCTGGTTCTTCGGATCGCGATAGTTTATTTTCGCCCCGGCCTTAAGGGCCGCCTTCATTTCTGCGACGCTCCCGAGGCCCGCAGCCGCGCACAGGTCGGCGTTCGGATCCGCATGCGCGGCGGCCGCGCAGGAGCAGATCATGGCAGCGGTAATCAGCGCCAGCATTGTTTTCATTCTCGTTCTCCCTTCAGCATTATGCCGGACCGCAGGTAACCGCGGTCCCGTTACAGCAGGTCAAACGGTACGCGCGGCACCAGCGACTCCCCGACCCGCCTGAATTCGTCCGCGTATTTGACGGCATCCAGCCGGTCCATCTTCGCCGGTATGAACGCGTCCAGCCGGAAGGTCCTGATGCCCGGCCGGTGCTTTTCAACATACTTGGCCGCAAGGACCTGGTTTATCGTTGACTCATTGCGTGCCTGGCTGAAGTAGGCGAAGACCTGGGCAACAAAACCCTTTTTACTTGTCTTTTCGTAGGGCACGTAGAGATCGGAGCTGCCGCACCCGAGCGAGAGGATCAGGACATCGTCATGGTCCCTGGCCAGGACCTCGGACATGTCATTGTTCAGGGTGCAGTTGTTGATCCCCTGCCCCCCGTCCTGGAACGTCGCCCCCGTGCGGGTGGCATCCACGGTGCCGTCCGGCGCGTAATGGTCCCAGGCGAATTCCGGGGCGTTGATCTTTCCGAAATAGTTCGCCGCGGAAAGGGCGGACCAGCTTATCACGTCGAGGAGCCGGTACCCGGCATCTTTCGGGTCCACGGAGTTGACGAAGTGGGTGCGGCCCGACGACAGGTTGAAGGTGGTGGCTACATAGCGGGTCAGTACCTCGCCGATATTCACATCGCCGATGACCGTGCCGAAACGTTCCCGGAATTTTCCCCTGTCATATTTGCCCTCTGTCCACCGTTTCGGGTTCAGGAAAAAACGCGGGTTGAACAGCGCGGGTCCTTCCGCCAGGTAGAGGTCCCGCACCCTGGCTGCGGGGATGCCGGCGGCCAGGGCTCCGCCGAGTATGGCGCCTGTCGAGGTCCCGGATATCATGTCAAACAGGCGGCTGATCGGCTCTCCTTTCCGCTCCTCGATCGCGGCGCAGATGACCGACGGAATTATGCCCCGGATGCCGCCCCCGTCTATCTGCAATATTTTATAGGTCATGTGAAATGCAGGTTATTTCTTTCCCGGGTCCATCAGCCGCGGGTCGATATTGCCCGTCCCGCCGCATTCCGGCGTGTAGCAGGTAACGTCCGTGAAGGCGCAGGTCTCCCTGCATCCGGGGCAGGTCTCCGGGGGTGTTGCGCCCTGGACCGTGTACCCGCAGGATGAGCACTTCCACCAGGCGCCCGGTTTCTTTTTTTCCTTTTTCATGGTATCGCCTCCTCAATGATCCGGCACCTGCCTCAGAAAGGCAGGATGCCCGTTTTTACCAGAGAGATAACCGCTGCGCACACGATCGCCGCCGCCAGGGCCCACCGGAGCGCGAGCTGCACGTCCCTCCGCATAAAGATAATGGCCGAGTAGTTCGATACGACACTTGAAGGTCGCGTTTCTCCGCTCACGAAAACCTTTTCCATGAAAAGAAGTATCTCTTTTGCGACCGCGGCCTTCCATGCCTTCCCGATCCCGGGACTGGCGACGCTGGGGTCGCCGCTGTAGGTGTAGCGCTCCTTCTTCTGGTCGTACATCTTTCCGGCGGTCACCAGGAACCTGACCCCCTCCTCCAGCGGCTGGCCGAGCGCCTTCATCAGCCCCCGGAGGACCGGCGTGATCCTTACGATCTTTTCAAGCGCCCGCGCCAGGCGTATGACCCCTTTCCCGAGTTGGATGCGGGAAGAGCCATAGGCGCGGTAGTTCTTCCCGACCAGCGCGCGGTTTTCCGCCAATATGATGGAAGTCTCCCATCCGCCGGCATGCTCCAGATCGGTGAGTCCCGCCTTCTCCGCGGCCGTCAGCTTTCTGCTCATCTCCGCTTCGAGGGCGCGGAACCTCTTGCCGAAAATAAAATCCTGGAATATGCGGATCCCGGGCGCGATGACCCGCATCCCGTACCGCCGGTTGCAGGTACGACATGCGTCATCGATGGCAAGATTATGCTTGGGACCGCCATGCCCGTTGGTGATCACCAGGTTCCGGAACCCCCACCGTGACAGGGAACGGGCGTATTCGGTCAGGGCGCGATATACGGTCTGACGGGAAAATTCGATACTCCCGGGGAGGGGGAGCTCGTCCGTCCCGATATTCAGGAGCGGGAGCAGAACCACCTTCCAGTCGGCATGCTTCCCGGCGAAGAGGCGGCCGGACTCTTCCGCCATGATCACCGCGGAAGTCATGTCGGTATCGTTGGGAAGGTGGTACCCGTGAACTTCAAGCGAGCTTACCGGCAGGATGAACACCGTCTTCTCCCGGTTCAGCGAATCAAAGTCTTCGAGCAGGCAATGGCCCGCCGTCACCAGATTCTTCCGTGAAGCCCTGTTTCTGCCCGAGGCCCTCGTGGCGCCCATATCCGCTCCTCCTGTTCCCTGGCTATTCTTCCCTATTTGAAGCGGACCTCGCGAAATATGTCAAGTAGAAGATGCGCCGCCGGATCAGCCGCCGCCCTCCTTCCGCAACGCCTTTTTGTCGATCTTGCCGACCGTGGTCAGGGGCAGCTCGTTCCTGAACTCGATTGTCCGCGGCACCTCATACGGGGCAAGGTGCTCCTTTGCGAAGGCAATGATATCTGCACGTACCGTGTCTTCGTCTGCGGCGGCGCGGCCCTGCCTGAGAACGATAAAGGCCTTGACGGACTCCGAGCCGGGCAGGTCCGGGTTCGGCACACCGATGGTGGCGACAAGCTCGACGGCCGGGTGCCCGGCGAGGATCTCCTCGACCCTCTTGGAAAACACCTTGAACCCGCTGATGTTTATCATGTCCTTGGTGCGGTCGACGATGCGCAGGTACCCCTCCTCGTCCTGCACCGCGACATCGCCGGTGTGCATATACCCGTCCCGGTCTATTGCGTGGGCGGTCTCCTCCGGCTTGTTAAAGTATCCCTTCATGACCATGGGTCCCTTTACGCAGATCTCGCCGGGCTCGCCCCGCGCCACCTCCGTGCCGGACCCGGGATCAACGAGCCTGATGTCGGTGTTGAGGATGGGCAGGCCGATGGTACCGAGCTTCTTCCTGCCCTTCGACGGGTTCATCACCGTAAGGGGGGATGTCTCGGACATGCCGTAGACTTCAAGGAGCTTCTCCGCGCCGATGATGCTCTCCAGCAGCTTCTGCGAATCTTCGGGAAACGGCGCCGCCGCGGAGATGCAGTACTTCAGGCCCGAATGGTCGAGGCCGGCGAACTTCGGGTTCGACATCAGCAGATAATAGAGCGACGGCACGTTGGCTATGAATTCCGGCCGGTACTTGCGGAGCTCCGTGCAGATGTGGTCCGTGTCGCGGGGATTGGGGACCAGCAGCTGAGTCCACCCCAGGAACACGCAGTTTGCGCAGAAAAAAAGGCCTGCTATATGGAAAAGGGGAAAGGCTGAGAGAGCAACGCCGTCACCCCTGTGCCAGCTGAGCCAGCGCTGAACGATCATCAGGTCGGCCACGGCATTGCGGTGGGTCAGCATCGCGCCTTTCGGCATGCCCGTCGTACCGCCGGTGTACTGGATGTAAGCGATGTCATCGGGCGTCAGCTTCACGGCGGGAAGAGTGTCCGCGTACGCCCCCTCCCGGATCACCTCCCTGAAATGAAACACCGTCTTGCCCTCGAGGGGCGTCACGGCCCCTTTCGGGATCTTGCCGAGGAGCTTGCCGAGAAAGCTTTTCACCCCTGGAAGGAACCCGCCCACGCTTGCCGCGACAACGAGCTTCAGGTTGGGCAGGTTGCCCGCGATGCCAACCAGCCGCGCCGCGTAGATTGCGTCCAGCGTCACGAGACCGCGCGCGTTCGAGTCCATGAGCTGGAACTCCATCTCGTTGGCGGGAAGGAGCGGAGACACGCCGGAAACCACGCATCCCGCTTTCAGGGCGCCCAGCCAGGCGATGAGGTACTCGGGAATATTGGGAAGATTGATCCCGATCACATCCCCCCTGGCGAACCCGTGCATAATCAGCATATTGGCAAATCGGTTGGAATACAGGTCCAGCTCGCGGAACGTGACTTCAACGCCCATGAAGCAAAACGCTGGCACATTCGGGTATGCTTCAAACGCAGAGCGGACAACATCAGTATAGGTGGTTTCCCACTCTTGCGGGTCCAGGTCGACAAGGCCCTGATCCCATGACTTCATCCAGAACCGATCGGTACTCATAGGCGTCCTCCTGATTATTGTTTTGTCAAGCTGCTGCAACCCCCTCCCTGCACAATTCTCGGACAGGAACAATCTTCCGCCTTATCCGGCAAAACGCATGATGTGGATTTATATGTCAGAATTAATATAGCACATCCACCGGGCATTGTGCAAGACATTATTCGCATGGGGTCAATTTTCCGTTATGCGATGCTCCTGAAGGCGGCACATTGCTTCGCAGGTAAACCGATACCGGCCGGTTTCATGGGTATATCATCATACAATTCTAATATAATTTTTTATACTAAAACGGACGCTGTTTCATTATTAAATTATGAGCATCTCTTGATGTAATGCAGGAAAACAACAAGACGGTACATAACATTTCAAAGCGCGGGGTTGACCGGAAAATCGCCGTCTTCAGAGCAATGAACATACCCGAAGAGATGATAAGAATAATTCATTATATATAATGTTTTAATATGAACTAAATATTGACTTTCAAAATCAATCAACATATATTATAACCACCCATTTCTGTCTGTATGGTGACTGTTTTCTGTTTAATCCATGCTCTCGGCTTTCCGGAGAGAAGGATGTTTTTTTGTCTAAAAAATATGATGATTGTCGGATTCTGCGACCGGTAACATCTATGTAGAAGAATCTTTAAAATACCGGCACAACACAAGGAGCCTGTTATTAATATGGAAAAGATCCTTGTTATTAACAACAATAGCAGCAATCCTGACTACTATGCAAACATCCTGTCCTCGGCCGGTTTCGATATCCTTACAGCTAGCAACCGGAAAGAAGCAATTGAAAAATATGGGGCCGAGAAACCGGACCTGGTCCTTGTGAATGACCAGCCGGCCGCATTAAGCGGCATTGAAACCGCCCGTATGATACGCCAGAAATACGGGACGCGCGAGGTGCCCATATTCCTGACGTCCTCCGGCGGAATAAGCAAGGCCGGGCGGCTTAAAGCGAAGGAGCTCGGCATCAACGACGTTATAATCGAGCCGATCAATTCGGCACAGCTCCTTTCCAAAATTATAACCTCGCTTAAAACTAAAAACGCGGATAAAGAGACGGTCAAAGTCCCGGATCCATCCCCCAATATCGGGGAAACATATCGTGCCGTCCTGGATACAATCGATGAAGGCTATCTCGAGCTCGACCTCACCGGAAAGATAACGTTCTGCAACAATGCGCTTTGCACCATGATCGGTTATCCGCGCGAGAAGCTTATTACGATGAACAGCCGCGAGCTTTCAACAAAAAAATCGGCAAAAGAACTATACGGAATCTTCAGGGAAATATCCCAAACCGGCAGGCCATCGGACATACCCGGGTTCGAGATACTCAGGGGAGACGGGAGCAGCGCCGCGGTATGGCTGTCGGTGAGCCTCATGACGGGCCTTAACGCTGAGCCGTCCGGATATCACGTCATGATACGGAACACTGCCAGGGATGCCGCGCTTGAAACGGGCATGCTCCTGAAAAGCCTGGCCGTTGAAAAATCAATAACAGCCATTGCCATAACCGATCCGGCGGGAACATACACCTATGCAAACAACGCATTTCTCAGGATGTGGGACCATGACGACAAGGCCGAGATCACCGGGAAGCACTTTATTGACACGTTCCATCCCGATGACCGGGATAACATAAGTGAGATGATGGAAGACTTAAAAGAGCTCGGCAGCTGGGTCGGAGAGCTTGCGCTGAAGAAAAGGGACGAGAGCAGCTTTTTCGCAATACTGTCCGCCTCGATCATCAAGAACGAGCAGGACAATGTCATCGGGACCATCATCTCCTTCGTGGACATATCACTGCGGAAAAAAATCGACGTCGCGCTGAAAGAGAGCCACTGGATACTTTCGAAGCGCAACGAGTTCATGACGCGCGAGCTCCGGATCGCGAAAACGACAGTGAAGGATATCATCAGGACGAGCCTCCCGCGCATCGATTCACTCAAGATCGACTTCAGGCACCAGCCGATGAATGAGATCGGGGGAGACTTTTTCAGCTTCTATCCGTACAGCAGGGACACTGTCGGCGTTTTCATCTGCGATATATCGGGGCACGGTGTCGCGTCCTCCCTCTACCTCTCCCTCCTGAAATCGATCACGGACGACCTGTCCGTGAAGTACGGCCAGTCCCCGGTAGAGTACCTGACCCGGCTCAACCTGGAGCTGGTGGGTCGCATATCATCGTATTTTATCACCGGCATATACGGGCTCTTTACCAGGACTGCCGGGGCTGGCGGTGTCGTCTTCTCTTATGCCAACGGCGGGCATCCCGGTCCCATCCTGGTCAGCAGGGACGGCAGGATAAAGCTGCATTCGATGAAAAGCACGCTGATCGGCATCTCCACCGATGTGTCCTTTCATACCAGCTCGATACCCATGGGCACGGGCGACCGGCTGTTCCTCTACACGGACGGGATACCGGAAACCGCGGACCGCTTGCGGAACATGATCGGCTACGAGTACCGCCTGCTCGACCTTTTCATGAAATCCTCCACCCTGTCCCTTGCCGAAAATCTCGATGCGATCTTCCACAAGGTGAATGCATTCAGGGACGGGGGTGAGGTGACGGACGACATGCTCCTGATCGGGTTCGAGGCTGAATAGCGGGGAAACCGCGGCCCCCTTCCCCGCCTGCCAATACGGGCGGCACAAAATTATTTTTTTATTGATTAAATTCGATATCCTCCCAGAATAACGACGTCCCGCGCCTGCCCCGACCGGCGCGATATCCCCGACCCGGAAGAAGTGACATGACAGGACTACTTGCAGCGACGCTGGCCGCCTGGATACACGTGACGGCCTACTCCTTCGATGACGCGGTGCGCGACATCGTACCTGGCCGCAACGGCGTAACGGCGATGAAAGAGATCGCGGGCATCATTGACCGCACCTCCGTACAGGTCACCACCAACCCTGAAACAGAAGAGTTCTTCGCATTTGTCAAAAAGACACTGGAACAATTTGACTTCATGAAGCTGTACCGGAGCAAGTACTGCGAGGGCATGAAAAATGGGTACTGCAGCGTGGCGCTCCAGGGCTGCGGCAGTGAGCAGGCCTACTCGGTCATTATCGAGTCTCCCGGGACCAGTCCGTGTCCCATGAAGCGTCTCTGGGACTTCCGTACCGAATACGGGCTGAAGAGAAACGAGCACAACGTTGCCGGCGGGCAATCATTTATCGCTTCCGTATCTTCACAAACAGCGACGGGACGCTACTCGCACAGGAACTTGATGGCTTTTGCCACTTCAATGCTCAGGATCCTCGATCCGTCGAACGTCGGCTCACTGCACGCGTCGGAAGCGCCGTTCTTCACCGACATCGGAGGCAACGGGAAAAAAATCATCAACGATTTCCACCAATCGTTCCCGAATGTTTCCGGGCTTTTTAACCGGTATGCCGAGCTGCGAGCGGTCGTTGAGACAAAAAGCTACGGGGGCGTTCCCTACACCCGCTGCGAGTTCCGTTATGGCTACCGGATGAAAAGCCTTGCCGCCGACTACCCCCGGATCGCGAGCTCGCTCAACGAAATCAAGGGGCTCTACCGCATAACAATGGATGTAAAAAATCCCCGGGGCAACACGATTCTCTATCTTGTTTTCGACAGCCGCGAAGAGGTGTTCACCCTTTCCTGCTATACGAGGAAGGGTAAGCTCGTCCCCAGGGACGGCGCGAACAATCCCATTTTCACCGAAGAGTTTTCGCCGGCGTCCCTGACCGATATATCCTACAATGCGGTACTCGGCATGGTCCACAGCGTGCACGGCCTGAATTTCACCACGCCCGCAACCACCGTCGGCTTCAGCTACCGTAATATACCTGCCGGCGGTTCGTGGCGGATAAAACTGCTGGACGTGTCGCGGACCGTCATCACGGGGAGCTATTACGACATTCTGCCGCCGTGGCTTATTGACGCCTTCATCCCCGGCGACATGGAACAGCTGATAAACGATTTTGCCCGTGTTTTAATCGGCGGCAATGAAGGCAGGGGCTCGTTCGTATCGTTCGAATGGAATACCCGCAACCCGTCAAATGTAATGCTTGATTTCACGGCAGCCGGGGAGTTCATGGACAACCAGTTTTTAAGGTACGGGCTCAGGGTATGGAGTAAAAAGACTTTCGGCGACAGGAAGCTTGCCGAGGAGGGCAAACGGCTCAGAAGGCAGATGATAGCCGCGTTCCTGTCCGACCTGAACAGGCTGAATCGTTAAAAAATATAAAATACTTGACGAAATTGAAGAATCCTTCTTCTTGTTTTAGCAAGCAGTGCGAACCATGTTCAATCACACGGTGTTTCCCATCTGCTACACGGGCGGGGGCAAGCTGAGATATGCGGCAGCACGGTGTCCGGGACGAAAACGGACAGCTGCATTCTTTCGTGCATGTCCCGGGAGGCGCCGGGAATCGGCTTGCAACCTTGATTGTACATGACTTATAAAATAAATAACGCGGGGAGAGACAATGGCAAAAGAACTTATCAAAAACGGGAAAAAAGCAGCAGCGAATAACACCGCAAAGGCGGTCAAGTTTCCGGAAAAATTCACGGCACAAACCATGCTGAAATATATTACGGAAAAACATGATCTGCCGAAGGCAAAGGCGAAGGACATCATCGAGGACGTATTCGAAGTCGTTAACGCCGGAGTCATGAAGGGCGAACGCGTACCGGTCGGGAAATTCGGCAAAATGTTCATCAAGGAAAGGCCCGCAACGAAAGAGCGAATGGGAAGGAATCCCCTTACCGGCGAAGAGATAAAAATCGCTGCAAAAAAAGCCACCAAGGTCCCGAAGTTTACGTTCAGCAAGACCTATAAAGAAGCATCGCTGAAAGCGACGATAAAAAAGAAGTAATTGAATCTTCTTCGGCACTTCCCTCCGCCGAACCGGGCGGAGGGATGCTGGTTCTCCCGGCTGACGGCCGGCCCCCCGGTCCGCATCCAGCACGCACGGACCAATAACCATCCCCGGGATTTATAATTCAATTCATGATGAAAATATGTGTTTACAGCTGCGGTGCCGTTATCGTATAAGCCGGGTGCGGGCCCACGCGTCCCGTCCGGGGCCGTTCCCGGCAAAGCGGGCACTACAGGACAGAGTAAACCGATTGTGATGAACACATTTTTTTTCAACCTCACGCCGGACATCATCATCAAGGCAGTTGAAGAGAGCGGATTTGAGCCCACCGGGCACTGCATGGCGCTGAACAGTTACGAGAACAGGGTCTACGACCTGAGGCTCGAGGACGGATCGCACGTTGTCAGCAAATTCTACCGCCCGGGACGGTGGAGCCGCGATCAGATACTGGAAGAGCACGCCTTTCTCCTCGAGCTCCGGGCGGACGAGATACCGGTGTGCGCGCCCCTGCATTTCCCCGACGGCACGACCCTGCACGAGACCGCGGGCATATATTACGCGGTCTGGCCGCGCACCGGGGGCCGCGTACCCGACGAGCTGTCCGATACCGAGCTGCAGATCCTGGGCCGTCTCTGCGCCCGGATCCATAACAACGGCGCCGCCGTCACCGCCACGCACAGGATTGAGCTGACCGGCGGCACCTATGGGCTGCAGCCCCTCTCGTTCCTCGAAGAACATTCCTTCCTGCCGAAGAGCTGCGCCGACCGGTACCGGCGCGCGGTGACCGAGATAGTCTCCATTTACGAGTCCATGCGCAGGGACGTTCCCTTCCACCGGATCCACGGCGACTGCCACCTGGGCAACCTCCTGCATGGAAGCGAGGGATGGTTCTTCCTCGACTTTGACGATTTTCTCTCAGGGCCGGCGGTCCAGGACGTGTGGATGCTCGTGCCGGCGCGCGACAGGGAGGGCCTCCGCCAGCGCGAAATTTTCCTCGAGGCTTACCGCCAGTTCAGGGATTTTGATTCTTCGTGGTTGCGCCTGGTCGAGCCGCTCAGGGCCCTGCGCTACATCCGCTATGCGGCGTGGATCGCCCAGCGCTGGGACGACCCGGCCTTCCCGGCCGCCTTCCCCCACTTCGGCACCGGGGAATACTGGGAAAAGGAGACGGCGGACCTCGAGGACCAGCTGGAATTTATCCATACCCGGACAGAAGAGCTGCCGGAAGGCGTCCGGCGCACGGAAGGATCCGGCGAGGAGAAGAAGGAGCTCACCAACAAGGACTTTTTCTGGGACTGGGAGGGATAGGACCGCTAGTCATCCGCCGGCGCGTTTCACAGTATAGCCTTCCGCGGCCAGCAGCCGCATGATATCATCGACCCTGTCGCCCTGTATGATGACGGCGCCGTCCCTGACCGTGCCGCCGGTGCCGCATTTCTGCTTCAGCCGCGCCGCGAGGGCCAACAGGCCGTCGGCCGGAAGCGGCAGGCCGTATATGACCGAAACCGTCTTTCCGCCGCGCCCCTTGCTTTCACGCTGCACCCTGACGATCCCGTCCTTTTTCATTCCCGGAGACGGCCTGGAAGAGGGTTTCTCCTGTTTCCTCAGGTCTCCCGCTTCCGTTGAATACACGACGGGATCTTTACCGGACATGGGACATACCCGCTTCCGGCATGGCGCGAAAACCGGGCCGACCCGAAGGACCGGCTATTTCTTTAACACTGAATTCCACTTGGCGATCCTGTCGGAGACCTTCTCGAGCAGCGGGGCCGTGTCACCTTCTATAGTGATCGTGGCTATGGAGTCGCCCTGCCTGATGCCGTTTACGACCTTCTGGTCGCTGTCATCGACCACGGCCCCGAAAACGGTATGCTTGCCGTCCAGCCAGGGCGTCGGCACGTGGGTTATGAAAAACTGGCTCCCGTTGGTACTGGGGCCGGCGTTCGCCATGGAGAGTATGCCGGGCCGGTTATGCTTCAGCTCGGGCGTGAACTCGTCGCCGAAGGTATAACCCGGACCTCCCGTGCCGGTGCCGCGCGGGCACCCGCCCTGGATCATGAAATCCGCGATAACGCGGTGAAACTTCAGACCGTCGTAGAACCCGCGCTGCGCGAGGTTCACGAAATTGGCGACCGTCACGGGCGTTTTGTCCGCATACAGGTTCAGCCTGATGTCCCCCTTGTTCGTTTTAATGGTGGCTGTGATTTGACTCATTTCGTATCTCCTTTTACGGTTTTCCGGCATCACACCGGTGATTTTCCGGGAAGGCTCCGGTACTGGGCGATCTGGCGGGAGATCGCAACCAGGGTGCCGTTCCCGTCCCATACTTCGCCGTCCTCCTCCAGAAGTCCGCAGGTTATGAAGCGCGTGCGGAACACGCACTTCAGCCATTCCGTCTGCGGAACGCTCCTGATATTGACGGTCAGCTCTATCGTTGGCACCCATGAGACCAGTCCCTGGCTGGCAAACACGGGCGGAGGGAACGCGTCGGCAACCAGGAACAGCGCCGCCATGTCGTACGGGCGCGCGCTCCTGAACCTGATCCAGCCTTTCTGCTCGGACCTGTCCGCGAGCTTCCCCTGCATCCACCCCGCGCACGCCGGGTCGAGCCTGATATCAAGGTTCTCCATGATCGTGTACTTCGGCAGGGCCGGTATGGCAACGCACGCGTCCGGCGCGGCTACCGTGGGCTCGCCCGCCTCGTACCGGTCCAGTATGCATTCCAGCTTCTCCTCCGCGAAAGTCCCGGTGGCGCGAACCCGCTCCTTTCCGTCCTGTACCAGGCGCGCCTGAAGGCGGTTGAACTGGGCCGAGCTCGAGATGGTCTCGACCCCGATGCCGGCGCTTCCGGGCACGCAGCGGCTGATGTAATTGGCCGTCACGATCGGCGTGGACCGCTTGTCGCTGTTTGCCATCATGGCGCTGGCCAGAAGCGCCATGATATACCCTCCGTTGGGGGTGCCGTTGATAGACCAGTTGTCCGAGACGGTCCCCCGCATTTCAAGCGGCCCGGCCGCGTCGAGGACCATGTCCGTATCGAAACAATGCATATCGTCCTATCCCGATTGATGTGTAAAACTGACGTCTGCCGCGGGCAGCACGCGCCGTGCGGCCGCTCCGGCAACAGGGACCGTTATCAGCGGCAGCCCCTATTTTTCAAGAAATAATTATGTTCGCGGTATTTCCGGCTGCTGCGCCTCAGTCCCTGTTCAGAAAGCCCATCACGCCGGTCATTATCATCTGCGATGCCAGCGCGGCCAGGATGAGACCGGTTACCTTGCTCAGGATTGTCAGGCCCTGCTTTTTCACCACCCGCTCAATGAAGCCGCTTGCGAAGAGGAAAAAACCGACGCAGACGACCGCGGTAACAATGGCCGCTATTGCGACCGCGATATCGGCCGCCCGGGAGAGCTCGCCTCCCATGACCAGGAGCGCCCCGGTGGTAGCCGGCCCCACCGCGACCGGTATTGCCAGGGGCACCACGGCAATGTCATCGCTCTGGCCCTGTACCTGCTCGCCCTTCGGGCCGAGCACCAGTGTCGCCGCGGATATAAGCAGGAGGATCCCGGTCCCGATGCGGAACGAATCCAGGGTAATGCCGAACACGGCGAATATCTGATTGCCGATGAAGAACAGGACCAGGCATACGGCAATAATCGAGACTGTCGATTTGATCGCGATCTTTCTTTTCTTGGACCCGTCCATCTCCTTTGTCATGGACAGAAATGTCGACAGGAGAAAAAACGGCGTAAGCAGGAAGAAAAACTTGATGAATGTATTGATGAACACGCCAAGCATGTGTGCAGGCGTATCGTATGCCCGTGCATTTGTCAAGAAGAGTATGCAGCCGAGGGGCGGCTTCAGGAAATCAGGTTGCGGCCTGCGATGGTGACGGGGCCTGCCTTGTCGGTGTACCTGCCGCTGACCCCGTTATAGAATGCCCGTATGGTCCGCATGTCTTCCTCGATATCGCCGGTCGGTACGATCAGCGGCCCGGCACCTCCGGTTTTGGCCGCATAATCGAGATACGCAAGCTGCAGGGGGACGCCGCCCCCCCTCGCGATATGGTAGAAGCCCGATTTCCAGTATTTCACTTTCGAGCGCGTGCCCTCCGGTGCTATGGCGAGGGCGAGCTTTCTGGCTTTTTTAAATTCGCCGACCACCTGGTCGACCGTGTGCTCGTGCGAGGACCGGTCTATGGCCATGCCGCCCAGCCATCTCATGACAGGCCCGAACGGCCGGCGGAACAATTCCTTCTTGGCCATGAACCGCGCGTCAAGCTTCAGGGAAAAGGCCACGATAATGCCGTAGAACAGGTCCCAGTTGGACGTGTGGGGCGCGACAATGATGATATACCGGGGAACATCCGGCAGCGTGCCGCTTTTCTTCCACCCCGTGATCATCATCAGGAACAGGGACAACAGCCTCAACAATGTTTTAATAACCGGCGTGTTAAAAATCGTATGTTGCATATCAGATAATTCCCCTCACTTTAATTTCCCCGCAGGAGTGACGAAACATTCAATTACGAAATACCCGCAATTGACAAAATTGGCACCATGAATAATGACAGGACTTTTAATTACGAGTTGCATAATTAGAAAAAATAGTAAAAATATGCAAACAAATGGCACCGATATGTCATTTCGGTACCATATTCATTATCCATTCTTTGCAAATGACCATAAAAATTAACAAAATAATTGATTTTGACAGGACTTCTTCCCGGGAACCCGTTATATTCCTTTTATCTAACACATCATCTTTTTCAGGGTTGTAATTCGTTTTTTTATTTGTTTTCAAGCGCATGGTTACGTGCGCGTCGTAATCCTTATAAATAACGACGTGTTTTTTTATTATAAGCACAAAGACATAGTGGATGCCGTTGTGCATGCCATCCTAAAAATCACATGAATCGCGGAGACCCTGCCGCAACCGCGGCATCTCCGCATTTTTTTTGCTTTTCAAGATTATAATAATTGATTTTTCACCATCCGGCAGGCTCTTACCAGGAGGACGCGAACATTGTTGAATCGCGCGGACAGACCAGAAGACCCGGAGCAGCGTCTGGAACATGCCGAAACCCGTAATTATCAACATCATACCCGATCCTGAATTCGACGACACTGCAGAGTCACTCGAATTCTACTCGCCATCCCGGGCCATTCTCCCCGGGCTCATCGATTCGGGATCAATCGTCCCTCTGGCGGATTTCTCCGGCAGGGACACGCTCACACAGGACCCGGTGGAATTCATGGACGCGGGCCGGTTTCCGGGCACGGGAACCGGCGGCCCGGTCGTCGTCTCCATCGAGACCGGATATGCCTTCGGCGACGGGACGCATGCCACAACCATGCTCTGCATGAAGTTCCTGCTCGAGTGCCTGGACGAAGTTCAGCCCGGCAGGATGGACGCGCTGTCGCTCCTGGACGCGGGCGCGGGCACCGGCATCCTGGCGATAACCGCGGCGCTGATCGGGGTCAGGGACATCGACGCGGTCGAGCTCTATCACCACGCCGTCCTCTTCGCTGAGCGCAACATCAGGGCGAACGGGTGCGGGTGGATCAGGCTCCATGAATCGGACATAGCTGGGTTTTCTCCCGCGCGGGTGTACGATATCGTGGCCGCGAACATGGTATCCGACGTGCTCGCGGACAACATCCGCAAGCTGCATGATTACCTTGCGCCGGACGGCGTGATGATCGCGAGCGGGGTGAGCGCCGGCAGGCACGAATCGATGATGGAGCTCTTCAGCCGCAGCGGCCTGCGCGTCATGCGGCAGGAAGGCCGCGACGGCTGGCACGCGTACATATTGATGCGGGATGACCGGCTGGGGGCCGGAGGGCTCTGACCCCCTGTTTTTTCTGGCTGGAGGGCTCGACCGGAGGGCTCTGACCCCCCTATTTCTTCAAAGCGAGCAGCTCGGACCCGAGGAGCTGTATATGCTTCTTCTCTTCGTTGATTATGGCGTCGATCCTGTCCCTGCCGAGCTTCTCCGGCACCAGGTCCTTCATCCCGAGATAGAAGACGATCGAGTCCTTTTCAGCCGACAGGGCAGCCATCAGGATCGACTCGATCGAGGTCATGTCGATCTGCTTCTGGTAGAACACGCGCATGTCCGCCAGGGCCTTGAGGTACAGGACAGCCTCGTCATTCGGGTCGAATACCGTCGGCTTCTTTTCTTTCCCGGACAGGGAGGCGCGCATTTCAGCAAAGGTCCTCTGGTGGAACACTTCCATGGTGGAGAGGTCAAGGAGGAACTTTTGATAATACTTGTCAGCTATGGTCTCGGATGCTTTCTGGTAAAAATCGGCACCGTTTTTTTCTATCTGTTCCGCAATTTCGTATACATCGTCAGCGTTAAAGTCGAAGGCCATGGCGTCACTCCTGTTCTGGGTTTGAGGTCCGGCGCGGAACCGGTTGGGGCGCCGCATGCTTTGATTAAGCGGACCGACCGTTACAAATCAAGCACTTTTTTCCCGGGACCGGGGCCGGTCCCTCCCCCTTACATGAACCCCTCGCAGAATGCGAGCGCGTTCATGCCGAGTGCACCGTGATTGTAGCCGCCCTCCAGCAAGGCGTAACGCCGCCCGCCGCACAGCTTTTCCGAGTACTCCTTCATGAGGCGGCCAAGCCCCGTGTAATCCTCGGGCCAGAGCAGCCCGCCCCAGTCGTCTATACCCTGGTCGAAACCGGCCGACGCCGCAAATATATCGATGTCATGCAGGCCCTCCATGTGCTCCCGGACCTCCCCGAGATACTCCGCCCGGTCGCCCGCGCCGGGATTCAGGATGTCGATCCTGAAGCCGTCCCGCCTGTTCTCGAGGATATTGATGTTGCCGTCGCCGGTGTGCAGGTCGAAATCCAGCACGAAGGCGGACCTGATCCTGCCCGCGGCGAAGAGGTTCAACAAGCTTACGCTCATGTTGTTGAAGTAGCAGAAGCCCCAGCACGAATCGGCGGACGCGTGGTGGCCGGGCGGGCGTATCACCGCGAAGGAGGGTTGTCCGCGGTGCGCCCGGTCCGCAGCGAGGATGGCGCCGCCCGCGGCAAGCAGCGCGAGCTCGTAGAGCTGCGCGTCCATCCGCACGCGCCGGACGTGGGACGGGCCGTGCGCGCGAAGGACGTCCTCCTCGGCCGCCGGCTCGGGCCGGATGAACTCGAACCGGTCTTCTTTCCCGGAAAGGGCCTCTATTATGCCGTCGAGCCGGCCCGGAGCGGCGGCCGGGTCAGGAGCGTAATCGGAATTGAAGAACTTTTCATGGAAGATTATCTTCATAATTGCCGCCTCCCGCAGCTCATATTAATTAACCTGTCATCGGCCCGCAACAGCTTCATAAATTGGAAGCAGCCGGACGCCCCCTCCGGGCCCGTGGGGGGTGATGCCGGGGATATCTCCTCAGCAATTTTTCTCCGGTGCCTCTCCGTTTGGCGGGGCATCGGGTTCCTCCTCCCATTCCTCCGCGTACTCGAGGATGCCGGCGCTGTCCGACGTGGGCAGGTCCTCCACCTTTTTCAGCTTCTTCTCGATGGTGCGGGACTTTTTCGTTGCGTTCTCGATGGTGGTGCTCGCCTCCTGCAGCTTCCTGTGCGTCTTGTCCAGCAGGTCGCCGAACCTGCCGAACTCGGTCTTTACCGCGCCCAGGAGCTTCCACACCTCGCTTGAGCGCTGCTCCACGGCCAGGGTGCGGAACCCCATCTGCAGGCTGTTCAGGAGGGCGACGAGTGTCGTCGGCCCGGCCACGACGACGCGGTAGTCCCGCTGGAGCACTTCGCACAGGCCGGCCCTCCGAATGATCTCGGCGTACAGCCCCTCCGTGGGGAGGTACATGATCGCGAAGTCCGTGGTCGCGGGCGGGTCGAGATACTTCTCCCTGATGGTTTTCGCTTCGTTCTTGATAACCAGCTCGAGCCGCTTCGACGCCTCTTCCGCGAGGGCGGCATTCGCCGCCTCCTGCGCCTCGAGCAGGCGCTGGTAGTCTTCCTGGGGAAACTTCGCGTCGATCGGGAGCCACACGATGTCGTCCCGGTCGCCGGTCCTGCCCGGCAGCCGTATGGCGAACTCGACCCGGTCCGCGCTCCGCTTCTTGGTGGCCACGTTCTCGGCGTACTGCTCCGGCGCCAGCACCTGCTCCAGCAGTATGCCGAGCTGGATCTCGCCCCATATCCCGCGCGTCTTCACGTTGGTCAGGACGTGCTTCAGGTCCCCCACGCTCGAGGCCAGGGTCTGCATCTCGCCCAGGCCCTTGTGCACCTGCTCGAGGCGCTCGCTCACCATGCGGAACGACTCGCCGAGCCGCTTCTCCAGCGTGGACTGGAGCTTCTCATCCACGGTCACCCGCATCTGGTCCAGCTTCTTCGAGTTCTCCTGCTGCAGGAGGGTTATCCGCTCCTCGATGGTTTTCCGCATGCTCTCCAGCCGCTGGTCGTTGGTGCCGGTGAGGTTGACGAGCTGCCTGGAGAACGAGTCGAGCTGGGCCTTGTTCGCGGCAAAGGCCTCGCCCAGGCGCCGGATCATCGACTCGCCGAATGTGGCGAACACCTTCATCAGCTCCTCGCGCATGTCGCGAGCGTTCGTCCCGGCCTCGATCCTGTTCTGGGTGACCTCGGTGCGGATGGCCGTCTCGACCCCCTTGATGGCCTTCTCGAAATACTCGAGCGCAGACTGGAACTGGCCCAGCAGGTTATCGTTGCTGGCCCTTGAGGCCCGGTACGAAAAGAAGATATTTACGAGGAGCAGAAACAGGATGAGCGCGGCAAGCAGCATCAGAATCATCGTTACATTCATGAAAAACCCTCCGGAACCATGACATATCGCGCGACAGGCAACGCCTCCGCGCAGGCCCACCCTTGTATACGAATACACCCGCATAAAAGAGAAAAAAGCAATAAAAAATGGGCCGCACCGTAAAATTTATTCGCGGGCGCACAGGACGCCATGGGCCAGTATAAAGATAGCGGAACAACAGTGACAGGAGATGTCAGGGTGCGGGAGATGGGAATTTTTTTTAATATGGCAGCAATTGCAGCACAGAAGAAGCACCGGGAACAGGAAAGAAATACAAAAGAATTGACAGGAGAAAACCCGGGTGTTATACTCCAGAAACCCGGTATCCGGGCATAACCGGCTTTGCAAGGAGAAGGACATGAAACGAACAGTGCTTGCCTGCATGATGGTGATGATAGCTGTCGCGGCCTATGCCGAGCTCCCGACAATCGCGGTCATGGACTTCACTTCCACGGAGATACACCGGCAGTACGGGGTAAAGGCCGCGGAGCTGGTGCGGCTGAACCTGATCAACAGCAGGGAATACACGGTGATCATGAAGAGCCAGACGGCCCGGGCGCTCGCGGCCCAGGGCATCCAGCTTGACGCCTGCTTCAGCATCGACTGCGCAACACGGGCCGGGAAGATGCTTGGCGCATCGCGGGTGGTGACCGGCACCCTGATGAAGACCGGCACGAAGGTCATCATGACCGGGGTCATCGTGGACGTGGCGACCGGGGCGAGCGAGTACAGCGAGTCGTCGACCGCGCCGGGGGTCGACGACATGAACGACGCCGCGGTCAGGCTTTCGAAGAAGCTGTCCCGCCGCCTGGAAAAAGCGGTCGAAAAGGACGCCGCCCGGGACAGGAAGAAAGCCGGTAAAATGGATAAGAAGGGGGGAAAATCACGCAGGGTGGCGGCAATGCAACTGTAAAGGAATTTATTAAAAAGTTCGGGCTGGCCGTCGGCACCTCGGCCTTCCCGGTCTGGAGCGGGAGCTTTGTCACGGGGTTCGACGCGGGCGGCCTCACCTTCACGGTGCTGAAATCATCCAGCGCCGCGTGCATTGTATATTACTATGGCTTTTTCAAGCCCGGGTATGAAAAATATTATGACAATAAAAAGACCAGGCAAAAAACGTACGAACTTGTTTATACTACTTTTCCGGCTCCAATAACGACTGTGTTTATTGCAATACATTTAGGGAACGAACCCAAATCGCTTGATAAGTACTCCAGGGATTACGACAAGGCTTTTATGTACATCGGCCTCATCGGCCTCCCCGTATTCACTATTGTGGACATGATCTATTCGGGCATTATGGTGTCACGGCATTACAGCAGCATCATCGCGACGCAGGGCGGCGGTGCAGGCGCGGTTTCCTGGCTCGCTGCGCCCCGCCTGTACGAGACCGAGCGCATCTTTCAGAGAAACGGCGAGGCCGTGACCGCGCGGATGTCGGTTATTGACGGCGCGAATGTGGGGGTCTCGTACCAGTTTTAAGGGCCGTCATGTTTATATTAAAGGATAATCAACTCCGGTAATACGCGCGCTCATCTCCCACAGGCGTGAATGGAAATCCGGCCCGGATTTCAGCTTCGGCTCCTTCATTTTCATGAAGCGGAAATACTTTCCGCTCACTCCATCGACCTCGTGAGACGACGCCAGGTGTATGGCGGTGCGCGCCGCCCTGGCCGCAGAGGGAAACGTCAGCTGGATAATGGCATCGGCGATATAGGGAAGCAGCCCAGGCTTTTTCGAGATGCCGGTGGCCATGGGGCCCGGGTCCACGGCATTGACCGTAACGCCGGTCCCATCGAGCCTGCGGGCCAGCTCCTGCGTGAAATAGGCCACCCCGAGCTTTGACCTGCCGTAGGCGCCCATGATGGAATACCGTTTTTTGCCGCCGTCGAGGTCGTCCGGGTCGAGGGCAGAGATCATGTGGGCGTCGGAGCCGACATTCACGATCCGGGCCGGGGCCGCGGAGATAAGCCGGGGCAGGACCATCAGGGTAAACTGGAACAGGGCCAGGTAATTCACGGCAAAGGTCTGCTCTATGCCGTCCACGGTGAGGCGGCGGCGCTGGTTCACCATCCCGGCATTGTTCACGAGCACGTGGATGGGGCGCTTCCATGAAAGGAACTCCCCCGCCCCGCGTGCAATCTCCTGCCGCGAAGAAAAATCGCATGCCAGGATGCCGGCAACGCTCCGGAACCTGTCCCGGACCGCTTCGCAGTCTTCAGGGGTGGGACCGTGAAGGATAATGTCCGCGCCCATGGCGTGCAGCGCTTCCGCGACCGCAAGCCCGTGGCCGCTGGTTGACCCCGTGACGAGGCAGGTTTTTCCTTTCATGGTAACAGGCGCGTTCATGTATATCTCCATTGATAGAACGTATTTTTTAAGAGAAAGCAACAGTTCCCGAGGTATGGTTCCCTATTCCCTCATCATCTCCACGGCCTTTCCGGCGAGCCACCAGTAATACCCGACGCGATGGGAAAGGATGCAGGAGGTCCGCGTGATTTCTTTGGACGGCAGGGTGTCAACCCCGGCAACGACATCGATCAGCAGGGACGCGGTCGGATTGAGCTGGTCGACCGCGACCTTGTCCAGCGTGTCATCCACATCGTATATATACAGCGGGGGACTGATCAGGCTGACGACCGGCACACCTGACTTGTGCAGGTAAAATGCGTCGGAGCAGACGCCGAGCGGGGAAAAGGTCGGCAGGAGTGCGAATCTCCCGTAATTATTCCCCAGCACCGCCTGTTTCGTAATCGAGATCAGCTTTTTATTTTCCGACACGAATATGCCCCGGGGCTCGATATCCCCGGTCATGGCCAGCCTGCCATTGTCGTTTTTCGCTTCCAGCCCCACATGCTCCACGCACACGTCCAGGACGATCCGCTCTCCCTTATCGTTGTGCTTTTTAATAAATCCCTTGTTCGCGATATATCCTGAGAAGTGCGAGTCAAAGGCCCCGAAGAGAAGCGTCTTGTCCCTGGCCGCGGATGGCGCACTGGAGAAATACTTCGCCATCGCCATTACGACGGCAACGCCCGTAGCGTCCTGCACTGCGCCGGTAAATACGCTGTCGTGGTGGGAATGGACAAGTATGATGTCTTTGCTTTTTCCGGGCAGGTATCCGATGGCGTTGAGCGCGAGGGCCGGTTCCACGCGCACGGCGAACTTCAGCGTTGCCCGGGCCGCGCCGGATCTTTCCGCGATCATTTTTTTCAGCTTTTCGCCTTCCGACTTGCTCACATACAGCCCCGGGATCTTCATGTAGCCCTTGTCGCGGAACTCGCTTGAAAGGGAAAGGTCCTCGTTGTAATAGGTATTCCGGTCAAAATAATCCACGAGCACGCCGACAAAGCCCGCGGCGCCATGCTTCTGCGCCCGGTAATAGTTGGAGGGAAAGTTTTTTGAGATATAGGGATTTTCATGCTTCATCCCGCCGTCGAGGGTCCCGCCCGGGTCATGGGTAAAATAGCTCATGCCCTTGAAGTCCCTCCACTCGACGTCGTAAAAAAGTATATCGCTCACCACTATCTTGTTTTTCACATCGACAGTTTCATAGTCTTCATCCGAGCCGGCGCCGACATACACGATATCGGCCGTCCGGCCCTGCGCACCGGCCGAGAACTCCCCGAACTCCCCGGCGCGCATGCTGTTTGCCAGTGGGAAGGCATTAATTTTTTTCCCGTCCAGCACGAGCTCACATGCGGTGGCTTCCCACCGGTAGGAATTGAATTTTTCAATTTCAACATTTTTGAGGCCGAAAGCCCGGAACCTGTCCCGGATATATTCAACGGCTTTTTTCCCGGCCGGGGTGCCGGTCCTCCGGTATCCGAACGAGGTGAGGTCTTTAATGTAACCGAGCATCTCCCGGTTGTCCGGCACGAATTGCCTATTTTTATCCAATTCCGAGGGGACCGCCCGATGATCTGCGCCGCAGGACAAGAGAAGCAATGCCGCGAGGATGATAATTAAAGAGATGTATGCATGGTGCATTTTCGTTGATGTTGAAAACATACGAGTCGCCTCCCTGTGACAATTGACGTGCTGACGGTGCAAGGAGCCTGCCCTGCCCCGCCTTCAGGATACAGTGCTTTTCCTCAGAAGCCCCTTGCGCGCAAATCGGCCAGCAGGTCAATCCAGAACTGCTCCTGCCCAAAGCCGGGATTCGCCTGGTTGAGCGACCCGGTAAAGGCCATGTGATGGACGCCCGCGCACCAGTCCTCCCCCTGGAGTATGCCGCGGTTCACCACGTATTTCGTGTCATGGATCTGCGAGGATACGGGTGTGTAGATGTCATTGTCGCCCCGCCTGAGCTGGACATATTTCCAGAGGAGATACAGGCCGGACCAGTCCGAAGGCATCCATTTGACCTTCGCGGCCCAGTTCTGGTAATAGACTCCCGGTGCATAATCGGCCTTATAGCCGCGGCCCTCTAACCTGCCGCCGGGCCCGTAGTCGCCCTCGTTCCGCATGTAGTCCTCGGTCAGGCACCGCACCGATTCAATAAAACGATGCACCTGTTCCCTGCTGCCCAGGGTGTCCGGCGACATCGCCCTGAACAGGCGCGCCTCCAGCGCCTCGGGCACAAGGTAATCATACGCCGCGATTCCGATATCAGCCATTGGGGTCCCGCGGCTCTCACCGGAAAGCCCGGTCCAGCTGGCGGTCAATTCCGCCATTCCTTCATTCGATATCATGTAGCGGCTGTCCTGGCACCCCTGGGAATGGCCAACCAGGTTTACTTTGAATTTTTCGCCGGGATGCTTCCTCATCCATTGCGACATGTATGCCCTGTTGTCGATATATTGTGAATAAATGAATTTCTTCAGCTCGCGCGCCCTGGCGGGCGTGGTATCGTAATCGTGCGTGTACACGGCCACCTGGACATCGGCGCCGTTCCGCCGGAGGACCTCGGTGACAGGCCGGTAAAAATATTCGAGGGTGTTTCCCTTCGCGTCCTTTTCCCTGTGCCGCGGCGGCCCCCAGTGATGGGCAATGACAACCGGGTACTTTGTCGCACAACTCTCATTGACCAGCGCAGCCGGGGCCCTGCCGGACGTCGCGGCATCCCTGATGTCCGATAAGACGACGGCGGCGCAGATAATAATGATTGAAACAATTAGAAGGAGAATGATTCCACAAATAATTTTTTTTGTGCGTTTCATGTACGTCCCCACTATCAATATCATTTCACCATCAATTGCATCCGGCTTTCATGATGCGGAAAGAACGACATATAGTATTCAATACAGAAAAAGCCGGACAGTGATCATGGTATTCACCCTTGCGCGCAGGAGTGAATTATTTCACTTGCAACGCCGTGCGGGCATGATGAATAAAATAAGAGGGGATGCAATAAATATCAAGAAGAAAAAAGGATCATGTAAGCTTATTCGTGCTATCCCCCTCTGCCACCATGTCGCGGAGGACGCCCCTGTCACTCTCGCCGGGCAGGTGCCCGGTGAGATGGCCCTCCATGACCCTGACGCCGTGCTGGTTCACGTATTCAGCCACGGCGCGGGCCCGGTTTTTCGCGTCGACGTCCGTGATCATGACGATGCAGGTTACGGTATCGCCGAAATACACCGGCTTTATGAACTTGAAGGACATGCCGGAGGCCAGCCAGGCCAGCTGTCCGCCCAGCTCGCATATCATCCCGCCCACGAGCAGGCCGTGGCAGATGAGCCCGTCGAAACCCTTCGCCGCGGCGAAACGTTCGTCGTAATGGACCGGGTTGTAATCCCGGGTGATGTCGCCGAAAACACCGGTATCCTCTCGGGTGAAGGTCCTCGTAAACGTGAAAACCTCGCCGGGGCGTATACCTTCAATGGTTCGTTTCCGCCACGTGGACATGGCCGGACCTCCTGGAGATACAATAATAACAGAGAAAAAGTGTAACGTTAAGAATATATCGTGTCAATTGGTTTTAATGATTGCCTTGTGAAAGGGCCGGGTTGATACCCGACCCTGCAGAATGTGATTCCACCCATCCATCACGGTACGACTGCCGTCGCCGGCATCACCAATACATTCTACACCCTGTTCTGGCCTGAAACTATAGTAAAGGTGGGCCTCGTAGTTCAGGGTGGAAAGCATGAACAGACCAAGCCCCTGTTACTATTCATGGGAAACATAAATAGTAACAGGACACTTATATCATGCAATCATGGAGCAACAGCCGTAGCCTGACGTACCGAAAAACCGCAACTGCTTTCGGATATTACGATAACCCGGTACGTCACACCGGTAGTCAATGTATTCGTTGGCGGAGGGGGCACACCAAACGTATAGGGGCCGGAAGACACATCAATCGGGCCCTCAATAATCGTTCCGCTTACCGTTGTTCCGGACACAGAAATCAATCCCTCCTCGCCAATATAGGCTTCTATGCTGCTCGGGAGAGGATCGCCGTTGATCGAGAACGTCGGTTGTGACAGTGTAATCTCCGCTGAGAACAGTGCTCCCGGTGTCAGAATCAGGCTATCCATTATCGGCGGAATACACGATGTATTTATCGAGATCTGGCGCACCGCGAGACCTGAGCTGCTCGTCGCCACCACGATGATCAGGTAGTACGTGTCCACCGACAACGGGGTAAAGTTATGACCGCCGGCCGACACGTCGAACGGACCCTGCGTCGAGTTCAAAACCCCGGCAACAGGATCCCAAGTTATAGCGCCGGCTCCGCTTGCCGGGCCGATCCAGGCCTGCACCGTCGGCGCCGGGACTCCCGTAACCGAGAAAGTCGGCTGCGCCAGGTTGATCGAGGTATTGGTAACCGCTGTCAGCGTCAGGGCATTCATAACCGGCGCGGTATCGCCTGTTTTAACTGCGAGCTGACGCACGTCGAGGCCGGAGCTGCTCGTCGCCACCACGATGATCCGGTAATACGTGTCCACCGTCAGGGGGGTGAAGTTATGGCCGCCGGCAGCTACGTTGAACGGACCCTGCGTCGAGTTCGAAACCCCGGCAACAGGATCCCAGGTTATAGCGCCGGCTCCGCTTGCCGGGCCGATCCAGGCCTGGACCGTCGGCGCCGGGACTCCCGTAACCGAAAAAGTCGGCTGCGACAGGTTGATGGAGGTATTGGTTATCGCCGTTAGTGTCAGCGGGTCCATCACTGGCGCGGTATCGCCTGTTTTAACTGCGAGCTGCCGCACGTCGAGACCGGAGCTGCTCGTCGCTACCACGATGATCCGGTATTGAGTGTCCACCGTCAACGGAGTAAAGTTATGGCCGCCAGCCGCTACGTTAAACGGACCCTGCGTCGAGTTCGAAACCCCGGCAACAGGATCCCAAGTTATAGCGCCGGCTCCGCTTGCCGGGCCGATCCAGGCCTGCACCGTCGGCGCCGGGACTCCCGTAACCGAGAAAGTCGGCTGCGCCAGGTTGATCGAGGTATTGGTTACCGCTGTCAGCGTCAGGGCGTTCATCACCGGCGCGGT
>JAKQPV010000117.1:0-1052 GCA_029564515.1 Spirochaetota bacterium | reverse complement strand
TCGGCCCGGATGGATTCTCCGTCCTGGTCGATATCCAGCTGCACCCTGTTCATGGAAAAGCGGTTCCTCCCGATTTCGAGCCCGAACGTGTTCCTGTCTGCACGGAAATCGCTCAAGGGGTAGCGGACATAAGAGGATGTCCCGCCCCGCGCATCATAGAACTGCACGAAGGCATGGGCCTTTCTTCGATCACGGGGGAGAGATACGCCGGGTATCACGGCACAGGCCGCGGTTTCATCGCGGCTCACATGTTTGAAATACCAGCCTTCAAAATATCCGGTTTTCCGAAGGCTTCCCTGGAATACCTCCGGCCTCCACACGGAAAACATAGGTGCTCCCCGCCCACCCTTCATCGTTTGATATGAATGACGGACAGATGAAGGGGCATGGGAATCAGATATAACCTCATGCCGGAGGCAATCAAGAGCACCGGAAACTCCCAGTCGCGCATGCACAGGAACAGCGGAAGAGACAGGTGCCGGGGATATGTTCTCCGGCTGCCGAGAACGACCGGCGATTCAATTCGGGGTCATCCGCCCCCGGCGGCGAGATGAAGATCAGCGGTCACGCACGCCCCTGAGCAGCTAGAGGCGAGAAGCACGCTCTCCGGGCAGGCGGCTCAACCGCATGCATGAACCGGAGCCGGCACCGCTTCCGGAACTGACGCCCCATGCCGGTGCTTGCCCGTCAAGGATCGAGCAGGAACCGTCCTCCCCGTGCGCTTGCCGCTCACCAGAGGAGGATTGAAGACGCACACCAGGCGCATGTCCTCGGAAGTGCGGAGATAGTGTCTGTGGTTTTGGTCCAGTGCGTACATGGTCCCGGGCACAATGGGATAGACATGCCCTTCATCGACGGTTTCCTCCTCGTCCTTGCCCTCGATACAACGGGACACTTGCCGTTTTTTTGCGGGAATCATTTTTCTTATCGGGATCTTTCATCCGTTTTCAGGTAATTCACCCCTGCATGGGATTTCTTGCAGTTGTTGCCCAAACATATACATGTCCTGAAAAAAACCTGGAAGGGGGTTCTACACGGCCCGATGCCTTCAT
>JAKQPV010000115.1:0-3777 GCA_029564515.1 Spirochaetota bacterium | reverse complement strand
ATGAAGGGCCTGAAGGAGTGTATTTTTCCAATGTGCCGCCGGAATCAGGATGGGCCAAAGACCTGCTGCCCTCGATCAAACGGGGGGATTACAGCAACATGAGTTTCGGGTTTACCGAGGATGTCAAGCCGTATCTGACGCGGGAGAATGGCAAGTTTGTGCGGAACGTCACACAGGCCACGCTGCATGAGATATCTCTGGTGCCTTATGCGGTCTATGAAACGACATCAATCGGGATGAGGAGCGCGGATCGATTCATTATTGACGGGATGGTCGTGCCCGATCCGGCTTCGGAACAAAAAAGGGAAATTGAGGAACTCGACAAGTTTGCACAGGTCGAGGCGCAATTCAACAAACTCAGAGAGCAATGGAAATAAAGGAGGAATATCACAATGGCATCTTTAGACAGGACAATAGAATTGACGAAGCTCATTCAGAGCCGGATGGCCGAATGCGAGGCTATGAAGAACAAGGCGCAAGACGAAAACCGGCATCTCAATGAGGAGGAAAGGAAGCGTTTCGGTGAGTTTATGACAGATGTTTCCGTCTATACGGAGGAGCTGGAGCTCGAAAAAAAGGAGGCGGCGGTTAGGGAACGGTTGGCAAGACCGATGAGCGATGGGGTGAGACCAAATGTTGATCCCGCAAAAGATGAGCTTCAGGAGCGTTTTCCCGGCCTTCCCCCGAAAGAGGACAGGTTCGCAACCTTCGGGGATGCGCTTGTTGCAGCCCGGAATGCGGCCAACCCCTCAATGGGCGTTGACAGGAAGCTCCGCGCACCGGCGGGCATGAGCGAGGGGCAGCCAGCAGACGGCGGGTTCCTGCTCCAGATGGACTACGCTTCGGAAATCAAAAGGCGGATGTTCTCAACCGGGCAGATTCTCCCGAGACTGACCCGGCTACCCGTCGGCTCCAACAGCAACTCGATCACGATTCCCGCAGCGGCGGACGACACCGAAAGCGCGGGCGTGTTCGGCGGCATCATCGCCTACTGGCTGGCAGAAGCTGGAAACAAGGCAACCAGCGCCCCGCACTTCCGGGAAATGGTCCTGAAGTTGAAGAAAATGGCGGTGGTGGTCCCGACGACCGACGAGCTACTCAATGACAAGGTGACGCTGGAAGCCTTCATCCGCACCGGTTCCAACCTGGCCTTGGTCAAAGAGGCCGAAAAACAAGTTATCCGTGGCGTGGGTGCGGGGCAGCCTCTGGGCATCCTCAACAGCGGGTGTCTCGTGACGGTATCAGCCGAAACCGGCCAGCTCGCGGACACCGTCGTTTACGAGAACATCGTGAACATGTGGTCCCGTTTGTTCGCGGACAGCAGGCCCAACGCGGTCTGGTTGATCAACCAGAGCATCGAACCGCAGCTCTACACGATGGGGATCAGTGTAGGCGTCGGCGGATCTCCGGTCTATATGCCGCCTGGTGGCGCGAGTGCGGCTCCTTACGGGACGCTGTTCGGTCGCCCGGTTATCCCCTGCAACCATTGCAGCAAGCTCGGTGACGTGGGCGACATCATCCTGGCCGACTTCGGGGAATACCTCTGGATCGAAAAGGGCGGGGTTCAGGAAGCCACTTCGATTCATTACGCCTTCATCACGGACGAAACCTATTATCGTTTCGTGATGCGGTGTGATGGACAGCCCGCATGGAGCAAGGTGTTCACTCCTGAGCAGGCGACGACGGCAACGCAGTCTCCGTTTGTGACCCTGGCGGCCCGATAACGAATAACCGGGAGGGGTTCGCCTCTCCCGTCAATGAATCAAGGAGGAAACAGAAATGAACATTGCAATGGAGAAAAAAATTGTGTGGCTGGCTGAGGATATTGACATAAACACAGCGGCCACTAACCCGTCTGATGGGATCAACATGAAGAACTATCATGACTGCCTTTTCGTGGTTCATTACATCGACCTGGGGACCGCGAATCACTACGTCCGGGTGCAGAGCGGAGCCACGGAGGGGGCCTATTCATCGAATATCCCCTTCCGATATGCCTTCGGCGGCGCGGCCCTCGGCTCGGCAAATGCCGATGTTTACGCAACATGGGCCAAAACGACAACGGCAGTTCCCTATCTGTCCGTAGCTCATGGGACGTATGACAACTACACCCTGCTTGTCTATGTCGAGGCGGCGGAAATGGATATCGCCAACCAGGAGGAGTGGCTCAATATTTCCTTCGACGACGACCTGACCGGCGCAACGGGGCAGGCGGTTGTCATGGCGATCCTGACGCCCAGGTATCCGAGCGGCAGCATCGCGACAGCTCTTACCTAAACCTATGAGGTTTGCGGGTCCTCTTAAAACCCGCTTTTATTCGGGAGGATTGAAAAATGGCAAAGAAGAAAGAATTTTCGGGAACACCGGACGACTTGGTTGAGATGGTGCTGGCCCTCGAAGAGAGGGTGGCAAGGCTTGAAAATGAACGGGTGGCGGCGGTCAACAACCAATTCGAGATTTGGATGGACAACAAGGTCCGTGGGTTCTCATACGGACCAGACCTCAAAAAGATCGTCATGCCTCAGTGCGTAGGCAAGACCGCCGACGAATCACGGAAGATATTCTTTTCCGAACGCGACAAGCTGATAAAGGAGCGGTATCCGGGGAAACCGACTCCAATGTGGATTTAACAACTAACCAATCCGTCTCCGGGGATGACGGCACCGCGACTCAGCCCATGAGCCGGTGAAAGGAGGATTTGAAAATGGGACAGACAAAAGCAAAATGGCGCGGGGGCCAACTGGCCTTCTATGATGGATCAACTCACGAGACAGTCCTGCCTATTGCGCCGAGATATTTCTTCGATGACTTTATCGGCGCCGCCTACGATGACAATGTATGGCTCTACAACGATGCCAATGAAGCGACGCAGGCTCTTACCGCTGATGCTGGCGGCCTCACCGATGTCGTTCTGACGCTGGCTGCTAACGAAACACAGCAGGAAGCCGGTATCGGCTGGCAGGGCAACGCCCTTGGATGGGACATTTCCAAGGGTCTAATCGTTGAGTTCCGGGTTAACCTGGCGGTTCTCCCGACGCTCGTTGCAGAGGGGCATATCGGGGTTCTCGGGGAAGCCCTCGTTGACGATCAGCAGATTTCATCCGCTGATGACTATGCCGAGCATTGTGTCTTTTCATGGGACGGCGGCGGCGCGGTCACGATCAACGCTGATGATGGGACGAACGAAACGACGGCGGCCGCGACCGGCACAACGGTGGTTGCGGGCGCGTATCACGTTTACCGGATCGACTTCACGGACGATTCAAACGTCCGTTTCTACATTGACGGCGTGGATGTTACTCCCGCTGCCGGTGTGGACATGAGCGACATCGCAAGCCCGCTGGTTCAGCCTGTGGCCTTCCTGACGAAGCATGACGGCGCGGGACTTGGGACCATGAACGTGGATTACATCAAGATCTGGCAGGCGACGCGATAAGCCCCTTCTCGGGTGGGGCGGTCTCTATGACGCCCCGCCTTAATAGGGCGAGGGGGTGACTTATGGATACCGGGTTTATTGTAAGTGCCGAAACTTGGAAAGAGCTGACCCCGGAGCGTCGGGAGTGGATCTTATATGACACGATGCAACGGCTGATTGTCGAGGTCCGATGTTTGAGAAAGTGGAACCGATCAATGGCGTTTGCCGGGGGTGCCGTTGGCGGGGCATTGGCGGCATTAGGAATGAAGTGGCTGGGATAGGAAAATGGGACTGCGTGAGCGACAAAGCATCTTCGCCCGAAATGCCGCCCGACTGATCGAATGGTGTTTCCGCAACGGCTA
>JAKQPV010000138.1:0-9660 GCA_029564515.1 Spirochaetota bacterium | reverse complement strand
GTTATCTGGACAAAAATCATGTGGCACCTGTAAGGATTACCCTGCATGAATTCTTCTGGAAGCTCGGGAACACCTTTGAGGAATGTGTAAAAAGATTCTTGTCCTATGAGGATGCCTATCTTAAGAGGTTAGCGGTGTATTTTAATTGAGGGTCAGAGCCTGATCGTCGAGCCTGATAATATCAATCGCATAGAATACTAAACCAGGGATATTAATAAAGGAATGAGCCGAACGAATAATTACCAATGCCGGTATATCAGCAAAATAAAGTCATACAAGGGAGATGCCCCGTTATCACGTGAAACTTTTCCCAATGCATCCGAGTTCGGCAAGACAGTACGTTCCCGCTTCGGTTATTTTATTACTGATCGCTGGATGTAGGTGCTGTAGTCCTTGAGCACGGGTTGATAGTTTTCATTCAACAGGTGGGACGAAATGATGAAATCCGCGCTCGCCCTGTTGCACGCTGTCGGGATGTTGTAGAGTACGGCGATCCTCAGCAGCGCCTTGATGTCCACATCATGAGGCTGCGGCTCCATAGGGTCCCAAAAAAATATCATGATATCGATTTTACCCTCGGCGATCATCGCGCCTATCTGCTGGTCCCCGCCGAGCGGCCCCGATTTGAGCTTGATCACGTCGGTGGATGCCTCTGCGGAGCGGCCATCTCGGGTGAGTTTGTTGTTAATAGCAGCGTCCACCATTGTACCGGTGGTTCCCGTGCAGATCAGGTTATGGCCTGTCAGCACCTGGAAATTCCATTCGACCCATTCGATAAGGTCGCGCTTCATGTTGTCATGGGCGACCAGCGCGATGTTTTTAATTTTTTGCATTCCACACTCCTTCAACTAACGGAAAGATATAATACGCATCTGTTCCCGGGAGGGCCTGCTTATACAGGGCATCAATTGATCAGTAATCGGAAATCTTAAGCCACCTGGTACTGGCATATGAGACACCGGGGTCAGAGCCAAAAAACAATTCTGGGATATCGCTGGCAAATCATCAACTTAAAAAACCCTGCATAGGGCTTATAATATAAAACTGCCAACTCTGCGGAGTTTGGGACTGATGTCAGAATGTCAGGGCACAAAACACAAAAGCAGCGGCAATTGGCCGCTGCTTTTGTGTTTGAGACCATGTAGCAAAGTATGCATTATTATTCATTATACAGGGCTTCGATCTCCTTTTCATACCGCTTGTAAACTTCCCTGCGTTTCAACTTGAATGTCTGTGTCAGCAGACCGTTCTGAAGGGTGAATCCTTCGCTCAAAAACAGGAACTTTTTCGGGATCTCGTACGATCCGAACTTCCCTTTTAAACTGGTAGTAATCTCTGCTGTGACATAATCGCAGATATGCCTGTTTTTGACCATCTCTTCCGGATCGGTGGGAAGGTTATTGGCCTCCGCGAATTTTTTAACAACGTTAAAATCCGGGTACACAAGGCATACGGTATACGGCTTGTTGAGACCGAAAATCATCGACTGCTCGACCGACGGCAGGATCTGTATTTCTTCCTGTATGGTCACCGGAAAAACGAACTTACCGTTTTCGAGTTTAAACTGTTCCTTTATCCTCCCGGTGATAAAGAGAAAACCGTCATCGTCAACAAACGCCCGGTCTCCGGTCCTGAGGCCGCCGTCTTCGGTCATGGTGGCTTTCGTCTCCTCCGGCTTGTTGAAATAACCCTTCATTACATTTGGGCCGTATACGATGAGCTCTCCTTCCCGTGAATCAGGGTCTTCTTCGGCATCGCCTTTATCTATAACGAGGGTTACCTTATCGATAGCCCTGCCGCAGCTCCCGATTTTATACGCGGCCGGGCTGTTTATGGTGCCGCCGGGGGACAGCTCCGTCATTCCCCAAGCCTCGTACACCGGTATTCCGATATCGAAGAAAAACTCTGCTATGACAGGGCTCAACGCAGCGCTGGAGCTCACGCACTGCCTGAGCTGGCCGCCGAAGCGTTCCCGGATCTTGGCAAAAACAACCCTGTTCGCGATGGAATACTTCAATTCGGTCATGGCGTTTTTTTTGCCCTGCTTCGCCAGCTCGCGGCGATGATGGCCGGCGGCAACGCCCATGTCGAAAAGCTTCTTCGCGAGGCCGCCCGTCTCCCTCATGCGCGCGTACAATCCGTCGTATATACGGTTGAACACGCGCGGGACCGCCACCAGGAAATTGGGCTTAACGGTTGCGATATCGTCGACAATGGTCTGCGGGCTTTCCGCGAAACCGGTTGACCCTCCGAGCCTGATGACGATATTGAGTTCGGCCGTCTGCCCGTAGGAATGGGCCCACGGCAGGAATGAAAGCGTCTTGATATTTTCATCCAGGACACCGAGTGCCTTGTAGACTGCGTGTACATTACTGGTGAAATTTCCATGCGAGAGAAGCACGCCCTTGGGGTCCCCGGTTGTTCCTGACGTATAAATGAGCCCGGCAATATCGTCCGGATGAGGGTGGAGTGCCTTTACCGGATTCTTCTCTCCGGTTTTCTCCAGGTCTTCCATAGACCCGGGCCCGGTGCCGTCTATCCTTATGATTGTCTGCAGGGTTTTTATCTCATTCGGCCAGTTTTTGACCTTTTCATAGATGTCCTCACCGGACACGAACAGCACCCTGGTAAAGCTGTCGGTAACGATATATTTCCAGATTTTTTCCAGTTCTACTTTATACATCGGCACGAAACGGGCGCAGAGGCCGTAAGTCGCGAAACAGGCCGTCGCCCACGCGACGCTGTTGTTGTCTATGATGCCGACGGAATCGCCCTTCCCCACACCCAGGGACGCAAGCCCGGCCCGGAGATTATCGATACGGCGTGAAACCTGGTGGTAAGTGACCCATTCGTATACGCCGCTGCTGTTCTTGGTGCCCATCCATTCCTTGTCGCCGAATTTCGCGACAGTTTCTTCGAACAATTCAACTAGATTATCCGGCTTGTCCAGGGCATAGGTAAACCGGGGTTTTGCCGTATCCTGCATGAAGAACGCTCCTGTATAATTATTATTTTTTATATGCTTTTGATGTTCAAAAAGAAAGTATACGTCTGTACAAACCCGGTTGACGCCACGGGCCTTGCCGGTACCGTGCTTGTCGGTGAATCTGTACCGGGCCTTTCGAAGTAATCGAACCACTCTGCAGAATATGATGAGTAATTTCAACTCAAAAAGCGCCTTTCAGAAAGCTTAAATTCGCAGGAACGCCACCGTACGGTTGCCGCTGCCATTATCCGAGAAGATCCCCCGAATATCGACGACAGGGGTTATTATTATATTCCGTACTCTGCCCGTTCGATAAGCTCAAGCTGCATCTCCCGGTTTAGCGTCGTGAAATAGGCATTGTAGCCCGATATCCTCACCAGCAGGTTACGGTAATTCTCCGGGTGCGCCATTGCGTCACGGAGCGTCGCCGACGACACCATGTTGAACTGCATCTGCATTCCGCCCATGTCGAAATACGCCTTTACATAGGAATACATGGCGTTGATGATCTCGTCCATGGACTCGCCCGCCTTGGGCACGAGCTTCACGTTGAAGGCAATGTTGTTGTCCATGCACCGGGGGTCCAGGCGCGCCACGTCGCGTATGTTGTCCAGGAAGCTCCTTGACGCGCCGGGGTGCGGCGTGAGGCCCGGCGTGAAGGCCTTGCCCCGGATCCTGCCCGACGGCAGCGTCCCCGAGAGGTTCCCGTAGGCCACATGCTGCGACATGGACCAGAAACCCGCGGTGTAGTGCCCGCCGCGGAAATTCCTGTGCGCCGCGTAGGAGCCATGGACCAGTGACATCACCCTGCGGGCCATTTCCAGGGCCTCTTCGCTCCCGGAGCCGAAGAGGGGCACGCTTGTACCGATGAGAGCCCTCAGAGAGTCTGCGCCCCTGAAGTCCGAGTCGATGGCCCTCTTCAGCTCATCAAATGAGACCTTCCGCTCGTCGTAAACGAGCTTTTTCACCGCCATGAGCGAATCAACCACGTCGGCCAGCCCGATATTGGAGCTCCCCGAGGTATTGTACAGCGCCCCGCCCCTGGTGACGTCGCGCGCTGCAGCAATGCACCCGTCCGTGAGTGCTGAAAGGAGCGGAGTGGGCCGGAGCGCGGCGTGGGCCTCGGCATAGAAGTTGTTCAGCTCAACGGCTTTGTCTATGAGGAAGCGCTGCTGGGCCGCGTAAGCATCGAAGAAATCGTCGAAGGAAGCGAAGTCGCCGCGCGCGGGATCGCCGGTCTCCGGACCAAGGCGCTCCGTCATGTGGGGATGGCGCCCGTTGTTCAGCGCCATCTCCAGGGCCGAGACCATGTTCATGAGAATGGAGCCCGTATGGCCCGCGTGCCTCCCGGAGAGCGTGGGCTCCACGCACCCGGTGGCCGACCAGTCGCGGTCATGCTCCGCGGCATGGCCGCCGGACGAAAGCGCCGACAGCACGGCGGCATCGTTATGCATGGAGGGCGTCGCGGACGTGAGGTAGTTCACGTGGCAGAGCCGCTTCAGGTAGGAATCTCCGTTCGCGCCGGGATGGAACCGCGCGTTCACGTTGGGATCGCGGATGGAGAGCATCTCGGTCGCCTTGAGGAAAATGCAGGTCATGTCGTTCACGGCATCCTCTCCGCCGGGCGTCACCCCCCCCAGGGTAATGGCCTGGTCCGAGGAGCTCCCGCCGAAGAGGTAGTTTCCTATGTCCGGCACCAGCGGCAGGTGGTCCGTGCCGCGCATGAGCAGGCATCCAGCCAGCTCCAGGGAGTGCATGATGTACTCGCGGCGCGCATCGTCATCGCCGATCTTTTCCATGTCTCGCAGAAAGAAGGGTTGGAGCCACTGGTCCAGGCGCCCCATGGAAAGCCCCGTGTTGACGTTCTCCATGTGAAGCGCAACCCAGATGATCCACACCGCGTTCACCGCCTCGTCAAGCGTTTCGGGGGGACGGGCCGGCACGCGGGAGCAGATCGCCGCCAGGCGCTCCAGCTCCGCGCGGCGCACCGCATCGGCCTCGGCGGAAGCGAGGCGCGCCGCCTCGGCAGACAGGTTCGCCGCGTAGAGGTTCACTCCCTCCAGGGCGATCCTCATGGCCTCGAGGGCCGCGCGACCCCCCGCTTCTTCGGAGGAAAGTCCCGCGAGCCTGCGGTCGATATCTTCCATGATCCCCAGGGTCCCTTTCTCCAGAACGCGCGGGTAATCGGGCACCGTGTGGGATATGCCCACGGACTTCCATGCGAAGTAGTAGACCCAGCGCTCGTCGATCCTGAGGCAGAGGGGTGACTTCCGGTTGATGCGGACATAGTCCTTGATGGTCCTGCCCATCCAGAAGGGAAACACCCCGCGGTGCAGGACCTCGATGTCTTCGGGCAAAATCCGGTACGGGTTGAGCGGCCTGTCCTGGACCGAGGCGAGCTCGCCCCAGAGAAGGCAGCCGTGCGTCTCGGGATAGAGCACCACGCCCGTCGGCTCCTTCGCCGTGGTGGTCCCGGCGATAAGATCGCCTTCCGCGATGACCGGTTTTCTGTTCGCCATGAGGTGGCGGTACGCCATGGCCTGCCGGAGCTCCGGGGCCCAGGGCCGCCCTGCGGCATCGGTCTCGAACCCGTTATCCCGGAGCCACTGCGTGAGGAGGCGCGGCCTCTCCACGCAGACCTCGGGCATCACGCTGAAATGGCGGTCGAGCATCTTCCGCAGGCGGGGAAAATCATCAAGCGAATGATCGTTGAGGCAGGGATCGGCGCAATAGCGCACGCCGGCCCCGAACGATTCACGCGGCAGTTCGAGACGCTTCTTCGCCTTAACGGGCCGTTCCGCCGCATCGGGCGCCGGGCCGTGGCTCCTGCGGCGCTCCTCCATCTCCCGCTCCTGCTGCTTCGCGAGCATCCGCCGGTGCCGCTTCCCCATGAGGAGGGACACGTAGAAGTTGAAGATCTGCAGGCAGCCGATGTCGCCGTCCAGCACCATCTTGTTATGGAGGATAAGCATCAGCGTCTCGTTCGGAGTGATGCGCAGCATCTCCATGACGGTATGCCGGTCACGGAAGCGCAGCACAACCCCGGCGCCGGACGGGATATGCGTGTGGGCTGCGGCCCTGCCATTCCGGAAGGATGTCGCCCTGTTCACGGTGCCGTCATCGGAGGCGAAGCCCACGGTGAAATCGAAGAAGCCAGAGTCGTGCCTCAGGTAGGAGTTCAGGCGTTTCCGGTGGTTGAACAGGAAAGCCATCATCCCGAGCAGCAACAATACAACCGTATTCATAGTTCCTTCCTTACGACAGTATGCATCAAGACCGGGCATATCGGGGTACTTCAACCAGCATGGGACATCAAATTAATCTTTTCAACCCAAAAATCGCCCCGCCCGCCCTCTGTGTTCCCTGCGTTGAAATTTTTCTTGCAATTTTACCGACGGGGGCCTTTTTCGGCATCATAACGCTTTGTCCGAACCGAGGTTCCATCATGCCTGTCATAGCCAAAACCGCACTATTACTCACCATGTCAAACGTGTTCATGACCTTTGCCTGGTACTCTCACCTGAAAAACCTCAATAACTACTCGTGGTACATAGCCGCATTCGCGAGCTGGGGCATCGCCCTTTTCGAGTACCTTCTTCAAGTTCCGGCCAACAGGATAGGGTACTCGACCCTCACCCTGCCGCAATTGAAAATAATGCAGGAAGTCATCACCCTCTCGGTGTTCGTGCCGTTCGCGATGATCTACATGAAGGAATCGTTGAAATGGAATTACCTCTGGGCCGGCCTCTGCATGGTGGGAGCGGTTTACTTCATCTTTAAAGGCTGACCGCTTCTTTCCGTACCGGCGGATTCCAGCCGCGGCAGGCAGGCGGCGACCGCTTCAAGCGCAGGGCCTGGCCTCATGGCAAGCAGGCTGCCGCCTTCGATGTCCGTGAGCCGCACATTCTCATCCTCCGGGACCCACCCGAGCAGATCCATTCCATCCGGCAGCGCGAGCCGGTCCAGCTCAGCCGCGCCGCGGATCCTGTTCAGCATGAGCCAGGCCCTGCCGTGTTCGACAAGGCGGGCGGACACGTCCCGTATCGTCCGCACCACGTTAAGCCCCTTCGCGGACGCGTCCGAGACGAGCAGCAGGTCGGTCACCGTTTCCATGACCCGGCGGTTCACCTGCTCTATTCCCGCCTCGCCGTCTATCACCACGTAATCGAAGCTGCCCGCGATCGAGCCGATAATGTCTTTCAGTATGTCATTGATCTGGCAGTAGCACCCTTCCGTTTCGGGCCTGCCGATGGCGAGAAAGGCGAGGCCCCCGCTCTCCACGAGCGCGCCGAACACCTCGTAATCGAGAAGCGATACCAGGTCGCGCCTGTCCTCTTTCGCGCCGCTCTCCAGCCGGTCGATCAGGCTGTTCCGCACATCGTCCAGCGTTTTTTCAACATTCATGCCGAGCGCCGTGGCCAGGCCGACCGCAGGGTCCGCGTCGATCGCGAGTATCTTCCGGGAGCCTCCGGCCAGGAGCCCGCGCACCAGGGCTGCGCTGATCGACGTCTTGCCCACGCCGCCCTTCCCGCAAACGGCCAGTATCCTCGTGTTCCGCGCTGCGTCAGCGGCCATGCCCTGTCTCCCCCTTTTTCATGAGCTTCTCCCTCATGCTCCTGAGCTCGGCCACGTCGTTGCACACGTCGGTGTTATCGCAGGTGTCGCAATCGAACTCGAGCTCCTGCAGCATCTTGTTCAGCGCGCCGATGATCCGCATCGCGCCGTCCGCGATCGGGACGAGCCCGGACACGTCCCCGCGCGACGCGGTGACGAAAATCACCTCAACGGCGCGCACGTATTCTTTTCGGCGAAGGGCGTCGATCAGCGACCCGCCCAGCACGCCGAAGGAAAAGCCGTCCTTGACCGCTTCGGCGCTGACCCTGCTCCATTCCCTCTGGTACTGGGAGACCGCCCGCATCATGTAGCCCTTGAGGTCCAGGTCATAACGCACGCCGTCCAGCTCGCGGTACCGGTCGTAGCTGTTCTCCTCGTTGAAGCCGTCCGCGGCGACCAGCACCACCTTGCCGAAGGGCAGGCCCTTCCCCGTGCTCTCTCCGATATCGGGCCCTATCAGGGTTATGTGCCCGTCCCGCACCCGCGCGGGATCATCGTGCCAGATCAGGCACGAGCTCGATTCCTCCTGCGGGCTGCCCAGTTCCACGGCCATATCCTGCGCGAGCACGACGCTCCGCCTCATCCCGGAGGGCCACGAGGCCGGCGCGGCGTGGACGAATTCCCTGTACGCGGATGTACCCTCTCTCTGTTTCAGAAAGTCGCGTATCTCGGTGAATTGTTTCTCGAACAGGGCCATGGCCAATTATTCCGTCTGTTGGTGTCTGTATGTCATTGCGAGGGGTCCCGGTGCAACCGGGACGACGAAACACCCTTCGACTGCGCTCAGGGAGCGGTCGGTTGCCGAGCTTAGGCGAGGCGCGCTACGCTGCGCTCGCGATGACATGAAAACATTCACCATTCACTGTACACTGTTCACTGTTTTGCCCTTTCCTGCGCGAAAAGCGCCGCGCCGAGGGCCCCGTTGATCTGCGGGTCTTCGAGACTGTGCAGGGTCACGCCGAGGGCCTCACCCAGGGCTCCGAACATGCCCGGGTTGCGCGCCACGCCGCCCGACATCACCACGTCCGACTCGACCATGATGCTTTTCGCCAGCGACGCGGCGCGGTTTGCCACCGCATGATGCAGTGCCCTGACGATATCGGCCGCTTCGGCCCCCTCGCTCACCAGCGAGATGATCTCGGTCTCAGCGAACACGACACACTGGTTGGAAAGGGTCAGCTTCTTCTTCGACTGCGCCGCCAGTCCGCCCATGTCCTCGAGCTTTACCTCCAGCGCGTCGGCGATGATTTCAAGGAAGCGCCCGGTTCCGGAAGCACACTTGTCGTTGTAGACGTAACGCATCACCCCCCCGTTCGCGTCCACCTTGATGGCCTTGCAGTCCTGCCCGCCGATATCCACCACCGTGCGGGCCGACGGCACCTGCCAGACCGCCCCTTTCCCGTGGCAGGCTATCTCGGACTCCACGTCCGTGACGAAGGGTATGTGCTTGCGGCCATACCCGGTTCCCACGCAGTAGGCTATGCTTTCCATGGCGAGCCCCGCCTTTCCGAGGGCGAGGTCCATGACCTCACGCGCCGACGCCTCGGGATTGGTCTTCGCCCGAATCACCGCCGAGGCGGCGACCTTTCCGTCCTTCAGGATGACGGCCTTTGCCGTCAGGGAGCCTATGTCGCATCCGGCAACTATCATCGGGAACCTCCGTTAGCCCTGTCTTGGGCAAAGAGCGCCGCGCCGATAGCGCCCGCCATCTGGGGATCGCTCCGCCGGATCCGCTTGATTCTCACTCCCAGCAGCTTTTCGAGCCCGGTCACGACGCCGTCGTTCTTGGCCACGCCCCCGGTCATGCAGACGTCGCGCTCCACGCCCACGCTGTTGGCAAGCACCGCCATGCGGCTCGCCATGGCGTTGTTCACCCCCGCGGCGATATCCTCGAGGGGCACCTTGTTGTTCAGGTGCGCGATCACGTCCGCCTGCGCCCACACCGTGCAGGCCGATGCCATGGTGATGGGGGCGCGCGCGCGGGCCGACATCTCGCCCAGCTCGCCCAGCCCGATCCCCAGCACGCGCGCCATGACCTCGAGGAACCGGCCGGTCCCGGA
>JAKQPV010000134.1:0-6122 GCA_029564515.1 Spirochaetota bacterium | reverse complement strand
CAGGAGGATGCTCCCCACGTCCCCCATGAAGACCCGGGCGCGGGGCAGGTTGAAGGGGAGATAGCCCAGGCAGGCCAGGGCGATCGAGATCGCGAGGAGCGACAGGGCCGCCTGGAAGGGATCCGGGGGCGTTCGGTTCAGGGTGTACGCGCCCAGGAGACCGAAGGCGATCGCGCCGCTCAGTCCGGCAATGCCGTCGATGCCGTCCATGAAGTTGTAGAAGTTCGCCGTCCCGATCACGAAGAGAAGGATGAGGGGCAGGATCAGAAAGAACAGGAACGGTGAAAATCCAAAGGTGGACAGGGCGAAGTGCGCGCTGAGCTTCGGCAAAAGCGGAAACAGGAACATCCCGGCGGAAACGAGCTGCACGGCGAGGCGGAACCGCACCGAGAGGCGGAAGTAATCCCCGTAGAAGCTGACGGCTGAGACGAGAACCGCGGCGAAGAGGAAGGTCGTCGGGATGCGGAGCGTCAGCCCCGCCGCGATGAAGGCCGCAAGGATCCCCACGCCGCCGCCGCGTGGCGTGGGCGCGGTGTGCGAGCTGCGCTCGTTGGGCGCGTCGAGCAGGTGCTCGCGGAACGGCATCCCGGCGATGAGCCAGGCGCCGCCGGCCCCCAGGCCCGCGCAGGCAAGGAAGAGCAGGGCGATGCGGTTCTGGGTGACCAGATCGACAAGTTGATTGAATATGGCGGTCAGATCATGAATCATAGCTCACCGGAACACCTCATTTCAGCCACGGTCTCCCGCCATCCCGCCGCCAGGTCGCAGTTCGCGGAGAATCCGGTTTGGGTGCAGAATCGGGTGCCGTCCACGGCCACGTCCTCCGTGTATTTGTCGATCGTCGCCCGCACGATGGGCGCCGTGCGGCCGAAGAGGCGGGCGCCGTCCTCGATCAAACCCGCCAGGGTGCGGACAGGACCGGCGGGCAGCGTGAACCGCGGCAGGCGGCGGCCGAGGGCCGCACAGAGGGTGGCGATGATCTCATCCATCGTCGGGAATTGTCCGTCCGTGACGTTGAAGATCTGGCCGGCGGCGGCGGGATGGCGCAGGGCAATCAGAGCGGCGCGGGCCACGTCACGGTCGTACACGAGGGTGCGCCGGTTCGTTCCTGAGCCGATGGGAACAAACTGGCCGCGCGCCAGGGCGAGGAGGAGCCGCCGGTAATTGCCCTTGATCCGGGCCCCGTAGACGGCGCCCAGACGCAGCACGGACCCCAAGGGCGCGTCGTCCACGCGCCGCGCCGCCAGCACGATCCGCTCCGCGTCCGCCTTGGTTTGGGCGTAGAACGAATCCGGCCGTAGGGGCGAGTCCTCTGTCAGCACGCCGCCGGCAGAGGGACCGTAGACGGCAATCGTACTGAAGAAAACGAGGCGCGTCACGCCTGCTCGGAGGGCCTCCTTCACGACGTTCTCTGTACCGCCAACGTTGATCCGCTCGTAACGAGGGCGGAGTTCCGGGGGTGGGTTGACAATGTGCAGAAGGGCCGCAAGGTGGATGACGCCATCGACGCCCGCCATCGACGCCCTGACAGCCTCTGGTTCGGTGACATCGCCCAGGCGCGCGTCCACGCCCCCCGGCCATGCGCCCGCCGGCGGCGCATCCAGAGACAAGGTGCGCACCCGGTGCCCGGCCTCGTGGATCGCCGAGACGACACGCGGCCCCACGGCGCCCGTGGCGCCGGTGACGAGGATAAGGGCGTTATCCCTCATGAAGCTCCTCCAACATGCGACAAAATTTGGCGGGCGGCACGTCCGACGGAGAACCAATCCTCCAGCAGGGCACGTGCATTGCACCCCAAGCGGCGTCTCAATCCCTCATCCTCCAGCAGAAGTCTTGCAAACGCCTCAAATCGATCGTCATCTCCATTGATACAAACGAGGCCTGCATCATGCTTTTCGAGGAAGTCACTCAGGTCATTTCCCGGATTGATACTGGCTAAAATGGGTTTGGATTGATCCATATAACTCAATATCTTTCCCGGAAAGTTTTGCGTCTTCAGGCCCCGGTCCAGCGAAACCAGCCCCACATCAAACTCGGACAGCATGTCCAGGTAGGTCTCTTGATCGACTGAAGCATGAAAAGTGATGTTGGTCAGGCCTTTCTCGTCGAGTAAAGCCCGCAGGCGAGGCACCTCGCTGCCATCGCCCACAAAAAGAAAATGGGCCCGAGGATCATCGTTTAACCGCTCCGCCAGACGGAAGATGTTATCCATGTCCTGCGCCAAACCAATATTGCCGCCATAAAAGAAGACAATTTTGCCTTCCAACCCCAGTCGGCGACGATATTCACCCGGTGGGGAAAGGCGATCTCCCGATGTTGCTGCCCAATTATAGAGCACCTCAAGCCGGTATTTCCTGTTAAGCCCCCGCTCCAGAAAATAATCCAGATTGGCGGGTGACTGGACACCAATGATCGTTGCTACATCATAGTTTAATGTTTCCTTGCATTGAAAGAACCAGTGAGGGAGGCTCCCGCGGCGCAAGAGCCCTGTATCCACGGCCCACTGAGGAAAGATATCCCGCAGGATCAGATAAGACACACAGCGATAACGGCGTTTCAGTCGGGCAACGAGGCTGCCGAAGAAAATCGTCGGGGAATAGTAGACAATAAGATCACAGGGATACTGCAGGAAGAAAGCCTTTCCTTTTCGCCACAGTAGAAAAGAGAGTGCGACCTCGCGCCAAGCCCGCATCCATCTAGGTGCTAATCGGATCTCCCCCGTCTTGACGCGCAGCACCTTGATGCCCGCCTCCTCAGTCACTTCGCGATCCCTCCGGATTGAGCTATCGGGGGCGGCCACAAGAACCTCATAACCCAGGCGATGAAACTCACGGGCCAGATCACCCATCAGTTTGGCGCTGGACATGGTGCTGGGCAGATAATAGACAACGAGTATCAAAATGCGTTTGACGGATCTTGTTGGAACTGGATGTAGTTTCTGACTCGCAATCGTGGAGTAAGGTGACGGCTCAAGCTGGTTTGGCCTGTATCCTGAAAATAGATATTTTCTCCAGTAAATCAAAGCGGATTTGATCGTTTCGTATCGCAAGCGCAGGCTGCTGTGCGTTCCCCTGTTCCATAGATGGACAACCTGAACATCCGGGACATAAACGACTCGGGCTATCTTCAACATTCTCCGCCCGATATCCGCATCCTCAAAATACATGAAATAACTTGGATCGAATCCTCCCGTCTGCTTTAAGTAACGGGTTCTGAAAAACATGAAGCAGCCACTGGGAAATTCAACGCCCTCCATCATCTCATCGTAATTTCGATCCCGCATCTCGAACTGGTCGAGTTTTGATTGGAAGCAAGATTTGACAAACTGGGGCGCAAAACTTCTCAGGAATAAAATGAACAAGGTGGGGTTTCGTTTACATAGATAATGCCGGTTTCCGCCCTTCCCGAATACGGCCGGCACGAGCAGACCAACATCAGGATTCTCCTGCATGAATCGCAGGGCCTGAATCAAGCTGTCGGGCTCGACAAACAGATCCGGATTGATCACGATGTGGTAATCGGACTCGGTGTGCTCGATCACTAAATTGTTTCCCCGGCCATAGCCGATATTTCCGGGTGAGCGTAGCAGGTTCACCGTCCAGCTTGAAAGATCTGCGGATCGATCGTTCAACCATGTCTCCACGCGCTCGGACCATGACGCATCACTGGAGTTGTCCACCAGGGTCAGTTTCAGCCGAGCGCGGTAATGGCGCAACACCTCACGACCTGCGTGCTCGAGCGCCTGAAGCGTCTGCCCCAGCACGCTGAATTCCGGCTTGTAAAGCACCAGGGAGGCGCTGATCCGGATGTCATCCGGACGGTAATGATTCATTCTTCGTTTCAGGCTGAGGCAATTGCACGATTCTCGCCTCGATTCCGGCCACCACGGCATGCGGCGGCACATCGTGCAGGACCACGGCATTGGCCCCAATTTTTGCGTGATCCCCAATTGTTACACGTCCGATTATTTTTGCACCCGCACCAATCAGCACATGATTCCCGACGATCGGTTGCATCGAAACTTTGCATCGAATATCCGGCTCTCTCGCGCCCAATGTTACTCCCTGCATGATGGTCGTATTAAATCCGATGCGCTCGGCGCCGATGACCGTGCCGACCGTATGAGGCAAAAACAACCCGCCCTCAATTTCCACTCTGCCTGAAATCTCTATCCCAAAAAGAACAACGTTCAGCATAGAAAAGAATTTGGACACAAATTTCAGGTGTCGATTGAAAAAATATTCCGACAAACGAAGAAAAATATTCGGAATGAGACGGGGGTTTAGGTAGGCCGCAAACCGCCTTGATCTGGAAACGGGTCCTTCAATGCCCGCTAATTCATAGTAACGTTCAATGTCGGCTCTTAGCTTACTCATGGCATTACGGTCTTATACGAATGCAGGGCAATTCCACTCACAAGGAATCCGATGGCCAGCTGAACCACCTGCGCTTGATCCCAATTGACGATCAGGGGTAAGGCCGCAACCGTAACGAGTGGCCAGATTCTTCGGCGCTGCATCTGACCGTTCTTCCACCGCACATACTCGACGACAAAGATCAGATAGAAAAAATGGGCCGTGACAAACGCCCATCCCAGGACCTCCAACGTCGGGTAGTACCGCAGGCAGCACCAGACGAGCGCCACCAGACCCGCATTCAGAAACAAATCGGAGAGCAGCAGGGTGCGTGAGCTTCGCGTCGCAACCAGCAGCGTCCCGTAAACCCACGACACCCCCCTCAAAATGACCGCAACGACCAGAATCACCAGTAAATCTCCAGCCGCATCAAACTCCCGGCTATAGAGCAGGTGAATCAGGGGGGTCTTAAACATCACCATCCCGTAGCCGACCAGTGTCCCGACGGACAAGACGAGATACGCTGTCTTGAGCATGCACGCCTTCTGGTGTGTTGGCTCGGTTGCTCGGGTTAAAAGTGGTAAGTATATCGTACTGCAGGCGGTGAGAAAAAGTGTCGTGTAGTTGAATGTCAACGTCCACCCGGCATCGAACAGTCCGGCAAAGGCCAAGCCGCGCGATTCGATGATCCAGGAACGAATCAACAGCAGGGCAACCGTCGCCGCAAGCGCCGCAACAAGCGTTGAAAGTGCGAACTTCAGAAACGCCCCGGTTTCCCGAACCGTCGAGAGGCCGTTAATCAGTGCCGGGTATGTCCTGGGGCGATGCGCAACCATCCATGCCCCTACTCCAAAACTCAGCCCGAAGCATAGGATAAACAGCCAAACCAGCATTTCCGGCCGGTAATCGATCCTCAGAAAATAGGCCGCTGCGAGCGTCATCGTCAGACCCAGCGGTCCCGCAATCTGGACAGCCGCCAGATGGCCGTAAGCGCGATATCCGTTCAGGACGGCCGTCAGGTAGGTTGCTCCCACACTCAGCAACACTGCGACACCGAGCCAGCGGATGGACGCGATCAGGGCCTCATCGTCGGAAGACAGAAAATACCTTGTCAGGAACGGCGCCGAAATGACAATGAGAAGCGCCATGGCCGCCCCCGTTCCTCCAATCAGGCGACTCGCCATGACGCGAAAACGCAAGCGATCCGACTCATCGTCACGTGCCGAAATTCCCTGGACTACGGCATTCGTCCCGCCGTAGGTCGCCGCGATGGTCGCCGCCTGAATGATTTGCCTCAATTGCGAATATAACCCGACCCCTGCCGGACCAAGCCACAAGGCCACCACCTTGAAACTTGCAAGCCACATCAATGCCGAAACGAATACCCCGGCGAAGCTGAAATAAGCGCCCAATCTCCTGGTCTCGCTCAAAAACAGCGAAACAGCCCCACCTTGCCCCATTATCGGCTCTCGCAATTCACCGGGGTGAGTTTAATGCTGGAAACGAGCATCCCCCACAGGAAGTAGGAGAAGATTCCGGGATAAGGTTGCCGCAGGGTTACCTTGAAGTTGCTGTCAACCACCACCAGATAGAGCACGATGACCGCCAGCCATACCGTGCCCCGCGGATAACGTAAAATATTTTTCGCTTTTTTGAGTAGCACGGCAGTGCCCTTTCGAGATAAGAACTTCGTCGCCAAACGTTGTTCAAATTTTGAAAGGAGGCAGCTGCCGTGAGGAGAGATTTTACACAGGATGGGGAAAAAGT
>JAKQPV010000103.1:0-2572 GCA_029564515.1 Spirochaetota bacterium | reverse complement strand
CATTCCCGCGAATGCGAAGGCCTCTTCCTGGACCGCTATTCCAGGGACGAAGTCATGCAATTGCTGCGCACTGTCGGCATAGCGGACCTGTGCGCGGCAAAGGGTTACCGGGACCTGCTCATTACCATAGCCAAAGACAACGACCGCATCCACCGCTTCAGGCTTTATAACGGCAAAGAGTCGCCCGGCCGACTGCTCATGGAGCTTAGGCTCTCCGAGCTGGTGTACACACCGGACCCCGCGATGACCGGCGGCGCGATCAAGCCGCAGAGGTACAACGCGATGGCGGTCGAGTGGCTGACGCTGCAGAGCCCCCGGGACCGCTTCACCGACGACCGCCCGCGGCTTCCCGCCCAGGACCGCCCGGGCCTGGGCGGCGTCGTGCAGATCGCGCGCCTCCTGGAAACCCTGGCCGGAGAGCTGTCCGTCTCTGCGGTGCTGGACGTCCCCTCGCATTTTCATGCCGCGGTCATGTATTCCCGCCGGTTCCGCTTTACCGACCCCAAGCGCGAGGGCATGATGCAGGGCGTCCTTCGCGACCTGGGGAACCATTCGCTTGCCGACCTGAGCTGGGCCTTCGTGACCGGAGACATCCGCGACGCGCTCACGGGCGAGCCGGTCGCCTACGTCCCGTCCGAGCAAGTCCTCCCGGTGGATGCCGGCCTGGCCCGCTACTTTACCTCGCGATACTACCGCCAGTCCTCGGAAGAGGCGGCGCATGCACGTCACTACGCTATTGACATAGAGAAGATGAGGGAAAAGAGGAAAACGATCAAGAACTGACAGGCGGGATATCTCCCCGTCCCCGGCCTTCGGCCGACCCTTCACTGTTTCGGGGAAGGGGGCCGAAGGGCGGGAGGAGCGTTACTTCAGATATATGATCAGGTCGAACGGCTCTTCTTTCTCGCCGAACATTGCAAAGAGCGGCAGGTCAATCACGGTCAGGTCTATGATTTTCTGAATCTCAAGCTTCTTCTCGTCCTTGCCCTTCCTGATTGTTACTTTCTCCGGATTGAATTTCTTCCCCAGAAAAATCTGGTACCGTACCGAGGAGAGAAAGAGCTGGGTGATCTGCTTTCCCATTGCGTTCATCTGGTCATTCGGGTCCTGCTGGTCAGGTGGAACGTTCCCGTCATCCGTCACCTTCTTGTCTGCAGCACCCGAATCGGTTTTTTTCTTTTCGTCCTTTTTCTGCTCATCCGGCTTTTTCATCGGCTCGAAATGAAATACTATCTGCTTCTTGTCCGGCAGATAAGACGGGATCAGCGGGAAGTCCTCCTTTTGCATCTTCTTGAACGGGAATTTTTCGAAGTTCGGGACCTGAAAGGAAATCTCCATTCCCGAATCGTACTCGCTTTCAATTTTGGTAAAATTCAGGTTTTTCACCAGGCCCTTCAGTGAATCCGGCAGCTCCTTTTTCTGCTTTTCCATCATGTCGCCGAGGCTTTGCTCCTTTTTATCTTCTCCTCCCTGCCCCTTCTGGGCCTGTTCCAGAGCCTTGGAGAAGCGGAATACCCACCTGACGTCCATGTTGCCGTCATCCTTCCAGTCAAGGATATGGCTGATCTGGAAGCACTGGGTGAGCAGGAATACCGGCAGAAGAACAAGGGCAAACCTGCATTTTTTCATGGAATTCGGGAATGACTTCATATAATTTCTCCTCTGATAATTTAATGCCGTGCGAGCTTCAACACCCGCCCGCTGACCGCATTGAATACACATTCGTCCCCAACGCCGGTCATTGACTGGTGCGCCATTACAATAACGGTTCCGGATTAAAATGCAATATAAAAATATTTTATTTTTTATACTTATATCATTCGGGATTTGCCCGGAAGGACATCATTTCAGCCCGTGAAAAATATTTGCAATTAATCAGCGGTTAAGCTATTATATGATACATGGCGGATTGTGCCGCACGTTTTCAGCGGCCAGATCAGATGTTCATTAATGGCGGCAGTGATGATCACATCGCGCCCGGTGTCACTATCAACCTGAAGGACGCATCAGTGGCTACAAAAAAAACAGGACATGACAAATCGACCGGGCACTCCCGCGAAACAAAGAGGCGTGCGCGGACATCATCAATGCCTCTAAAACAATACCGCACCCTGATACAAATACTGCCCGTGCCGGCAGTGATTATCGACAGGGACGGCGTAATCCGGATTGCGAATATCCATGCTGCGGCTCTCCACGGATACGGCAGCCCGGAAGAACTGGCGGGCATCAAGGGTCTTGAACTGCTGGCGGAGGGCGAACGGGCCAGACCATCGGAATCGAGCGCGAAAATCGTACGGTCCGGATACCACCGCTCCGAGTACACCCTCCTACGCAAAGACGGGACCGAGTTCCTTGCCGAGGTCGACCTCTCCCCGATGCGCGACCGGAAGGGGGATATCACCAGCTATCTCGCGATTTCGCATGATATTTCGGAGCGAACGAAAATAGACGCCGCCCTCCGTGAAAGCGAGGAGCGCTACCGCATCATCTCCGAGCTGTCAACAGACTACGTGTTCAAGTTTACAGTTGGCGATGACGGGCGACTCCACCTGGCCTACATGTCGGAAAA
>JAKQPV010000097.1:0-2179 GCA_029564515.1 Spirochaetota bacterium | reverse complement strand
CCATGTTCCGATCTTGGATACCCCAAGCAGCCGGTCGCGATAATTATTTGTGGTCGCCAATAATGCCAGCGAGGGGGCATACAGTTTGTGTTCAATATTATCGACATTGATCAGGGTCGCTCCTTGGACTAACATAGCGGTAATCAGTTTTTTCCAGGCGTCCTCATCCTTGGGAGCCGGGACCATGGCCGCCTCTGATCCCAGCGTGATCACCGATATGATCTTAGCGATCAAGCTGGCGCCGGTTCCAGGTGCCGGTTTATCCAGCAGGAATAACGGCACAATGTCAGGGAGGGAGGGCCTGAGTACTGCAGTGAGAAGAGCCGCTGTTATGTGTGTCCGGGACGCATCATCCACTATTGGAAAGTCTATAAACGGTTCATTCAGGAGATTAACCGCTGCCTTCACATCATCTCGTGTAGGGTGCTCACTAACCGGGGGGATCGTGGTTCCCTTCGGAGGGTGATAATAGATCCTGGTTTTTGGATCATACCCCTGGTGATTGAATAAGGAGCCGTCGTTAAGGTTGATGATCGGGGTAAGGGTGATTCCATCAATCACCGGGAACGGCCATGATGGCAGGCTTAAGATATCCTCGCATAGCTTCTCCGATGGGGGATCCGGTACCGGTTCCCACTCGGGCTTATCTCTTGTGCCTTTCCGCACCATCTTTGTATAATCACTGGTGCGTTCGAGAATCCCACGTAAGGCGGGAACGTCTATTGTTTCGATGACAGGGAGCCCGATCCCCGATATACATACCCTTGCGAGGTCCCGTTCCCGGACAAACAACCAGGGCGGATCATTGGCTGTTATCAGGTGCTGTATTGACTGATCTGATATATCCCTGAGGCGGCGTGACGATACGATTATTTGAGGGCGGTCCCCGTCACCCCGCACCAGTGTGCTCCCTCGCCAGCCTGTAACCAGATCAAGCGCCTTTTGAATTGTGATATCTCCGTACGTGTCGGATCCGTGCTTCTCATCCCATTTATCGCGGTATAATCCCGACTGCCTGAAGATCCGATCGATCTGGTAACGGTCCCTGGTGTAAAATGCGAGATGGTTGCACAATGCAAGATCCGCTTCAGAGTGTGAGGAATAGCCTGATGTGTCGCCATTCACCAGGCGGGCTATATCCGCATAGTTCCGGGATTTCTTCATCCGGCTTACTATTTCTTCATCTGATAGACGAACCCCTGTAGAAACGCCACCATGTGCCTTTCTCGGGTCCTCCTTGAACCACTTTGCGCATAGGGTATCAATCCCCGCCTGTGATTCGTTGATCGTTTCAGGCGTTCCTTCTAGGTGCTTTCCGGTGACGGTGAAATATCGCCCCGTCTCGTATATCTCCCGTGGACCTTTCCGCCGCTTATCGCCCGGTATTTTGCCCTTTACGATTACATGAACGCCGGATCCTGACGGTGAGATTTCAGCATATGAATTAAGGATCCGGATCTCTTCCAGGGCTGCAGGCTCTATTACTCCGGTGCCTGGATCTCTCACATGGTCGAAATCAACCCCGATCAGCCCGTCACCGTTAAAGACAAAACCGATCCCGCTCACTCCGGGAAGGGTAGCGGCGGCCGCTGCCTTCTCGTAATCGCTCCAGGTCGCGGGGTCGGTCGAACTACCTCGTTTATCGGGGGCGTGTGGTCGGTATAATACCTTGGTGGTCTTTCCGTCGCGCTCTTCCGTCTTCCATATAACCCACCGTGGGATCCCCCTCAGTTCATCCGGGATCAATTGTTCACCTCGCACTCGTCGGTATCCCAAGATCCGCATACCGTACTATCCGTGAAACATTCCCCGTGATATGAACAAAATAATATTTTATATCGGTTCCTGGTGCCGGAAAACCCCCCGTAATCTGCCGGGGTGAAATCTCCAAATAAATATTCGAGTGTACCGCACGAATACCCCGCATTTTTCAAACGCGAATAAAGATATTCACGTTTGGGGGCGCTCACCGTGTCGATAATATCTTTCAGTGTGGCGTACTGCCTGGGGTTCATGCCATCAGCATCAACCCGGTCCGCGACATCCTGGACGTGCTGCCAGGAATAATAATGCGACATCACAGCACCACCACGGCGAGAGCGCGAGAAACGTTTATATACTGGCGATGACTACATATATTTAGTGATTCCGGGGCCGGGTGCGGGCGCTCGGACTTCAC
>JAKQPV010000072.1:0-1041 GCA_029564515.1 Spirochaetota bacterium | reverse complement strand
AGGGATAGGCGGCGCGCTTTTTTTGAACGAACGGGGAGGGCGGATCACCACCCGGAGCATTGCGCGCATCTTGGATACGGCCACCGTCAAAAGCGGCATCGGGCGAAAAATCAGTCCGCACGCGCTTCGGCACAGTTTTGCCACGCATTTGCTGTCGGCCGGAGCAGATTTGCGTTCGATTCAGGAAATGCTGGGGCATGAAAGCCTCTCCACGACGCAGAAATACACGGCGGTCAACATCAACCGCCTGATGGAAGTATACGACAAGGCTCATCCAAGAGCGAAGAAATAAGTGACGAGCGACGAGCGACGAGCGACGAGGTAAGGGGTAAGGGGTAAGGGGTAAGGGGTAAGAGGTAAGAGGTAGGAGGTAGGAGGTAGGAGAATACATGCATATCAAAGGCACAACCATCCTGGCGATTAAGAAGGGCGATACCATTACGGTGGCCGGCGACGGTCAGGTCACGCTGGATACGACGATTTTGAAGCACGGCGCGCGCAAGGTGCGCAGGCTGTACAACAACGAGGTGATTGTCGGTTTCGCGGGCGCGACCGCCGACGCTTTCACGCTGTTTGACCGCTTTGACCAGAAACTGGAACAGTACAACGGAAATCTGCTTCGCGCCGCCGTGGAGCTGACCAAAGATTGGTGGACCGACCGGGTGTTGCGTCACCTGGAAGCGCTGATGATTGCGGTCAGCCGGGATTATTCTCTGATCATTTCCGGCAACGGCGACGTCATTGAATCTGATGACGATGTGATGGCCATCGGATCGGGAGGCGCTTTTGCGCAGGCCGCGGCCCGCGCGCTGGTGCGCCACAGCAATCTGACCTCCACGGAAATTGCCAGGGAAGCGATGAAAATCGCCTCGGAAATCTGCATTTACACCAACGATCACATTACGCTGGAAGAAATCAACCTGAGCGAAGAAATAAGTGACGAGCGACGAGAGACGAGCAACGAGCAACGAGCAACGAGTGACGAGTGACGAGTGACGAGTGACGAGGTAAGGGGTAAGGGGTAAGGGAATATATGCATAT
>JAKQPV010000067.1:0-1152 GCA_029564515.1 Spirochaetota bacterium | reverse complement strand
CCAAACCCCATCCCGAGATGCTTCTGAAATGCGTCGAGCACTTCAACGTCCCGAAATCCGAGGCGATCTACCTGGGAGACTCAATTACTGACAGGGAGGCTGCGATCAACGCCGGGATCGATTATCTCTGGGTTGGCAGGGACGCGGAGCCGGGAATCGGGTCCGTATCGGACCTCGCTGATTATTCCTGATACACGCTCCCGGACCCACACAACGCCCCGCTCAAAGCCGTGCTGCAGGTATGAATATCGGCCTGAATCCGGCCCCCAACACCTGGATAACGTGCCGTAAAACTCCGCGACAACCCATAATTCCGGTTCGAGGAAAAAAAACTTGAACATTGGCCGTCAACTAAATATCTTTCTCTTATACATAATATAGAAAATCGCCCTTATTGCTTATACATCAACGCACGGGAGACAGAAAATGAATACGCCATTTAAATGGATGATAGTATTTTTGCTGGTTGCAGGCCTCACGGGAGCTTTCGGCTGCAAGAAGCAGGAAGAGAAGAGCGGCATCGTGACGCTTGCAGTCGGTTCAGTCTCAATTCAGCGCCCCGGTTCAGGACCGGCCGGCCTGCAGGTCAAGGACCTTGTTGCCAGGAACGACACCGTCATAACGGGAGCCATGTCTCTCGCGGTCATACAGTTCTCCGACAATTGCGTCGTGCAGGTGCAGGAGAATTCGAGATTCCAGGTCCTCTCCTCCGGCGCAAGCGACCGCGACCTCTATGTCAAGGACGGGCAGGTCCTGGCAAAACTGATGAGGACCGGTGACAATAATGCGACAGTGCGGACCCCCACCGCGATCGCAGGCGTGCGCGGCACGCAGTTCAGCGTTAATTTCAGGGAAGGCACGACCCGGGTGGCCGTGTCCGAGGGGAAGGTGGCCGTCAAGGCGTCCCGCTCCGATGAATCGGGCAAGGCCATCTCCGAATCGAAGGAAGAGACCATCACGGCCGCAGGCAGCACCGCCGAGGTGACCGCGGCGCCGAAGAAAGCCGCCGGTGAAGAGCCGGCACTGGCCGTGAGCGTACGCCCGATAAACGAAAACGAGAAACAGGCGCTGAAAAAAATAGAGGCCGTTCCGGTCATAGTGGACCCCGGCAGGAAAACCGGCGAAGAGATCGAGTCAGCGGTGAAAAAAGCC
>JAKQPV010000063.1:0-1342 GCA_029564515.1 Spirochaetota bacterium | reverse complement strand
CATACTCGGCATCGAGTTCATCGGCAACCTCGTGCAGGGCTTCGGTCTCTTCCGGGGCGACAGTGAGGGGCTCCGTTTTTGCCGCGTAGGATGAACGATGTTTCCCCCTGCGCTTGCGGGCCGCCTTTATCACCCCATCGTGCTGATTGGCTCCGCACGACGGGCACAGGGGTTGCGGTTTACCCAGGTCGTAGAACTTGATGCCGCATTTATAGCACTTGTACCGTTTCCCGAGGTCTACAGGAATAACCGTGACCTTCCGAGTCTGGATCTTTTCACCTCTGAGGGCATGCTTTGCCTCAGCCGTACGATCCATCTCGAGAGAGACCACCTTTGCACCGAACGTCTCCCCTTTGACTTTCGGTGCCTCTTTCTTCTTGGCGGGCTGCTTCGCCTGTGCAGCCGGCCTGGCCTTGACGGGCGGCTTCTTCGCAGCGGCGGGGGGCGCAGGTTTCTTTGCCGACTTTGCCGCGGCCTTTGGTGTCGCTTTCTTCTTGGCGGGCTGCTTCGCCTGTGCAGCGGGCTTGGCCTTGACGGGCGGCTTCTTCGCAGCGGCGGGAGTCGCAGGTTTCTTTGCCGGCTTCGCCGCGGCCTTCAGGGCTTCTTTTTTCCTGGTCTGCGGCTCGACTTTTCCAACGACCTTTTTCTCTTTCGATTTCTTCTTGCCGGTCAAAGACACGCCGCTCTTCTTGGATTCCTTCCTAACTGCCGGTACAGCCTTCTTTTTTTCAGGATGACTCGTAGTACGTTTGTTCAGTGACTGCATCCTTTCTATCCTTCCTGCCTTATTATATCGTTTTAATGATCTAAATTCATTAAAATAAAACATGTCAGGAAAAAAATATTTTCCAACACGGGAAAGGGAGAAGGGAGCGGGCCTGATCTCAGAAGACAACACTGAGAAAAAACCGGCGAGTATGGGGTAAGAAACCATTTCAAGGGCCATCTCTCTGAAGCACCGGGCTCAGCCCGCAGGCCAGGCCACTTCGCCGAGGGCCATGCGGCACAGGTCGGTTACGAATATCTGCGGCAGGCCGGCCTTGGCAGTCTCGCCTTTCAGCACGGTGTCGCACATGGGGCAGATCGTTATCAGGGCCTCGGCGTCATGGTCCAGGGCGTCGCGGATGTTGTCGGCCTGCATTTTCATCCCGAGCTCCCGGTTCACGAACAGGGCCGGGCCGCCGCAGCACAGGGCGTCCACCCCCTCGTACTTCCGTGCGACACGCTGCACGCCTATGAGCCCGAAGATCCCGTTTAGCCAGGCGTCCTGCTCGGGCAGCCACCTCACCGCGCAGTTCGGCTGGTAGGCGATCTTCCTGTTGAGCTTCTTGATATCGCCCTG
>JAKQPV010000058.1:0-1755 GCA_029564515.1 Spirochaetota bacterium | reverse complement strand
ACGGAAGTAGCCCGGTTGGAGGAAGTGCGGAAAGAAAAGATCATCCCGCGTGAGAAGATCGACCAGATCATCGTCAAGAATCAGGACCCCCGGCGCATGGCTGCATACCAGAAAAAAGAAGCGACGGACTGGAAGGCCATGTATTACAAAGAGGCGACGGCGCATGAGGCTACGAAAAAGCGGCTGGCCGAAGCAAGGGAACAGATCGCCGAACTCCGGGCGCAGGTGGAAAAGCTGAAACATACCGCTGAGGCATTCGGCGAGGTGCGGAGCATATTCGAGCGGAAGTATGAAAGCGGGATGCAGGCGACGGCGTAAGGCGGTGAGCGAGAATTTTTCTGAAACCCACACTTACGATGCGAGCGAGTCTTGTGATGAATCCCAGATGAGCATTGCGAGCGAGCCTTGACATAAAACCTATGCCGCGCATGCGAGCGAGCGAAACCGTGAAACCCAGGGCTAAGTTGCGAGCGAGGCTTGTTATGAAACCCATTGTCTCGATTGCGGTTGCGAGCGATTGGCCCGATGAAACCCAGGGCTAAGTTGCGAGCGAAGATGAACTTGAAACCCACCCGGGATCTGCGAGCGATGTAAAATGTGAAACCCAAAAACTCCTTGCGAGCGATCCTCCCTTTGAACCCCAAACAACTAATGCGAACCAGGGGGCTTCGGCCCCCTTTTTTATTGCCCGACGCACATTCCAGAAACCTTGTCAAGCGTTTTCTACGTTCAAAATCGGTCATTCTGCGTTCAGTAGTGTTCAAATAAGGTCATTCTGTGTTTTGACCAAAAAACCCCCCTTATAATCCCCCCAAACAGAGCCATCCCTGCGTCGGTTGACCGGGAAGGCCATCAAATATGGGGGTGAGTATGGCCGGTATCACTCTTGCCCAGGCCCAAGCGCAACTTGCCTTGTGGCTTGCGGCGGATGCGGCGGTTGCCAGCGGTCAGTCCTACGCGATGGGCGAAAAGTCCCTCACGCTGGCCAATGCCGGAGAGATCCGGAAGAACATCGACTATTGGGCGTCTTGGGTCGGCAGCCTGTCACAGACCGGGGCCAGCACAAGGACCGGACCCGTAGTGAGGGGGGTGACGCCGACATGAAAAAGATCATCGTCCCTCAACCCAATCTCATCGACAAGGTAGTCCAGTATTTCGATCCGGTCGCGGCCAGGCGGCGGTATGTGGCCAGGGTGTCGATGGCGTATGCCGAAGGCTACGCCGGGGCATCCGTGACGAGGCGGTCCCTCTCGGGATGGTCCACTCTGACCAGGGATGCAGACGGCGACACGCTGACTTATCTTCCGAAGCTCCGCGAGCGGTCCCGCGATCTGATCCGCAATGCGCCCATCGCAACCGGGGCGATCGGTCTGGTCGTCTCCAACGCCGTCGGCCAGGGGCTGAAGCTCCAGGCGCGGATCGACCGGGAATATCTCGGCATGGACGACGCGACGGCGGAAGCCTGGGAGTCCGCGGTTGAGCGCGAGTGGTCCCTTTGGGCGGAGTCCCAGGAGTGCGATTGCGCCCGGACGCTCCACTTTGATGATCTGCAAACCCTTGCGCTCCGGCAAGTCCTGGAGAACGGCGACGCATTTTTTCTCATGACGCGGTTCCCGAGGCCGCCCAGCCCATACCTGTTGAAGCTCCAGGCTATCGAAGCCGATCGGGTGAAAAACAAGGGATGGGCGATGGACACGCCGACCCTCTCCGGCGGTGTGGAAAAAGACCGCTACGGTGCGCCCATCGCCTATCACG
>JAKQPV010000056.1:0-83217 GCA_029564515.1 Spirochaetota bacterium | reverse complement strand
ATACCAGTTTGGATGGGCTTACACCGTATGAATTCGTTGCTCAAATAGCATGAGATTTCCCTCATGAAATGGTACAAAAAACGGGGAGCACGTCACCCTGCTGCTATTATAATGAAGAACATAGCCAAATAAGCAAATTATAAGGAAGGAACGCCATGATTAACGCCGTTGATTTGAGCACGTTCCCCAAAGAAATGATAACCGAGGTGCGCGGCCGCATGGGCGGACAGGTCTATTACATGAGAAACGGCCGGATCTGCGCGCGAAAGCACGTGATACCGGCAAATCCGCGGACAAGGGCCCAGCAGGGCGGCAGGACCCGCTTCGCCACCGCAGTCCGCCGCTGGCGCGCTCTTGACGACCGCGCACGGGAAACATGGAACAGGCGCGCCCGGCAGATGAACATGAGCGGGTATAACCTGTTCATATCAAGGGAGATGAACAGGAAGAGGCGGTTGAAGAGATGTGTGGGAAGGAGATGGTACATGACGGGCCCGGTTCTGTTACGACAGGCGCTGCACAGCAACAGGAGGGGACAAACGGAGGACGCGGGAAGCATTTGGAGCGCATGTCCCGATACGCCCTACGGGTACTTGACAAGCGGAGGGTGCGGGTAGGCGCGAGGCTTAGAACCGCAGCAAGCCCAAACGAGCGATGAGCGGAGCGGGTATGGTTTTTGGGCGCAGTGCCAAACATTATTTTACTCAAATTCTTTTAACTCAACAATTCTGCATATATAAAACGCAATAAATGATATTGCAAAATAAGCAATTAATTCAAATATTTTATAAAGAGAAATCGGATTGTAGTAATGGAAGAATCTATTTAAAGTTAATGCATTTCTAAAAATATAAAAAGTTAATTCATCATCATTGAAACTCATCATGGTCATTGATACAAAATTTGTAATAATTAAAGTGATAAATGAAAAAACTAAAGGAATATAACGAATATTTTTGTTTCCCGTTCTTGCTCCTAGTCTAACAAATTCCCCGATAGTTATAGGAATTATTAATAATATTAAATCATAATATCCATTAGAAAAATAAGTAATAGAAGAGCAAATTCCAAAGCTTAGAACAGATCCTATAATTGACCCTGCAAAGGCACCAAAATAATCATCTTGGATGCCAAAAATATTTCTAATATTATCAATTTCAGTTTTAGCTGATTTATTTTTATTTGATCCAGCGAAAAGGTATCTCATGATTTATTTTAATAATTTTCCTAATATATTCTTAATATTTATCTAGTCGTTTCGTCTAACATTTCAACCCACGAAGCGGGTTGCTGAGCGCCCCGCCAGCAAAGCACGCTCTAACTTCCCCAAAACCGCGCCGTAGTTGGCGGGATAAGCACGAGGCCGAGCACCGCAGCCCGCGAATTGGGCGAGGAGCGGATTGGCTATGCTTTGTTGAGCCTGTCGAATTTCATAAATTAATTGCTATATAATCACATCTGAGTAAAATATTCAATAAAAAAACTCAGGTGATAGCCATGCCGAGATATAAGGAAATAGAAAGAACACAATCGCTGTTAGTTCCTGTTCATTACGAGGATCAATTGCTTCCCGGGACCCTGGAGTATGCCATCGATGATATTGTGGACAATTACATTGATACAACCGTATTCGATGACAGATATAATAATGACGAAAACGGGGCAAAAGCGTATCCACCGGCAATTCTTTTGAAGATTATTCTGCTGGCGTATTCGAAGGGCTGTTATACGTCGCGGAGGATACAGGAACTGTGCCGTACCAATATCCAATTTATAGCAATATCGGCCAACTGCCAGCCGGACCATTCAACCATAGCCGCGTTCATCTCGTCACTGCAGGATGAAATCCCCCGTATTTTTTCGGATATATTGATCCGATGCGCCCAGCTTGACCTTGTCGGAGGCGAAGTGTTCGCACTCGACGGATGCAAGATATCGTCGAATGCCGCGAAGGAATTGAGCGGAACGATGAAAGAACTGGAGAGAAAAAAGCATCGGTTGCAGGCCCTGTGCGAGACCATGGTGGCTACCCATCAGTATAACGACCTGAAGGATCATGACGGCATCGGGAGACGACGTGAAAAGTACAGGAAAAAGATAGAAAAGATAGACGCATTCATACGAACGGCAGGACCGAAAAAAGGGAAGCGGAGCGGCGAAAACAAGAGCAACATAACGGACAATGAGAGCGCTACCATGAAATCGTCGCATGGCGTTATCCAGGGATACAACGGCCTTGCCGTGGTAGACGACAGAAACCAGGTGATCGTGAATGCCGAGGCTTTCGGCCAGGGAGCGGAAGCCGACCTGCTCCCCGGCCTTTTAGAGAATACCGGAAAGAACATGGGCCATGTGAAAGCGGGGTGGTCGTTTCATGAATCACGGGTGGTGGCGGACACCGGGTTTTTCTCCGAGCATAATTGCGAGTATCTCCGGAACAATAGCATAGATGGCTATATTCCGGACAAGTTTTTCAGGAAGCGCGATCCTCGGTTCCCGGCGAATTTCCCCCACCGGAAGCCGGGCAACAAGAACCTGTACGGGCATGACCGGTTCACCTTTGACAGCGAAACGAACCGGTTTATCTGTCCCCGGGGCAATATCCTGAAATTCGACGGCAGGAAAAACATGCACGGTCATATCGGCAGACGCTACGTGATCAAGGATAAAAGCTGCCTTACCTGCCACCTGAAGACCGAGTGCCTTAAAAAAAGCGCAAGGGTCCGTACGATATTCATCACGGACATACCGAAATCGAAAACGAACTCGGAAGCTATGATCGAGAAGATTGACACGCCAATTGGAAGAAAGATGTACTCAATGCGAATGGGAATCGTAGAGCCGGTGTTTGCGAATATACGATACTGCAAGGGGATGAACCGGTTTACGCTTCGCGGAAAAGACAAGGTCAATATTCAATGGCTTCTCTATTGTTGTGTGCATAATATTGAAAAAACGCTGAAGGCGGAGACCTGAACGTAAGATCTGCAATAATTGTTCGATGAGTTGAGAAAAACGATAAGCAGAAAGATGATTATATAAGAAACATCTCCCGGTTTTAGGGGCCGGGAGATACTGTGTTTGCCGGTTATTTATGAAATTCGACAGGCTCGTTAAGCGACGTGGCAATAAATTATCTAAACCATGCCTTATCATTGTTAATATGTAAAAGAAAATTCCGAATAATCTTACTTGAATCTTTGATTTTTATAATAAGATTTAATTCTTTTATTTTGTTATATGCTTTATCCCATTCTTTAATATTATTTTCAAAATAATATAATTCATCATCAAATAAATGCTTTATGCTATCAAAATCATTTTCAGGTATAAATGTACAACGATGCCAAGGAAAATCATCTTCATATTCAATTAATGTTCCAATTTTAATGTTATTTAAAAACAAATAGAAAGTTGTCATAAAAAATCTAATAATTATTCATAAATCATAGAAATAGAAATAAAAGCAATTCCAACAATATCAAGTACTATTAGTAATATAATACATATTTTATGAATATTTGATAGGCTAGAAAAATCTTTAAATAACAGATCAGCATATAGTGATATTACAAGTTTTTCATTCTGAGTTATTTCTTTAAAACATAATAAAAATGGACCTACAAGAAGAAGAATTCCACTAATAAAAAAATTGGTTGGATCTGACGTGCTCCCCGTTTTTTGTACCATTTCATGAGGGAAATCTCATGCTATTTGAGCAACGAATTCATACGGTGTAAGCCCATCCAAACTGGTATGGACTCGTTCGCCATTATATTCATTGTTCCATTCCTTGATCCTGTTCCTCGCATCGTTAATCGTTAAAAACCATTCCTCGTTAAGACATTCATCCCGGAATTTACCATTGAAACTTTCGACGAAGGCATTCTGCATGGGCTTGCCTTTATCAATAAAATGGATTTCAATATTGTTATCGGCAGCCCATTTCATAAAAGCCTTTGATGTAAATTCGGTCCCGTTGTCACAGACAATTTGTCTGGGTAGTGACCGACGACTTTTTATATCGTCAAGAATACGGGCAAGACGTTTACCGCTGATTGAAAAACCGACATATTGTTCTATTGCTTCCCGTGAGCAATCATCGATGAGATTGAAGACCCTGAATTTTCTGCCGTCATACAGAGAATCCGTCACAAAATCCATCGACCATCGTTCATTGATGCCTTGCGGAACGATCATCGGGACACTAACACCCTGATACCTCTTTTTCTTATGCTTGATGCGGTATTTCAGGCCCATTTTTGTGTATAAACGGTATACTTTCTTGTGATTCACCTTCTCCTTCTTCCGAATATCCAGATAAATTCTACGGTATCCAAAACGGCGTTTTTTCTCCGCTATTGCCTTTATCTTGTCCTCCAATTCAACATCTTTCTCAGTTCGTTCATGCCGGAAAACAGTTCGGTGAAGCTCGATCAATTCACATGCCCTTCGTTCGCTTACATACTCCTGGGCGGCTGATATGGCTTCCTTCTTCTGTTCCCGGCTTACCACTTTTTTGAGAGAACCGCTTTCAATGCCTGGATGTCAAGAGCCTGGTCAGCGACGAGTTTTTTAAGTTTATTGTTTTCGTCTTCGAGCTCGCGCATTTTCTTTAAATCTGATATTTCCATGCCGGAATATTTTGATCGCCAGTTGTAAAACGTGTTCTTGCTTATGCCGTATTTGCGGCATATCTCAGGTGTCGGCATGCCAGCTTCTGACTCTTTAAGTATCTCGTGGATCTGCTCTTCGGTAAATCGTTTCTTTCTCATACATAATCTCCTGCATTATTTGCTTGATTTTTGCAAGAGATTTTCCCTCAATCAGTGGTACACCTTTTGGGGGCAGGTCACTTCTGTTGCAACTACCGGCCTGCCATCAGTGCCCAGGGCAATTGACATGCCAGATTCATCATATATGCTAGCCAGCCCGTAATCTATCAATGTTGAATCAGTTCCAGCCTTCATTACATGAGCGCGATAATCATTATTGCCATCGGTGAACATGAATATCGGCAGGTTGTCTTGCCCCATCACAATAACCGGATTATATCCATTGGGAGTTGCATATCCAGGGTCTAACCAGTCAGTGCCTGAATTCCACATGAGTAAGCCTAATTTATAGTCATTACTGTTATCCTGATATATCAGGGAGGGCTTGTTGTTATTAGCCACAGTTAATGAAAAATGATTCATATTATATTCATCAAATATTCCCATTTCATTCCATGTAACTCCTGATTCCCATTTAAAGCTCCTGGTAAAATACCCCCAGTCCCAGTATTCAATAAGGACAACGGGGCTATCGTCAGGCCCTATGGCGATTTTCTTATCTTGTAATTCACCCCCCACAAGACCAAGATCATTCCATAAAGTCCCTGAATCCCATTTCTTGACATGAGCCTTGCTGTTATTTGAAGTATCCTTATAAACGATTACCGGTTTGCTGTCCGGTCCAACTGCTAATTCAGCTTTATAATCATTAAAATAACCAAGATCATCCCAGGAATTTTCTGTATTCCATTTATAAACATGCATTTTAAAAGAACCATCTATTTCATCTTCGAAAGCCACTATCGGTTTATTGTCCGGACCGGCCAGTATTTTTTCATTCATGACATATTGCACAGCCGGGAACTTAAGATCCTGAAATATCTTATAGCTGGCAACTGAAACATCGGAGTCATATTTGCCCTCTTTATAGGCATACGCTTTAAGTTCCGTCATAGCATCAATATGTACTGTTGATCCAATAAGTGCGGTACTGCTCATCTTCGGATCTGAGCCATCAGTTGTATATTTAATTATCGCCCCTTCCGTTGAAGATAATTCAACCTCTTGCTCACCCACATATGAACCTGATGAAGGATTAAATGATGGTGTTGAACATGCAGACCAATTTATAGTATAAGAAGCAGAGACAATTTCACTTTTATGTTGAAGCGGTGTTATCGCAATGGCTTTAATAGTGATTGTTGTCCCATTGCCCGTGACCGGTATCGGTTTTGTATATACCTTAGAGTGGATACCAGGATCGCTCCCATCAGTTGTATAATGCACCTTGGCCCAATCAACCATTGAAAATAATCTAATTTCAAGATCATGGTCATAGGTACCCGGCCAGGGGCTAAAATCCGGAGGAAATGGGTCACCTGATTCGGAATAATAGATTTGCCCATTATTCTCATGCTGCTTATCATTTTTACAACCTAGAGGAAATATTATAGTGATTATAATTAATAAAGTAAAACAAATATTCACATTAGTATTTGATTTAACCATATGTCTCCTCGTTATGGAAATCATTCAGTAATACTATATTGCCTTAAAATCTTTTTCGTTACTGGCTTAAATGTTCAATATCTAGTAAACTGCTTCTTCATCAGTAAAGGCTAACGGGACACAATGCGCTTTATCGGCAGCAAGTATGGAAGATCATACCACATCTTTCAACAAAAAAAGCGCTGGACAGGGGGCTTAAAATTCTTGCCCTGAGCTTGTCGAAGGGTCGCGCGCGCCGAAAAAATGAGAAATCCTGCGAAAATGAATAAAAAAGCTTGTTACGCGAGTCTTGCAATTATAATGATCATTAGTACTTATTCGGCAAAGGACTGCCGGTCTTTCCCTTTCCAGAGTTATATAGCATTAAAAATGTTTAATGTACCGGGCTCCCTCCGGAGGAAAGAGAGCTTGATGCAGGGAGTATTTTTAATAGATGGAAATAATACTTGCATTATCATGGTGATTGTATTAATATTCTATGCGTTTCTTTGCAAGAGACTTGAAAGCCTGGATCATGTAAACATATGCTGGTAATTATAGTGCGAATGAACCGTACCCCCCCCCTCAGGGGCGATGCCCTGAGCCTGTCGAAGGGGACAGGGAGGTCTTGATTAAGGGCCGGTATTGGCCTGAATGATGGAGTATACGGCTTAATGGAACGGGAACGGATTACACGGATCACGAAGGATAAAGAGAAGACGGCTGTTCCGGCATCCACGGAGCAGCACCTCATCCCGTACGACCGGATGAAGGAGCAGATCGACCGCGAGGTCCTCGCCTTTTACGACAAGAACGGCGCGGACGAAGCCGCCCCGCCGCAGATCTCCTTCGAAAAGGGAAGCACTCTCATCGCGTTCCGCACCCCGGCCATCACCGCGGCGCTGCTCGTCGACTTCCTCCTGGTCATCAAGAAGTACCTGGTGCACATACGCGTCCACTCGTTCGACAGCGGGTACTACGCGTTCCAGGCCCTGAACAAGAACATCTTCAAGACCGAGAACATCCTCGACAACTTCAAGGTGGAGTTTTTCGTGCTGTCCGCCTCCTCGCGGGTCGAGATTTCCAAGAAGGGGAGCCTCACGCAGGAGGAGGTCAACCTTGTCATCGAGCTCTTCCAGCACGCCCGCTCCGCCGTCAGGGACGACCCGGAGCACCGGCTGCGCCTCCTGGGCGCGTCGATCGTGGAACCGGACAAAGACCTGGGCTGGGACTATATCGCCGGGTATGAGGAGGTGAAGCGGAAGATACGGGAGTCGATCGTCCTTCCGCTGACCAACCCGGCGATGTACGACTCGATCGCGAAGCTGACCCGGAAGGTGTTCGAGTCCAACCGGCCGCGCGCCATCCTTTTCGACGGCGCCCCCGGCGTGGGCAAGACGACCGCGGCGCGCATCATCGCCGGGGAAACCGATACCCCGCTCGTGTATGTCCCGGTCGAATCGATCATGTCGAAATGGTACGGCCAGTCGTCGCAGAACCTGTCGCAGATCTTCGACGCGTGCGAGGACATGGGCGGCGCCATCATCTTCCTGGACGAGATCGACTCCCTTGCCGGGTCGCGGGACCAGAACATGTTCGAGGCCACGCGCCAGGTGCTCTCCGTGCTCCTCCGGCGGCTGGACGGCATCGACGCCGCGGCCTCGACCGTAACCATAGGCGCGACGAACCGGAAGGGGGACCTGGACCACGCCCTGATCAGCCGCTTCGACCAGACGATTTTCTTCCCCCTGCCCAACCCGGCGGAGCGCGCCGCCATCTTCGGCAATTACGCGCGACAGCTTTCGGAGGACGAGTGCGCGCACCTGGGAGAGCGGAGTGACGGCATGTCCGGCCGTACCGTCAAGGACATCTGCGAGTTCACCGAGCGGCGCTGGGCCCGGAACGTCCTCGTCAAGAAGATCGAGCCCACAGCCCCGCCGTTTGACTATTACCGCCACTCGCTGCGGTTGTGGAAGGAAAGCAAGTGAAAATACAATGAACAGTTTTAAGTGAACAGTTAAGGAAAAATCCGCCCTGATACCTGTCAGCCTCGTTCATGATTCATTTGAACGAGGCTCCATGGAATTCATCATTTTCATACTGCTGCCGCAAGGGACCGGCAGATTCATTTTTCAGCGTATAACCTCATTTCTGGCCTGCAGGGACTCGATTTCCCCGGATATGATCTCCCGCATCTCTTCCTGATTATCACCGCGCATAAGGGATATTATCTGCAGGATGTTTTTCGCGGACAAAATTCTTGGTATAAAAACATAATCCGCGCCTTCCGCGTACATTTTCAATGCCCGCTCTATACTTTCCGCGGTGACGATGATTTTCGCGTGGGGAGAAATTTCTTTAATATGTCTTATGATTCTCAGGTTATCGGTCCCTACCAGGATCGTATCCGGTATGGTCGAAATAACGATTTTTGCATCGTGAATGCCGGCATGGTGAAGTGTGTCAGGATGGCTGATGTCGCCATAGACGACTGTGACGCCCAGGCTCTGTAGTGATTCGTGTATGGTGGGATTAAAATCCACAATTATTATGTTGTCCTTGAGTTCAATACCGTCGATGCTGGTTTTGCTTTCGATTATTTCATGAAGCAGTGAGCTTGCGGTGCGAAAGAATCCAAGAATGGCTATTTCCTTTCCGGCAACCGATTCTTCCTCCTGGCCTGCTGTTTCAATTTCTTTCAAGCCGATCTTTTTTAGAAGGGACGAAGCCGCTTTTTGTATGATATTATTATACTTAATCATGTATGTCGAAGTGACCGAGGTTATGACAAAAACAAAAATTATTATCGACAGGGTGTCCCGCGAAATATGGCCGGCAGTCACGCCCAGAGCTGCGATGACAAGCGAAAACTCGCTGATCTGGGATAAATTGATCGGGGTCAGAAGGCTTACTCGCAGTCCGTTTTTAAGCGGGTACAGAACGGGAAATATGGCCAGGAACCTTGATCCGGCCAGGAATAATGAAACGACCGCCGCGGTCGTTATTATCGAAGTATTATCAAGAGGATTCGGGATTTGCATTCCCAGTGAAACAAAAAAAAGCGTAACGAAAAAGTCCCGTATATTTACCACCTTTGCAATTACATCCAGGTTATACGGAAAGGTTGAGATTGCCACCCCGGCTATTAAAGCTCCCATCTCAAGTGAAAGATTTAAATAATGCGCCGCGCCGCATACCAGGAAACACCAGCCCAACGAGGATATAAGAACGAGCTCCGGAACTTTTGCCACTGATTTGAACAATCGTGGCAGAATGTATTTGCTGATGACCATGCTGACCGCTACGAGCACGAAGCCTTTCCCGAATGATATCAGGATTTGAATGATGTCCGGGTTTGCCAGGTTGGGCTGTATTCCCAGAAGAAATATTGCCCATATATCCTGGAATACAAGTATGCCAAGTGTAAGCCTTCCAGCCAGTGTATCAAGTTCGAATTTACCGTAGAGAAGTTTGACGACAATTGCGGTACTGCTGAGGCCGCAGCACGCGGCTAGATATATCAGATCGTATTTACCGCCAGCCAATGAGTACCCAAGAATCATGAAAAATCCTATACCAATAAATAATGATAGTGGAAATTGTGCAAGGCCGCTGATGATAAGAGATTTTCCGGATTCTTTTAATTTTTTTATGTCAATTTCAAGTCCAATCAGAAATAACAACAGTATCAGCCCGAAATGGGATATTGTCTCGATATCTTCCGCGTTCTTTATTAATCCCAATCCCATTGCAGGACCGATGATAATTCCTGCTGCCAAGTAGGCCAGAAGCAGTGGTTGCTTGAATAAATGGCCCAGGTAGGCCATAACGGTTGCGGCCAGTATCGCTATGCCAACCCCGCCGATCACCGACACGCTTTCAGCCTCACCCGCGGCCAGTTCCATTGCCGGGAGAATGATAATCCCGATTATTGCTATGATTTGTAACGGTTTCTTTCTTGTTGTCATGATTGAATATTAATGTGTATTGAATTTATTGTTTTCCGGTAAGAAATAAGATTTAAAGGTATCTGATTTCACCAGAAATTTACAAATAAAAAATGCTATCACCAGGGCAATATAAAAATAGCCGTATGTTACCTGGATCATTGTTGCGATCATGCCGCTCCGGGTAGCCGGTACAATGTCACCGTAACCTACTTTCGTTTGAGATGTAATGCTGTAATACAGGTGATCGATATATCTCGAGACATGAGATGACGAGGGTTCACCTGTCATGTATCTTAGTGAAGCTACGCCATCAAATACCGGCAGTACTGCATAATAGATCAGAGAGAAGATGATAGAGACCAGCAAAAATATGCCGATAATATAAACGGTGCTGCGAGGACTATTGATGCAATTCCATATATTGCGTTTCATCTTGCGTATCCTTTTTTTAAAGTGCATTTGTCGTGTCATATGTGTATTGCTTTTGATTAATAATTTATGGAACTCCATGATTTTGATAAATTATTAATCAACAAATCATTCGAAACAAACCGTTGTATCATCAACAGTATTTGGCGTATCTTGATTCAGAATGAAATATTAGAAATGTTGAATGAAGGGAGGTTAGAGAAAGGAACCTTTGGACCATACGTCATATTTACATGATGAGGATAATGTCCGGCAGGACGAATGCTGATTTGCATTATCCAGTAGATTCTGCGGGAGGTTTTTTATGGCACATATCTTATCAATCTGCTGCTTTATTGGAGGCTTGGTGGAATATGAATTGCTTAATTTTATAGCGATTATGTTTTTCTTTGATTTTAATGTTGGATTTGATTTATTAAAGAAAAAGCCGGGCAATACACTGATAACCGCCAGGAGGATGATTGATATTCTAAATAATAAAAATTTCATTGCTGTTGTTGATTTCGATACTGTCTTCGTAGATTATCATTATATATGTTATCACTGTACATGATTGCTTCAATAAATCAAGTCAATATTTTTTTTCTTGAATCACTCCGGTTTTCTTTCAAAGTATGTGTTACGTGGGGCATTATTTAGTATTATAATTGACAGTGCGAACTTGATGTATTTATATATAAATATATAATATAATTATTCAGATTATAATTAATGAGTGTCAGTTCATCATGAAACGCCCATCTAAAATCCTTCTGGCGACAGACCTCGGTGCCCGAAGCGATCGCGCGCAGGATCGTGCTGTTTCTTTTATCCGCCAGTATGATTCAGAGCTGATAGTTCTTCATGTCCTTGAATCCTTAAACGTTAATAATAGTGTGAAACGGGTCCCCTTTCTGCCATTTTATGATCTAAACCAACAGGCTTTACAGAAGGTTAGATATCGGTTGATGGAGGATATGAAAGATTATAACGTACGTGCTTCCGTGTTGATTGAAGAAGGCGAACCTTATAGAGTCATCATGCGCATTTCAGAGGAAAAAGATTGCGATCTTATCATACTGGGAACGGCGCGCAATGAGAGCCTCGGCCGTTTCACGCTTGGCAAAACGGTTGACAGGCTACTCGGAAAGTCGGGTAAATCGCTCCTGATCGTCACTGAAAAAGCAAAGACCCCTTATAAAAAAATAGCTGTTATTGCCGACTTGTCAGAAGCATCAAAAAACGCGATCAAAACAGCGGCGGCGTTATTTCCGGATGAAACACTTCTTGTCTTGTATCCCTATACGGCGCCCAAAATATCCGCCGTTGATAATATGGAAAGTTATATCGAGCAGATGCGATCAGTTGCGCATCGGGACCTTTCATCTTTCCTGGATACAATTGCTTTGAATATTGATCAGCGTAAACGGATTATCATGATTATCGAATTTGGCAGCGAAACCGCCCTTTTAAAAAAGGTTGCCCAATTATACAATGTGGATCTTGTTGTTATAGGTTCCCGGCCGAAAGGCATTGTGTCACATTACATTTTTGGGCCCCCGGTGAAACGAATCGTATCATCACTGACATGCGATGTGTTGATAGTGCGCTCTCATGCTTGAGGGTTAACCGCCGCCAGTTATCCCATGCGGCGAAAGTATTGATGCATTGTTCACGAAATTATAGATCATTATTATCCTGCAGGAGTGATTATGAGTGAACTCAATGTTTTGTTGACCTTTACCGGTGGTTTGTCAACAGCTTTAATCTTCGGATATATCGCACAGCGGTTGAAGCTTTCCCCCATCGTAGGGTATCTCCTGGCGGGAATTGTCGTTGGCCCCTTTACGCCCGGTTACACGGCACACCAGGCAATAGCCGAGCAATTTGCCGAAATCGGCGTTATTCTTCTGCTTTTTGGCATAGGCCTTCGTTTCCATTTGAATGAACTTATTGCCGTATGGCGCATCGCTGTGCCCGGATCATTAATACAAAGCATGTTTTCCACCGCGATGCTTGCCCTCCTCCTTCATGCTTTTGGCTGGACCTGGAGTTCCGGAATTGTCCTTGGGCTGGCTGTCTCGGTTGCGAGCACGGTCGTCATGGCGGTCGTACTGGCCGATCAGCATGATCTTCATGCGCCTATCGGACACATTGCGCTCGGCTGGACCGTGGTGGAGGATATACTCACGGTCACCTACATGCTTCTTCTTCCTCTGGTTTTCGGTCAGAATGGGGAGGTGAGCGGCGGGACCGGGCTGACACTTGCTCTGGCCGGACTCAAGATAATCGGCCTGGTAATCTCGGTTGTGGTACTGGGCCGATGGGTGATCCCCTGGGCATTGGAGCGTATCGCGATAACCCGTTCACGCGAGTTGTTCACCCTGGCAGTTCTGGTCCTTGCTCTCGGAATCGCCGTCGGGTCATCAAAGATATTCGGCGTATCCATGGCGCTTGGCGCGTTCCTGGCCGGACTGGCGGTCGGCCGTACCGAGTTTGCGGCCCGTGCCGGCGGAGACGCGCTTCCCATGCGTGATGCTTTCGCGGTACTCTTCTTTGTATCTGTCGGCATGCTCTTCAATCCTCTCAGCATCGTGAATGAGCCGCTTTTGATAGGAGTGGTGCTGTCAGTGGTATTGATCGGGAAGCCGCTCTCCACTCTTGTGACCGTGCGGTTATTGGGCAGGCCGCTTTCCACCGCCATTCCGGTCGGCGCGGCCCTTTCTCAAATTGGGGAGTTCAGCTTTATTCTTGCTACCGTGGCCCGCGAGCTGGGACTGATCACGAGCGCCGGATGGGATGCCATGGTGGCGGCATCGATAATATCTATCGCTCTTAATCCGGGAATATATCGATTGGCGCGCCGTATTTCCTTGAAAAAATCGAATATCGCTCCCGCTGCAGCAGAGCATCCTGTGATCGATCCAAACAGATGCATCCTCGTGGGTTATGGCCCCGTCGGCAGGACGGTCCATCGGCTCCTCGCCGACCGGGGGGCATCAATTACCGTGATCGAATTAAACCTGAACACCGTGCGCCATTTGAAAAAAAACGGATGCGACGCCCTGTATGGAGACGTTTTGCGCCAGGGAATACTTGAACAGGCCGGTATAGGAAACGCGGGAAGCCTTGTTTTGAGCGCCGACGTGGAGAACGCCGCGGAGATCATACGGCAGGCTCGTGTTCTCAACCGGGAATTGCGCATTCTCGCGCGATGTGCGCACCTGCGTGATGTGGATGCTCTCCGCAGGGCGGGCGCTTCCGTGGTGGCCGCCGGCGAGGTTGAAGTGGCTGTCGCTCTTGCTGAAGCGGTTTCCAGTGATGATAAACCCGACCATCTGGCCCTGGCTGTCCAGCGTAACGCGATCCGGAAACACCTGTACAATAACCCAGAGAAAACAATACAGGTATCCAGGGATAAGGGTTGAAACGCCGCCAGGGAATCCTCGTCAGGTATCCCGCCCTGTGCTGTTGTTGAAGCACCCAACCGCGCTTTAACTGGCGGCGGGGACTATTTGTCGTTATCGCTGCCCGGAACAGGCTTGAAACGCATGTGAAAGCCAAAGCCGTTTTTACGGCGCATCTTGATCCCGCGCATGTCTTCTCCCCCGGGAATGCCGTATTTTCGCACTATACGCAGGGCCGTGGTGCCCGTACTTACTTTCGCAGCTGAAAGCGCGAAACGAGCCCGGCCGGCCCGAACTCCTCCTTCGCCTTGTTGAAAACACGGGTTTTTGCATCGTAGAGATACTTGTCAGGCTCATTCGGACCCTTTTCTGCCGTGGCCCTGTTGGGGAAGGTCAGCAGAAGCTCACTGCCGCTCAGGATCCAGGTAAAGGGCTCGGATACGTTTTTGACGTCCCCCGTCTCCGAGCTATGATGTTTATACCGCCAGACGCCTTTATTGTCGGCGCCGAAGGTCATGGTGCCCAGGGGCTTTTTCGTGGCATCAAAGGGGCTATCCTGGCAGAAGAACTTCCACACGCCGGTCATTTTCACCCCGCCTCCCTTTGCGGGTGCAGACACGGGCGCTCCGTTCTCCCATCTGCCCCTCGTCCTGGTGCCTTCCTTCACCGTCAGGACACCCTGACCGTGCATTGTGCCGTTCTTCCAGCCGCCTTCGTACTTTTCGCCGCTTTTCCACACCATGACTCCATGACCATCCATAAGGCCTGCCTTCCACATCCCCTTATACGTGTCTCCGGTGGCGAACAACATTGAGCCAAGCCCGTTCATCTTGCCGTCCCTCCATCCGCCCTTATACCTGTCTCCGGTCTTGAAGATCATCTCCCCGGTGCCGTTCATGGTGCCCTTCCTGAACTGGCCATTGTATGCGTCACCCGTGCTGAAGAGCATCTCGCCCCTGCCATCCATGCAGTTGCCGCTTTTACACTGGGCATACGACTCGGCCGGGAAGGCGGCAATGCCGATTGCGAGAGTCAACGTCAGAATCAGTTTCATCATTCGTCCTCCATGGCGTACGATCAATATATTAGAAAATGGATCAAATCAGAAACGGTACAGGTGGATCGTTGATCCTATCGGCGTCAAGTAGAAAGGAATTCATAGCATATATCAAGAACAAAAATACCGGACAGTCGAATTGAACATATATGAAGGAATGACGAAATGATAATCTTTCGTCCAGTTGATTCAGAATTGTAGAATTTCACGAGGCAGCATGATGTGTCCGTATTATTGTTTATTCGTGGTTAATTATTTATTCACCCATCCCGGGGTTGCGGGGAGTGGGGCAGGTGGATTAATCCATATTTTTCGATTGACGCTCAATCAACCGAGTTTATAGTTAAATAGAGGTATAATTCCAGTGGAACCAGTCATATCCAGCAGCCTCTGCCGCTTCCGGATCACGGACGAGCACCTGATATCCGACCGCCTCGTGAAAGAGGGCCTGGCCCGCGCTTTCGGCGAGAACCGCGCGTTCGAGTTCTACCTGGACGGGGACGTGGTGCGGAGCCTGCGCGGCGGGGACCCGCCCGAGCTGTACCGCGAGCGCTTTTTCGACATGCGAAACAGCGCCATAGACGCGATAGCGCGCGGGGACCAGACCGTCAGGGGCAGGCTTGCGAGCGACATCCGGCTCTCGTCCCGGCTCATCGCGGCGATCGTGTTCGTCCACCGCGCGGTGGCTGCCGGCGATTTTGACAGCATCCTGGGCCGGCGCTTCATCATCGTGAAAGAGCTGCCGGACATGCCCACGATCTTTCATGTGAGCAACGACACCACGGCCATCTCCCACGTGGGGCAGGGGCCTCCCTGGGCTGAAATACCTTCCATCTACCTGGGCCTTAAAACCTTCGACGCGCTTACGGCCGAGCAGAAGAAGGGCGGCGCGGAGCTCTTCGACGCGTTCAAGACGCTCCTGATGATCGAGGAGCGCGCGATCCAGACGGGCTACAACCACACGGCGGTCTATCCGCCCGGGGTGTCCCGGGCGATGAATTTCCTGGTCGACGAGGTGATCCGGAACGCGCAGCAGTTCGAAATCGAGGAGATCCCGGAGGCCGTCGCGGAGAAGCGGGTCCGCAAGTTCAGCGAGACGAGCCGGCACAAGTACCTGCGCGAGCTGGACGCCCGCGTCCGCGGCGACGAGCTGAACTTTCATTACCAGCGCAACCTGGAGGCGGTCAAGTCGCTCGAGCGGCTGGCGCGGCGCTACAAGGCGGCCGGCGACGCGGAATCGCTCCGGGAGATAGTGCGCCTGCTGGTTGCGGCCTCGGGACACGACCTGCACGAGGTCCGCAACCTGGCGAACATCACGCTGGAGCGGATCCTGGCGCCCAAGGAGTTTGACGCCCCGCTCGCGACCCGCTTCATCAACGTGAAGGTCGGGACCCGGTACCGCTTCTCGTTGGAGATCCCGGGCGCGCCGGCGGACTACCACCTGAGGATATACCGCAACAGCGCGCAGGGACGGCTGTTTTGCGAGCCTGACATCGATTACTCTGATATTCCCCTCGAGCACGATGGCGGCGAGACCTATTCCGCCGGGCATCTCTTCGACGAATACGGGCACTACGACTTCGTCGTGTTCGTGAAAAAACGGAAGTACTCGTCATGGATAACCCTGCCGGGCCTCTCCGGACGGGTGAATGTCATCCCGGACATACGGGGCGAGATCGTGCTGGAGATCTTCACCGACATCCACGGCCACACCCGCGCCTACTGGACCGACGGGACCGGCCACCCCGGCCTGGTCTACAACGAGCACGGCGAGGTGATCCGGCTCGGGCGGTTCTCGGACATCACGGCGCACCTGGAGGACATAAAGAAGAGCTACAGCGTTACCACGATCTACCTCCTGGGCGTGCAGAAGCGCGGGCGGAACAGGGATGACTGGGCGGAGAACGCGACCTCGCCCTCTCCCTTCTCGCCCATGGACCTGGTGGAGATCGAGCCGCAGCTGGGCGGCGAGGAAGAGCTCAGGGAGCTGATCGACCGCGCCCACGCGATGGACATCCGTGTCATCGTCGACATCATTCCCCACATCAACCGCTCGAGCGACAGCCTGCCGGACGAGTACTCGGTCAAAACCTACGATGACGGCGGGAGCCTGGTGGTGCGCGCCTCCACGGACGGCCGTTACGGCTCATGGAACGACGGCAGGCTCCTGAACTACCGGAAGTTCGAGATCTGGGAATGGCTGGCAGGCTCGATCACGACCCTGGTCGAGAGGTTCGACATCGACGGCATCCGCTTCGACTCGGCCCATGCCGTGCCGATCATGATGAAGAAGAACAACTTCCCCTACGTGTACGAGCACAAGCGCGACGTCGCGGACATGGTGGAGGGAAACATCATCGTCAACGAGCGGGAGGACGGGCATTTCATCACCACCGGCTACTACGACTCGGCCTGCCGGGACATCATCGCGGTGCCGCTGCATTACTACCTCATGCTGAACGTGGAGCGCGCGCTCCGGAAGCTGAAGAAGAACTTCTTCCTGAACGTCTCCGAGTGCTACTGGGGCCACGAGCGCTTTCTTGCCAGGACGGGCCTGATACCCTACAACTCCTCGCTCTTCAAGATCTGCGAGAACATCATCCACGGGAAGACGGATGTCCGCGAGATCTACCATGTCTACGACACCTATTTCCCGTCCTCGCTCCCCGAGGGAACCGAGATGCTCGGGATCCTGGGCAACCATGACGAGCGGCGCGCCCTTAACACGTTCGGCCTCCGCGGCCTGCGGGCCGCGGTCGGGCTCACCTGCTTCATGAGCAACGCCATCATGGACTACGAGGGGAGCGCCGAGGGCGAGGGGTGGAAGGTATACCTGGACAACATCTATGTGAACTGGAACCAGTTCGAGTATGCCGCCCACCGAAGCCTCCAGCCCTTCTACGCGAAGTGGTACAAGTTCCACCGCGAGCAGAAGGGGAAAGGCTACCTGGTCTGGGCCAATAACACCATGGTGACGGCCGCGGCCAAGTTCACCGAATCGTGCGTGTGGCTCGGCGTGTTCAATTTCGCCGACTCCAACCAGAACGCCTCGCTCCAGTTCGACAGCCCGGTCCTGCCGATACGGCCCGACGGGAGCTACCGGCTCTCCGATCCCCTCTATTCGAACCTGACGGGGCACTATAACTATTACACCGGCCGGGAGCTCAGGATATCCCGCGTCAACACCGTGGTTTCATTCACGGAGCGGGTCAAGCTCCTGAAGCTCGAGCCGGCGGACCCGGCCGAGCACTACGACGAGTTCATACGCGATTCCTTCTACCGGCTCTGCGAAATGTCCAATGTCGACCGCATCCGGGACAATTTCTCCTATGCCGAGATCGAGAAGCATTGCGGCTCCTACGAGGAGATGAGCGGCTTCATCCGGGAGCACCTGGTCCCTGTGTTCGGCAGGGAGCAGCGGCCGACCATGGAGCTGGGGCTGAAGCGTGCCGCCTTTTACCTGGTGAAAAACGGCGCCATGACGGGCCCGGACGTGATCGAATACACCAGGCGGCTGGCGCACGAGAGCGATCCGGTGCTTTCCGCGCTGGGTTCGACCATCATCGAGCATAACCGGCCCGGATCCCTGGTGTTCATGTCCGCCGAGGCGGAGCCCTTCTCCAAGAGCGGCGGCCTGGCGAACGTGGTCTACGAGCTGCCCCGGGAACTGGTGCGGCTCGGGGAAACGGTATACGTCATCTCCGGCTATTACAAGCACGGGGACGAGAAGAGCATGCGCAAGCTCAGGGACGCGGCGGAGAAGTACGGGCTCGCTTTCACGGGCACGAGCGTCCGCTTCAGGATCATGGGCGACGAGTACGAGGTGGGCGTCCACCACGCGGATGTCGAGGGCATCCATTATTACCTTCTCGACCACCACGAGTTTTTCGACGGGCTCTACTGGGGGGTGACCGCCGCGGAGAAGATCCGGCGGCGGGTCGCCTTTTCCCGCGCCTGCGCCGAGGTGATCGCCGTCTTCAACCTGAACCCGAGCTATACCTTCACCAACGACGCGTACGCCGGCATCTTCAACGGCATTGTCAAGTGCGACCAGTTCTACATGAATAACCCGAACTTCCGGGGCAACACCTTCCTCCACATCGTGCATAACGGCGGGTGGCAGTACTTCGACGCGTACCACCGTATGGAAAACGGCTTTGACCTGTTCAACCTGTTCAACCTTCCCTCGTGGACGGCCGACAACTTCACCGACCCGGTGTACCCGGACCGCATCAACTGCATGGCCGCCGGCATCCGGTTCGCAGACCGGACAATCACCGTGAGCCCGTCCTACGCGAAGCAGATCGAGTACGCGAGCGACGGCCTGGAGCGCATTCTCCGGAACGTGATCGGGATCAGCAACGCGATCGGGCGCGATTTAAAGAGCAACCTGGAAAAAAACTTCAAGGCGACGCAGTTCGTGCCCCGGTCCCTGCCGGAGCTCATCGAGCGCATCGAGTCCGAGCCGGACCTCATGAAGAAGGTCGGGTCGCGCTACCCGGAGATACTGGAGGGACATAAGGCCATCGATGCGATAGGGGACCGGAACCGGCGCGGCATGGTGGCCCGGATGAGGAACAAGCTCCTCCTCCAGCATACGCGGGGGCTTCTCGTTGACCCGGACATAGTGCTCTTCACCTACATCCACCGCATCTCGGAGCAGAAGGGGTACCAGCTTCTCCTGGAGGCCTCCGAGGGCGTGTTCAAGAAGCTGAAGATGCAGGGGGTAATCGGCGGCGCCGTGTCCTCCGGGGACAAGCGCGGGGAAGAGATCGCACACGGGCTCTACCTGCTGGGCCAGTATTATCCGGACATGGTGAGCGTCTCGATCGGGTTCCAGGACATAACCGTGCCGCTGCTGTCGTCCGACCTCTTCCTGATGCCGTCAATGCACGAGCCCGGCGGCATCTCCCAGCTGGAGGCTTTTGCCGCGGGGAACCTGGTTGTGGCCCGGGCTACCGGGGGACTCAGGGACACCGTGTTTCCCGTCAGGGTGCGGGGCGACGAGATCGAGGGGAACGGCTTCCTTTTTTCCGACTACAACTCCTGGGCATTCTACGACGCGCTGGAGCGGGCGGCGCAGTTCTTCAGGCAGAACGATGAAACGGTGATATACAGGGCGCGGCTGAACGCGGAGAAGTCGGTCTATTACTGGGACAGGCCCGCGCGGGAGTACGTGGAGAAAATTTACGGCATCACGGAAACCATCAGGGTCATCCGGGAACCGGAGAAGAAATAAAAAACGGGATAGCGTTAGCTATCCCGTTTCGTGCGAAAGGTCTTTCTTCTGACCGCCCATTTGGTTTCAAAGAAGACCATGTGTAAAATGATTAATATCTGTATCGGCACGTGAAGCTTCCGGGTTTAGCGTTTTTTGTGCAGGAAAAAAAGAAATTATTGCGGGCTTTCGCATACTCAGTTCAGTCATACAGGGGGGGCGCGTGGCTCGTTCTTTCATAATTGACGGCAGGGCGGCGGTACTGGCACGCGTGATTGCGATCATGCTCGCGATCTGGGTACCGGGCGGGTGCGCTTCCGGCGGGAAGGAAGGGGACAGCACCGCCCGGAAGTTCATCGAGAGCTTCGACGGCGAGCCGGTCGTGCCCCGCGCCGCGAACCGGATCTATATTGCCCCCCCCATAGATGCCACCGGCTCGCAGGACCTGGCGGAGAAGCTGCTGATCAAGGTACGGGAAGGCCTGAGCCTGGACGGAAGGCTCGGGGTCGATTCGGAAGAGCTCCACGCCGACCTTCGGCTTGAGATCCGGATTACGAAATACCTGGTGGAGCGGATCGCCTTCGACGAGATCGGCCGGGCCGTTAAAAAGCGGCTCTGGATAACCGCGGACGTGAAGTGCGTACGACTCGACCGCAAGAGAAAGATGATCTTGTACGAGCCGGGAGTCCAGGCCTTCCGCGTGTTCTCCGACCTGGCCATGCCGATCGAGCCGGAGAGCCAGGCGAGGGAATATGTCCTGGACGACCTGGCCGGGCGCATTACGGCCAAGACCGTCACCGGCTGGTACACGGACCTCTTGACCGATATCGAGAAGAGAAAGAAATAAGGCGGTGACTGCATGCCGGTAAAATATCCTAACGCGAAGCAGTTCAAACGCGAGCTGGACGGCGACCGTCTGGAGCGGCTCTATCTTTTCCTTGGCGAAGAGGAGGGGGAGAAGGACAAATGCATCAACCGGATCATGGTCATGGCCTTCAACGATCCCTTCGAGCGGTCCCACGCCTCGTGCCGGTTTCACATGGAGAACGACGAGTTCATGACCGCTGCGGATTTCGTCCTGTCGCCTTCGATGTTTTCCTCCCGACGCGTCTGCGTCATGTACAATATCGATGCCCTCCGCGCTCCCGCGGCCGCGCGGTTCAGGGAGCTGGTGAACGAGCTGCCGGATTCCGCGATACTCATCCTGACGACGCGTGAGATCCGTCCCCCGGCGTTCATGAACCCGCTGCTGGAACGGTTCAAGGTGGTCCAGTTCTGGCGCTATTTCGACAACGACATCCATACGTACGTCCGCGTGCGGATACAGAAGCTGGGCCTGGCCCTGGACGAGCGGGCGGTCGAGCTCCTGATAGAGCGGACCGGCAATGACATCAAAAAGATCGATGATGCCATAGACATGATCAGGTTTTCGGGCGAATCCGGCAGGATCGACGAGGCGGCGATACGGAACTTCATCGAGGACGTGAAGGAGGTATCGGTGTTCGACTTTATCGACGCGCTCTTCAAGCGGGAGCCCCGCGCGCTCGGGCTCTTCAAGAAGCTGCATGAGGAGGGTACGCCCGAGCTGAGGGTCGTCTACCAGATACTCCGGCAGGCGGAGATGATCGAGCAGTACTATACCCTTACCGGCGGGGGCGTGCCCCCCGAGGAGGCCATGACCAAGGCCGGGGTCTACAGCAAGAACCGGGACAGCTTCTGGCGCTACACCGAGTCCTTCCCCCGGGAGCGGCTCCGGCGCGTGTTCACCATGGTAAGCGCGGTCGACCAGAGGCTGAAGAGCGGCGGGCTCCGGCGCGAGCTGGTCGCCAATCCGCTGTTTACCATGGTTACGGACATGCTGTACGCGATATGATATCGATGGTTGCAGAAGAGGCTGGATGTGAGATGTGTGTCATCGCGAGCGGAGCGAAGCGCGCCTCGGCTGTGCTCGGCAACCGACCGGTCCCTGAGCGCAGTCGAAGGGTGCTTCGTCGTCCCGATTTCATCGGGACTCCCCGCAATGACATTTTTGGGAACCACATCATCATGAAGGATGGCCAGTATGACAACCTCACATTCCACCACCACACCCTACCGCCGCGTGCGTACCTGGTCGCGCCGGGTGCTCTGTTTCCTTTTTATATTCTCATTCCTGCTCCCCTACGTTGACGCGAAAGGGTGCACCACAAAAACGACCGGTACCTATTACGGCTATGACCTGATACAGGGCGAGTCTGCGGTCCTCTACCTTGCCGCGATCGGGATATTCCTCCTGCTCCTTGTCCTCTCGTTCCTGGTCGGGGAGGGAAGCGCTTCGTTCAACGCGTTCGCCGCGGGCTGGCGCGCCATGGCCGCCGCCACGGCAGGCGCCATCGTGCTCCTGTTCCCGGACCTCGATTTTCTTTTTGATACGGTGTTCATGGGACCCGGCCAGCTGATCGGCGTCTCCGCTGCCGCACTTGTGTTTATCGACGGCGCGGCCGATGCCGCTTTCGGATACGCCGGTCTCAGGCGCGGAAGCCCGGCCGGCCCGTCGCTGGCCGGCGGCCTGGCGAAGTACCACGCCGCGATGATCGGCCTGGCCCTGGCGCTCGTACCCGCGTACGGGATCGCCCTGTGGGAGGAGATCGGCCTGACCGTAACCTACTTCGTTATCCTGACCGTGCCCTTTGTCCTGTCGCAGCTCATTGTAATAGAAGGAGTGAAGCGGGGTGAGAAGTGGACCCGCCGGTGGGCGCCGGGAGTTGCCCTCGCCATGGCGGCGGCGATTGTCATGATAGTCCTGGGTTACCTGTGAGCCGCGGCAGCTGCTTCAGATCCGGTACCCTATATTGGCGTGAAAGAGGAACTTGTTTGATTCGCTTCCCCGCATGAAGGTGAGCTCGATGGGTCCGATAATGCTGTTGTAGCCCAGGGTAAGCCCGTACCCGTAAATGATGTCGTTTTTCAGGTTCTGGTATTTCATGATATATAACCCGTAGTACTGGTCGATAACGATGTTCCGCTTCCTGAACAGGTCCCGGAACGTGTCCTTCACGCGTCCGGCGCCCCCCCGGAGCACGATGAACAGGTCCTTCAACGGCTCGATCTGGAAGGCCGCATCCAGCACCAGCATGTGGTTGCCGGATATCTGCATGAAGTTCAGGCCCGTGAAGGGAAAACACCCGTTCGTGTAGGTGTTGAGTCCGCCCATATAGTTCTGGTAGATGAAGGGAATATTTCGCCGATAGAGCTCCCATCCCCCGGGTATGTCGTAGTGGAAATAGTAGGGCTCGCTGGCGTCGATGAATCCGCCGGTCAGGCCCAGCTGAAGGGTCAGCATTTTATGAAGCGGGATGCTCCCCCTGATCCTCGCCGTGTACTTGAAGAACGACTTGAATGTATCGTTGTCTTTGAACCACTTGAGATCGTCGGTCAGGTATTTCACTTCGCCGTACAGCTGGAGGCCCGACCGCGGGTAAAAGGTCCGGTCCAGGTTGTCGAACTGGAGATACGCGTAGTAGTTCATCCCCTCGATGTCCCTCTTCTTCGGGTCGTTGGGTGCGATCTGCGCAATGATGTTGGTCAGGTCCTTCTGAACGCCCAGACCGAGGGCCAGGTACTGCATGATGACCACCTGGGCGACGATATCGCCGCCGTAGTTGTGGTAGTTGAAGCTCGACTGCACGCTGCCCTTGTCGTAGGTCATGAACAGGTACTTGTCGTAGTGTACCTTGAAGCCGAACCCGATCCCCGGCCTCTGGAGGGGCGTGTGGATAAAGTACGAGGCCTGGACCCCGGGGTTCTCGCTGAGGCGCGCGTCAAAGGATAGTTTTGATCCCTGGCCCGCCATGTTTCGCAGCGTGATGTTCGCAAGGATCGCGGCGTTCATGTTCAGGTCATAGCTGAACCCGAGCTTCAGGAACACCCCGGTGGTCTCGATGACGGATATCACCAGCTTCACGGTCCCGTCCCCGACCGGCTCGATCCGGTAGGTGACCCGCTCGAAAAAACCGCTGGCATAAAGCCGGTCGACCGCCTCCTGGAGCTTCGACGGCGTCATCGTTTTCGGCGGCTTTATCAGGAGCCTGCCCGTTACCAGGCTTTGGGATACGCGCCTGAGCCCCCGGATCTCGATGGCCGAGATCTCCAGATGGTCCGGCTGTATTATTTCAACCGGATCGCGCTTCTCCGCCGGGTATTGTTTCTGCATCTCAGCCAGGGCCTTCAGCTCCGGCAGCGCGAGCCGGGCGGTCTTCTCGCCCTGCTCTATCAGCTCTTTGCCCCGCTTGAAATCAGATGAGCTGAAGCCCTTGATGTCCGGCGCGAGAAGGATGTCGGACAGGAGCTGCTGCTCCTTCGTCGACCGGGCGCCGAGCAGGCTCACGGACTGGTCCATGATGTTCACGATCGATTTCAGCTCGTCCTTCTTGTAGAGCGGCGCGCCCACGTCCACCGCGATGATGATGTCGGCCCCCATCTCGCGCGCGTCGGCGACCGGCAGGTTCCGGACGACGCCGCCGTCAACCAGGAGCCGGTCGTCGATCTCGATCGGCGTGAAGATGGAGGGAATGGCCATGCTGGCGCGCATCGCTTCCGACAGGCTTCCCTTTTTTAGCACGTAGGCCTCGCCGCTGACGATGTCCGTGGCGATGCAGCGGAAGGGGATCGGCAGGCGGTCAAAGTCCTCTATGTTCTGGACGTGGAGCGTGAGGCGCGCGAGGAGTGAGGTGAGCTTCTGTCCCCTCTTGAAGCCCCGGGGCAGCTCTATGCCGGACTTGCTGATCTCAAGGGACCCGATGTATTTGTCAAGGTCGCTTTTCTCGTTGATGGCGACGCTCCGGCGCGATATCTCGTCCGCCAGCAGGTCGTCCCAGTCCGTGTTCAGTACCAGCTGTTCCAGCATGTCCGCCTTGTACCCGGCGGCATACAGGCCGCCGACAATGCTGCCCATGCTGGTGCCGGTCACGTAATCGACTTTAAGGCCGGACTGCTCGATTATTTTCAGGATGCCGACGTGCGCCAGTCCCTTCGCCCCGCCCCCGGAGAGCACCAGGCCGATCTTGGGCCGCCTGGAGAAGGTGAAGGGTTTGAGCTTTTTCTCCTGGGCGGTGAGGTGCGGTCCCGCAAGGAAAAGCGCTGCCAGGATTGCTGAGATCGAGAGTGTGATGAAATATTTCGTTCGCATCGTCGTATGGTGTCCCGTGGCTTTTAGTGAGCTCATTGTACGGGGTCAGGCGCGAATGTCCATGATTTTTTTGTTTATCCCGTGCAGTTTACCGAAGGCAGGAACAGTGACGGGGCCAGTACCGACCCCATTCGCTCCCGCTCCGCGCTCATGACGATATCCCCCGCCAGCAGCCGGAAGATATTGTCCGAGATCATGCAGTCTTTCACGCGGCCGGCAATTCGCCCGTTTTCGACCAGGAAGGCCAGTTCGAGGCTGCCTGAAAAGTCCCCGGTTATGGTGTTTGACTGCCCCAGGCCGATGAACTGCTCGACCAGGATGCCGCGGCCCATGCCCGCGAGAATGGCCTCGCGGGGTTCCATGCCCGGGTCGATGATTATATTGCTGTAGGAGGGATAGGGGAGCGAAGAAAACCCCCGTGCCCCGTTCCCCTCGGCCGGTATCCCGAGCTTCTGCGCGTGCTTGAGGTCCGTGATGAAACGCTCGATCCTTCCTGCGCCGATCATGACCTTGTCCGCGGCCGCTACTCCCTCGTCGTCAAAGGGATACCCGTCAGGGAAGCCGGCTGCGAGAGGGTTGTCGCGCACGGTCAGGGACGGGTTGAATATCCTCTCGCCCCGCTTCTCGCCGAAAGGGGATATCCCCTTCCACACCGATCGTGCGTTAAGCCCGGACAGCACGATGCCGGCCAGGCGGGCGAAGGCGCGGGGCGTGAGGAGCACCGGCACCGTGCCGCTCGGCAGCCTGGCCACGGACAGGGCGTTACCGATGTTGCGGATGATTGTTTCCCGGAGCTCCGGGTGGGCCGCCGGCGCGAGGGCGGACATGCTCTCGGACGCATCGATCCGCGTCCCGTCGTCCATGATCAGCGTGGCCGAAAGCGAGGCGCTGTACCGGCAGCTCCGGAAGGTCGCGTCCAGGCCCCGCGAGTTGACGAGACGCATGCCGCCGGCATAGCGGCTTATTCCCGCGTCAACGGTCGCGGCGGGGAAGCGCGCCAGGATCGCGGCGATGTCCTCCTCCGCGCCGGCGGCCTCCCGCGCCGTGTCGAACGACTCGATCGCGTCGTCCCACGGCTCGAACCCGCTCCCGGCGGCCGCGGGAAGCTCGAAGTCCTCCTCGTCGCCGAAGGCGGCAAGCGCCAGCGCGCGCTCCGCCGTCACCGCAAGCCGCGACGGATCGTTGGTGTAGGAGAAGCCGGTCTTCCCGTCCACGTTGACCCGGATGCCGTAGCCGCTGTTATGGCGCTCGGTTATGGAATGGAACCGGTTGTTCGCGAAGGAGAGGGGCGTGCTCGCGCCCCATGTATGGATGATGTCATACCAGCGCGCCCTGCCGGACAGAACGCCGCGCACCCGGTCAATCATGGCGGCCCCCTACCAGCACATCGGTGATGAGCAGGTGGGGCCCGCCGAAGGATACCGGCAGGGGGCTCTGCCCGCCCTTGCCGCAGCCTCCCAGGCCGCCGTACATGATCCTGTCGCCGCCGATGGTAGCGATGTTGCCAAGCGTGGTGAACACGTTCCCGGAGAGCACCATGTCGCGGTACATTTTCCCGAGCTTCCCGTTCTTTATCTCGTAACCGCACCCGGAGGTGAAGGTGAACATTTCAAGGTTCGTTTCGCCGCCGATGAAGCCGACGGCGTAGATGCCGTCGCCGGCAGCCTGCAGCAGGTCGTCCCGCGTGCCCGACCCGTTTTCTATGTAGGTGTTTGTCATGCGCACGATCGGCTGGCTCAGGGCGCTGATGGCCCGGGCGTTGCCGCCCGGCTCCTCGCCCATTTTCTCCGCTGTCTCGCGGGAGTGGAGCCGGCCGCTCAGGCATCCGTTCGTGATTAGCCGGGTGCCGCCCGGGAGCACCCCCTCGTCGTCGACGGGGATGTACCCGGAGAGGCCCGGCATGTCGCCGTTGTCGATGACGGTGAGCCCCTCGGGGCCGAAGCACCGGCCCAGCACCATCACCTCGCGGAGGCGCGGGTTCTCGTGGACGAAGTCCGCCTCCGACAGGTGGCCGAAGGCCTCGTGGATGAAAACGCCGGCGAGCTTCTGGTCGGCCACGACCCGGTAGGTGCCGCCCGGCACCGGTTCGGCTGCGAGGAGGTCCACCGCCCGCCGCGCGACGCCCTCCGCCATCTCCTCGCGGCCGCGGGCCAGCTCGAACCCGCCGTACCCGGACACGGACTCGTGAAAGAGCTGGATGATGGCGCCGTCCCGCGCGATTGACGAGAAGGCCACTCCGCAGTAAGCGCGGTCATAGGTTATCTCCGAACCCTCGGAGTTCAGGTAGGCGCAGTAGGTGCGGACGTCCCGGTACGTGGCGCGGGTCGTTTGAATCAGCTTCGATGACCTGAGGATGCCGTTGTAGGAGCTGATGAGCGCGAATTTTTCCTCGAGCGGGACCAGGCTGAAGTCCCGCTCCGCCGGGGTGACGACCTGTTTGCGGACCGGTGCGCAGGCGCGGATGCGGGTCTTTTCGCTGGTCGCCACCGTTGCGGCGATCTCGAGCGCGCGGCTGAAGTGCCGCTCGAGCCTGCCGGGGTCGTTGAAGGAGACGAATCCCCACACGCCGCCGCAAAGGACCCGTACTGACCCGGCGATTGTCGCACCCGAGGAAAAGGTCTCGACCTGCTCGCCTGAAAGGGTTATGGTCGTGCCGTCGCTGTCGCTCAACCGTATGTCGGCGTATTCGCACCGCACCGCAGAAAGGAGAGCGCGCGCGGACGGGAGGATGCTGTCGACCGCATCATGCATGGCGCATGCCGCCGGCATGTTCGTCCAGGCCCTTCTGTATCACCTGCTTGGCCCGCTCGGCGAGATCTCCGAGGTTCTTCTCTGTGTATCCGTCGATCTCAATCGGGGGATGGATCAGCAGGGTCGCGTTCCCCGGCACAAGGTCAACGGACCTGTCGGGCAGGATATCCCTGGTGCCTATGATGGTCACGGGGAGGACCGGGAGACCCATGTCAACCGCGAACTTGAACGCGCCTTTCTTGAATTCGATGAGCTTGCCCGTATCGCTGCGCGTCCCCTCCGGGAAGAAGAAGACGGACGTGCCGTCCTTGATTTTGCTTTTCGCCGCGTTGATCGTCTCGATGGCCGACTTGCTGATCGAGCGGTCGATGAAGATATGGCCCGCCTTGTAGCAGTAGTAGCCGATTATGGGCACTTTCCGGAGTTCAACCTTCATGACCCACCGGAAGTCGATGGGGAGCCAGCCGTACACCACGAAGATATCATACTGGCTCTGGTGGTTCCCGACCACCACATAGGAGCGGCTGCGGTCGATGTTCTTTTCCCCGATGACCCTGACGAACATCGGGGTAACCAGGCTGTTGAACCGTGCCCAGATTATGCCGGCAAACTGCACGAACCGCTCGCTCGCCACGAACAGGAAGGTCAGGACGATGACGAACAGGGCCGTGGTGGACATGCCCAGGAGCGGGAAGAACACCAGGTATTTATATGCCTTGTACAGGTTGTGGAGCACCGGGTTGTTTCTCATTGGATTCCTCGCGTCGCCCGCTTATATATATGTATTAGCCGGCAGAACAAGCTCGCAGCGGGTCTACCATCCGGGATCTTAATCTGGAGTGTGAATGATAGCAGCGAGATTGTATTGTCAAGTAATAAATCCGGCATAAAGTAATTGAACATAGTGTCAGTTTTTATACTGCCGCGACAGGTCTGGCAGTCATTCCCGATAGCTTGCGGATCATCCGTATCATGCCGGTCTTTTTCCTGCGCGCCGGAGCCGGGAGTTTTTACCCCAAGGTGCCAGTTGAATTTGCAGGCGTTATATTGGAATGTATATATGCATTTAATGGAAGAAAGCGCAGGGTGAAGCAGAGATTTGAGGACCTGTCCTGATGGCCGTTTTATGTCTTAAATGTAGATACATAATGGACAAAATGCGCATAAATATTCATTTATTTTTTGATTTAAAATCAGGAGCGACATTTTTTTATATTAATTTTTTATATTCTTCCGAATATAGAAACAGATATAATCCACGGAAGGAGGTAGATGAAATGGATGTCAATCTCGCAAACAGCATACCATATTCAATACCGCGATCTGTCGATTCCGGAGAAAGCTTCATGGGAAAAGCCGTTTCAGCGCAAAAACCTGAAGCTCCTTTAATGTTCGAGAAAAAGGACAGCATAGGTGAAAAGGTCCGTGAGCAGGTGATGATGAACCTGGAGGAAGTACAGAATTTTCTCTATATGCTGATCGGATCCAAGATCAGGATTGAATCTGGCAACCATTCGACCGGATCATCCATAAATACGGCCGCTTAACGTCATGACAGGCAAGGAGCCCTATGATATTAAACAGTATCTGAAAGCAACCCCTGGCAATATTTGATTATTTTTCAGGGGTTGCTGCGATTATTTCCTTATTCAGAAAGCCCTCCCACCGACTTATAATAAAAAAACTGGATATTTATGAAAAATTGTTGACCACTGGCAATACCTTGTTGTTTCATACACATTATCCCATTTTATGACATATATTAAATTTTATATTTATTTCGATATTCCTGAATAATTATTATACTTTTATATTAGTTTTTTTAATATTGTTTGTATTTAAGGGCTGGTTGCATTGGTTCGATAAAATAATATGAGAAGAAACCCGAAGACAGCACCGGCATCCGCCAGGGAAATGATACAGCTTAATGCCGGCGCTGGAAAGGGCCGTTAAACCCGAACCAGGAATTGTTATAGCATGAGCAGGGAATTACAGGACAAAGCTGACCGTATCATGAGGGAATTGCGCGAGTCGCTTGTCCCGATTAAAGAAGAAATCAGCAGAATGAGAAAAAATCAGGAAGAAAAAAACACGAGGACGCTAAAGTAAGTGCGAGGAACCGGATATGCCGCCAAAAGGTGAAAGAAGAAAAACCCAGATCGTCAATACTGCCAAGCAGATGTTTATTGAAAACGGCTTTCAGAGCACCCACATAGGCCAGGTGTGCGAGAAACTCGATATAGCGCGCGGTACCGTGTACCAGTACTTTAGAAATAAGAAAGAGATCCTGTACGCCATACTGGAAGACGTGCTTGAAAAGATCGGCGACATTTTCGACCAGGACGACTTCAACGAATTTTTCAAGGGCAATCCGTCGAACGATGCGGTCCTTGATTTTATAAACAAGAGGCTTTCGTCATGCATATCGGTCATGCTAAGCGAGCCGATCGTCATTAAGCTTATCTTCAAGGAGATAGTCGGCGTAGACGAGGACGTGAATGAGCGCGTGGGACAGGCCATAGCGGGCATCCAGAAATATGTTGCCCGTGAAGTGGAGGACCTGATGGCACGCGGGGTTTATAGAAATTCCCTTAATCCCTCGATTACCGCCATGATGATCGTCGGCGGCGTCATGCTGGTGGTTTCAGAGCACGATCGCATGAAGAAAAATGTGCTTGATCCGGGCCTGATGACGAGCATTGCGAAGAATTACCTTCACGGGGTTTTAAAATAACCATGCCTGCGGCCGGGCCGGGGCCATGCGGTACCGGCCTGCCTGACAGCGCAATGCAAAACCCGGTACAACCGGGTTTTATTGTTTGACAAAATTAGGAAAAGCTACAGTTCATTACCTGCCATGATGAAATCCCGAAAACAAGCACTCCTGTCCCGGGCCGCCGTGATGCTCTCGGCCCCGGCGCTGCTGGCGCACGCGCTGTTCATGCCGGCCGTACTCCGCGCCGAAGAAAACGGCTCCACCAGGAGCATGTCCGGCCTTGTCGACGGCGTCATGGACGAGACGGATAAAGGGAAAAAGCAGGAGTATTTTAAAAAGCTGCGCACCATGCCTGCAAACGAGGTGGCCGAGTACTGGCTTAACCGCCTTGACGGCACGTACCGCACCGCGGAGAAAGTCAGGATTATCGACGAGATGTCCGAATACGCGGACAAACGGTTCGTCCTTCCCCTTGCGAACTACCTCGTCAATCCTCACCAGGCCCTCAGGAAGGCGGCGGCCCGCAGTCTGAAAAAGATCGGGGACGACCGTCTTTACCCGGTGATCCTGAAGATGGTCACAAGCGAAACTCCCGTGCACCGGATCTATTTCATCGAGGCGATGAATTACCTCTACGACCAGCGGTTCTACCCGCTTCTGGCCGGGCTCATGCGGGACGAAAACAAGTCGATCAGGATCTATGTCATAAACTGCATGAAAGAGAACAGGATCGCCGAGTCCCTGGGCGTTATCCGGGGGAGCGCCCTGAGCGACAGGAACGACGAGGTCCGGATCGCGGCGATCGAGGCCATAGGCTCGCTGCGCGACGGCAACGGCCTGAGCGTTCTGCACGTGACGCTGAACGACAGGAACCGCGACGTCCGCTGCGAAAGCGCGCGCTCGATTCGCCTGATAGGCTCGCTGGCGTCGGTGAACCCCCTGTCGTACCGGCTGCTGCCGGAGGACGACAACGAGATCAAGGACATCATGCTCGAGACCCTTTCCGTGCTGAGGCGCGTCGGCGACGTGCGCGGCCTGGAGAAGATACTGACGACCGACGGCAATCTTTCACTGAGGATCAAGGCCGGCCACGTCCTCTCCTATTCCGGGAGCCTGCAGGGACAGGCCGCTCTCCAGCAGGGGCTCCGCGATAAAGATTACCGCGTTCGCGCCGAGGTATGCAATTCGCTTGGATATTACCGGAACCGCCAGGCCCTGGCGAGCCTGTTCGAAATCCTTGCCGCCGAGAACAATTTCTACATAAAAACTGCCGCGCTCAATTCCGTGAGGCGGATCAACGACAAGAGCTCCCTGATGGGCATCTTTGACCTGTACACGGTGGAGAGGGACCCGCTCTTCAAGGAGCTCCTGAGGGACGCCGTCCGGGAGTATATCAAGCGTTTTATCTGAGGAGGCGCGCCGACCGATGGCAATGTCCGATGATGAAATCGACCGCTTAATCGGGAAGTTGAAGCAGAAGTACCAGGAGTATTCCGCGAAGAACCCCACCTGGTTCAATTATGACGCATTCCGGGACCGGCTCCTCGTGGCCGTCAGGAACAGGATGAACCGCGAAGCCTTCATCCTCGCCGAGATTGCGAATTTCGAAAAGGTCAGGGAAAAGTACGAGAAGAAAAAGAACGAAACGTCTTTCTCCGATCAGGTCGACCGTATCATCGACGAGCAGACGGCACGAATTAAAAAGTACCCGGAGCTCCGGTTCCATCCACGGGCCGGCATGGAGATCGCGCACCTGTACGGCGCGTTGTCCGGGTTTGCGCTGAATTACTTCTCCGTGCTGTTCGCGGTCGTGGAGGACAAGGAACTGAAAGACAGGCTCCTCTCGTTCCAGGACCGGCTCGGCGTGCTGGCCGTCCCCCGCGGCTCGCTCCCCTCCCGGAGGATCGAGGACCACCTGATGAAGCTCCGCCTCCCCAACGTCCAGGAGATCGACCTGGAGCGGGACAAGAACGAGTATCTCAAGGAGTCCGCCTTCCTGCTCCACGATATCATTGACTTTTGCGACGGCATGATCGACGCCCGGAACCCGGAATGGGAAAACCCCCTCAGGATGAACAAGCTCTTCCTCGAAGATCGGCGGAAAAACAGGGTGACCGACCTCTTCACCGGACTGACCGGCTACGGCGCCGTCATGAAAGTCCGTGATTATGCGGCAGGAATCATCGAGGATTTCCGCCTGACCGCCTTCAGAAGGCAGGGGTGATCGTGCCGGGGACACGACGGGTGGCGCAGCCATGATTACATCGTACACGGCCGGCGAATTCCGCGAGCGCTTCGCATACAACGAGCGGCGGAGACACCTCTGCGACCTTCTCCTGGAAGAGCTGGAGCTCATCAGGAGCCAGTGCTCCATCGTGCGGGTCCTGGTCTTCGGCAGCTACATCACGGACAAGGAGGAGCCGCGCGACATCGACCTGCTCCTCTCCCTCATCGCCGGCAAGGAGTGCGTGTACGAGGTGTGGACGAAGGGGCTCCGCCTCAACCACCCGGACGAGGTCGACGTCCACTATTACAAGACGCAGCTCTACATCAAGGACGGGGAGGGCCTGCTCGCCCACTTCAACGCAAACCCGAAAAACGAGCTCTACGGCATTTCAATACACGTGGCCGCGGAGATAACGGAATTCTGAACCACGCGGAGGATCTATATGAGCCAGGAAAAGATGATTGTTGAAAAAAGGGGCGCTGTGCTGCTGATCGGCTTCAACCGGCCGGAGAAGCGCAACGCGTTCGATGTGGACATGTACTTCATCCTTGCCGAAGCATTCGGAAGGCTGCAGGCGGACCCGGACCTGCGCTGCGGCCTGGTGTACTCGGTCGGACCGCACTCCACCAGCGGTCTCGACCTGGCGAAGTGGGCCGCCATATTCGCGAAGGGCGAGCCACCGCAGCTGCCTGACGGCTCCGTCGAGCCGTTCGGATGGAACGAAGACCGGCGGCTGGGCAAGCCGGTGGTCATGGCCGCGCAGGGGATCTGCTACACCGTGGGCCTTGAGCTCATGCTGGCCTGCGACATCCGCGTTGCAGCCTCGGACGCCCGCTTCGCGCAGATCGAGATCAAGCGGGGCATCTTCCCTGTCGGCGGCGCCACGGTCAGGCTGATGAACGAGATCGGCTGGGGCAATGCCATGCGCTACCTTCTCACCGGGGACGAGATCACCGCGCCGGAGGCCCTGCGCATGGGTTTGGTCCAGGAAGTGGTCGAGCCGGGCCGGCAGTTCGACCGCGCCCTGGAGCTGGCGGAGCGGGTCACGAAACAGGCGCCGCTGGGAGTCAGTGCGACCCTGGCGTCTGCGCGAACGGCGCGCATCGACGGGGACCGGGTCGCCATGGCCCGGCTCATCACCGACCTGCTGCCGATCATGAAAAGCGAGGACGCGGCAGAGGGACTGAAGGCCTTCCTGGAGCGGCGGGAGGCCGATTTCAAGGGCCGGTAGGGCCTGTCCGGGGCGAAAAATTCGCTGCCGGCGTGGAACCGCATGGAACCTTTTTCCCCGGCGGGGGGTCTTACTGGTTAAACGGATGCAGCAGGCATTCGTAAAAGGAGGAACTATGAGACGTATCGTATTAGGCGCAATCGTCGCAGCGGCTGCGATGCTGATCGCCCAGACTTCGGTCTACGCGAAGGAGGGCGGGAAAATGCATGGGAACAAAAAGGCATCCGGCCAGGAGTGCATGATGAAGCACGGGGACCGGATGGGCCCCGGCGGACCGATGTTCGGCGACCCGGAGCGTATGAAAAAAGACCTCGGGCTGACCGATGAGCAGGTGAAGAAGATCGCCGGTATCAACAATGAGCATAAGAAAAAGATGCTCGAGTTCAGGGAAAAAATTGCTCCCCGGGAGATCCAGCTTGAGCGGCTGCTCCTTGAAGATGCCGTTGACCTGGCAAAGGTGAGATCGCTTCTCAGGGAGATCTCCGACCTGAAGGTCGAGATACAGATGCTCAGGATCCAGCACCGCCTGGATATTGAGAAAGTGCTGACCGTGGAGCAGAAGGCGAAAATGAAACAGCACCGGAAGCACATGATGGGAAAGAAAGGCCACGGCCCTGATAGGCGCGGCCCCGCGGGACCTCCGGATCGCGATTAGCGCGGGAAGCGCGGACCGGCTCGCATGACCGAGATTGAATTCACTGCCATAGTCGGCAGGACCAAGAAGACCGTGCTGTCAGCCGTGCGGAAGCACCTGGCGGCACGGTTTTTCCACGCGATTGACGACGTGGTGCAGGAGACGTACCTGCGCGGTTACCGCCACCTCGCGGGCGGGAAGTTCAGGAACGAGTCGTCGCTCGAGACGTGGCTCTACGCCATCGCCCGGAACGAGTCGCTGCGCATGAACAACCGGCTTGCGCGGGAGGAAGCGAAGGCCGTGAAGGAAGCGGACCGGTGGATGTCCCTCGAGACGGAGCGGGCCTCATCCGACGAAGTGATCAGCCTGGGCCTTCTCCTTGAACGGCTGCCGGCCAAGTACCGGGAAGTCGTGACCCTGAAGTCCGAGGGCTATACAGAGCAGGAGATCGCCGAACGTCTGAAAATCAATACCGGTACCGTGAAGTCCCGATTTTCCCGGGGCAAGGAATTACTGCAGAAACTATCCGGGGAGGTGCAATGATGAAAACAACCGACCACAACCGGGCTTTTGACGCGGCCGTAAGGTCCCGCCTGGAAGACAGCGCATGGGACCTCGGGATCGCCCGGGGCGTTCTGAAAAAGCGCCGCAGGAAGGTCGTCCTGTCGGCCGTCGCTTCCGCCGCGTCGCTCGCGGCCGCGGCATCCCTGGTGTTCACGCTTACGACCGCGACCATTACCGGGTCTCCCGAGGGCGCGGCGCTCAACAGCTTTGTCAACGCCCAGGTGGAGGGGACCTGGCAGAACGTGTATTCCCGGGCCGACGCGACCGGATCGGGCGAGGCGTTGCTTGTCGATGCCGAGCTGGATGAAAGCCTGGATGCCGTGATCGATGACGCGCTGTCGCGGAGGCTGTAGACCGCGATCAATCCCCCGCCCTGATCCCGTATCCCATGTAGGAGCAGTCCAGGTCCTCGCCCGCGGCGAACCGCATGATGCTTCCGAGCTCCCTGTATGTAATGCGGTTCCGTGACGCCCGGTACAGCCCGACGAGCGACGACGGTCCCATGTTCTTCGGCATGATCCCTTTCAGCCCCTCGCACGATATGCCATGTCGCCCGAGGATGGTCCTGAGCTCGCCCGGCCTGATGAACATGCTTCACACGTGCCGATCCGGACTCCCGAACGCCGTGATGGGGCATTCTTGAAGGATAAATATCACCGCGATACGGCTTTCAATCGTCCGGTTTATCGTGTCAAAAAAGAACAGTCCCCCCGGCTTCAGCACTCTCGCGATCTCTGCGATCACGGCGCTCACGTCTTCCACGTGCTCCAGCACGTCGCAGCAGAAGACCATGTCGAACGAACCGTCCCCGAACGGCAGGTTTTCTCCGGTGCCCGCGCGGTACTCGATCCGCAGTCCGCTCCCCTTCGCGTGGGCCGCGGCGGCCCCGAGGGACCCTTCCGACGGGTCAATGCCGGTCACGCGCAGTCCCGTTTCCGCAAGATCTTCGGAGAGAAACCCGCCGCCGCACCCGACGTCGAGCGCCGTCAGGCCGGCGTACCCGTCTGGGCGCATCCGTGCCATGACCTCGCGGAAGTAGGCAACGCGCACCGGGTGCACGAAGTACCGGATGCTCGAAAATGTACCTTCGTCCTCCGACCACCAGAGATGGGCGTTGGTGTCATAGTCATTGTTGATTTTTTTCATAACTGCTGCTTCCTTGCCGCCCTTTCCGATGCGAGCGCGCGATAGGTTCTCACCATTCTGCCCGTGCGTGAAGCAAGGTGCACCGCGAATATGAGGACCACCAAAAGCGCGAGCTTGTCGTGTATTTCTATGAGCATGAACCGCGCGTGGTCCTGCAGGAATATCCATGACGCCAGGGCGGTCAGGACGGTGGGAACAAACAGGATGAAGAGATAATATGATGCGACAGACGATGACATTTTTTTCATATACAATTTTTTCTTAGTCATCGTGACAATGAAGCTCCAGTGGTTGGCGCAATGGTGCGCCAGGCAGGCCAGTGAAACAACGGCGGACGCTTTGTGCAGGGTCAGCCATCCCTGCCTGTCCATGCCGAGCACGGTTACCGTGTCGGCACGGCCGTGCATGTGATACTCAACCTGGATTATGAGGCCGGATGTTATAACCGCAAGGATCGGGAGCAGGGACGCCAGGTTGACGTAGAAGTGTGTGCGCGCTTTTTCGGAAACGTGATGTGTCATGATGTTCTCCATGCCGGCCCGTTTAAAATAATATACAGGGAAAACGCGCTGGCGTAATTAACAAATGTTAACCGGATTTTTTCAAACGGGATTTAATTCGACTGAGAGAAACGGGCGTGATACCGAGGTATGAAGCAATGTACTGCTGCGGCACGCGCGAGGCGAGCTCCGGCTGCGCTTCGAGGAGCTTCGTGTAGCGCTTTTCCGGGTTGTCGAGAATATATGAGGAATAGTGGTTCATGTAATAGATGAGCCGCTTCATGAGGAATATATTGAAATAGTTCCGCACCGCCTCGTGGGATCGTATGACGTCGGCCAGTGCGGTAATGCGGATGCTGGCGATAACCGAGTCTTCTATCGCCTCGATGTACTGGTTGCTGGGAGTGCCGGTCATTGCGCTTTCAAAGGAGGCGACCATCTGTCCTTCAAGAAAAAACTGTGATGTGATCTCCGTGCCGTCTTCCTTGAGGAAGTAGGTCCTGAGGCAGCCGCGGAGCACAACGTGGAGCTCGGTCGCGGTCTCGCCCGCTGAAAGGATGGGCCTGCCGCGGGAGACCTCCCTGAAGGAGAAGGAGTCGAACAGCGCGTCGCCGTCCTTCCCCGGCAGGGGGAACGAGCGGGCCAGTTTTTCCCGGTATTCTCCGTTCATGCGCCGCTTCCTTCCGCCGCCCCTTATTTCTCCGCGATGACCAGCATCTCGAAATCGTCCGGGGTCAGGCGGTCTGTTCGGCTGAAGGCGCCGAGCTTTGCCCCGAATATATCCACTGATTTAAAGCCGAGCTGTTTTAACAGCCAGGTTATCTCAGGAGGAACGTAGTACCGCTCATTGCACGCCAGCTTCTTTTTGTTCCCGTCATCGTCCTCGAAGACCGTGGTGCTGTGCTCGCGGAAGGTCATCAGGTCAAAGGTGCCGCCCTCATATGTCGCGTTTCCTTCCGCCACAGCGGCGGCGAGAAAGTCCTTCACCGAATGGAACAGGGGAAACAGCCCGTTCAGGGTCGTAAAGATAAATTTTCCCGGCGACTTCAGGCTCCGCGCCGCCCCTGCCAGGATCTGGTAGTTCATCTCGTCGGTTTCCATGAGGGGGAACGCGCCCTCGCACAGCATGACGGCGAGGGCGAACTCATTCGCGAAGGGAAGCTCCCGCGCATCGTGCTTGAGGAACGGTATCGCGAGCCTTTCCGCGGCGGCCTTTTCCCGCGCACGCGCGAGCTGCGATTCGGACAGGTCCACGCCGGTGACGTTATAGCCGCGCCGGGCCAGCTCTATCGAGTGCCTTCCCGTGCCGCAGCCGATGTCAAGGATGCGGATGATCCTGTCACGCCCGGCTTCCTGCTCGATAAAGTCACATTCCCCGATCGTTCCCTGCGTGAAACACTCGCTGTCATATTTTTTTCCGTAGTTCTCGAACAGGGCTTCATACCATTGTTTCATACGCGTCCCCGGCGCCCGGCTTCACGACATGCCTGTGAATACGGGGCATTAATAGATTGACTTTACGATGATCGGCCGGTAATGTTTTGTCAAACATATTACCTGTGGGCATGCTGTTCCACACGGGGAGGAGGCTTTCATGACACCGGCATCCGAACTCGCCCTCAATGGCTTGAGGGACCTTTCCACGCTTAGGTGGTACGTGATACCGTTGCTGGCCGTGGTATTCTACATCTATACCATGGAGATAAAGAAGGCGCGTGCGTCCGGTAACTGGGACGCTGTTTTCGCCGGCCTTGCGCTGTTCGGCACGGATTTCCTGTTTGAAACGATCAACGGATGGATCTTTCACTGCACCGGGTACTCCGCGCTCTGGACTACACCGGGCGAGACGGCGCTCCGCACCACGGTGGGCTGGAACATCGAAATCATGTTCATGTTCTCCATCGCGGGGATCATTTACTATAACACGCTCTCCGAGGATAAAAACGCGCGCCTCCTGTTCCTCCCGGACCGCCTGTTCTGGGTCATCGCCTACGCGGCGTTCTGCGTGTTCGTGGAGTGCCTGCTGAATGTCGGCGGCCACCTGGTATGGGAGTACCCGTTCTGGAAGCTGTCGATGCCCGGCGTCCTGCCGATATTTTTCGCGGCCTACGTCCCGCTGTTTCTCAGCCCCATGCTGGTCATCGGTCTGAAAACAACGGGAAAGAAAGCGGCGGCGACAGGCTGCATCTACGGCGCGGCAATCCTCCTCAACGTCATTGCGTTCTGTATTCTCGGCTGGAACTATTGAGTCCGCGCATTATCCGGGCGGGGCTTGCCGCGCTGTGCCGCCGGCCGGCTTGAGCGGCAATCCGGCCGCGATGCAGATCCCGGTCAGGAGGGATGCGATTCTCAGCGGTATTTTTGGACTCATAAGCTATCCCCCTTCGTCGGATTTAAATCTTTTTAAGCTGTTTCTTTTAAAATGCCATTCGGGCGTTTCAAGGTCTCCGTCTTCAACCCCGTACCAAGGTGAATCCGCGGTAAAGCTTTTTAAAATATGGATTTCCTGCGAGGGCATGTAGCTCTGCGCCAGCAGCATCATCTTTTTTCCGGTTTTAGCGTTGATTGCCATGTCTATTACGATAACAGCGTGCCCGGGCGACCCGCCCTGGATAAAAACATCACCGATATCAATATCCGAAACGGGCGTTCTTTTCAGGTCCCTGCTCAGGGACAGGGTGCCGGCATAGGCATACATGAATTCAAGATATTCGCCAAGGACCTCGCGCGTATAACCGGATTCACGGCGGCCTTTGCGCCAGACCGCCGAGGAGCCCCGTACTTTCAGCCTGTAACCCCGCGCGAATTTCCGGAAGGGAACGGGCATTCCGTTTGTTATTGAAAACGTGATCTCATCATACCGTCTGTTTCTGAACAGGTACTCGGCCCGCAGTAACAGGATGGCGTCCGCGCACTGGACCAGGTTTTTTTTCAGTATGGGCACATCCAGGACCGAAACGTGCACATCGGCCGGTTTTTTTCTTCCATCGTAAAGGAGCACCGGCGCCCCGTATTCTTTAAGCGGGATGCTCCTCAGGAACGCCTGGAACGATTCCGGCCGGTATTGTTTGCGGGCATATCCTCCAGGGGGCTGAAACCGCTCCGCTATGGTCATCCCGCCGGGATGAATGGTGCCGGCGCAGGTGGCGCACAGCGCGAAGATGATGTACGTGAATGCGGACAGGCGTCTCATGTTTCCTGCATCAGTCTTGAAACCAGCGCTTCAATGTGGATTTGCGTTGTGTTCAGTATGGCCGTATCGAGGTCGCCGTCCCGCACCATGAGCGGCAGCTCGGTGCAGCCCAGCACCACGCAGTCCGCCTGCTCCTGCGCGATGATCCTGTTGCAGATGCCAAGCAGTGCCGCTTTCTTTTCCGGGATGACGGTCCCTTCCTCGAGCTCGGGGAAAATGATCCCGTGTATCAGCCCCTGCTCCTCCGGCGAAGGCACGAGCATGGGTATCGAGTGGCGGGAAAAGCAGTCCCGGTAAAACGAGCTCCGCATGGTGAACGCGGTCCCGATCAGGAGCGCTTTCCGTATGCCCAGGGATTCCGCTTTTTTACAGGTCTCTTCCACGATGCTGACAAGCGGCAGTGGCGACCGCGCGCTTACCTCGTCAAAAACGATGTGCGGGGTGTTCGAGGCGATCGCTGCGAGCTCCGCGCCGGCCCGCGCGAGCTCTTCAAGAGAGCCAAGCAGGAGCGATATCAGCGCGCCGTAATTTCCGTCTGAAACGTATGAGAGCATCTCCGTCATGTTGACGCTGTTGATGCACAGTGCCGGGTAGTTCTCGTCCCCCGACCGCTCCCGGTATAGTGAGATGATGCCGCGGTAGTAATCAACTGTCGATTCCGGACCGATACCGCCTATGATTCCTATTTTTTTCATGATGTGCTATTCTCGCATGTACTGGACATGAATCAAGATATTTTTATATTTATTGATGTGCGTTTTAAATGTGGTTGAAATTCTTTCAAGATTTGCCAGTATCGGTTGATATAACGCTTCGAACCGTGCGATCAATTACCCTGTAAAACTGGAGAACCTAAATGTTTCCCTTGAGAAAACCGCTGCTCGGAATACTTAAAACCGTGATGGCATATTCCATGTATCTCGTGCCCTGGCAGGAGAGCAAAGTCATCCAGGGCCCCGGGAGCGTTAAACAGCTTCCCGGCCTGATAAGGAAAAAGGGGCTCAAAAAACCGCTCATCGTCACTGACGGTGTACTCATGAAGATGAAGCTCCTGAAAAGCCTGTTCGCCGAGCTTGACGCGATCGGCATGCCTTATGCCGTGTACGACGGCGTCCAGCCGAATCCCTCTATCGGCAACATCGAGGAAGCGTACGCGCTGTACCTGAAAGAGCGCTGTGACGCGATCGTGGGCTTTGGCGGCGGCTCTCCCATGGACACCGCCAAGGTGGTGGCGGGCAGGGTGGTCCGGCCCGGGCGGACCGCACAGAAGCTTGGCGGTTACTTCAAGGTCATGCTCCCCATCCCGAAGCGGCTGCCGCGCATCTTCTGCGTGCCCACGACCGCGGGCACCGGCGCGGAGACGACCAGCGCGGCCGTCGTGACCGACCCGGTGAAGAACGTCAAGTACACGGTAAACGACTTCATGATCCACCCGCACTATATAGCGCTCGACCCGGAGCTCACGCTCGGGCTTCCCCCCTTCTTCACGGCCATCACCGCGCTCGACGCGCTCTCGCATTCGGTCGAGGGGTATATCGGCGGCGGCCACTGCGCGCGCTCGGACGAGTATACCGAGAAGGCGGTCCGGATTATCTTTGATAATATTGCCAGGGTATATAAGAACGGCAGGGACATCGAGGCGCGCACGCAGATGCTGACCGCCTCCTACTACGCCGGTATCGTGCTGAACCGCGCCCTTACCGGGTACGTGCATCCCTTCGCGCACAAGATCGGCGGCAAGTACCATCTCCCCCACGGCAGGGTGATCGGCGCGGTCATGCCCCTGGTGTTCGAGTACTACGGCGCGCGCGTGCACAGGCGCCTGGGACGGCTCGCCGACATCATCGGCGTGACCGGGCCCGGCATGGACGACGCGCAGAAAGCGGCCGCCTTCATCACGGCGATCAGGGACTTCAATAAAAAGTACGGCATCGGCGCAACGATCCCGGAGATACAGGAGGCCGACTTCAGGGAGATAGCAAGCTCGATCCACTGGGAGTGCATCCCCTATCCCGTGCCGAAGATCATGAACAACGAGGACGTGTTCGCGATACTGAAAAAGCTGAAGGGATGACGGCTCAACCCGCTCCCGGTCACGAGATCCGTGCGGAGTATTTTTCATATTGCTTCAGGAGCGTGCCCCGGTCCCGCGGCCTCCCGTGCGAGGGATGAAACAGCCTGCACCCTGTATCCAGCAGTATCTTCCAGCTCCGGACCATTTGTTCCCTGTCCGCGGCCCAGGGCGGCAGCACCGAGCCCGGAAATACGCCGACGAGCGCGTCACCGGCAATGGCGATCTCGTCGTCAACGATCACGCTCATCGAGCCGGCAGTATGGCCGGGCGTGGGCACGATGTAAGCGTTAAAGCCGAAGTCCTTCAAGTCATGTCTGCCGCGAACAACAATGTCATGCTTGCATGGGGCATAGCCCAGCCGGTCCATCACGTTGAATCTCTTCATTAGAATATTGTAGAGAAACCGGGTCACGGGCACTGCGCCCTGAAGGGGAGCGTTTGTACCCGATTCCAGCAGACCCGCCTCACGCTCGCTCACGATTATCTTCGCGTTATAGGTATTTCTGATCATGGCGGCATTAGCGGCATGGTCAAAATGGGCATGGGTCAGGATCAATGCGGACAGGGATCCGGGTTTAATTGACAGGGAATCCAGCCTATTTATCAGCGAGCGGCGGTTCGTTTTCGTGCTCGTGTCAACGAGGATATTCCGGTTGTCACATGATATCAGGAACACGTTGCTGCGGCCGCCGAGGAGCCGGCGGATAGAGGTGCCGTTGGATGTGGTAAAAGATATCATGTCCGGGTATGAAATGATTACCGGGAAAAATTTTCCTGATGACAGGCGTGGGTGGAGGAAACCATGCGGATTGCTTACCGGACCGAAGCGCGGGCGAGCATAAGTGCTGCACCGGGCTCAATGCGATAGCGCTGCCCCCTGCCCTGGAAAAAGCCATGCCGCTCGATGAGATGGATGGAAAGACGGGTCAGAATAACATCTCCGAAGCCCGGCAGACCGCTGACCGCCACCTCTCCCTTCTCGAAAGCCCCCTCTCCCCGGAACGGCGATGGAATGACGCCTCGTGATTCATGGTAGCGGGCCGTAACGCCGGGCATGATCTCAATCATTGCTCCCATCGCCTGGAGGGCACGGTCGAAAAGGACGCCGAGGGCGTTGCCTATCGCGGCTGCGTCAATGCCGGCGCGCTCCAGTTCGAGCGCGTCCTCGACGATGATCTCCTGCGGCGTGCGCGGGTCCGTGCCGAGGAATCCATCCCCCGAAAACTTCGACGGGGTGAAATTTCCCAGTATTTCCGATTCTTCGGGCGAACGTTTCATCTCCCCTCCTTTCACGCGAATTTATCAAAGTAGATATGCTCTCGCGCGACTCCCAGGTCGACAAGCGTTTTGACGCAGGCGTCGATCATCCCCGGCGAACCGCACAGGTAAGCCTCGCGGCCGGGAAGATCGGGAACGCGGCGCCTGACCACGTCGGTGATTAGCCCGCGCTCTCCCTCCCAGGGAGTGTCGGGCGGCTCGTTGGACAGGGCGGGAATGAATGTAAAGTTTCCAAGTTCTCCCTCGAGCTTGCGCAGCTCCTCGACAAAGAAAAGATCCCGTTGTGTCAGGGCGCCAAAGAAATACCAGGCCGGGCGGGGGTCCTTGATCTCGCGCATCCGGCGAAGCATGGCCCAGATGGGGGCCATGCCGCTCCCGCCGGCTATAAAGATGGCCGGTGCCTGCGTGTCGGTAAGCCGGAATTCGCCATACGGGCCCGACAGGGAAATCTCCTCACCCTCCTGCAGAATATCAAAGATCCAGGTGGTGCAGATGCCCTCGGGGACGCGGCGAATGATAAGTTCCACATGACCGGCATCGGAGGGGATGCTTGACATGGAATAGGCGCGGTTGACGGCCTCCCGGCCGCGATACTCCCTTGATTCAAGCTGGATGTACTGTCCCGCCGTGAAGTCGATGACCGGCGGCTCGACGAGCCGGAGCCGGAGCTCGAGAATGTCGTGGGTCAGGGGCTTTTTGTGAACGACGGTCGCCCTGAAGCGGCGCACGGAAAAGATTTCGTCGGGAATCGAGATAGCCACGTCGCTCCTGACCTTGACCTGGCAGGAGAGGCGCACGCCGCGCGCGATCTCGTCATCCGTAAGCGAAGGCCGTTCGATGGGCCCCAGCATCCCGCCGCCGGCCAGAACCGACACTTTGCAATAGGCGCAGGTGCCCCGTCCGCCGCACGCCGACGGTATGAATATGCCGTTATCCGAGAGCGTTGAAAGAAGCGATGAGCCCCCCCTGACGGTGAGCTTCTTTTTGCCGTTGTTAATGTCGATCTCGCAATCGCCATAGTTAAGTATTCTTTTCTCGGCGATGACCAGGAGCAGCGTGAGCGCAATGCCCACGGCGGTCAGGAAACCGATTGAGATGAGGATGTTGACCCACTGGATGCCTGCCATTACGCTCTGTCCTCAGATTTTGATCATTCCCGAAAATCCCACGAAGGCGAGTGCCATGATCCCGATGATAATGAGGGTGATGCCCGGACCTGCGAGACCAGGGGGCAGACGCTTCTCGTCAATTTTTTCCCTGATGCCGCTGATGAGGACAATGGCCAGGAACCAGCCGAAACCGCCCCCGCCGCCGAAGGCCAGCGTCTGGATGAAGCCATAAGGCTTGTTAAGCATGAAAAGTGAGAGGCCGAGAATGGCGCAGTTGACCGTGATAAGGGGAAGGAAGATGCCGAGAGAATAGTAGAGCCCTTCTGACAGGCGCTCAATAATCATTTCAATGAGTTGGGTCACGGCGGCGATCATCACGATGAATGTTATGAGGCGCAGGTACTCCAGGCCAAGCGGTACCAGCATGTAGTAATATACGGCATAATTCATGGCCGTTGTGACGACTGTGACGAAGATGACGGCGGCCCCCAGCCCCAGGCTGGTATTGACGCGGTTCGACACGCCTATGACCGAGCACATGCCCAGGAAGCGGGCCAGGAGTATGTTGTCAGTGAAAGCGGCCGATGCGAAGATCAGCAGGATTGAAAGTACGATTGAGGAGGTGAATTGCTCCATTATTTACCTCCCGCCTTCATTGTTTTTTCGAGACGGTTGCGTGCGAACCAGGTTACGAGGGCCAGGGTGAAGAAGGCCCCGGGAGGCATGACCATGATGGTCCACTGGTGCCACCATTGTTCCCGGGCAGGCAGGGGGACCCCCAGGATGGTGCCGAACCCCATGGGCTCGCGTACGAGAGCGATGGTTATGAGGATCATGGAATACCCGATCCCCGATGCGAAGCCGTCGACAAGAGAGGGAAGAGGCCGGTTCTGGCTGGCGAAGCCCTCGGCGCGCCCCATGATGATGCAGTTGGTGATTATGAGGCCCACATAGGGACCGATGAAGCGGTGAATGTCGGGCGCCATCGCCCTGATGACGATGTCGACCATCATGACGTAACTTGCGATGATGAGAACCTGGACGATCATTCGAATGCGCTTCGGTGTCACATTCCTGAGGAGAGACACGGTAAGACTCGACAGGGCCGTGACAGCGGTAACACCGGCGCACATGAAAAGGGTGTTCGACAGGAGGTTGGTGACGGCAAGGGCCGAGCAAATGCCAAGCACCTGCCGGAAGACCGGGTTGTCGTTCCAGACGTCTTTCAAGAACAGTTTTGCAGTTCCATTACTCATGGCGCGCACCCTTTCCCGGCACATAGGCTTTTTTAAAAGCTGCGAGGTCCGCGTTGATTGCCTTCATGAAGGCCAGGGATGTTTGCGTCGCACCCGTGATCGCGTCTATCCTGTTCCTGGCCGAGGGATCCGGACTGGGGCCGATGATAACGAACTCCCCGCCGGATGAATCCCATGCCGGTTCGATTCCCTGGAAAGAATTGAGGAAACCCGGTTCCTCGATCCGGGCCCCCAGTCCCGGGGTCTCCTTCTGTTCAAGGATGGCTATGTTCTTGATACGCGACAGGTCGGGCGCAAGCACTATTATTCCCCTGATCTGGTCCCAAAATCCGGGCCCGGCAAAGACAAACCCTGTCTCGCCGGTCGTTTTGTTTCTGAAGGCCTGGATGGTCTTTCCGTCGACTGTCAGTGAAAAGGACTCGATGGAGCCGCGCACGGCCGCTTCGTAGTCGCCCGCGGTCCTGCCGGCGACAGGCAGCATGAAGGCCGTGGCGATAACCCGGTTGCGGTGCAGGGCCTCGTTTTTTTTCAGCAGGCCTTCCGTTGCATAATTCACGAAGGAGATGCCGAAGCCGAAGACGATGCTCAGGACAGTAATGAAAATGAGAATGTAGACCGGCGATGTTTTTTTCATATCGCCTCCGTCTCCTTCCCGCGGGAGCGGATGCGTTTGATCCAGAGATCGAGTGACGGAGCCAGAATGTTGCCGAAAAGTATCGAGAAGGCGGCGCCACCGGCAAAGATCGATTTGTACCTGAAGAAGACTATGAGGATGCCGATGAAGAGGCCGTAGAGCCATTGCGCTAATTTGTCCTTGGGGGCGCTGATCGGGTCGGTTACCATGAAGACCGAAACATAGAGGAGGGCTCCGCTGGAAAGCGTGAAGGGGATCTCGGGAACGGCAAGGCCGGCACCATACAGCAGCAGGGCATTCAGCGCAACAGCGCCGAGCAGGGTGGAGAGGGTGAGGCGCCACTGGGCCGTTTTCGTCGCCATCAGATAGATGCCCGACAGTATGATTACCAGCGCGCAGACCTCGCCGGCGGATCCGGCACCCAGCACCTTGCTGAAACCCTGGAATTCGAAGATGCCGCCGATATTTCCAAGAAAGAGATCGGGGAGCGGGGCGATAATTCCGAAATCTCGGCGGGACCACATCGGGGTCGCGGCGGTCAGGGCGTCGGCCATGGCGATTCCCGCATTCTTGAGCATGGATGCGGCATAGGACGACGACGGGAAACTCCATTCGGCGAACCCTCCGGGAAAGCCCCTGAAGACGGGAACGAACTGCGACGTCAGCTCCACCGGAAAGGCGACGTAGACGAAGGCGCGGCCCACGATCGCGGGATTGAATACGTTCCTGCCGAAACCGCCGAATACCTCCTTGCCGAAGAGTATGGCGATCAGGGCGCCGGCGGCCACGATCCAGAAGGGGGTCTGGGGCGGCAGGGACAGGCCGTAGATCGCCGCCGTTACGAAGCAGGCCTCGCTGATTTTAGCGCCGCGCCGTGACGTCATGTACCATTCAACGGCCAGGCAGACAAGGCACGAGAGGGCGAGCATCGCCGCTATTCGCCAGCCGAAATAATAGACCGATACCGCCGCCACCGGGGCGAGGGCGTACAGCACGCGGCGCATAATTTTCTGTTGCATGAATTCAGGATGTTTCATCGGTTATACAGGTTGCCTGCTCCACAATGGTTATGAACGGTTGTTGAGGGTCCCGCCGACACTGCACAATAGTAAACCACACCGGTAGAAAAAAGAAAGCATTTTTTTGGAGAAATCTACCCGCTCCCGCGATGCCCGATAGGTGAAAATACGAATGTCGGATAATAGGCGCCGGGTGGCTCGCCAGCACCGGGGCATCCGCCAGATCCCCCCGGGGATTTGGAGTGACAGGGGCGTGCTACAGCACCACCTTGTCTTTAAACAGCTCCTCCGCCTCCGATGGGCTGTACCCGAGCCTCTGCTCCAGAATCATGCGCGTATGCTCGCCCAGGCCGGGCGCGGGCATGCGCAGGTTTCCCTCCGACTCCGAGAACTTGAAGGGAAAGCCGGGGATGTCGATGGGCCCGTACTGGGCGTGCTGAACCTGGCGGAACATCTCCCGCAGTTTCAGGTTCTCGTCGTGATTGACCTGCCTGCTCGTGTACGCGATGCCGCATGGGATTTTTTTACGTTCCAGTATTTCTATGATATCGCTTGAGGTATGGGCCGTTGTCCATTCCTCGATAGCGGCCACGGCTTCGTTGTGGTTCTGCACCTGCACGATTATGTTGCTGAATTTCGGGTCCGTCGCCATCTCCGGTCTTCCGATGATCCCGGTCAGGTCCTTCCACTGGCGCGCGGTGAGGGACACGATCGCGACCTTGCCGTCCTTTGATTTGAAAAAGCCGTAAAAGGGCATCCGGTCAGCGGAATTGAGCACGTCTTTCGGGTTGCGGCCGAGCTCTTTCTCCACGTCGCCCACGATCGGCTCGAGCGCCTTGTCCATCATGGCGCGGTAGTTATTGTAGTACATCACATCCTGCATGGAGATGTCGATGTACTGGCCCCTGCCGTTCTTCATCCTGCCGATCAGGGCCATGAGCACGGCAATCGCGGCGTAGGCGCCGGTGACCAGGTCGCCCCAGTAGTTGTTCGGCAGGAGGAACGTGTCCTGGTCGTTCCAGTACTGGCCGCCGGTTGCCTGTGCTATGATGTCGAAGGCGGAACGCTCCGGCTGCACGCCGGTCGAGCCGAAGCCGGAGATCGCCGCGTAAATGATGTCCTCTTTCAGCGCGCGGATATCGTCGTAGCCCAGGCCGCCCCGCTCCAGCGCGCCCGGTACCAGGTTGTGCACGAACACGTCCGCGCCCGCCGCGAGCTTCCTGACCACGTCGCGGCCCCGGGGATCGCGCCAGTCGACGGCGATCCCGTACTTGTTCCGGTTGAAGACCGAGTAGCAGCGCTCCGCCCCGGGCATGAGCTTGAAGATGAGGCGGAGCGTATCGCCCTGGGGCGGCTCGACCTTGATCACGTCCGCGCCCATGTCCGCGAGTATCCCCGTGCACCGGGACCCGGAGATGAACTGCGTGATGTCGATGACCTTGAAGCCGGAAAGGATCTGCATGTGTGTCATAAATAGGAAGAACCCCCGCGTACTGTATAGGCTTATCTGAACTATCCTGGAAGATCGAATAACAAATATCAACACAAAAAACAGTGGACAGGGGGCTTATTTATCAACTGACTCGGTCATGATAACGGATGCCATTTCAACCGGTACAGTGATGTCATAATTTTCCAGCTACTAGCCATCATCTTTCTTAACGGATTTTACTTTTTTTTAATGTTATTCCTCGCGCCATGCTTCAAAAAAAACTTCATTGCTTGTTGTTGTATAAACCCCGATACAATGATTTTTTATGAAAAGTCATTACGGTTAGGATGGAGAAAAACGACATTGCATGTGTATGCCGGGATGTTTTTTCATAGCCCGGCAAAGGTTCAAGGAGGGTGCAACCCGGTCTGAATCCGGCCGTAAAAAACCGGTCATTTATATTGCCATAAAACCCGATTATCCGGCGCGATTGAACGGTACAAAATCTTGAAACTCAATACCCGAGGAGGTTACGATTTGTACTACTGCCGGGATATGCTCGGTTTTAATTTTGACACAATACCCGCAATCAGAACTGAGATGCCTCGGCACGGGGATCATCTTATTGTATAGGCCGGCCTTCTTTAGAAGCCTCGATGTCCATATCGCAGATTGCGATGAATGGAATAGTATTACTGAATACCCAGCCTGGCTGGTCTTCGATGTATCAGCATCGCTCATGATCTTGCTGGCACTATATGATCGGGTTGATCGGGCACGTGACAACTATTATTTTACAGCTTTAATAATGATGTCGTCCCCGTCACGCGTCTGTTCCGATTTTATCTGGTTATTGGCGAGAATCCTCGAAACATTTTCCCTGGCGACCTCGCTGTTTACAATCACGTCGAAAGAAGAGAGCCCCTCGTTTATTGCTTTTTGCACAAGAACGACCGGCTGCGGGCAGGACAGGCCCCTTGCATCGATGGTTTTCTGGCTCATAATTAAACCTCCATTTTTTCCCGCATGACAAAACCGATGACCAGGCAGAATACGATCCCGATAATGACGGCAGCCTGGCCGAACACCCCTGTTCCGCCGATTGTGTAAACGCCATCGAGCATACTGTCGGGCTTTGCCGCTAAAGAAAAGTTGTGGGCAAATGCCGCCCCGGTTATCATGCCGAGAACGAAAATACCGGCATCGGCATCACCCTCGCCCGACAGGATGAGCTGTCTGCCTGGGCAACCGCCCGCGAGGGCAAAGGCCAGGCCTGCGAGAAGCATCCCGAGAAAGTTCCAGAGATGCGAGCTGTGGGCAATGGGCTGGCCTTGAAACCCGGGCTTAAATTGTCCAAGCAAAAGGTTCCCTACCAGGGCCGTCGCAAGAAGCGCCAGCACGCCGCTCAATAGATGAAAGTCTCTGGCTAGAATAACGTCGCGTATCGATCCCATAGTACAGAACCTGCTCCGCTGTGCCAGGACCCCGAAAAGAAGACCCGCGGCCAGGCTGATCCAGAGGTTCGCGTGCATCGCCCCGGGTCCCTTTGCGCTGAAAAATATCGCCCCGTTCTCAGAAAATGAAACAGTGAAGAGATTGAAAAGGAAAAAAACCAGCATACAAGCGGGCAGCAGCCAACCGCTCGCTTTTTTATTGCTGTATGACCTTCCAAGGCTGTAGCCATGTTTCAGAAAGATAACCCCTACGGTGATGCCGCAGATCAGTCCGAGGAGCGCCAGCAACGAGTTCAGGTCGCCGCCTGCCAGGCGCAGGAGGGCGCGCCAGGGGCATCCAAGAAAAACCAGCGCTCCGATCATCGCGAAAATGCCGAGAAAAAATCGGATGGCGGTTGAGGACCCTGCCCGCGGCCTGTACTCCTTCATGATAAGTGAAATAATAAAGGCTCCGAGCACGATTCCCGATATTTCCGGCCTCAGGTACTGTACCGCATCCGCCCGGTGAAGGCCCAGGGCGCCGGCCATGTCCCGTTCAAAACAGGCAATGCAGATCCCCATATTGGCTGGATTACCCAGGTATTGCAGAAGAACCGCAACGAGCCCGATTATTGCGCCGGTTATAATTATCCCAACACGACCGGAAAAAATATTTCTCATATATAGCAGATCCCTCCATTCTGGAATTGCATTAACTGAGGGACTAGGACTCGAACCTAGGTTTGCGGGGCCAGAACCCGCCGTCCTGCCGCTGAACGATCCCTCAATATTATTGCGGTTAACAATAATAACCCATTGCTTAAAATCAAGTATATAAATACTTAAAATTTAAAATATTTATCATAAGTTTTAATCTTGCATATCCGGCTCATGGGGACACACTTTATAAGCCATTCAGATGAGATAGTAGTGAAATATTGACACCCCGCTGATGATATGGAACATTACTACGGGGGATATGATTATTATTTATCATCTACTAATGCGAGTCCTCTCAAGTACAGGCAAATGTGAATGAATGCGTTTTATCTGAATTATTGCGCGAGACCATACCACATCGTTCAACTCATAAAAATTGGATAGGGGGCCTGAAATTCTTGCCATGAGCCCGTCGAAAGGTCGCGCGCGCCGAAAAATTGAGAAAAAAAATTCCCTCAGCAGCATAGAATAACCTCGACTTTTTTGTGCCATTCTGGCTCATCCTTCCTCAGCATTTGTCGCGGGATTCGGATTCCCGGATCACGCCAGGCCGCCGCGCACGGATGCGGGGCGTCGCTGCCGCGGTGCATGGAAGCACCCCGGCAGTGAAAGCTTGCAGTATGTTACTACACTCTTTCCTCCAGGCCGGATGATAGAAACAGATATTCTTAATGAGCACCGGTCTGGCTATATCCAGCCAAGAAGCATATTCAATCGTCCGCCGAAAGGCGGACAAACCATATAAGGGCGATGAGCAAATTCCGGCGCAGCCGGATTTGCGAATTCGCCCGTAAGCCCGCCGCGGCGTCTGAGCGGCCGGGGAGATGGGGAGCGCGAGGGCAAGAGGGCGCGCAGCCCTCGTGCCCTCGAATGTTTGACCGGCTCCCGGTCACCTCATGCGCCGGACGGCGCTGGCCAATGGATTCCCGCTGGAGTTTATCCCGAGCCTGCCGAGGGGCGGGGGTGACAGGATCATGTTGATAGTACCTGTTTCCCGGTCCCCCTGTGGGCGAATACAGCGGGTGATAACTCGATTAATACTTGACATCAGGCATGCAAATGGTTAATGGTCGTTCATTAATAAGTTCGGGAGGCGTCATTAGGGATGGCGGAGCGTAAAAGGGGAGAAACGCAGCGCGGGCTGATCATCGCGATATCCAGCACCCTTTTCTGGGAAAAGGGATATGCGGAGACCAGCATGCGGGACATAGCGGGCGCCTGCGGGTTCAGGCCGGCCAATATCTACAATTTTTTCAAGAGCAAGGAGTCCATCCTCTTCGAGATACTGTCGCAGGAGCTGCTGGAGATAGTCGCCCCGATCCGGCACCTCGGGGACGATGAGAGGGTTAGCCCGGTCGAGGCGCTCCGGCTCATGATAGAGAACCACGTGAAGCTCACCCTGGGTGAGAAGCGCTCCTCCAGGCTCCTGTTCGACGTGGGCCTGAAAAACCTCGCGCCCGCAAACCGGAAAAAAATCATCAGGCTCAGGGACGAGTACGACAAAATAGGCGAGGCGATCGTCCGCAGGGGCAAGCGGGCCGGCGTATTCGCGAAGGACGTGGACGAGAAGATCGCGGTATTCAGCATCGGGTCGATCATCGCGCGTTCGCGCATCTGGTATTCGCCGAAAGGGAGATATTCGGTCGACGAGATTATCGATCTCATGTTTACATTCGCCCTCCGCGGACTCGGCGGGAGCGCGAAGTAGGAGGACTGCCCAATGGAATACCGCCATATAAAGTATGCCTGCGAAAACGGCGTCGCGCGCATCGTGCTGGACAGGCCAGACGTGCTGAACGCTCTCAACCGCGACATGGTCTCGGAGATCAGGGACGCCGCCGGCGTGATCGCGAAGGATGCCACCGCGCGGGCCCTTGTCATCTCGGGCACCGGCGATAACTTCGCCGCGGGCGCGGACATAGAGCCCATGGCCGGTCTCGCGCCCGAGGGTGCGCGCGCCTTCTGCTTCAACGACGCGTTCAACGCGATCGAGGACCTGCCCGTGCCGGTGATCGCCGCGATCAGGGGATACTGCCTGGGAGGCGGGCTCGAGCTGGCCCTTGCCTGCGATCTCCGCGTGTGCGCGCCCGGCGCCACGCTCGGCTCGCCCGAGATACGGCTGGGCATATTCCCGGGCGCGGGCGGAACGCAGCGGCTCCCGCGCCTCGTGGGCACGGGCCGCGCGAAAGAGATGATCTATTTCGGAAAGAACATAGACGCGCACACGGCGCTCGCGTGGGGGCTCTGCGACCGGGTCGCGGAGGACGCGAACGCGGAAGCGCTTACCATGGCGGCGCGGCTTGCCTCGGGACCGGCAGCGGCCCTGCGCCTGGCAAAGAAGGCGATAAATTACGGACTGGGGAGGGACATCGCGTCCGGGCTCGCGTGCGAGGAAGAGGCGTGGGCGGAGCTCTTCCTGACGGCGGACCAGAAGGAAGGGATGCGCGCCTTCCTCGAAAAGCGAAAGCCGGAATTTATAGGAAAATGAGGAGGCGCGGTCACGTGACCGCGCGTGCAAGGAGAGTGGCATGATACCAAATCCGTTAGTCGATTCGCGTGATCTCAGGTTCGTCCTGTTCGAAATTCTCGGCCTTGAAGATCTTTCCCGGTTCGAGGCGTTCGCTTCATTTGACCGCGACACCTACGAGGCCACGCTCGACCTCGCGGAGAAGCTCGCACTCGAGCGGATCTATCCCGTGAACATGGCCGGCGACCGGGAGGGCGCGCGGTATGACCCCGCGACGAAAGAGGTGCGGGTGCCGGCCGGTTACCGGGAGGCGCTCGCTTACTTCAATGAAGCGGGCCTGACCGGCCTGGGCAACGACTCCGCCTGGGGCGGCATGGGCATGCCGGACATGATGTACCGCGCGGTCATGGAATACGTGTTCGCCGCGAGCGTGGCCTGGGGCTGCTATGTGTCCCTCTCGATCGGAGCGACAAACCTGGTGAAGAACTTCGCGCCGGATCCGCTGAAGAAGCTCTGCCTCGAAAAGATGATAAGCGGCCGGTGGGGCGGCACCATGTGCTTGACCGAACCGGACGCGGGCTCGGACGTGGGAGCGCTGAAGACGAGGGCGGTGCGGAGGCCGGACGGGACCTATCTCATTACCGGCCAGAAGATCTTCATCACCGGCGGTGAGAACGACCTGTACGAGAACATCATACACCCGGTGCTGGCCCGGATCGAGGGAGATCCGCCCGGCACGAAGGGCATATCGATCTTCCTGGTGCCGAAGTATCACATCAATGCCGATGGCTCGCCCGGTGGCCGGAACGACATGGTCTGCGCCGGGATCGAGCACAAGATGGGGATAAAGGGTTCGGCCACCTGCCAGCTCAGCTTCGGCGAGAACGGCGCGTGCGTCGGCTACCTGATGGGCGAGGAGCGCCAGGGCATGAAGATCATGTTCCAGATGATGAACGAGGCGCGGCTGGACGTGTCCGTGGAGGCGCTGGGTGCCGCGGGCTCGGCCTACCTGCACGCGGCCGCCTATGCGAAGAGCCGTTGCCAGGGCTCGGACCCTCTGCAGAAGGGTGCCCCCGCTCCCTGCCCGATCGTGGCGCACCCGGACGTGAGGCGGATGCTTCTCTGGATGAAGTCCCACGTGGAGGCGATGCGCATGCTCACCCTGCTGGCCGCGCGCTCGACCGACATCGCGCGCGAAGGCGCGGGCGGGGAGGCGCGCGACGCGCAGGCCCTGCTTGATTTTCTCATCCCCCTGTGCAAGGCGGGAAACAGCGACCTCGCGTGGCTGGTGACCGGTGAGGCGATCCAGGTGTTCGGCGGGGCCGGTTACTGCGCCGACTATCCGGTCGAGCAGCTCGCGCGCGACGCGAAGATACTGGCCGTGTGGGAGGGGACCAACGGGATCCAGTCCATGGACCTCGCGTTCCGCAAGCTCCTCATGAACCCCGAACAGTATAATTACGCGGTTTTCAGGAAGGGCATAGCGGAGGCCGTCCGGCGTGCCCGGGGCACGGAAGCGGAACCGTACGTACCGGCAGTGGAGCGGGGGCTTGCGCGCATGGACGGGGCGGTCGCCCGCCTGTGCGAGGCCCGGGACACGGGCGGCATGGCGGAGATCTACGCCGTGGCCGCGCCGCTCCAGCAGGGGTTCCGCATGCTGGCGCACGCGTGGATGCACCTCTGGTCGCTTTCGGTCTGCGGCCCAAAGCTCGCGGTGCTGGCCGGCGGCGCAACGGGAGGTCGCCTCGAAGCCGCGGCTCGCGACAACGCGGAGCTCGCGTTCTATCTCGGCAGGGCGCTCTCAAGCCGTTATTATCTAGGCTCGGAGTTCCCGAAATTTTTCGGGTTGATCGATTCCGTTTTAGCCGGTGAAGGTGCGGTCACGGAGTCGTTTGACGCGGTGTTTACGGGGGCGGCGGGCGCGTGACCTCACCCCCCCCGGCCCCCCTCTCCCGCGGGGAGAGGGGGGAGATGCCATCTCATAATCTGGAGGAACATCCAATGAAGACTCCACAGGAATACATTGAAAGCATACGAAAGCTCGACCTGGTCGTGTACCAGTTCGGGAAGAGGGTGGCCAATCCGGTGGACGACCCGATCATCAGGCCGTCGCTGAACGCGGTGGCCTTGACCTACGCGCTGGCGCAGAACCCCGAGTACGAGGAGGTCATGACCGCGACCTCGCACATCACGGGAAAGAAGATCAACCGCTTCACCCATATACACCGGAGCGCGGACGACCTGGTGAAGAAGAGCAAAATGGGCAGGCTGCTCGGCTCGCTCACCGGGTGCTGCTTCCAGCGGTGCGTGGGCATGGACGCGATGAACGCACTCTCCATCACAACCTACGACATCGATAAAAAATATGGGACGGAGTACTACAAACGATTTTTGAAATACCTCGGGTACGTGCAGGAGGAGGACCTTGTCTGCGACGGCGCCATGACCGATCCGAAGGGCGACCGGTCCCTGCCGCCGCACAAGCAGCCGGACCCGGACCTCTACCTCCGGATCGTGGAGGAGCGGAAGGACGGGATCGTGGTGCGCGGGGCCAAGGCGCACCAGACCGGCGCGGTCAATTCCCACGAGGTGATCGTGATGCCCACAATATCGCTCGGCGAGGAGGACCGGGACTACGCCGTGTCCTTCGCGCTCCCGAGCGACGCGAAGGGGATCTCCTACATCATGGGGCGACAGTCGTGCGACACCAGGAAGCTCGAGCAGGGGACCATAGACCGGGGCAACGCGCTCTTTGGCGGCCACGAGGCGCTCATCGTGTTCGATGACGTGTTCGTGCCGATGGAGCGGGTGTTCATGCTCCGGGAGCACGACTTTGCAGGGCAGCTTGTGGAGCTCTTTGCCTCCTACCACCGGCAGAGCTACGCCTGCAAGGTGGGGGTGGGCGACGTGCTCATCGGCGCGGCGCAGACCGCGGCCGAGTACAACGGGACCGAGAAGGCCTCCCACGTGAAGGACAAGATCGTCGAGATGAACCACCTGAACGAGACGCTCTACTGCGGCTGCATCGCGTGCGCGTCGGAGGGACGTCCCCGGCCGAGCGGCACCTGGTACGTGGACCCGCTCCTGGCGAACGTGCACAAGCAGAACGTGACGCGCTTCCCCTACGAGATCGCGCGCCTGGCCCAGGACATCGCCGGCGGCGTGATGGTTACCTGCCCGTCAGAGGAGGACCTGAACGGGCCCGACACGGGAAAATGGGTTAAAAAATACCTGAAGGGGCGGGGCGCTACCCCGACCGAGCACAGGATCCGGGTGCTCCGGCTCATCGAGAACCTGACCATGGGCGCGGCCGCGGTCGGCTACCTGACCGAGTCGATGCACGGTGCCGGGTCGCCGCAGGCGCAGCGGATCATGATCGCGCGACTGGCGAATGTGAAGGATAAGCAGAAGAACGCGAAGCGGCTGGCGGGGATTACGAATAGCGAAAAGGAATAAGGGAAGCTCTCGCAGAGGCGCAGGGCCGCAGAGGTTTTTCAGATATACCAGGAGGACGGATTTTCCCACTCAAGGGTTGTATTGCAGGAAGGAGTAAAAGCAAAAACTCTGGCAGAGGCGTGGAGTCGCAGAGAATAATATAATTGGCCTTATTGCGATAAATCAATGCCGACTTCGTATTTTGGAAAAGGAAATTATAACCATTAGGCAGATGTTACATGGAAGTTTCAGATCATTGTACACTATGATAATATAACTCAGCGCCTCTGTGTCTCTGCGAGAGAAATGTCTTTGGAGGGATAAGAATGATAAAAAGATACTTTTCATTTACAGTTGTATTTTTTTGCTTCGCGATCGTGTCGTGCGGGAACCAGAAGGTGCCGTTTTTCAGGGTGCTGGAGCGCGGCATGGCAGGTCTTGAGGAAAAGGCGGTGCAGGTGGGCGACCACCGGATTGCGTACCTGGAAGGCGGCGCCGGACCTGACGTGCTCCTCCTGCACGGGTTCGGCGCGGACAAGGACAACTGGGTCCGGTTTGCGAAGAGGCTCGTGAAGAATTACCGGGTGATCGCGCCCGACCTGCCGGGGTTCGGCGACAGCTCGAAGCTGCGGGGCGCATCGTATGACATGCCGGCCCAGGTGAGGAGGATGCATGGCTTTTTCCGGGCAATCGGCTTGAAACAATTCCACATCGCGGGCAACTCCATGGGCGGGCTGATTGCCGGGCTGTACGCGGCGGAGTACCCGGGCGAGGTCCTGAGCCTCGGGCTCCTTGACCCGGGCGGTGTGGCCAACCGGGAGGAGAGCGTAATTGCCCGCGAGTGGAAGGCCGGCCGCAACCCGCTCGTGGTCGGGTCACGGGAGGACTATGACCGGATGCTCGAGTTCATGTTCGTGGACCCGCCGCTCATCCCCTTCTGGGTCAAGTCGTGGCTCGCCGACGAGGCCGTCCGTAGTAAGGAATTCAATGACTACATCTTTTCCCAGGTGAAGCCTGGCGATCAGCTCGAGCGGATGATGGGGAAGATCAGCGCGAAGACGCTCGTGCTCTGGGGAGACCGGGACACTATATTCCCGGCGTCCAGCGCCGCGGTCCTGGGCGCGGGGATAAAAAATTCGAACGTGGTCATCATGAAGGACTGCGGCCACGTGCCCATGCTGGAGCGGCCGGGCGAGGCGGCGGAGCACTACCTGAAACTAATTAAATAATCAACAATGAGCAGTTAACAATTATGGATAATGTAATCCGCTCCGCTGGAGCGGATTACATTTCATTCATATGCTTAAAACCGCGGGAAGCCTTTCTTTATCCAGAAATGGCAGAAGCCGCACTCGTTCTTCGTGTGGCACGTGGTGCAGGAGGCGAGGTTGAGCTTTGCCTTCCGGGCGTGGAACTGCGGCGAAAAGCGGTTTGTCCATCCCAAGGGGTGCCGCTTCTGTAACAACGGGCTTTTATAGGATACGCCGCTCGACGCGTGGCAATCCCGGCACTGGCGCTCCGAATGGCAGGAGCGGCAGTTTTTCAGTGTCATGCGCGACTCGTACCGGTGCGTCGTCTCGTAATTGGGGTTGTGGTAGCGGGTTATTCCTTTCGAGCCCCGGTGGCAGCGGAGGCACGCGTCCCTGGACGCATGGCACTTCCGGCATTCCTTCTGCCCGGCCGATGCCTTCCTCCCGTGGAGGTTCTCCCACGCCGATAAGGGATACCGGGCATATGCCAGTCATGGTTAATTAATAACTGCGACGACAACGCCTGTCAAATCATATTTCGGGACAGGGCCGCAATCTCCGACCGGTGTGCTCGACCCTGCCCTCATCCCTCGTAATCGATCCAGCGGGCCTCCACCTCTTTCTCGTAAATGACCCAGGCCATTTCCGCGCCGATGACGAAAAGGAAGCAGGTGTACCATATCCATATCATCAGGATGACGATGGTGTTGAGAGAGCCGAAGATGGACGTGTAGTCGTTGATTTCCGTGATGTAGTAGGAGAAAAGGGACTTGATGATCTCATAGCTGAGCGAGGCGAACAAGGCGCCCTTGAAGAGCGAACGGTTGGACATCTTTTTCGGCGGAACGAACCGGTAAATGATGAATATGAGGAACGCGTTCACGAGCAGGGTCATCACCGACGAGAGCAGGAGCGGGATCCTCTCGATTACGGTGATGACATAGCTCAGGACCCCGTACTCGCTCAGGTTGCGCTCCATGATGAGCGCGATCCCCGCGTTTTTCAAAATCACGATGAAGTTCGAGAACATGGTTATGATGACGATGAAGAATGACATGCCCAGGATGATGAGGAAGTGCCGCAGCTTCGACTTCCAGTACCGCCTGTTCTCGCTGATGCGGAACGCCTTTTCCAGCCCGCGCTCGATGATGTCGAACACGAAGCTTCCCCACCAGAAGAGGAACGGGACCCAGATAAAGGCCAGGTACCGCTTCTTGAATATGATCCTGTCGATGACGGCTATGAACCGGTCGATATCGATGGAGGGAAGCTGGCTCTTCAGCTGGGTCACGTAAAACGCCACCAGGGAATCCGAGTCATAGAAAAAGCTCATCGTGGCGATGATCACCAGCGAAATCGGGATAAACGATATCAGGAGGAAAAAGGCCAGGGCGCAGGTGGACAGCTCGCCGTCGTGTTCGCCGAAATTTTTAAACACGGTCCTGAGGTCGACTATCAGGAAGTCGCCGGCGGCCCTGAATGGCCGCGCGACGGCGCGGGCCAGTTTGTGCAAAAGAGGTTTCCAGTTCATGCGGACCATAGCCAGTGTGATGCCCGCGTCCTGATCGCCGGGGCGCGGGGGCCGGGAAGGGGAGGCGGCAGCCTCGGCCTTCACCGGGTATGTATAACCGATTTGCGAAAGAATTTCAATAAAAAAAATCAGTCGTCCCTGCCGCCCAGCAGGCCCGCCCTGATCAGGAAGTAAAGCAGGGTCACGACCGAGGACGCAGCCGCAGCAACGTAGGTCAGGGCCGCGGCCGAGAGGACCCTGCTCACGCCCTGGAGCTCCGCAGGGGACACGAGCCCGTACGAGGCAAGCATCCCCTTTGCCCGCGCCGAGGCGTTGAACTCGACCGGCAGCGTGATGAGCTGGAACAGGACCACGACGCTGAAGAGCACGATGCCGGCCTTGACCAGCCCCAGCGCGCCGAAAATGAACCCGGCGATGATGATGATCCATGACAGCGACGAGCCGATGCTCGCAACCGGCACCATGGCGTTCCGCAGTGCCAGCGGCGAATAGGCCTTCGCGTGCTGGATCGCGTGCCCGGTCTCGTGCGCCGCCACGCCGATCGCGGCAATGGAATTGCTCCGGTACACGCCCGGCGAGAGCCGTACGACCCTGCGCGCCGGGTCATAGTGGTCGGAGAGGAAGCCGCCCGTTTCGGTCACGGACACGTTCGTGAGCCCGTTTCTCCTGAGTATCTGAAGCGCCGCCTCGGCCCCGGTCATGCCGGATCTTGATGCGACGCGGGAATATCTGCCGAACGTGCTCTTCACCCTGATAGACGAGACAAGCGATAGGACCAGCACCGGGATCATCATTATCCAGTAGAGCGGATCGATTCCGTAAAACATCTTTTTTCTCCCTGTTTCGGTAAAGACTGCATGTTACACAAATAATAAGTACCGCGTGGCGGGGATAATGTTACAGTAACACGTTTCAATAGTACGGCAGGCCCTGTTTTCAAAAACAGGGCTACCCGCAGGTTGCGGAGGGGGCGCGGCTCCGCAATCTCACGGCATTGTTTCGATCGCGCCCGCGTCGCCTTTCTCTCCCCGGGGACGCGGCTCGCCCCGCTGGTCCGTATCGAGTATCTGCAGCGGGGGGCCGGCCTGTTCCGAAACGACGATCGAGAAATTGTCCCATAGCGGACCTGCGTGGAACGAGCCCCAGAATTCGTCCCCCAGGCCCACGGTCCCGGTGCTGCCTTCGAGCCCGAGCTCCACGTCCAGGTCCCGCCAGAATTTGATCCAGGGCGCGTTCCGGGGAAGCGACGGCCAGCTCGTGGCCTGCGGGTAAAAGGTGATGGGCTCGCCTTCGCTGCCGGTCGTTTCAAGGGCGGCGCCGAAGTCCGGGTCGGCGAAATCGTCCCTCAGTTTCTGCAACACGCGGCCGAGGAAGTCGTCCTCGTGACCGCGAAGCACCGCGTATTCCGCCATGGTGCTTGTAACCCGGTAGCTATCATCCGGGATCAGGTCGGCGGCGGCGCCTTTCGGCGCATACCAGAGGACCGCCCAGGCGCCGTCGTCGGTCCCGACCGACCGCACCGATCCGCTGTGCTCGATAGCGTCAAGGTCCAGGACGTCCGCAGCCGCCACGCCGTCAGCGTCCCCGACTTTCGGCCAGTGCTTGCGGCTCAGGGACATCCAGGACGGGACCGGGACCAGGATCTGGCTGAAATCGAGCGCGCCGGTCAGATTGTATCCGTAACTGTAAAAGTGCATGAGCGAGCCGGTGAAGACGTCGTCCGCGGCGCCGTTAACGGTGTTGCCCGCGATGATGGAATGGCCGGCAATCATGTGCTCAACCGCGTGCGCGTTGCCTATCGTGGCGGCGACGCCGCCGCCGCCCAGATTCGGCTTGTTGCCGAACACATGCGATTCGCCCATGACCGCGTTCTCGGCGATGGTGCAGCCGATTATCGAAAGCGATCCGTTCGTCATGTATATGCCGCCCCCGCGGAAATACCACTGCCCGCTGTTGGCGATGTCCGGATTGTCAACGACCAGGTTCCGGGCGATGGTGCAGTTCTCGAGCTGCAGGGTCTTCGCGCTTCCCGGCCCCCCGCCTTCGCTGAAAACGCCCCCTCCATAGGCATGCTGCGCGGTGACCCTGTTCCCCGTTACCGCGCACCGGTAGACGGACGAGCTGCCTGTCATCCTGTCGCCGCCCCCTACGGAATATACGCCGCCGCCCGCGGCGCCGTAGCCCCGTGCCGAGTTGCCGCTGATGACGCAGTCCCGCAGGACAAGGCGGTTTCCGTAAATCCCTCCGCCGAACGCGCCCCGGTCCCGCGCGGCGTTCGGGTCGCCTTCCACCCTGTTTCCCGCAAGGACGCAGCGGGTGAGGGCCGCCTTTCCCCAGACCGCGATGCCGCCGCCGCGGGCCAGGGTGTAGGGCTGGGTCACGTCCGCGATCGCCTCGTATTTCGCGTTGCCGGCGGAAACGGTCACGTTAATCATTTTCAGGTCGCCCATGACGGCGAGCACCCGGGCGGGATCGGCCTCGCCGCCGTCCCACCTGATGGTTATCCCGTCGGGAAGAGCCGAGGCGTCGATGACGAGGTCCCTGGCGGTGAAGAGGGCTGTCCTTCCGTAATCTCTCTCCCGGTACCCGGCGAACCCGGGATTATACACCTCTCCCTTGAGGATCGCGTGGTCCTCGCCCACGATTGTGAGACCAATCGTCCGCCCGTTGAGCGAGTTGTCAAAGGTTATGGTCTGTCCTGACCGGGCCGAGTAAATCGCGTTCCTGAGGGTGAGGGTCCCGGATGCAGGCGGGTCGCCGACAGCGGTGTCTTCCGTGGAATCCACGACCAGGGGCGCATATAAAGCTCCGATTATCGCCAGGAGCCCGGTGTCCGATAAGGACGCCTCTCCGTCGCATCCCGGCAGAGGCGCAAGCAGCGCGACCGATGCCGCTGCGATCAAGGCTCGTTGTATGCATGAAGTACTCATCTGCCGGGCTCCCTGTGCAGGCATATCATGAATCTGTCATCGTCATTCCCGTAATGACAGAGCACGCGGAATGTAATCTCATACAGGTTTTTACTTCAATCAGGAAAATCAAGTATATTCCTGAAACACGCATTATTTTCAGGAAATTCCCCGATCTGCCCGGACGCCCTGGAAAATCAATTAGATTTGACAATAATCGAGCCGGATACTATCTTTGATGTATCATTGAGGGGGATTTCCGGTCTAAACAGTAGACTGTCGCGTTTCCGCTACATACACGGGATAATGAGAGTCTGGCATTTTACCATTAGCAGCAAATCCACTATGGACCCGGGGAACAATACGTGAAAAGAACCATTGCGCTCGTGCTGATTTCAGCTTCCTGTACCGCCAGCCTGTTGCTGCCGGCGGCCGCCGCACCTGCCGCCCAGAAGAAAACGGACGCGGTCGCGGAAGCGGACTCGATCAACTCCGACTGGTCCAGTTACAGCTGGGGGCTTCACTACAGGAACCTCGCCCTGCGCGAGCGGAGCGCCGCGGCAAGGAAGGCCCTTCTGGAAAAATCGATAGAGTGCTTCAATGATGCCGCGGCCTCGGGTAGTCCCGCTGCGGGAACGGAATTCAACCTGTCGGAATGCTATTATTACCTGGGCGATTTGAACGTGTCCCTGGAGCATGCGCGAACGTCGCTCGCCGCCGATGCCGGCGACCAGCGGGTCTACAACAGGATTTACGCCATCTACATGAAGCTCGGGAAGCCGAACGAGGCCGCAGCGGTATTGGAGGATTATTTGAGAATAAGGCCGGACTCGATCCAGGTGCGCTACTTCCTCGCCGAGCACTACAGCAAGAACACGCAGGACCAGGAGCGGGCGGCCGCGGAATACCGGGCCGTGATCGAGATGTCGGACCGCCAGCCCATCGAGGACTACTACAAGGAGCAGTCCCTGTTCGGCCTGGCGGGCATAGCCTACCGCAAGGGCGAGGTCGAGGAGGCCAGGTCGCGGTACCGGCAGGTGCTGGATCTCAACCGGGACAACCTCGACGCGCTCTATTACCTGGCCATTACCTCGATGGAGATGTACGACCTTGACGCTACCGAGCGCTATGCGCTCGAATACCTTGACAAGCGCCCCGGCGAGAAGACAATCGACTCGATACTGGGAAGGGTCTATTACCTGAAAGAAGACGGGCGCGCCCTCTCCTTCCTGGGCCAGGGCAAGAGCGGCTCCTCCCTGAGCGGAATCCTGGCATGGGGGCTTCACAGCGAGCTGCGCCATGACGACGCGCAGGCCGAAAAGCTGCTCGCGAGCGTTCAGAAATACGCGCCGCGCACCATCACGCTCCACCTGGCCCTGGCCCGGATCGCCGCGCGGAAGGGCGACGCGACATCGGCCTTCAACGAGTACGTGACCACCGGCGTGCTCATGTATAACAGCAAGCTCTACGGCCCGGCCCGGCGCAGCCTTGTGGCCGCGGCGCAGATCAACGGAACGGTGCCCGGCGTCTACTATTATCTCGGCAAGGCGCACGAGGATGACCGCAACCTCGCCCGCGCCCTCTACTATTACATGAAGGCGAACGGCCTCCAGTCGGACGTCGACCTGATGCTCCATATCGGATATCTCAGCGGCGTGAAAAGGGACTACGATACCGCGTTCCGGTATTTGAACCGGGCATCGGCCATTGAGCCGAAAAATTCCCGCACGTTTTTCTTCAAGGGGCTCGTCTCGATCTGGCAGGAGGATTACACGGCGGCCGAGAAGCACATCGGCCGGGCCATATCGCTGGACGATAAGAGCGAGACCTACTACTTCTACATGGCCATCGTGATGGAGAAGCTGTCCAGGCTGGACCGCGCGATCGATTCCCTGGAGAAGGCGCTCCGGCACAACCCGAACAGCGCGCGCGCCTGCAATTACCTCGGGTACCTGTACGCGGACAACAACATGAAAATAGAGGAGTCGCTCAACCTGGTGCAGCGCGCGCTGGAGCTTGAGCCGGGGAACGGCGCCTATACCGATTCGCTGGGCTGGGTGTATTACCGCAAGGGCGAATACCGGCTCGCGCTCGAGAAGCTCCTGGCCGCGGAGGAGATATTGCGGAAAGAAAACGCTCCCGACCCGGTCGTGTACGACCACATCGGCGATACATATTTAATGATGGGAAACATAGACGGCGCGCTGAAATACTGGATCAGGTCCAACGAGATCAAGAAGAGCGGCCCGGTAGAGCGAAAAATCAATCAGCACAGGAACAGGTAAGGGAATGAGAGCGAGAGCGGCTGGAGCGGTGTTGGTATTCCTGGTTTTTGCGGCAACGGGGTGCACGGGCGCGGGTGTGCGGATCGATGAAACGCCCCCGGGGCAGTATCATCCCGCCGGGGATGCCGCCGTTCGCTCCATGCTGGATAGCGTGTCAGCCCTTGCGAAGAAATCGCCCTTGACGTACAGCGCGGACTTCAATGTTGACGGAAGCACCGGCGCGCGGAAATACCGCCTCCTGGGAAGCGCCCAGTTCAACAGGAGCGGCCGCCTGATGCATGTCGCGTTCAAGGACTTCATCTTCAAGAGCACCGTCACCATGTTCTTCCAGGAAGGCGATACGATCCGCGTCTATTACCCGGTCGAAAAAAAGATGTTCGTAGACGACGCCAGGACCTTCGACCTGGCCAATTACGGCGGTACCAGCCTTGAGTACGGAATGATTTATGATATTGCTACCGGCACCTTCCCCCTGATCACGCCGTATCGCGTCAGGGAGGGGCTTGCGGCGAACAGCGGGAACGGCTCCATGCTGGTCCTGGAGAACCGCGACTTCTTTGAGACCATCTCCTTCAAGGAAGGGGTTCCGGACAAAATACTGCTCATTAACAGGAAGACGGGGGAAAAGCTCGAAGTCTATATTAAAAAAATCGTGACCCAGGGCGGCAGCGTTTTTTTCTCAAACATCATGGTGGTCTCCGGGAGGAGCGGCCTGCGTCTCGAGATCAATTTTAACAGGATAAACCTGAACGCGCCGGTAAAGGTTAAGACAGTTAAGGATGTAGCCATCCCGGGGAGCGTCAAGGTCTTTACCATGTAATCCTGAAGATTCAGCCCGGCCGGGTTGGAATAATTTACGTTTGTATGATTTATTTATTGACTTTTTTAATATTTTACAGAATTTAGATGCCGTATAATGTTTTAGTATGTCATTTTTCGGGAGCCATTAAGGCATAAACCAGTTGCACAGAATGGATTACATAAAACCTGAAATCTCCGATAATGAGCTGCGGCTGCTGTTTTTAAAGAGCGAGCTTGTTTTCAATACCTCCTCGTTCATACTGGAGTTTATCGAGAAAATGATCCAGTCGAGCAAGGCCGAGAGGGTCGTGTTCAACCTGGAGGAGGTGGAGCATATCGATTCGTCAGCCGTCGGCATGTTCATCTCCGTCAAGAACAAGCTTCAGAAGAGCGGCAGGACCATGGTCATGGAAGGGCTGTCGGAAAACGTGCTGCGAATACTCTCCTTCCTGGATATTACCAATTTTCTGGAACTGAACGCAGCCTGACGAGACACGCAGGTGAAATTATGACGAAGCCCCCGGTTTGCACCGAGGGCTTTTTTGGTTGAAGGCGGGTGCGGCAAAGCCTATCCGCAGCGGGAAAAGCCGCACGCGCGGCAGACCGAGCAGCCTGACTCGAACTCAAGCGGCCCGCCGCAGTCCGGGCATACTCCCACCATGACGGTGTCGCTTCCCTTGCCGTTGGTCTCCGCCTTGTACTTGGCGGCCTCATGCATGTTTTCCGCCTGGTCCGCGGGCCGGGCCCCGCCGCCGTTATGCCGTTCCAGGGCCTTGGCTATGGCGTCGGCGCAGGAATAGATCCGTCCGCCCTTTTCCCATGCCTGGTTGGGGCAGCGTACTCCCTTGATCTGCTTGACGATCATGTCGCGGTCGATGCCGCTGCGGAGCGCCAGGGAGATGAGGCGGCTCACCGCCTCGGTCTGGCTGGCCGCGCACCCTCCGCCCTTGCCCATGGCGGCAAAAACCTCGAACAGGCCGTGCTCGTCCTCGTTGATGGTAACGTACAGCGAGCCGCACCCGGTCGTCATTTTCCGGGTCGCGCCCCAGGTGACGTCGTTGCGCGCGCGCGGCGATATGCCGTGCTCCTCCGCGGTGTCGTCGGGCTGCCTGCCCGCGTCCGACCGGGGCCTGGTGTCCAGCACCTGGTTTTCGCGGGACTGGTCGCGGTACACGGTCACGCCCTTGCAGCCGAGCTCGTAGGCCAGCAGGTAAGCCTTCTCGATGTCTTCCATCGATGCGGTGCTCTTGAAGTTGACGGTCTTGGACACGGCGTTGTCCACGTGTTTCTGGAAAGCCGCCTGGATGCGGATGTGCCATTCCGGCGATATATCGTGGGCGCTTACGAAGATACGCTTCACGTCATCCGGGATTCCCTCGACGCCGTCGGCGGAGCCGTGTTCGGCGATCTGGGCCATTATTTCGTCGTTGTGGAAGCCGAGCTCCTTCGCTATCTCCTCGAACAGGGGATTGGCCTCTACCAGGATGTTATTGTCCATGACATTGCGCACGTACGCCAGCGCGTAGATCGGTTCGATACCGCTCGAGGTGCCCGCTATGATGCTGATCGTGCCGGTCGGCGCGATGGTCGTGGTCGTCGCGTTGCGCAGCGGTGTCGCTCCCGCGGCAGCGTAATCCGACTTCGGAAAGTTGGGGAACGGGCCCCGCTCCTTCGCCAGGTCCTCGGAGGCGCGCTTTGATTCCTCCTGAATAACGGACATGATTGTCCCGGCGGTTTCCACCGCCTCCCCGGAATTATAGGGGATGCCCATGCGGATCAGCACGTCGGCGAAACCCATGATGCCCAGGCCGATTTTCCGGTTGGCCGTGGTGTTTGCCCTGATCTCGTCGAGCGGGTACCGGTTCAGGTCGATGATGTTGTCCAGGAAGCGGACCGCAAGTCGGGTGGCCTTCCTCAGGCGGTCGTAGTCGATCGCGTATGCTCCCTTTTCCTTTTTCATGAACCGGGTAAGGTTGATGGAGCCCAGGTTGCACGACTCGTAGGGGAGCAGCGGCTGCTCGCCGCAGGGATTGGTGCTCTCGATCATGCCGATCTTTTTCAGGGGGTTGGCCTGGTTGATGCGGTCGATGAAGATGATACCCGGCTCGCCGCTCTCCCACGCCTTCCTCACGATCAGGTTGAAGACCTCGGCGGCCTTCAGCTTTTTCGCCGGTTTCTTCGTGTTGGGGTTTACCAGGTCGTAGTCATCGTCCCGGCCCAGCGCGTCCATGAAGGCGTCGGTGAGCGCGACGGAGATGTTGAAGTTTGTCAGCGCGTTCTTGTCCTCTTTCGCACGGATGAACTGAATGATGTCGGGATGGTTAACGGTGAGAATCGCCATGTTGGCGCCGCGCCGCGTGCCGCCCTGTTTCACGGTCTCGGTCGCGGCGTTGAATATATTCATGAAAGAGACCGGGCCGCTGGAAACCCCTGCCGTGGATTTCACGATGTCGTCCTTCGGACGGAGGCGCGAGAAGGAAAAGCCGGTACCGCCGCCGCTCTTGTGGATGAGGGCCATGTTCTTCACCGAATCGAAAATCCCTTCCATCGAGTCGTCGACCGGAAGGACGAAACAGGCGGAGAGCTGGCCGAGCGGCCTGCCCGCGTTCATGAGCGTGGGCGAGTTCGGGATGAACTCCAGGCCGGCCATCATCTCGTAAAACAGGTCGGCGGTTGCGCCCGCATCGGCGCCGCCCCTGCCGTAGGTGAGCTCGGCGGACGCGACGAATTTTGCCACGCGCTGGAACAGCTGCTTCGGGGTCTCGGTCACCGTGCCGGTGTCGTCCTTGGCGAGGTAACGCTTCTCGAGCACGATGCGCGCGTTTTCGGAAAGCTGCGGTTCTTTTTTAGAGGAAATGATGATATCGGTCCAATCCATGTATCTAACCTGTAAGTGAAATATAATAGCCGTGGTGAATGAGGCCGTCCTTGCCGGGAGCGGCCCCCGGAATCCGCCACCCGAACACGGTCATTGACGGGCGTCCAGGAAGCCGGAGTGATCTAGCCGGTTTCTGTTTACGGGGAAACTCCCGGTACAGCGGTGCATTTCTCCGCTGAGGGTACATAATATAAAAAAACTGCTTTTTTGTATACATACAAGCAGTTTCTTGAGGTCCCCTGATAGAATATACAATTGATAGGATTCGGCTTCAATGTTGTTGTCAAGAAATATTTTTATTATGTCGTATTAAAAGTCGGGAGGTCCTGATACGGGTATCATACCGGGGATGATTCCGCGGACCGGGTGACACGCGGGCACCGGCGGGTCAATAAGTATAAAGAACAGCGAACCTGTTGCGGCTGCATGCCTTTTCCGGCGCGTGACAGGCAGCGCGACAGGCGCTGAAAGGGGACCACCGCCAAACCCGGCCGGGCTACAGGTGAAAGTCGCCGGCGGCCTCGGGCTGGTAGATAATTTCTTCTATTTGGAATGTTTTTTCTCCGGCCGGGACGTCCCAGCGCACAATATCGCCCGCCCGGTACCCGAGGACCGCCACGCCCACGGGCGAGGTGATCGACATTTTACCCAGCTCGAAATCCGCGTCGTCAGGGAAAACAAGGGTCACGATCCGCGTCTCGTTCGATTCGTCGAGATCCTTCAGGGTAAAGGTCGAGTTCATGGTGACTGTGTCCGCCGGGATTTTTTCCGGCTCTACTTTTTCCGCCCTGGCGAGCTCGTGTGCGAGCCGTGCAATCGTGCCGTTATGTTTTACCTGCCCGCCGGCTGCGTACGAGCCGACAAGATTTTTCAGGCGTGCATAATCGAAACTCGTGATACAAATGTTCTCATGATGGGTCATGGAGGCGCCTCCTTCGGATCCTTATATTTCGTTTCATAAATGTCTGGAAAAGTTTGATGAGAGAACGATTTTCGGGGTGTTTATCCTTGAATTATCTTATCTATATATAATATAGCAATTTAAAATTGAAATGTCAAGTCGGGAGTGAACCGTAGGAGGTAACGGAAACCCCCATGCTGACATTCCTGATATCGTGCCGTCAGGCAGCATATATAGCCTGAGTGTTGCATTGGAATCAATACGCGTCCTGTTCTTTAAGTCCCCAGCGTTCATGCTTTTCGATGTTACCCAGGGGCTCAATGTGGATAAGAACGTCATAAATGTAGGGATTGGATGCCCGTATGTTATTTTCGAGAATTATTACTTTATCATGAGTGTCTTTTATTGTCGCATGTTCGTCAGCCTCGATGTCCATTTCAATTAAATAATAAACTCCCAGCTTCCTGATCCTGACACGGTGTGGGTTGTACAAATGATCTATGTTTTTTGCCTCCTGAAATACTTTTTTGTACAACGCCATGTCGGTTTCACCTTCCATCATCTCGTTAACCGTGCCTGCGAAAATACGAACGGCGGTGATCATTATCCATATGCCGATAATGATCGCGAGAATCCTGTCGATGATCGGCGCATTGAAGTAATACATGCAGGCCAGACCGACGAGCACCCCGGAGGAGGTTATTATGTCATTCAGCATGTTTTTGCCGTTTGCAATTATCATCGCGCTCCCGGATTTCCTGCCCAGTTTGTACTGGCTCCAGGAGAGAACCAGCTTGCCCATTATGGAAAAGACGGTTACGTAAACAGCGGTAGCTTCGGGCATGGTGGCATAATCATGGCTGAGGAGCTTTTGTAGGCTTGACAGGGAGAGCTGGCCGCCGATAAAAAAAATGATAAAGGCCAATATCGCTGTCGCTATTGTTTCCGCCCTGAAATGGCCGTAAGGGTGCTCTTTGTCCGGCGGGCGAGCTATGACAACGGATATGGCAAGGGTGATTATGGAAATGAATACATCGGAAAAGCTGTCCAGCCCGTCACCGAGCACGGATAAACTCCCGGATATGAATCCGATTGAAACTTTTGAAACGGCGAGCGCGAGATTTCCTGCCACGCTGATGATGGATGCGATTTGTATTGTTTTGTTTCGATTCATGTCTATCCCTGGACCCATGCCGGATTGCCATATTGCTTTATGTTAACGATTAAAAACAAGAAACACGACCTGGAAGACAATAAAGCTGAGCAGGCCGATGCCGAACGACACCGATTTTGATAAACCGTGAACGGCCCTGACGCAAGCGGGAAACAGGCACAGGAACGCGAAGAAATAGATCGAATACGCGGTCCAGAGGAGCGTCCTCCAGATGGTCGGTGCATTCATCGCAATCTCGTGCTGCCGTGCGTCAATGACGCGCAGGGCGCTCAGGATGCTCATCGGCAGGTCGTGCGCCAGCCCTCCCCACATGGCAATGCTGATGCACAAGGCCATGGCGGAGAGGGTCTGCTCATACGTGCCCGTGCCGCGAAAGAGTCCGGCTGCGATCTGCATCACGCCTGCAGCCGCCAGCCAGGACAGGAGCATGGATGGGGCCAGCAGGAACCTGTTGATCGAGTAATACGCCTCCTTCGGGATATTAAGCCAGGGCGTGAACACCGAGGGTGCGCCGTTGCCGATGGTCAGGAAAACATACATAAGGGTGTAACCGGCAATGGGGACCGCGATATACGCGAACGAGCGGTGAAGGTAGCGGTCGCTTGCGATCAGCGCCCTGAATGTATCCGTTGGATGGCGGAACGCTGCAAAATAATACCGGAAGGGACCTGCTTTGTTGTTCATGTAAACCCCGCATGCCTTAAAAAAATGCCGCTCATCGGGCGGCATTTTTAATCTATCGTATCCGCATAAGCCGCTACCCGGCCGATGAAAAAAGTATCTTGCCGGAGTCACTGAACCCGTAGTCCCCAAGCGGTTCAACCGACTTGCGGAATTTTTTTGACTGTAACGTTTCGATGAAATCCTGGATGCCTTTTTCGAAGAAGGTTTCCTTGCCCACCACCATGTCGAAGCTTTCCCGCACCAGCGGGACGAAAGGGAGGCCCAGCAGCTTCGATATTGCCACGGAAGAGATGCCGGCGTCGGCCTTGCCTGCGAGAATTGACAGGCCAATCTCAAAGTGGGTGTTGACCTCGTTGCCGTAGCCCGTGATGGCCGAGGAGTCGATGCCGGCTTTCTTTAAATTATAGTCCAGGAAGAGCCGTATCCCCGATCCCTGCTGGCGGTTGATGAACCGGACGCCCGATGCCAGGTCCTCGAACCTGCTGATTTTTTTGGATGCCTCCGGGGCGACCAGGAAGCCGATCTCGCGCTTGAAAAGGTGTATAACCGCGATCTTTTTATCACCGAGGTGCGAGGCGACGTACGGCACGTTATATTCACCGGTATCGGGGTCAAAGAGGTGGCACCAGGCGATGTCCGTACCGGATTCCTTCATGAGGGTGAGGCCTCCCGTGCTGCCGGTGTTGCAGGTGAAGATGCGGAACTCGGTGCCCGTGTTCTGGCTGATAAGGAGGTCCAGCACAGGGTCGTTGCTTCCGGCCGCCAGGAGATGGCCGTTGCGGCGCCTCTCCTGCCGGTTGCCCGGGGAAACGCCTTCGCGGGCGTTGGTGTCGATCCATTCGTCGATGAGATTTTTCGGGAAGACCCATTTCCCGGTGACCCTGGTGCAGGGGATCCTGCCCGCCTTGATCAGGGCGTAGACCTGCTTCTCATTAATCCCGAGGTACTCGGCGACTTCTTTTGTGTTCAGCATTTGTTCGGGCATTTTCAACCTCTTGCAGTATTTTTCTGAATATGTTATTATTTGCAATAAATTTTACTGGCGATAATATAAAATATACCTTAATATTCTGATTAATTACTCAAAATACCAATGAATTGCAGTTATTTATTAAAAGTGAAATGGTGGATCGGAAAATTAGCATCATTAATGTGAATTGGCTTAGTGCATATAATGTTCAGTCATAATGATGTGAATTTATGTGAGGAGGCAATCAACAAGGGAGAGCGCCTCGAAAACTCGCCCGCACACCAGCTGATCGTCGATGTGCGGTTCGAATTCCGGGCCCGGGCTTCATGTTCTACAGAGCGTTTGAGGCCAAGCTGTAACCGGACCCGGCCCCGCCTGTTCTAGCGAACTTCCATACCCCATGATGAAACACCACCACCCGTACAACCGCAAAAATTGCCGCGCCATCTAAAACTATTTGACTATGATTCAATCATCGGATACAAACGGGCATGCCTGTTGGGGGAGGAGGGTGCCACTATGAACATTTATCGTTACGCGGTCATGCTGCTGACCCTCGGCGTTATCGCGATCGCGGGCTGCGCCCGCGGGGACGCGCCCGGCCGCGCGGCGCGGAGCGAGCTTCGCCTCATGACGATCAACGTATGGTCCGGACTGGATTACCGGGGTACGCTCTCCATGGGCGAATACGAGGCGGAAGAGGTGCGTGAAAAGAGATTCCACGCGCTCGTTGCAGAGATACGAAGGCTTGACCCTGACGTCATCGGTATAAACGAGGCGAATATGCTGCCTGATTACGCGGAAAAGCTGGCCCGGGAAACCGGGTTTGATTGCCTGTATCACGTCGGCGTTTCCGGCATCCGCGTGTGGCGCGCGGGGCTGCCCTGGAACCTCAGGGAGGGTGACGCCATCCTCGCGAAAAAGGACCTGTCTCTCGCGTTCGTCGGGAGGGAGCAGCTCTCGGGCGGCGGGTTCGTGTGGAACAATCTCTCGTTCCACACGGAGGACGCGACACAGGCGCTCCTGGGTAAGATCCGCGTGAACGGCGAGGACGTGTACATCGCCGCCACCCACTGGCATTATTCCGCATTCGATGACGCCCGGTCGCGCGAGCTCCTTGCGCGCCTGAAACGGGAGGGGAAATATCCGGACCGGGCCACGGGCGAGGCGCTGTCGCAGCTCGCGGCCGATGCCCGGTGGCGGCGGGATGAAGCGGAGAGGATGTACTCCTTCCTTGAAGAACATGTCCCTTCCGGCTGCAAGCTGTTCGTGATGGGCGACCTCAACGCGACGGCCGACCTGCCCGAGGTCCGGCGCTTCCTGTCGGGCGGTTTTACGGACACCTTTGCCGCGGTATCGAAAGGACCGGGCTACACGTGGGACGCCGTCAACAACTCGAACATCAGGAAATACTACCTGGATGCGCCCCGGAGGGCGTTCGATTCCCTGTACGACGAGCTGAATTCCGCGAATGACGGGCGGAGCGTGCGCATCGATTTCATCCTTGCCGGCCGGGCCGTGTCACGCGGCGCGATCGCCGGGTCGTTCCTGTGCTGCACCGGGTATTACGATGGAGTGCAGCCGTCCGATCATTTCGGCGTATTTTCCGTCATAAGGATGAAATGAGGGCTGTCCTGTGCCTGGCGCGCGATCAATGCGCCGATCAGCCCCCGAAATGCTTGAACGCCTCGTAGACAAGAAGCGCGGGCCATACGATCGCTTTCAGGAAGCCCAGCACGCCCATCCAGAAACCGGTGGCGTTTGAAATGTAATACACTGCCGCCCCGATAAAGCCAAGGCCGTATATCGAGCCGCCCGATGCATTGTTGCTCATTCCTTTGCCCATCTGTTTCTCCTTTTCGTCGAGAATGTACGGCTGATTACAATAATAACCTGTGGCCGGTAATGATAGCAAGACATTAATGCCGACGCCGACGGTTTGGCGCGCGACGGGTGTATCGATCACCGCTCCCTGCCGTCTGCCGGAGCGAGCGTGCATCCTTTTCCCTTCGCCCCCAGGAGAAGCCGGTTCTTTATTCCCTCAAGCGCTTCCAGCCGTGGATCCGGAAGGATTTTGCCCGGGTAATCGAGGTGCCGGTCAAGCTTGAGGAACAGATCATACGGGAAGCCCGAGGTCATGTTGCGGGGGTCGTTTTTCCCCCAGGCGATGCCCCCGGTGCAGAAATAGCTTATGTTGGCTTTATTCTCCCTGAATGGAATGACCAGGCTGTTACGGCACATGCTCATGTTTGCCATGTAGCGGGTGATGAACATGTCGAATATCTTCGTCACGAAATCGCTACGGAACAGCAGCGCGGTGAACGAATGCCAGGGCGTGAACCTGTTAAGCAGGCCCAATGCCCCGTTGAAATACCTGATCGCGAGGGCCGACAGCCCGGAGGGAGGCCTTGTTTTAAAGGTGTGAAGCGCGGTCCGGTCCTGCTTGAGAAGGTCAAAGTTGATGAAGCTTTCCCAGCCGAGGACATTGATCATTTCCCGGTAATGATCGGGTTCCGTACGGATGATGACGCTGTCGGGGGAAACGCCCCTTCTGAACAGGTGGAGCGGGGCAATGTACAGTCCCGGCACGGTCGGTTCGAGGTGCGGGTCGATTGAAAGCTCAAATTCATTTTCCGCATTCTTGAAGCCAAGCACTACCGGGACCCACTTGCAGACCTTGATCGATCCCGGCCTCAGGAGGAGCTCCATGCCGAAAGTGGCCCCGAATACCGCCAGGCAGTACGATACGCCGGAAAAAAGCGTCGTACCGGCATATGCATTGATCGATTTTTCATTCAGGAGCTTGATGCCGACCGGCGGGAGCTCCAGTGAAATCATCCCTTTCCTGCTCATGTTATTCATCCAATTTAAAGCGGCGCGGGTCAAAATAACGGGGCAGCGCGTTCAGCCCTATGCCGAGCGCCATCCTCATCGCTTTCCGGGTATTGGTCCTCTCCACGGTTTCACCGATCGATTCACGGGCATATTCGACGATATGCCTCAGGCGCTTGCCGAAGGGGCTGGCGAGCCTGAAGATGCCTAAAGTAAGAAGGCATCCGGTGCAGTAGACGCCCGCCTCGTCGGCCTTTGTCCGGTCGATCGCGGCAAGTCCCCTGATGCCGCACCTCGCCAGGTCGAGAAGGCTGTAGTCCCTGCATCCCGCTGCCACGCCGCAGCAGAGGCCGTGCCCGAGGTTGTCATTCATCTCGACGACTTCGAGGCCCAGCATGCGCAGCAGCCTGCGCTGGCTCTCCATGAATTCTCCGCCGAGGACCCTTCCGTGGCAGGAATCGTGGATAACGACCGAGCCTGAGAGTTTTTTCGTTATCCGGAAAACGCCCTCGTGGACCTTCCTCATGAACCAGTCGGAGAAATAGGTTTTTTTAAAGTCGAACCGGGCGCCGAACTGCCGGGGGAGCACGTTTGAAAACATGTTGTATCCCGCCGGGCAAATGAACACGAGCTCCTTGATCTTCTTGTTGCGGTAAAATTCCGTGAGGTAACGCGCGGTTCTCATGACGGGCGCGAGCGCGCCCATGCGGAAGAACATCTCCCCGCAGCAGAGGTCCCACCTCCCCCATACCGGGAGCTCGTCGAACAGCGCCCCTTCCGCGAGAAGCGGCATGGCCAGCAGGTTGCAGCCCGGGTACAGGCAGGACGCGGCGGGCGGCTCATCCGACGACCATGCGTCATGCAGCGCCTTCTCCCTTCTCGTGAACGTGAGGCTCTGCCTGAAATTGGGATGCTGTCCGGGCATGAGGTACCGGGCGCGCGCGGGGAGTCCCTGCCGCTCATACCGTTCATTCCATGGGTAGTGGATCCTCTCGTACGGGTGCGCGCCGTTCGGGCAGAAGGCGTCGCAGGCGTAGCAGCTTGCGCAGTCCCTGGCTGCCCGGGACTCGCCATGCAGGCCCCGGTTTATCTTCCTGATTTCTTTAATCGCATCGTCACGCGAGAAATCCATGTACCGGCAATTGACCAGGCATTCGCCGCATTCAATACAGGAATCCCAATGAAGCAGTTCCCTGAACCTGTCCATATCCCCTTGCATGGCACCCTCCGGGGTCAACAGTGTATTATTTCTTCTCCTGCATGTACGTGAAGAACCCTGCCTTTGAGAACGCCCGGAGCGTCAGGGTGCCAGGAGGCCTCCCAGCCCACCGAACAGCAGGTACCCGAACAGCGCCTTGGCCATCCCGAGCGCGATGAACCCGACCGGTGCCCCGTGAATTGAGATTGTCAGTGTCGTCAATGCCGATGTAAATCATGGTCCAGATTATTCTTGTGAGATAGTTATCCGGGACATGCGCCAGGATAACTGAATCATATTTTTTCAGGCATTGAGCGTCAAGGATTTAGATGAAAAATGGTGATTTTTTGTTATATTTTGCAGCCATTCATGATATTTTGGTAAAAAAAGCATTTTTTATTACAAATTAAAACATCATCCGGCACATGTATGCGATTATCGTGCCCGGGTGCTGTCGTCCTGGGCTCCATTGCGGGTTATAGCCAGGCTTATGAAATACCATGTCATGATGACTAAAATAAGCGCGAAAGCGGCGAGTATGACTGGCAGGCCCGGGTCTTTGATCGCGAGAATTAATAGCTTCTGGGCCGGCTCCCTTTTTCGCTCGACGGAACGGAAGGTTTCAGCCTTGTTGCAGATTTCGCTGTCCACGATCTTCGGCCGTGCTGCCGCTTCAACGGTTTTTTCCTTCTTATGCTTGACCATGTCAAGCTGGAGCCGGTAGCCGTGGTATGAGACCGAGTCGAGAAAGGAAAGAGGTATCCGGATTTTTCCTTCTCCTTCAAGGATGACCTCGGTCTGCCGTATCCTGTTCGCCATAAGCGAGCCGGCCGGATAATAGGTGTCCCTTATGCTCTGAACGACAAGGGGCGGGATGGACTGATCGATAACAAGGTTGCCGCCGTGAGAGACCGGTATCCGGGTCCAGGAGCCCGCGGTCGCGGTTATTGCGTGACCGGCCATAACCGTGATGAATAGGATGTGCACGATCGACGGAAGGAGCGACTGCGCGAAAAGGTATGCTGATCTCTTCGTGCCCGCGACCAGCGCGATGATGCGGTTGCACGTGCAGATGACGGTATTGACTCCAAGCAGGAACAGGACGCACACGAGAGGAGGGAGCCACCAGTTTGCGCCCGGGCGGGAGGGCAGCTCCCTTGCCAGCCAGTCCTGGATGCGAAGCTCGTTCATCGCCCTGAAATACGAGTAGTCATATGACGAGTGGAACATGCCGGCCAGGAACAATGCCGCCGCCGCGAGGAGGAGCCAGAACGAGAGCCGGACGTCGCCGAGAAAATCCCATATTCTTTTGATCATGTCAGCCCCCTATGCGCGGAAAAGTCATTTCATGGAGGTACGAGCTCCAGGTCAGTCCGAGCACCGCCGCGGAAGCGGCAACCGCGAACCAGGCGCGCCTCCGGCCGCTCCAGCCGGGAATGAATCGCAGGTGGAGGAATGCGGCGTAGACGAGCCATAGGGACGCGGAGCTCATGTGGCGCGGTCCCCACTGGAAGGTATTGCCCCATCCGAGATAGCACCAGACCGCGCCGGTAACCTGCGCCACCGAATAGAAGACGAATCCCCACACCAGGTAATTATGAAACGTTTCGATGCTGTCTTCCGCGGCAAGAAACAGGGCCGCACGCATCGCCCCGGTATAAAACAGCGCGTGGGCGAAAACCTCGGTGATAAAGAAGGCCGTCGCCCACGGTGTCAGCTTGTTTGGCGTGGGAGGGATGATCCCCCTGGCGTAAAAAATCGCGCCGGCGGAGAAGATCAGCAGCGGGAGCAGTATAAGGCCCCGCCGCTCGTCACGCATCGCGGCCGCGATAATCGCAATACATGCGAGAGCCCAGGGAAGCAGGTAGGGGCCCTCCACGACCGGGTTCGGAAGGAACACGCCGGCGATCCAGCCCCTTCCCGCGAGGTAGAGCGAATAGACGACAAATCCCGCGGCCAGGAGAAAGAAACCGGCTGCCCTGGATTTGAGCATATAAAGAAGGAAGGAAGCCGCGAACAACCCGATTGCAGCATACATGAACAGGTGATTGCCGGTCGTGAACATTCAGTTTACCTCGGACCTTCAAGCATGACCACGTGCGTCAGGCCCCACACGTCCCGGTCCACGAAATAGTCGTCTATGGGTGCCAGCATGTACTTCCCTGACGCGCCCTTCCCGTCCAGGGTGTCGGCAATCATTGAAGCCGCCCCGTCATTCGACAGGAATATTTCGCGTCCCGAAAGAAGGACCCGGTACCCGTCGCAGGCGACGAAGAGAAAGAATGAGTCCGGGCCGCATTCTTTGAAATTCATCTTTATGAACGAGCGGAGGCCGTACCCTTCCGCTGAGGAGACGCCCTTGTAGCCCTGGCCATGGCCCACGCGCACCCATCCGATCGATTTCATGCGCTCAACGCCGGTAAACAATGCCGGCTTTGCTTCCTTTCCCCGTATTACGGTTATTCCGTCCGATCCGCATTTTGCCCCTTTCTTCATCACCGGCAGCCTGTCGTCGGGGGCCGGAAGCAGCTCCAGGGTCATCTCCGTCACGTCATCGAGATAACGCGAGGTGTCGGGGTCCCGGGGGCTGATGAGCCTGAGCCCTTTCACGGTGTCCTTGTATTTATTCTTCGTATATTTTTCCGGGTTCTTGGTTGGCAGCAGCTCCCGGCGATGGAATGCGAGTGTACAGGGGTGCCGGTCGTCCGTCATGACCAGCTCGCCATAGCTGAAATGCGCCTTTTTGCCGGACCGCGAGTGCAGGGTGACGATCATGTCCAGCGGCCTGTCGAACGCGGCTGTTTTCGGTTTTTGCGGCGTGACCCCCTCAAGTATGTTATAGAGCGGTATGCCGGTATAAATATACGCGCCGTCGTATTCTCCGCCGGCGGTTACTTCCCTGGTGCGGATCCTCACTGTTGCGAACTTGCTCAGCACACGGGATGAAAGATCATATTCTTTTTTTACCAGTCCGGTAATGTGAAGGGCCGCGTCTCCGGGGACCGATTCCTGCATGGCAAGGGGTGTTGCGCCGGTGACCGTCATGATCTCGTTGATATTGTTTCCGCAGCCGGTGAACAGGGCGAGACATGACAGCAGCATGCCTGACAGCGTTATTTGTATCGATTGTTTCATTGGTGAGCCTCTCTCCAGTTTGGGTTGGCGATGTACTGACGGGAGGAAGTAACAGGCGCGGAGCATGCCGCCCCGCGCCTGTATTCCGTCATGTTAAAATTCGGCGCTGCCCCCGAAATACCAGGTCATGCCGGGGCCCGGGTTGAAGGGATCGGCATTGTAGTCGTCGAGCAGGTTCTTGCACATTACCCAGACGTCAAAGTGGTCGACGATGCGCTGCGACACTTTGATGTTCAGCTTGAACGGGTCATGGAGCTTTTTGGTCGAGTACACCTTCGTGAAAAAGAGGGAAGGAGTCGCCAGGAGCGCCGTGGGTACCTGCTGCACGTAAATGATCTGGTTGAACAGGCTGTTGCTCCATATGTTGAGCGAGGTCCCGCTGATGAAATTGAAGGCGATCTTCATGATCAGCTGGTGGGACGGCGTTTCCGCGACCTTCGCGCCCTTGACGACCGGCTCGTCGTACCAGTCTTTCGCCGAGGTGAACACGTGAGTCAGCGACAGGTCGATATCCAGGTATTTAAGCAGGTCTTTTTCGAGCGCCGAGCTTATCGTGCTCTCCACGCCGTGCACCTCGCGCCCCCTGATGTTCATGTACCGTGTCTGGTTGCCCACCGCGGCATTGGGGTCTCCCACGCTCTCGATCCTGTTCTTGTAGAACGCGTAGAAATAATCCCCTCTCAGGCCGAGCTTTTTCTCGAAAAAGCTGAACTCGATGCCGGTGTTCGCGTTATACGAGGTTTCCGGCTTGATCTGGTTGAGCTTGAGTACCAGGGGGAGAAGGGCCGGGTCGCTTGCAAAATACTCGTCGATATAGTCCGCGGTGTCGGAGTATTCGTGCAGGTTGGGGAACTTCGTCTTCTGGGAAAACGTGGCGCGTATAGTCAGCATCTCCTTCAGGGGCTTGTAGACCACGGCCAGGACCGGGTTGAAGGAGTCGCCCGTGCCCCATATACTCGAGGTTTCGTTGGGCTTCTGGCGGTTCCTGAGCAGGCCCAGGACGTCCTCGTTGCCGTTGATGTCATAGCGCCCGCCCCTGTTCCGCGACAGCATCTGCGCGTCGTAGGAAAGCCCCACCGAGCAGCGGATGTCCCCCGCTACCGTGTTGAATTTCATTTCATCTTCAAGAGCGGCGGTGATGTATTTCGCCGTGATCTCGGCGGTTTTAAACCAGGGGGTGTAATACCGGGGCTGGCCCGAGACCGCAAACGCGCCGATGCGCTTCTTGTATTTCTCGAACATGTCGAAGCGGTAATGCGCGACCGCGTTCAGCTTGTTCCAGCTGGTAATTTTATACGAGGGGTACACGTAAAAGCCGTGGCTGGTCTCGTCATGCTCCGACATCTTGCCGCGGTCGAACATCGCGGAGTGGGCCTGGTTGGTCCACCCCTCGAGGATGTTCGCCTGCTCGGTATAGTAATAGATGCTCTTGATGTAGAGGTCCCCGAACTCGAGGGTCAGGTAGGGGGCCACGTTGAAGCGGTAATCTTTCGGCCAGACCCACGCGCGGTTCTGGATCATGCTGGTGTTCCGGGGGTCTTCCCAGGTGCCGTCCAGGTTGTAGGTCGAGCAGGGGCTGATCTCGAACCCGTTGAAGTCCATCTTCGCCTGGTAATAGCTGGCGGATAACCCGAACTCGATATTGTCGTTCACCGCGTATCCCGCCTTGCCGGACGCGTAGTATTTCATGGAGCTCGTGTGGTTCCACCGGTCGCCGTCAAGCACGTACTCCAGCGCGATGGGGGTGAAAATCGTGTTGCCCGGCGTGTACGTCGGGTCTCCCGCCAGGTAGATGTACCAGGGGAGGAGCCTGTTGAGCCACGTGAGCCGCTCCTTTTTGTTCAGGCTTTTGGACACGCGGTAGCTGTTGTTCTTTATTATCGCCGCGTTGAGCCAGAAATAGAAGTTCTTGATGTTTGCTCCGCCGGAAGCGTTGACCGTGAACCCGCCGTTATGGTCGAACTCGGTGCTCCCGTCAAAGAAGAGCCTGTCCGGCTTTCTGGTGACGACGTTGATGGCGCCGAACGCGCCGCGGGAGCCGTAGAGCGCGGAGGAGGTGCCGCGGTTGACGATTATCCTGGACGCGTTCATGACGAGGATCCGGGAGATGTCTCCGCCGCCGCCGTCGTAGACTTCCTCGAAAGGAAGGCCGTCCACCAGGAGCGCGACCGTGTTATGCCGGAAGCCGCGCATGTCGAAATTCATCTGCCCTTTCTGGCCCTGCTTTACTATCATGCCGGGAACGGTTTCAAGGGCCTCATCAAGGGTCTTCTGGGAGCGGGCCTTGATGCTTTCCGACGTTAACTCCGTGGTCGTCGACGCCTCCTCGACGTTTGCGATGGCCCGGCCCTTGACGACGACCTCGCCTATGGTGTACACGCCCCTGGCCTTTTTTTCCGGGCCGGGCTTCTCCTGCCCGGCAGCCTCTTCTTTCTTTTCTACCTCGGGCTTCTGTTCTTCGTTAGCTGGCGTTACTTCATTAGTTGTGGCCTCGTTCTCCTGGGCTGCAAGGGGAACGGCGCAGACTGCGGCCGTAATAATGAAGGTGATGATTTGTAATACAATTTTTTTCATTAGTACCCTCCAAGATGTGGTCGGTGAGAATTTTTTAAATAAAATATACAAAAAATATTATATGACCATGTTCAATCTTATGTTGTATACAATATTAGTCAACTAAAAAGTAATTATTAGTAATTAATTGTAACTATTTGTAATTTATGATCATTATTTATATAAGAAAATTGATAAATATTTTCATTGCATATTTTTTTATAACTCAGAAGGTGGATATCGATTATTAACGTACACGTTTGTTATCCGGATTGCCGCTGCCTTTCATGGATAGCAAATAACCAAGGAGATGGATATGTTCACCCGAAGATCGATTGCAGTCCTGCTGATAGGATTCGTTTTTGCCTGCATGGGCTGGGCCGGTCTCAGAGCCGCGGGTAAGGAGATCATTCTCGCCACTACGACCAGCACCCAGGACACGGGCCTGCTTGACGAGCTCGTGCCTGTGTTCGAGAAGAAGACCGGTTTCCGGGTCAAGACCATCGCCGTCGGATCCGGCATGGCCATGGCCATGGGCGAGCGGGGAGAGGCCGACGTGCTGCTGGTCCATTCACCTGACGCGGAGGAGCGGTTCGTGAAAAGCGGCTTTGGGGTGAATCGCCTGCCCGTGATGCACAACGACTTCGTGATAATCGGACCGGCGAACGATCCGGCCGGGATACGGTCGGTGAAAAAGGCCGGCGAGGCATTCAGGAAAATTGCGGAATCAAAATCGCTTTTCATATCCCGCGGCGATAAGTCCGGGACCCACGTGAAGGAGCTGAAGCTCTGGAAGGAAGCCGGCATACATCCGGAAAAGCAGACCT
>JAKQPV010000045.1:0-42446 GCA_029564515.1 Spirochaetota bacterium | reverse complement strand
CGCGGGGGAGGGGAGTATGAGGGGAGGGGCAACCGCGGTGTTGCCCCTCCCCTCATAACAATGGCCCACCCCGCTCCGGGTCGCACACCTGCGCCGGGCGGCGCACAGACCAGGAATCTCTTGCATGATGACAATCCTGATGACCAATGGATCCCCGCTGGAGTTTATCCCGAGCCTGCCGAGGGGCGGGGATGACAGTGGAGCAAGACCCCTGCGCCGGGCGGCGCACAGGCCAATAACCCATTTTACCCATCCACCCCCACCCTGACCCTCCCCCCTCAAGGGGGAGGGGAAAGCAGGTCATGCGCATATCTAAAAAAAGTGTTGCCTGCCCGCATCTCTTGAACACATATTAAATACTATGAAAAAAACGAGGATTGCCTCCTGCAGGGAGCTCAAAGACCTCATACGTGAAATCGGGTTCATACCCTTGTTTCAGAACGAGATACCCGGCTTCTCGGTCATGGACATCACCGGGTGGCGGTACTGGTGGACCGGCAACGAGGACCGGGACCCGTGGATGTGGCGCATGGCCATGTCGGAGGAACCGGGCATTGCCTACGGAAAGCTGTTCGGGGGCAGGGCTGGGTTCGTGTCCCGGAAGTGGTTTCCGCTGTTCGCCTCGTACCGTCGCGACGGGTATGACTTTGACGCGCGGTACGAGGACGGCAGGGCATCGCACAAATGCAGGAAGATCATGAAGCTCTTCGAGAAGCAGTCCCCGATCCCCTCGTTCCTGATTAAATCCATGGCCGGGTTTTCAAAAGACGGGGAAAAGGGATTTGAGGGCGCCCTCACCCTGCTCCAGATGCAGACCTACCTGACCGTGCGCTCCTTCACCCGGAAGCAGGCAAAGAGCGGCGAGTACTACGGCTGGCACGTTGCCGTGTATTCCACGAGCGAGGACAAGTTCGGGTATGACCGGATGACGGGTGCGTACGGGCTGGGCGCGGACGGCGCGCGGGAAAAGGCGGCAAAGCAACTCATGAAGGTCAACCCGGGCGTGGAGTATCCTGACGCGGTGAGATTTTTGAAGTAGGCCTGCAGGCGCGCAATTTTATCACGCGTAATGAATGAATATTTCATAAATGGATGGACAGTATACCGGCCTGCGCGTAGCCTGTAAACACCCGTTGCGCCCCGGGCGCGGATACGCGGGGCACCGATAGTATCGAGGAGGAAGCTTCATGTCTGGCACCTGTGTTTATTCGGCTGCGCTTGTTCTCGGCATTGCCGCTACAATCTTGTTTCTCGTGGTCCGGGTCAAAAAGGGCGGCCTGCCCGGGGTCATCACCAAGGCGACAGCGAGCGTGCTCTTCATCGCGACCGCGTGCGCCGCGATCGTTATGAACCTGCAGGAATATGCCTACGGCCTGCTCATCGTGCTCGGCCTGGTGTGCGGACTGCTGGGGGACATCTGGCTCGACCTGAAATACGTCTATCCACAGGACAACGACACCTACCTGTACGCGGGGTTTTATTCCTTCTTTACCGGTCACCTCTTTTTCATCACCGCCATATTCCTGAGCTACAAGTGGACGCCGTGGACCATGGCGATTTCCGTCATTGCCGCGCTCATTGGCGCGGCCGGGGCGACGCTCATGGAAAAGCCGATGAAGCTCAGCTACGGGAAGTTCAGGGCCACCTGCTTTATCTACGGCTTCATATTGATGCTGACGGCCTCGTCGTCGGTCGTGGCGGCGTTCGCGACCGGCGAGACGGCGTGGATCGTGATGTCGGCCGGCGGCGTTCTGTTTCTGCTCTCCGACCTGGTGCTCTCCGGCACCTATTTCGGCGAGGGAAAGAACACGCCCGCGTACGTGGTGGCAAACCACGTGCTCTACTACGCGGCGCAGTTCGTGATAGCCTCGTCCATTCTCTTCGTGGGGAACTAGCGGGCGGGTCTTCGGGCAGGCATTCGTTCGGGGAGGGAGATCATGCATATTTCCGAGGAACAGCTTAAAGGGCTGGCGCGCGTGTCCTTCGCGCGGATGGACGGCGCGTGGTTCATGGCGGTGGCCAAAAAATACGGGATCGGCGCGGCGTGGGACATGGACGTGGAAGCGTGGAAACAGCTCTCCTACGTCATGGGCAAGCATATCCGTAAGCACCTGATCCCGGACCCGCAGTGGCCCGCCGGCTACCTGGACGCCATGGAGCTCTTCATGAGCGTGCTGGGGATTACGAACCGCGTCATCGAGCAGAAGGACGGCGCCATCCACGTGCGCGTCACGGACTGCGATATCCAGAAAGGGATCGCGAAGGCCGGCATAGCGGACTGCGGCATCGTCACGGTCGAGACCTACACGGGCATGGCCCGCGGGCTTTTCGGGAAAGAGACGGACATCCGGGTCACCCACGCGAAAAACCTGAACCGGGGCGACGACTGCTGCGAGGTGATCATCAGGCGGCCCTGATCCGGCCCCGTATTTTACGCCGCCCCCGCGATTTTACTTGATATTCTGCCCGATCCCTGTTATCATGATAAGCAGAGATGAGAAGCATTCGCTCTCAGGCCCATCCCCGGATCAGGAGCACCATCATGCGTACGATCACTTCTTCCGCCAGCCGGCGTCCGCGCGCGGCCCGCGCAGCGGCTAAATCCGGAAGCACCATGCCGGAAACCTTCTCCGAGCCCTCCGTGCGGATCCAGGCCATCAGGAAAGCCCTGTTCGATACGCCCTATTCCGTCTGCCTGGAGCGGCCGCTCCTGTTTGACGCCTTCTGGCGCTCCCGGGAGGGGAAGCGCGCGAAAAAGGAGCACCCCTTCGTGCGGCGGGCGAGCGCCCTCGAATATGTCCTGTCCCACAGGAAGCCGCGGATCTACGACGGCGAGCTCATCATAGGCAACATGACCTCCAAGCGGATCGCGGCCAACTACTACCACGAGGGCGGGTCAGTCAACATCCTGGAGGACGTGTTCAGGATGAAGCGGCGCGCCATCCCGCTCGTGATGTCGGTTCGCGAGAAGCTCCAGCTGGTGCGGATCGGGCTCACGTATGTTTTCTCGAGCGTGGCCGGCCGGGCCTTCATCCGGACCGGACGGTTCGGCGACTTCCTTGACTTTTTCTTCGCGAAGCGGTATTTCATCACGGAAGAGGCGGGCATCGGGCACCAGTGCGTGGATTACCGCACGGTCGTGCACGAGGGGCTCGGGTCCCTTGATCTCCGGGCGGAGAAGTATCTCGCGGACGGGCGAAATGCCGCCGGGCCGCTTAATGCCGACCAGGCCGCATTTTACCGGTCCGTCCGGCTCGCGATATCGGGCATCCGCGGCATGGCCGGGAACCTCGCGGACGAGGCGGAGCGCCTCGCCCTGCTCCCGGGCACGGCAGCGGCGCGCAAAAGCGAGCTCCTGGAATCGGCGGCCGCGTGCCGCCATGTGCCGTACGGGCCGGCGCGGACCTTCCTCGAGGGCGTGCAGGCCTGCTGGCTCGTGCACATCGCGCTCAACCTCGAGGACTTCGAGCAGGGGCTCTCGTTTGGCCGTCTCGACCGGATACTCTACCCGCTCTACCGCGCGGACATCGATTCCGGGCGGCTCACCCGCGAGCGGGCGACCGAGATCCTGGCGAGCTTCAGCCTCAAGACCTGCGAGACCATCCCGGTCTACTCGGAGCGCATCGACCGCTTCTTCAGCGGGAACGGCGTCGCGCAGGCCATCACCGTGGGCGGCACGGACGAGCGGGGCAGGGACGTCACCAACGAGCTCTCCGGCGCGATACTCGACGCCTACGCCCAGGTGCGGACCCGCGAGCCCGCGCTGCACGTGCGCGTGCACGGCTCGACCCCGCCCTGGCTCCTGGAGCGCGCGGCCCGAGTGCTCCAGCTGGGCTGCGGCAAGCCGTCGATCATGGGCGACGACGCGATCGTGCGCGCGCTCACGGCCTCCGGCATCAGCAGGGACCACGCGCGGGACTACGCGGTGATCGGGTGCGTCGAGATGTGCAGCCAGGGGAGGACCTACAACTCCTCGGACGCCGCGCTCTTCAACCTGCCGATCTGCCTCGAGCAGGCCCTGAACGAGGGCCGGCAGTTCGGCGCGCGCTCCCGCATCGGCGCCGCGACACCGCCGGTCGCGGCAATGCGGTCGTTCGACGACGTGGTCGGGGCGTTCCGGCTCCAGGTGAGCAGGGGGATCGACGACATGGCGGAGGTCATTACCCGCCTCGAAAAGGTGTACCGCCTCTGGCGCACGACGCCGGTGAACTCCATGCTCACGGAGGGCTGCATGGAGCGCGGGCTCGACGTGACCTGGGGCGCTGCGCTGTACGACTTCACCTCCATACAGGCGGCCGGGCTCGCCACCGCCGGCGATTCGCTCTACGCGATCAAAAAGCTCGTGTTCGACGAGCGGAGGATGACGCTCCCGGAGCTTGTCGCCATTTTAAAGAACAATTTCAGGGGCCGGGAAGACCTCAGGACCGAGATGAAATGCCGCATGCCTCGCTACGGCAACGGCGTGCCCGAGTCGGACGCCATGACGCAGACCGCCGCCGACGCGTTTACCGACGCGGTGACGGCCTGCGTGAACAGCCGCGGCGGCAGGTACATCCCGGGCTTCTATTCCATGACGTGCCATATCGGCTTCGGCAAAAAGACGGGAGCGCTCCCGGACGGCCGGCGCGCGGGCGAGCGCCTCTCCAACGGGCTGGCCCCGGTGGACGGCACCGAGTGCGCCGGGCCCACGGCCGTGCTCAGGTCCGCCGCGTCGCTTGACAGCAGCCGCTGGGGCAACTGCTACGCCCTGAACCTGAAGTTCGACCGGAAGACCATCGGCGGCGATGCCGGCGCCCGCGCCCTCTCCGGGCTCCTGGGCAATTTCATCAAAAGCGGCGGCATGCAGGTGCAGGTGAACGTGCTCGACGCCGACATGCTGCGGGCGGCGCAGAAGGACCCGCGCTCGTACCCCGGCATCGTGGTGCGCGTGGCCGGGTACTGCGCCTATTTCACAGACCTCCAGCCCGCGGTGCAGGATGAGATAATCGAGCGGACGGCGCATGGCATTTCCTGAAACGCCGCCCGTATTTGCCATACAGCATTTCTGCCTCCACGACGGCCCGGGGATCCGCAGCGTCGTGTTCTTCAAGGGCTGCCCCCTGCACTGCGACTGGTGCCAGAACCCGGAATCGTGGCGGCGGGAGCCGGAGATCGGGTTCAAGGAAAATCTCTGCATCTCGTGCGGCCGGTGCGCGGACGCGTGCCCTGCCGCGGCCGAAAAGAAGCCGGTGTTCCGCGACGCGTCGCTCTGCCGGTCCTGCTTCAGCTGCGCCGCCGCCTGCCCTTCGGGCGCGCTGGTGCAGCTGGGGACGGGCAGGCCGGTGCGCGGCATCATGGAGGAGATCGCGCCCGAGGTCCCGCTCTACCGCGAGTCAGGGGGAGGCGTCACCTTCTCCGGCGGCGAGCCCGCGCTGTACCCGGACTTCTGCGCCGACCTGGCGAAATCTCTCAGGGCAAAAAAGATCCACGTGGCCATGGAAACCTCCGGCATGTACAGCCCCGGCGCAGTGAAGCGCCTTCTTGTGAAGCTCGACCTCGTACTCTTTGACATAAAGATCTTCTCCGACAGGGAACACCGCGCGCATTGCGGCGCCGGGAACGGCGCGATCAAGAAGAACCTCGCGCTCCTCGCCGGCATGAAGGACGGCGGCCCGGGGCTCTGGCCGCGCCTGCCGCTGATCCCGGGCGTTACCGCCGCGCCGGAGAACGTTGCGTCATGGGCCGGCTTTCTGAAGAAGCTCGGGATCAGGGCCGTGTCACTGGTGCCCTATCACCGCATGGGAAACGACAAGCGCTCCTGGCTGGGGCTCGCGGCCGCGCCGGAATATGCCGTCCCCGCGCGGGACGACATCCATGCCGCGATGGAAGCGTTCCGCGTAAAAGGGATCACGCCCTGCCTCCCCGGCGAGGAGGACTGGAAGATGATTGGCTGAAGGAGGCGACAGTGGCCCGCATGATCCTGAAATCAGAATATGAGAGATTGGCTGAGAGAATAAACAGGTTCCCCCAGGGGGCGCCCCCCACACCGTTGCTGTTTGAAATCCTCGGGATACTGTTCACGAAAGAAGAGGCTTCCCTTGCGGCGCAGCTTCCGGTCAGGCCCTTTTCTGTTGAAAGGGCCGCAGCGATCTGGAAAACGGATAGTGCCGCGGCGCAAAAGCATCTTGACGGACTGGCCGGCAAGGCCCTCGTCGTCGACCTGGAGATCAACGGCAAACGGGTATACGCCCTGCCGCCCCCCATGGCCGGTTTCTTCGAATTTTCCATGATGCGTACCAGGAGCGATATAGACCAGAAGGCGCTGGGCGAATTGTTCTACCGGTATATCAATGTCGAAGAGGATTTCGCCAGGGAGCTCTTCGCCCGGGGCGAAACCAAAATGGTCCGTGTCTTCATCAATGAATCAGTCCTGCCGGAGGACCCGGCGGTAGAGGTCCTCGATTACGAAAGGGCGAGCGAGACCATAAAGACCGCATCGCACCGTGGGATCGGGACATGCTACTGCAGGCACAAGATGCGGCTAAACGGCCGGGCCTGCCCTGCGCCGCTGGACATCTACATGACCTTCGGCGGGACCGCCGCTTCATTGATAAGGAACGGCTTCGCGCGGGAAGTTGACGTCGGGGAGGGCCTCGACCACCTTGCCAGGGCCCGGGATTGTAACCTGGTCCAGTGCGCGGAGAATGTGCGGCACGATGCGGCCTTTATCTGCAACTGCTGCGGGTGCTGCTGCGAGGCCCTCATCGCGGCCCGCAGGTTCGCGGTGCTGCGGCCCATCAGCACCACGAACTATCTGCCGCGCATTGAAAGGGACGGATGCACCGGCTGCGGCGCATGCGTCGATGTCTGCCCGGTTGAGGCCATGGCGCTGGTATCGGCACATGACCCGCTGAAACCGAAAGCGAGAACCGCCCTGCCGAACGAGGAAATCTGCCTCGGGTGCGGGGTATGCGCCAGGGTATGCCCGTCACGATCGATATCACTGCAGTACAGGAAACAGCGGGTCATAACGCCGGCAACGACGGCGCACCGGACCGTGCTCATGGCGATCGAGCGCGGGAAGCTCCAGGACCTTATCTTTGACAACCGGGCCCTGTTCAGCCATCGCGCCCTCGGAGCTGTGCTCGGCGCGATACTCAGGCTCCCGCCGGTCAAGCAGGCGCTTGCCGGCATGCAGCTTAAATCGAGATACCTGGAACGATTGCTGGACCGTTATAATAACCAGAAAAACCGGGGCGTAACCGGGGGGCCATAACCGGGGCACAGGGAAGGTCCTTCGGTTTGGCTAATAGTGTTGACAACGCCGGCGGTCCGGAGTATAGTATGCGCCGGGGGAGGGACTCAAAACGGCGCGTGCTGCGCCAAAGAGGGGTCTGCATATGAATAAAAAACTCACCGCGGGGATGAAAGCCCCGAACTTTTCCTTTACCACGCTCTCCGGACAATCGCTCGATTTTTATAAAACGAGCCGCGGGAAAAAGGCCGTGCTGTTTTTTCTCCGCTATGCCGGGTGCCCCATCTGCCAGATGAAGATGGGGGAGATCATGCGCGATTATGACAGGCTCCGCGCGGCCGGGCTTGAAGTGTACGTGGTGTTGCAGAGCTCTCCAGCGTCGGTGAAGGAGGCGCTTGCCGGCGTCGCGCCTCCCTTCACGATCGTCTGTGACCCCCGGGAAAAAATCTTTTCCCTGTACGGTGTCCCGCCCGGGAACCTGTTCCAGTACCTCGCACCCTCGGTCATCATGAAGGCCATAAAGGCCTCGCGCCGCGGTTTCAGGCACGGGAAGAAAGAGGGACAGGAGTTGCAGCTTCCGGCCGTCTTTATCGTAAGCCCCGGGGAAGCGGTCACGTTTGCCTATTACGGCAGGAACATCGGGGACGTGCCGGACAACGATGTGATTCTGAACGCCGCGCGCGCATAACCGGCTTCATACAGGAGGTCGAAGCATGGCACTGCAGGGGATCAAGCGGGTTTTGGGCCTGCCGGAGGTCGCCTTCATAGCGATCGGGACCACGGTGGGCGGCGGGGTATTCGTCCTTACCGGGATCGTGCTTAAAATCGCGGGACCGGCGCTCCCGTTGGCGTACGCCCTCGCCGTCATTCCGGTGTTCATCAGCATGCTCCCGCTGGCCATGCTCGGCTCGGCCCTGCCCGCGACGGGCGGGAACTACCGGTACCCGAGCCGCATGGTGTCGCCGGGGCTCGCGTTCACGGGCGTATGGGTGTACATCCTCGCCTCCTTCATAGGGCAGATTCCCCTGTACGCGATCGCCTGCGCCCGCTACCTCCAGGTGTTTTTCCCGGGGCTCTCCGTGGAGGCCGTCTCTATAGGGCTCGTCACGTTTTTTTTCGTGATCAACGTGCTGGGCATACGCTTCGCGGTCCAGGTCCAGGGCGTAATGGTGCTCATACTCATAGCGGCCCTGGTATCATACACGGTGAAGGGGGCCGTGATCATCGATCCCGCGAACTTCCAGGGCTTTTTCCAGAAGGGGATCGGAAGCATAATTCTCGGCACTGCGCTCCTCACGTTCACCTATTTCGGGTCTAACGCCATCATCGAGCTGGGCGGCGAGATAAAGAACCCGGGCAGGGTGATACCCCGGGCCTTCGCGATATCGTTTGCCCTGGTCGCGGTGATTTACGTGGCCGTGGCGGTCACAACCGTGGGCATTGCGCCCTGGGCGGAAATGGCCGCCTGCCCTGAGCCGCTCGTCGAGGGGAGCTCGATCTGCTTCGGCAGGCCGGGCGCCGGGTTCACGTTCTTCATCCTCGGCGGGGCGATCCTTGCCATCACCACGACCCTGAACGGGCTCTTCATCATCGGGACCAAGTCCCTCCAGGTCATAGTACACGACGGGATTCTCCCCGCCGGCCTGGGCAGGGTCCACTCGAAGTTCGGGAGCGCGTATATCCTGCTTTTCATCATATGGGCGCTTTCAGTGGCGGGCCTGCTTTCCGGGTTTTCCCTCGAGACCTTCGCGAATTACGCGGCCCTCGGAGGCATGATCATCTTCGTACCCGTTCTCGCGTCAGCGATAATGCTCCCGCGCCGCTACCCGGAGCAGTATGAAAAATCCCTGTTTAAACTGAAGGGGTTCTGGCTCTATTTCTGCCCGTCGGTCGGCTTCGCCATGGTGCTGTTTTTCAGCGCGGTGATCCTCGCGGAGATGAAGTCCCCGCTGAAGATCGCGCTGTTTTTCATTTTCATTCTGTCCGGCATCCTCTATTACGCGCTGCGGAAGCGTTGGCTTCTCTCTAAGGGGGTCCGTCTGGACGACGTCATGAAACGGGAGGACTGGATCAGTTGAACGAATCGGAGAACGGGCGGGCGAACGCGTCCGTACCCGCGCTGTTCGAGCGCTATCCCGGGCTCGAGGGCAGCATCAGCAGGATCTCCCTCGGTGATTTCCCCACGCCCGTTCAGCAGCTGAAGGGGCTGGGGCACTGCAACCTCTGGGTCAAGCGGGACGACCTCTCCTCGCCCCTGTATGGCGGCAACAAGGTCCGCAAGCTCGAATACATACTGGGCGATGTGATGCGCAGGGGAAAGCGCGAGGTGGTCACCATCGGGGGGATCGGCACGAACCACGGCCTCGCGACCGCGATCTACTGCCGCCGCCTCGGCCTCGACGCCACGCTTATCGTGTTTGACCAGCCGGTCACGAGCTTTGTGCGCCAGAACCTGCTCCTGTTCCACAAGCACGGCGCGCGCCTCGTGTACGCGAAAAACATCACCGCCGCGGGCGCGAGGTTCTACATCACGGAGCGCCTCAGGCGGCCGGACGCCTATTTCCTGTACGCGGGCGGGTCGTCGCCCCTCGGCGCCCTCGGCTTCGTCAACGCCGCGTTCGAGCTGAAGAAGCAGATAGACGGGGGGATGGTCCCGTCACCCCGGTACATCATCTGCCCGCTCGGGTCGAACGGCACCATGGCCGGCCTCTCGCTCGGCATGCTGCTGGCCGGGGTCCCGGCCCGGGTCATCGGCGTCGGGGTCACGCAGGCCCGGCTTGGGCCCCTGCACCTGGCAACGGCGCAGACCGTGCGGTCGCTCATGCGGGACACCCTGCGACTGTTGAGAAGAGCGTGCCCGGGCGTGCCGGAGGTCAAGATCGGCGAGCAGCGCGTTATCCACGATTACTTCGGCGGCGAATACGGCCTGCCCACCGCAGCCGGGATCGATGCCATGCGGCTGTTCAGGGAGAAGGAAGGGATCAAGCTCGAGCCCACGTACACCGCGAAGGCGTGCGCATGCCTCCTCGATTTTATAAAGGAGCCGGCCTGCGCGGACGACGCGGTCCTGTACTGGCATACCTACAACTCGGCTGACCTGTCGGGGGACGCGGCGTCCGTGGATTATCGCGAGCTCCCGCCCGTGTTTCACAGGTTCTTCGAGGGCGAACCGGTCGCGTGAAGCCGCGCATGTCCGCAGCGGACGTTGCTATTTAATGATTCAGGATCGAGAGATGGACGGGACCGTTCGAAGCAGCATCAGGCCGGGCATGAGGGTCAGGATCGTACTGAAGCAGGACCAGCGCGCCGGCACCCTGACCGAGGGGACCGTGAAAGAGCTGCTGACCAGTTCGGCCACGCACCCGCGCGGGATCAAGGTCCGGCTGGCTGACGGGCGGGTGGGGCGCGTCAGGGAGATCATCGGGTAAGAGTGCCGGTCCAGCGCGTTCCTGTAACGGCCCCTGCTACAACCTGCTTTTTACCAGGCCCCATGATTCGGTAATCAGGAAGCTTTCATCCATGTTGCCGGCCATTTGCTCCAGCCTTTTCATCGGGACCGAGAACGTCAGCATGTTCTCGGGCACGCAGGGGCGTGCCGATACGTCGAACATGCCCAGCACGCATCGCGGCTCCGCGGACCGGGCTTCAACAGACGGGTAATAAACTATCGACGAGCATCCCGCTCCCATCGGGGCAATGACCCCCTGTGTATCCGCATAATCGTAGTTGGCAAGGGTGAACAGGCCCGAGAGCACGTCCGCGGTAGCGAAGAATATTGCCGCAACCGGCTGCTCGTGGTCCGCCAGCCTGTCGAATCTTTTAAACACAAGGTATTTCCCCGGGGCTTCCAGGGGCGGATTTTTCTCCAGCAGCGCCCTGACCAGGCCGGGTGATTTTTTATAACGCTCGCCCTCGAGCTCGCCCGGAATGCCGCAGGACAAAAAATACTCGAAATTGGGACGGAGCTTTTGCGAAAAGCCGGTATACCGCTTGCCGCCGGGACACCCCGGTGATTTCGCGTCGTACACGTACGCGAATCCCTCGCGGACCCTCTTCAGGTTGCCGATCAGGCAGCGGTTTTCATGGCCGGTTTCGCTGATGTCCTCGTCGAGGGGCCGGTCGGTGTAAAAGAAACAGACCGGCAGCTCGTAACCGGCAAAATACCTGCTCCACCTGCTGATAAAATATTCCTTGAATGTATTGTCCATGGCCCCGGCCTCTCTGAATAATGTCTGCGGATAATGATTGATTCATTGTACGGCATTGAAAATTTGTCAAGATTGAATCATCTGTCGGGGCCGGCCGCTTCCGGCGAAAATCGAGAAATTGCATATGCAATGCCTTTTAAAAATGAGTGGACTGATTGAAGAGGGAGCTTTATTTATGAAAAAAATTGTTCCTGCCGGTCGGCAATAAGGGAACGGTCAAGGGGTTGTACTGATATGGATGACAGGTCTCATTTCAACGCTTTGTTCGAGCCCCGGTCAATCGCTTTTATCGGAGCTTCCGCCAGCGTAACCAAGTGGGGGTTCAACATCCTGCACCATCTCGTCAAGGGAGGCTTTGAGGGCGGCATCTATCCCGTGAATCCTCAGGGAGGCGCCTGGTTCGGCAGGAAGATATACACAAGCCTGGCGGAAGTGCCGCGTCCCGTTGACCTTGCAATCATCGTTGTGCCCAAGGAGCTCGTTCCCGGCACGATGCGCGAATGCGCCGCGGCCGGTATCCGCGCGGCGGTTGTCATCACTGCCGGTTTCAGCGAGACGGGAGCCGGGGGGGCTGCCCTGGAGCGGGAAGTCGTTTCCATAGCAAGGGAAACAGGCATCAGGATCGTGGGACCGAACACCATGGGCATCTTCAGCGCGTTTCCCTCCCCCGTGCAGGCCGTCATGATGTCAACCGCGATCAGGCAGGGCGGGGTGGCCGTGGTTTCCCAGAGCGGCAACCTGGGGACCTCCATCACGTACCGCTTTAACCGGAGGGAGATCGGCATCAGCAGGCTTGTCAGCTCCGGCAACGAAGCGGACATGAAGGTCGAGGATTACCTTGAGTATCTTGAGTCCGATGATGCGACGCGGATAATCTGCCTCTACGTCGAGGGCCTGCGGCAGGGACGGCGCTTCATCGATACCGCGCGCCGCATCACCCTGACGAAACCGATCATCCTCCTCAAGGGAGGCACCGGGAGCATCGGAGCGGGGGCGGCAATGTCCCATACCGGGGCGCTGGCGGGGAGCTTCTCCGTGTTCCAGGCCATGTGCCGGCAGGCGAACATAATCCTGGCCGAAACCATCGACGAGATGGTCGACGTGGCCGGGTTTCTGCTCACCCAGCCGGAAGTCACGGGGAAACGCGTCGGCATCGTGACGCAGGGCGGCGGATGGGGCGTCATAACCGCCGACCTGTGCGAAGCCGCCGGGCTGGAGCTCCCGCCCCTGGATGAAAAGGTCGTCGCCGAGCTTGACGGCTTTCTCCCGCCGTTCTGGAGCCGCCGCAACCCGATCGACCTGGTGGCGCCGGGCAGGGTCTCCATGGTAACCGATTCGATCGCGGCGCTGCTGGAGCACGCGGACATGGACGCGATCATTTGCCTCGGACTCGGGTACATGACCGCGCGGGCGCGGCGCTGGCTGGATTCGCCCGTGCTTCCCCGCGACGTAATGGAGAAGCCGGCCCGCCAGATGATCGACGCCGAGATGGAGCTCCTGGACCTCGTGGCCAGCCAGATCCGCCGGTTCAACAAGCCGATCATTCCGGTCATCGACCTGGTGGCCTTTGACGAGGTGCCGGACGTCAACATCGTCAGCTATCTTGACGGCAGGGGAATCATGTCCTACTCTTCGCCCGAGCAGGCCGTGGGCGCGCTGGTAATGGCGCTTGAATATTACCGCAAACGGGGGGAGCGTGCGGCCCGCGACGGTGCGTAAGCTGGCCGCTGCTTTACTGGCGGGCCGTCTTCCTGATATATCCGTTTTCGATGAACCAGTCAAGCGCCTTCCTGACCGCCTCCCGCACGGGAGTTTGCGGCAGGCCAAGCTCCTTCACCGCCTTTGAGCAGTCATACCATTCCTGCAGCTTGCCGATCCTCACCTCGGATGCGGTGACCACCGGAGGCTTCTTGCTGAAAAAAGCCCCCAGCTCGAACAGGTAACCGAGAGCGACCGCGGCATGGTAGGGTATCTTTATCCGCGGAGGTTTTACGCCGGCGATCTCCGCTATCAGCCTGAAATAGTCTGAAACCGTCAGGTTCTCGTTTCCCAGAAGATACCGTTCGCCGATCCTCCCTTTCTTCGCGGCGAGGATGTGGCCCCGCGCGACGTCCTCGACATCGATCACGTTCGTTCCGCCCTCGATGTACCCGGGCATCTGGCCGGTGGCTATGTCGATGATCATCTGCCCCGAGGGCGTCGGTTTGATGTCGCGCACGCCGATGACCAGGGTGGGGTTGACGATGACGATCGGCAGCCCGAGGGGAACGAACTTCCGCGCCTCGACCTCGGCCAGGTACTTGGATATGGAATAATGGTCCCCGGTTTTCCAGTGGTTGAATTCGGCGCTCTCGTCAACGGGGACGGGACCGTGCGCGCCCATGGTATTGTTGGTGCTGGTGTATACGACCTTCTGCACGCCCGCGTCAAGCGCGGCTTGCATCGATGTTTTCGTTCCTTCGACGTTGACCTCGTAGGGCAATCTGGTATCAGGCACCCAGTGGGAAAAAAACGCGGCGGTATAATAGAGGGTATCGCAGCCTGTGAGCGCCTTCCTCATGGAGTCCCCGTCGCGGATGTCTCCGCAGGCCTTCTCGACGTCAAGGCCGTCTATGTTCCGGGTGTCGCTGGTTTTCCTGACGAGTACCTTTACCTCTTCCCCGTCTTTAAGAAGCTCCCTTACGATTGATGATCCCATAAATCCGGTTGAACCGGTGACGAGTTTTTTCATGGCCGCCTTCCGCTTGTGGGATTGGAAGAGGATGCTGTTGCGCGTATCTCCTCAAGGGGTAAACCCTGCAGCGAAATCCGGCGGAAGTCAAATGCTTTTAATAGTAGGGCCTGAATGATCCGGGGCGGGCAATCAATATGCGCCTTTCTCCGTTTCCGCGGCCGGCCGGGCCATTGCAGGGTGCGGGAGCTACCGCCAGCTCACCGTGACGGCCCCGGCGGGGCACGATTCCACGCACTTCATGCAGCGCGTGCACAGGTCGAGCCAGAGCGCGGTGACGCGCCATTTCCGGGGATCATAGGGATTTTCCTCGACGGCGCCGAGGGTCTCGTGGAGGAGGAAGACCGCGGGCTCGCACTTCCGGAGACAGGCGCAGCAATCCCTCGGGTCAACGCCCACGCCGTCCCCGCATTTTTTATAATCTATGGTAATCCTTGTTTTTCCCTTTATACGGTTTTCCATGTCAGTAATCCTTTTCGAACCCCGGCGTCTCGTCGCGCGGGTGGAGGTGTATGGCGTTCTGTTTGCATGCGTGGCGGCAGAGGCCACAGCCGAAGCACTTGTCCATGTTGATGGTGATCTTCTTTCTCAGGGGATCGTGCTCGATCGCGCCGAACTGGCAGAACTTCACGCACGCGCCGCACCCGGTGCAGTCCGCTTCGTGGTGGTGGACGATGTATTCCGCCTTGTAGATGGACTTGAGGCCGTAATCGACCCGGGGCCTGAGGCCCGCGCACTCGGGGTTCGCGCAGGAGCAGAGGTTGTTGATGTAGGGGTAGGGCCCGAACCAGATGGTGCCGATGTAGCCTTTCCTGTTGTGCTCGCGGAAGCGCTCGACCGCCTGCTTCCGGGTGAGGAAATACTTGTCCTTCTCGGGGATGAAGCGCGGCAGCTTGTCGATGATCTCGGACATGACGCCGAAATTGATGCAGCAGGCCTCCTTGACGCCGCGGTTCATGTAGCGGCACATGCAGTTCTTTTCTATTATAGGCTCGACAGCGCAGGTTTCGAGGATCGCGATAGCGTCCTCCAGGGGTATCACCTGGCCGATGTGCCCCTCCGGCTTGAAGGGGTTCGTCGGGGGATTGGTGCTGTGAAGCAGCTTCTCGGCAGTGTGCTTCACGATCCGCCCGATGATGGGGATGCGCAGCTTGTATCCCATGCCCACCGCATTGAAGCCGTGCACCTTGCGCACGGATATCTGCTCAAAATTCTTGTACTGCTCCATGAGGAAATCGCGCAGGTTGTACTTCTCGACGATTTGATTCGAATAATGCTCGGCGTTCAGGTACCACTTGCCGCCCGCGCCGTGCTTCATGCAGAGGTCACACATTTCTATCCTCCATCTTTCTCCTGGCCGTTTCGGCCATGCGCTTCACTACCGGTATGCGAATGCCGGGCATGTTGGCCACGAATCCGGCGATCCGCTCCATGAAGGTCGAGAACATGAGCGGCCGCGGCTTGATCGCGAGCTTCAGCAGGTCCCGCGCTATGTCGTCGCCGTTTCGCGCACCGGAGAAGTACCGCGCGAGGAAGCCCTTGCCCTTGTTCATGACCAGGTCCATGGGAATGGGGCCGTAGGCCGATTCCGCGACCGCGCCGGTCTCGGTGTAGCCGGGGAAGTACTCGCTCACGACGATCCCCGCGTGGGCCCATTCGCCCTGTATGGTCCTCGTCCAGGCGGAAAAGGCCGCCTTCGAGCACGCATACGACGCATAGAATGGAACGCCTATCATGAACCCGGGCGTGCCGACGTTGATGATGTGGCCGCCGCCCTGCTTCTTCATGTAACCGTAAGCCTGCTGCGAGGAGGCAACCGGGCCGAGGAGGTTCACCGTGAACGCGCGGAGCAGGTCCTCTCTCTTTATACGGTCCGAGCTTTCGACGATGCTCAGCACCGCGTTGTTTATTAAAATATCGATCCTTCCGAAATGCTTCACGGTCCTGTCGACCATGTCCCGGGCCTGTTTTTCGTCCGCCAGGTCCGTCTTGAGGACCAGGGCGTCCTTCATGCCCGAGGCGATTTCATCGAGGAGCTCCTTGCGCCGCGCGGCAATCGCGACGCGGGCGCCCGCCCGGTCGAACTCGATCGCCGCCGCCCTGCCGATGCCGGTGGAGGCCCCGGTGATGAGCACTACTTTTCCTTCCAGTTTCATGGCCGCCTCCTGCCGCGGCCTGCCGCGGCGGCTTTTTTTCCCGCCTGCGCCGCCGCGTGGGCCCCTGCGTTCCTCCCGGAAAAGATGCAGTCCGCCAGGGAGAAGCCGCTCACGTAGGAGCGGGAGCATATCCCGGCCGCGCTTCTTCCGGCCGCGTACAATCCCGGTATGGCCTTCCCGTCCGCCCTGACCGCCTGGGAAGTGAGTCCCTTCACCTTCAGGCCGCCCATGGTGAGGCAGGTGCTCGGAAACTTCATGGTTTCAATCCGGCAGTCTATGGCGTAGAAGGGAGGCTTCTCTATCCTGCGCAGGTAGTCCGCGGGTTTTCCGAATTCACGGTCCGTCCCTGCCGAGCATTGGCCGTTGTATGAATCGACGGTGCGCACCAGCGCTTCCGCGGGGATCCCGCATTTTTTAGCGAGCCCGGCAATGGTGCCGGCCTTTTTCCTGTTCATGTGGAGGTTCACGAACGTGGTAAGCTTGCGGTACACGATGTGGTTCTGCTCGCCCTTCAGGACGCTTATGAGCGAGTTGCCGAGCTTCTCTTCCCGCTTCGTCTGCAGGCGGCCGTCCCGGTGTTGCGTGGAATCGATGACGAGATAGGCGCGCCGCTCCGGCTGCTGCGTCACCGCCCTGCTGATGCTTGCGCCGTAGAGGCTCTCGTCGCAGAAGCGCTTCCCTTCCATGTTCGAGAGCAACCCTGAGACGAAGGCGACCGGCGGATAGAGAAAGCGGGAGGCCGCGCACACGTCAACGGAGCTCAAGGTCCCCCCTGCGTCCATACCGAGATCCATGCCGCTCCCGTCGTCGCCGGCGGTGCCCAGGGGAAGGCAGCCGCTGTAGGCGGGCGCATACTCGTTGAATTTTTTCCTGTTATACACGAACCCGCCGGAGGAGATGATCACGCCGCCCCTGGACCTGATCCGCAAGGTTTTGCCGAACCGCTTCTCCACCCGGGCGAGGAGCCTCCTGCTCCTGCTGCTGACAAAACCCAGGTTGTACAGGAGGGCGTGCAGGGCCGTGGCCAGCGGCGACTGGTTCAGCTCAAGGACCTCGATACCCGCGACGGCGCCGCTGTCGTCGGTGATGATTTTTTCCGACCTGCACCGGCTGCGGAACGCGACGCCGCGGTCGAGCGCGGCTTTGCGCAATGTCGAATACAGGTAACCTCCAGACATCCCTTTCCCCAGGGGGACATGCCCCCGGGGAATGTACGCGTTTTTATCGGAGTATTGCTTTTCGTTCCCGGAAAAATAGAGCCCGAACCCGCCCGGGGGCTGGTTGGTCTTGCCGGGAAAATACGTTTCAGGGATCACCAGGCCCAGGCCTTCGAGCCAGTCGATGTTTTCGGAGCTCCTTTCGCAGAAGGCCTTCATTGCCGCGGGGTCGATCTCATCGTCGCGGCAGCAGGCCGGGTTGCTGGCCATCTCGCGCATCATGTAGCGGTACATTTTTTCCGGGGTATCGTTGAAGCCCGCGGCCTTCTGGTGCCGTGTGCCGCCACCGGAGTAGATGACGCCCCCGCTCAGCCTGGTGGCGCCGCCGCCGGTGAAACGGTCGATGGCGAGGACCCGCGCTCCATTGTCCGCGGCCTCGATGGCCGCACAGGCGCCGGCGCCGCCGAACCCGACCACGACCACGTCGAATTCTTCGTCCCACTGCTGGTTGGTATTCTTTACGTTCACGATTGCATGCTCCTCTTCCTGTGCGATTGTTGTGCTGCAGCGTACGGTCCCGTGATAACCGGGTAAGCTTTTATGAATTCGAGGGGGATGTCCGTTCCCGTTCTTTTATTAATTGCTTACGTACTTTTTATAAAACTCGACGCATTCCTTCATTCCCTTTTCGCTGCCGATGATCGGTCTGAAGCCGAGATCGCGGCGCGCCTTGTCCTGCCGGAAGGTGAATTTTGCGGTGAGGTTGTGAACCTCCAGCCTTGTCATGAAGGGGCGCGGGCCCCCGATGTAATGCAGGCATTCGGCGAGAAACCCGAGGAAATACATCGGCAGGGCGGGGATGGACCGGGTCGGGACCCTGTATCCGAGTCCCTCGATGAGGGGCCTGAGCCATTCCATCAGGTTCATCGGTTCGTCGTCCACAATGAAATAGGCCTGGCCGCCCACCACCTCCGGCTTCCTGGCGAGCCCTTCCGCTGTAAGGATCTCGGCCAGGACCAGGTTGTCCACATGGGTATTGTCTATGATGGCGTCGGAAGGCCCGATGGTGGCGACGAGCTTCCCCTTTAAAAGCTGGTCAATGAACTTGGAAAACATGTAGCAGTCGTCGGACGAGCCCCAGATGCCGCCGGGGCGGAGAGACGCAGTCCGGAGGTCCTTCCCGTTCGCCGCAAGGACGATCTTCTCCGCCGCTGTCTTCGTTTTTGCGTACAGGTCGAGGTAGCGCTTCGCGTATGGTTTCGTTTCGTCGCCGGCGATGACCGGCCTGGTGTCGAAGCAGACGACATGCGAGCTCGTGTATACCAGGGACTTCACGCCGGTTTCCCGGCAGGCCCTGATGACGTTTTCCGTGCCCTTGACATTGATGCCGTACACCTCGCGTCGCACGGAGGGGCGGCAGATGCCCAGAAAATTCATGACAGCGGCGCAGTGGAACACGGTGGTGCATCCTTCGGTTGCCGCTCGGACCGCGTTGAAATCCCTGATGTCCCCGGTGAAATAATTCACGTTCGGGAGAGGTTTTGCGTCGGGCCGTATGTCGAGGGAATGAACAGTGCAGCCCCGCTCGACCAGCGCCCGGGAGAGAGCGCGGCCCAGGAATCCCGATCCTCCTGTCACCAGGCAGGCGGGTCCGAAGATGGGTGTCTTTTCAGTCATAGCCGGGATATATATGTTTAATCACTATATTGAGAATATTTTTTTGATTAAGTTTTTGTCAAACTGTTTTTTATGGGCACCATGGTATTCATCCACTATCCCGGTAGTATGGAACCGGACGGCCGCCTGCAGGGAAAAAACGGGATACGGGAAGCGGTTCTTCCGGGAAATGCACGCAGCGGTAAGCCGGGGATATGAACCGGTTAACTATTTGCCTGATTCAATCGACTCTACAAACATTTCGCCGATTAAACGCCCGAGGGACTTCATGTATCTGACCACTTCTTTGCTGCTTTTATCGGGATTATTTCTGAAGGCCAGAAGGATTCCGTTTAAGGCGCAGAAGAGGCCGTGGGAATACATCCTGACGGGGCCTTCGGGTTTAATCCGCCGGAGCACTGCGTCAAATTGGGCGAATATCCGGTGCTCAATCTCGATAATTTTATCGAGCAGCTCCGGCTTGAGGTTTCCGTCCAGCATGAAATTGACCAGCATTTTGAAATAGTAGTCGTTACTGGTAAGGTAGTCTATGAAGTTGTCGATGAACCGGTAAATGCCCTCCCTGTCGTACTCGCTTTGTGCAAGAAAGGAGTCAAGAATTTCTATGATCCGCGAGGTGCTTCCCAGGAAAGCTTCAACAAACAGGGATTGCTGATCGGGAAAATATCGATAAATGAGCGCCGTGGATATGGATGCTTCGTTAGCTATATCGCACATGCGCACTTTGCTCAGGGGTTTTGATGCGAATACCTTTTCCGCGGCTGAAAGGATTATTTTTCTGCGGGCTTCGCGTTCCTGTTCTTTCAGGTTTGAAAATGATTTGGGCTGCTTCATCCTTCCTCTATATGGCCGCAGCAGGCTGCCGCACAATCAAACTGCCGCATTGCAGTGCAAAGGGAGAATCATATTCAAAATTACAATGAATAATCCAGTCTGGATGTGTCAAGTAATATCTTGATGCCCGGGCCGCGCGGAATATGCCGCGCCCGCGGTCATCTGAAACGTCATCGTGCCGGCATGAAGTGCCGCGTAAAGCGGCGTTCGTGGGGCCGGTGAGACGGCATTCGTCGCGTGGGATGCTAGCCGGCATAGAGCGCCTCGATGTCCGCCCCGTATTTCTCCATGACTTTTTTTCTTTTCAGCTTGAACGATTGCGTGAGCATGCCGTTATCAACGGAAAACGCCTCCGGTAATATCAATATCCTTTTTGGCGTCTCGTAGGAACCGAATTTTTTCGCAAGCTGGTTCCTGATTTCCGTTTCGAGCAGCGATATGACCCTGCCCGACCGGACCATCCCGGCATTGTCGGCCGGGATATCGTTCCCGGCCGCGAACGCGGCGAGGATGCTGAAATCCGGCACGATGATACATACGGTGTACGGCTTGTTGAGTCCGCAGATCATGGCCTGGTCCACGTATTTGTTCATCATGATCTCGGCCTCGATGGCCGCGGGGAAAACGTATTTTCCGTTTTCCAGCTTGAAGGACTCCTTTATGCGCCCCGTGATGAACATGAATCCCTCTTCGTCTATAAACGCCCTGTCGCCGGTGCGCAGGCCGCCGTCGTCGGTCATAACCCTGCGCGTCTCTTCCGGCTTGTTGTGGTATCCCTTCATGACATTGGGCCCGTAGATGATCAGCTCTCCCTCGTTTGAATCACCGTCCTCGCCGGCCCGGTCTATGACGAGGGTGACCTTGTCGAATGCCTTTCCGCAGCTTCCGGACCTGTTGTAATCGGGGGTATTGGTCGTCACGCCCGGAGAGGCCTCGGTCATGCCGAACGCCTCGTAAATGGGAACTCCAACATCACTGAAGAATTCGGCGATTTTCGGATTGATGGCGGCGCTGCCGGTCAGCGCTACCCTCAAACGCCCGCCGAACTTGTCCCTGATCTTTTTAAAAACGAGCTTATCCGCAATGGCAAAAGCGCAATTGGTCAGAACGCTGTTTTTGCCTGCACGGGCGAGTTTTCTCCTTTTAATACCGCTGCTCACGCCCATGTTGAACAGCATGCGGGGCAACCCGCCATCCTGCTCCATTTTGGCCCTGATGGCGTCATATACCCGGTTGAAAATTCTCGGAACGGATATGAGAAGCGTCGGCCGTATAAGGGCGAGGTCGTTGACGATGGTGGCCGGGCTCTCGGCGAGTCCGTAGGAAGCGCCGAGACGCATCACGGAATGAAGCTCGCACACCTGCCCGTACGAATGCGCCCAGGGGAGGAACGAGAGCGTGCGGTCGGTTTCATTCAACACGTGAAAACATTTTATAATCGCGTGGATGTTGCTCGTGATATTGCCGTGCGAAAGGAGAACGCCCTTGGGGTCTCCCGTCGTGCCGGAGGTATAGATCAATCCCGCGATTTCCCCGGAAGAGGGGATGATCGACGCGACGGGGCTATCTTCCCCTGTCCGTTCCAGTTCGGCCATGGATCCCGTTCCATCTCCCTCGATTAATATGACATGCCTGAGGTTTGCTCCCTCGTCCAGGAGATGCCTGACCTTGCCGTATATCTCCGGTTTTGAAACAAAAAGCACCTTGATGCTGCTGTCCCTGATGATATATTCCCAGGTTGAAACAAGCTCAGCCTCGTACATGGGGACAAACCGAGCGGAGCGCCCATAGGTTGCGTAGCAGGCAACCGCCCATTCGACGCTGTTGTTGGATATGATGCCAACGGTGTCCCCCCTGCCGATTCCTATCGATGCGAGCCCACCCCTGAGGTTATCGATCCTTGTACCAACCTGCTTATAGGTATACCATTGATATGCGTTGTCCCTGTTTTTAACCCCAAACCATTCATTTGCACCGTGAATAGCGATGCTATCTTCGAGCATTTCTACTAAATTGTCGGGTTTGTCGAGCTGGTACATTCTTTCTCTCTCCCTGGAAATCCATTATTTATTTTTCAACGGAATTTATCTTGACATTTACCATTGCCATATAAACACTGTTCACATAGATGAATAATAATCAATCAAATAATTATTGATAAATTATATATTTAATGATTACTTTTGTAAATAAAAATTTATATTTTTTAAAATAATTAGTTCTTAATTGCCATGAACAAAAATTTTCCAAGCCGCATTAAACCTTAATATTTAGAGGAACAGAGATAAACAATGCGGATTTTTCCGCATCAAAATTGGATATTTGTCCAGTTTTTATAATTCGAGCCAATGACGGGATTGTCGTTGCCAATAGTGAGGAGATGATCCCTGACGTGGAGCCGGCGCGAACCGCCGGCCGGCGTATAACCAGGTTTTCAATTCACCATTATGTTAACAGGAGGAGTGGTAATGGGCAAGAAGGTTGCGATCTGCGCCGTCGCGCAGATAAAACATGATCCCGATTATGCGGCACTGCGTTTCCAGAACATGCTGATTGATTGCTTCGAGTCGATCATGAAACAGACCGGGGTCACGTTTGACATGGAAAACGGGATCAGGAATATCGTCACCTGCTCCGATGACGTGTTTGACGCGCGGACCATATCGGACAATGGCGTAACGGATGTTGTCGGCGCGCATTTCCGTGGCGAGGAAAAAATGGCGCAGGAGAGCATCAACGGGCTCGGCTACGCGATGGCGAGTATCCTGAGCGGCCACGACGACGTGATCCTGTACATGGGACATTGCAAAGAGTCGCAGTCGGAGAGCCGCCGGATGTGCATGAACCTGGCGTACGATCCTTTCTACTGCCGGCCCCTCGGGATGGACCACCTGAACGTTGATGCCATGCAGGCGCGGGCGTACATGGAAAAAGCGGGCGTAACCGACGAACAGCTGGCCGAGCTCGTGGTGAGGTCGCGGAAAAACGCGAAGCGGGACCCCTTCGCCCGCGAGAACAGGACGGTCGATGTCAAGGAAGTCATGGGTTCGCCCATGCTTTCGGATCCCATACGTGAACTGCATTATTATCCCGTCACTGACTGGGCGTACGGCATGCTGCTCTGCTGCGAGGAGCGGGCGAAGGAGTTCACGAAAAAACCCGTGTGGATCACCGGGTATGGCAGCTGCATGGACGCCTACTTCCTCGGCGACAAGGATCTCGTCTCTAACAAAACACTGGCAAGCGCGGCCGGGCGGGCGTACCGGATGGCGGGGATCAAGAACGCCCGGAAAGAGATTCACCTGTTCGAGCTCAGCGATCATGCCGCCTACCAGCTTCCCATGTGGGCGGAGGGCGTCGGTGTCGCCGATGAAGGCACGGGCGGCGCATGGCTCAAGGAGGGCGGCCCGGACAAGCATAATGTGAACCTCGCGGGCGGCCACCTGAACGGCAACCCGCTCCTGCTCGGGGGAGCGGCTCGTGCCATCGAGTGCTTCCTGCAGCTTCGGGGCGAAGCGGGCGAGCGCCAGGCAGAAGGCGTAAAGCGGGCCCTCGCGCAGGCAGCGTACGGAGGCGCCGGCCAGCATCAGGCCGTCGTTATCATGGAGAGTTAGGGAGGTTGAACCATGGCACATAGAAAGAAAAACAGACATGTTGCAATAATAGGCATCGGGCAGACGAAGTTCTCCAGTCACCGCGAGGACGTGAACCAGCCCGAGATGATACATGAGGCGGTCAGCCTTGCCCTTAAAGACGCGGGCCTGACCATGAAGGACATCGAGTGCGTGATTCACGGCAACATGGAGCTCTTCGAGATGATCCATCAGCCCGACCTGTGGCACACGCTCGGCACTGGAGCCGAGGGAAAGGACTGCATACGGATCACCACAGGAGGCACCGTGGGCATAACGCTCGCCTGCGCTTCGGACAACCTTGTCGCCTCGGGCATGTACGACATCGTCATGGCCATCGGCTTTGAGAAGCTGCAGGAGGGGAACACCACGGGCGGCATCACCAACATGGCCGACCCGCTCTGGTTCCGGAACCTGCAGACCGGGGCCTTGACCGGCTCGAAGGCGTACGAATTCATAACCGAGTTCGGAGAAGATCGTTCTAAACGGGCCTCGCTCATGTACCGCGTCATCATGGACAAGCATGCGGGCCTGAACCCCAATGCGCACCGCTCATTCGGGCTTGAGTTCGATCAGATTGACGACCTGATAAAATCATCACCCAAGCTCATCGGAGACCTGAAGCTCATAGAGATGTGCTCCCAGTCTGACGGGGCCTGCTGCGTGATATTCGCATGCGAGAAGAAAGCGAAAGAGCTATCAAAGAAACCGGTGTGGATCCGTGACCATATTACGGTGCATCGGGAGGAAATATTCCAGATCTTCGGCTACGACGACGCATACCCGGTGATGCAGACGCATCGCTTTGCGGCGGAAAACCTGTACAAGCGGAACGGCATCACGAACCCGACCGACTATTTCGACGTATTCGAGATGTACGACCCGGCGTCCTGGTGGGCGGTCGACTGGCTGCGGGATTTTTTCCAGCTCAAGGGAGACGAACACATCAAGCTCGTCGAGGACAAGGAGATCATGATCGGCGGGAAAATTCCCGTCAATCCGTCGGGTGGCGTTATCGCTTCCAATCCGATCGGCGCGACGGCCCTGGTCCGCGTCGCCGAAGCGGCGCTCCAGATCCGGGGAGACGCCGGCGCACACCAGATACCGAAGCCCGTGCGGCACGCCCTGGCGTCCGGGTTCGGCGGCACGCTGTGGACGGTCCTCATGATGCTCGAAAAGGAACTTAACTGGTAGGAGGAATGCAATGGCTGAATACTGGGGAATAAAAGTGGAAGATATATTCAATACCATGAAGGACCGCTTCAGGCCCGAGGGCGCGACTGGAGTGACCGGCTCGTTCGGGTACGATATTGCCGGGGAGGGGAAGTGGAAGGTCAGCGTGTACAACGGCTCCCTTGCGGCGGTGGAGAAGATCGACAACCTGACCGGCTGTGCCTCGGTCATGTCCTCCGACGGCGAGACCTTCGTGGGCGTGAACGCAGGCAAGGTTGACGGGACGAACGCTTTCATGGGCGGGAAGATAAAAGTTGAGGGCGATATGGCCGCTTTCGGCAAGACAAGCAAGATGTTCCGGAAATTCGTCATCAAGAAGAAAGAGATGACGGTCCGCGACTACCTCCTCGACATGTTCGGCACCGTGGAGAGCAGGTTTAAGGCAGACGCGGCAGAGGGCCTTGACGTGATCTACGGCTTCGATCTCGGAGGAGACCAGGGCGGAAAATGGTCGGTGTTCATCAAGGACAAAACCTGCCGGGTCGTCACGGGCATCGAGGGCAAGCCGAACGCCATCATCCAGTTGGGCGACGCGAAGGACTATGTCGATATGATCCTTGGGAAAAACGACGCGAATAGCCTGCTCGCGGCGGGGCGCGGCGCCGTTATCGGAGACCTCAACCTGGCCATGAAGTGGGGCGACTATTTCGATAAGTACGTGGACCCGATGGGGGGCGGAGTGCAGGAGCAGGAGCTCATCGTCCTCAAGAAGACAATTTCAGTCAACCAGCGCTTCGCCTCCGGTCCGATCATGGGCAAATTCCTGAACGGGCTCAAGGAGAAAAAGATACTGGCGAACAAATGCCCCAAGTGCGGCAGGATGCAGCTTCCGCCGCGGGAAATGTGCGCCATGTGCCGGGTGCGCGTTGATGATTTTGTGGAAGTGGGGCCGAAGGGGCAGGTGCGGTACATGGAATATGTGTACTATTCAAGTCCCGACCCACTCACCGGCGAGGCCCGCGAGACGCCGTACGGCATGGTGATGGTCCTGCTGGACGGGTGCAAGGGGAACGATGTTTTCATGCATCTCATACGGAGGGATCAGATCGACCAGATCAAGGGCGGCCGGAACGAAAAACCCGGCACCAGGGTCCGCCCGGTATGGAACGATAAACGTGTCGGCAGCATTTTCGACATCAATTATTTCGAGATAGACGAGTAAGGAGGGGAACGATGGCTCAGAAATACGATGATAAGGATTGCCTCACGTTTGAAGGGAAACTGGCGCTCCCCTATTCCTATTTCGCAGGGCGGGTGGGCAGCACGTTCATTACCACGCTCCGCGACAAGAAGAAGATCATGGGAGTGAAATGCCCTACCTGCAACACGGTATTCATACCGCCCCGTCAGGTGTGCAACCGGGACTTCACCGACATCCGGGACAACTGGGTCGAGCTTGAAAACAACGGCACGGTCGTTAATTTCACGGTGGTACGGTACGACGACAAGCACCTTCCGCGCAAGGCGCCCTTCGTGCTGGCGTTGATCAAGCTGGAGGGGGCCGACACGCCCTTCGTCCACATCCTCGAGGAGATCAAGCCCGAGGATGTGAAGATCGGGATGAGCGTGGAGGCCGTATTTGCCGCGAAAACGACGAATACGATACTCGACATAGATCATTTCAAGCCGGAAGGCGTGAAAGCCAAGGCCGCGGATCGTACCGCGCGCCCGGCGCGGAAAATGTATGATCCGAGCGAGCACCCGGTGGCCGAGGGGTTTGGAAGGGGAGGAAGGCCCGACCTGACGAAACCGGTCATCCTTACCGCCGCCCTGACAGGGGCCGCGACCATGAAGAACCAGAACCCGAACGTGCCGTACACGCCGGCGGAGTTCGCCGCCGAGGCGTACAAGTGCTGGAAGGCGGGCGCGGCCATGGTGCACGTGCACGCGCGTGCGGACAATGGCATGGCCACCCACGAGCATGACCGGATCCGTGAGACCCATGACGCCATCAAGCAGAAGTGCCCCGAGCTGATCGTGAACCTGAGCTCGGCAGTCGGCATGGGCAAGACGGCGGAACAGCGGATCTCGCAGATCGTGGCGGTAAAGCCGGAGATGGCGTCCCTCAACACCAACACGATGAACTTCAGCATCGTTGACCGGAAGACCGGCAAGATCTTCATCGATTACGTGTTCGAGAACACCTTCACCATGCTGCAGGATTTCGGCAGGGCCATGGAGGAGAACGGCGTCAAGCCGGAGATCGAGGTCTACGACATGGGCGGCCTTGACAACACCCTGCTCATCATGAAGCAGGGCTTCTTCACCGACCCGATGAACTTCAACTTCGTGTGGGGCGTCGCCGGGGGCCAGGCCTTCAGGGTCGAGAGCTTTATCGCGCTGATGAACGCCATCCCCGCGAAAGCGAACTTCACCACCTGCGGCGTGGGGACGGACGAGTTCCCGGCCATCATGCTCTCCTGCCTCCTGGGCGGCCACATGCGGGTCGGGCTCGAGGACAACATCCGCATGCCGAACGGCGAGCTGGCCAGGGGCAGCTGGGAGCTCGTCGAGGTGGCGGCCGGCATGGCGGACAGCCTGGGACGGCCGATTGCCACGCCGGACGAGGCGCGGCTGATCATGGGTTTGAAGAACTAACCTGATCACAGCCCGAGCTGGGATCGCCCCATCCCCCCTCTTTCCCCCTTTCCCCGCACGCGGGTCAGGGGGGAGATGGCCGGGGGGGAGATCCAGGGAAAGAGGATGCGGTGATCCGCATCATATGACACATATGCACAATAGAAGGAGGTACCCATGGAGTTCGGTTTTACTGAAGAGCAACTGATGTTCAGGGACAGCGTGTATCGTTACGCGAAAAAGGAAATAGCGCCGCTGGTCGAGCAGGCTGATCTGAAGTCCGAGTTCTCGATGGAAGTGTGGCGAAAGCTGGGCGCCATGGGGCTGCTGGGCCTTCCGTTCCCGGAGGAGCTGGGCGGGTCCGGCGCCGACGTCGTAACCTGCTGCCTGTCGGGCGAGGCGCTCGGCCATGCCGGCGTGGACCAGGGACACCTGCTTGCGCTGGGCGCGCACACCTACCTGTGCGCGGATACGCTCTATAAGCACGCGAACGATGCGCAGAAGAAAAAATTTATCCCGAAGCTCGCGAGCGGGGAGTGGATCGGCTGCATGGGCCTCACCGAGCCGGGCGCGGGATCGGACGCCGCGTCGATGTCGACGACCGCGGTGAAAAAGGGTGACCGGTGGATCCTGAACGGGTCCAAGACCTTCATCACCAACGCGCCGGTCAGCGACGTCTGCGTGGTCTATGCCACCATCGACAGGAAGCTGAAGCACAACGGGATCACGGCGTTCATCGTTGAAAAGGGCGCCCCGGGATTTTCCACGGGCGAGCCGTTCCACAAGATGGGCGTGCGCGCCTCGGCCACCTCCGAGGTCTTCCTGGACAGCTGCGAGGTCCCGGAGGAGAACCTGCTGGGCGAGGTCGGCAAGGGAATGGAATATGCGCACGAGACCCTCTCATGGGACCGGAGCTCCCTGCTCGCGCCGTTCATAGGAAATCTGCAATTCGCCATCGAGGAATGCACCAGGTATTCCCAAGAGCGCGTGCAGTTCGAAAAACCCATCAATTCCTTCCAGGCGATACAGCACAAGCTCGCTGATCTTAGGATAATACAAGAGGCGATCAGGATGGCGGTATACCGCGTTGCCTGTGACAAGGATTCCGGGAAACCGCTCAACCACATGCACACCTCCATCGCCAAGGCCGTGGCCGGCGACTGGGGCATCAGGGCTGCGAGCGACGCGGTCCAGATTTTCGGCGGGTACGGTTTCATCCATGATTATCCCGTTGAACGCTTCCTGAGGGACGCGAAGATCGCCCAGATAGGCGGGGGGACATCCGAGATACAGCGATTCATCATATCCCGTATCCTGAGCCTGTTTTAGGGACGCCGGGAATGGAAGAATTACTACCACCCAGGAGCATGATCCAATGAACTACGATTTGACACCGGAACAGATATCCATAAAGGAGAACTTCGCGAAGTATTGCGCGAAGGAGATCGAGCCTCGCGCGGCGATGCTTGACCAGGCGACCCATGACGATGCCGGCAGGCTGATGAAAGAGAACATCAGGATGCTCGCTGACCTCGGGTACCTCGGCATGGGGCACGAGGAAGCCTACGGCGGAACGAATCTCGACCTGATAAGCCAGTCGGTCGCAGGCGAGGAAGTGGCCAGGGCGTGCGCCTCGACATTTCTCTCGTGCGGAGCGTCGAGCGGGCTCTTCGGCATACCGGTACGGCTCTTCGGCACCGGCGAGCAGAAAAAGAAGTACCTTCCCGGCATCATCAGGGGCGAGATCATAGGCTGCTTCGGCCTGACCGAGCCGGAAGCCGGCAGTGATGCCGCCTCGATCAAGACGACCGCAGTGAGGAAGGGCGACCGGTGGGTCATCAACGGGACCAAGACCTTCATCACGAACGCGCCCATAGCCGACACGGCGCTGGTATTCGCCTACAACGACAGGGAGAAGGGGCCCGGAGCTGGCGTCACCTCCTTCCTGGTCGACAAGGGCACGAAGGGGTTCTCGGCGGGCAGGCCCTTTGACAAGATGGGCTTCCGGGGATCGCCCACGGCCGAGCTGGTCTTCGAGGACTGCGAGGTCCCTGAGAGCGCAGTCCTCGGTGAAGTCGGCAAGGGCTTCATCCAGGCCATGCAGACCCTGGAGTACGGGAGGATCGGGATGGCGACCGTATGCCTTGGCATCGCGGCCAAATGCCTTGAGCTCTCCAACAGGTACTCGAAGGAGCGGAAGGCTTTCGGCAAGCCGATCAACCGCTACCAGGAGGTATCCTTCAAGCTCGCCGACATGATGATCATGTCCGACGTGGCGCGCCTTCTCATCTACCAGGCCGCCTGGGCAAAGGACACGAAGAATCCCGAGGCAGCGGTGCTGGCCTCGGTTGCCAAGGTGTGGTCGTCCGAGGCGGCGACGCAGATCTCAAGCCTGGCCGTGCAGGTCCACGGCGGCTATGGTTACATCAGGGAATTCCCGGTGGAGAGGCTCTACCGCGACGCGAAGCTCGGCGAGATAGGAGAGGGGACTTCCGAGATACAGCGGATCCTGATCGCGAAGGATTTAATCCGGAAGTACGCGGGGAAGTAATCACGCATCCGATAGGTCCGCAAGCGCTTGCGGACCTATCGGAAGATTCAATTCAACAATATAAAGGAGAGAACCATGGAATACGAACTGGGTAAATCATACGAGGAATTAAACATAGGGGACACCGCGTCTTTTTCAAAGACAATTACCGAAACGGATATTGCTCTTTTCGCCGCGATATCCGGTGATTTTAATCCCATGCACATGAACGAGGAGTTCGCAAAGAAGACCCCGTTTAAAACGCGGATTGCGCACGGCACTCTACCCTTCGGCCTTATTGCCCCGGTCTGGGGGATGAAGTTGCCGGGTCTGGGCACCGTGGCCCTCGAAATCAAGACGCGGTTCAAGGCCCCGACCTATATCGGCGACACCATTACGGCGACAACCGAGGTTGTCGAGAAGCTCCCAGAACGTAAGTGGATAAAAATGAAGCTGACATGGACGAACCAGAAGGGTGAAACGGTAGGAGTCGGCGAAGGCCTGGTTATGCCGCCGCCGAAACTCAAATGATTCAGGCAACACGAGCAGGGGCATTCCGGCGTTAAGTGCCGGAAGGAGCTCGCGCGGTGCGGCGCTATCCCGGGCTCCGTACCGCGCGGGAGATTCGGGCACTTCAAACAGACGCGCGGTCATGGCAAATCCGGGGAAAGGACAGGCAGGAGTGATATGATATGCTAGATCACCTCGGCAATTACAGCCCCGTTTTTATAATCAATTTGAACATCAATATTCGAACCGCTTAAAACATCTGCTTTAACACGCGCTTTTTCTATGGCAATGCATAATTGTGTTTTTTGTTGATCATTCAGCAACCGATTATTCTTCGATACCGTAATGTTTGTTGATGATGGATGGGGCAGATTGGCCACCTTTATTACATATGACTTGTAAAAGGACGAAACTTCATATTTCCAGAAGACCTTTTTATTTTTATCCGCCCAATCTTTAATAATGTTAGACACTCTTTTTTTTTCCAAGGAAGCCTGTTTTGTGTTCGTCATTTTATTTTCTCACTAATATTTTATTCATATATTTTGAAATGGTTTCCAATGATTCAAAAAATTCATTTTTTTCTTTTTCTGAAAAATCCGATATTAATGAATCCAAATAGATATCGAAGTCATTTTTAATACGTTTTGCAGCTTTGATGCCTTTATTTGTTAGAGATAATTTTATTTTTCTTCTATCGTTTTCCAGGGCAATCCTTGTAATAAATCCATTTTGAACGAGGCAATCAACAGAGCGGGTAAAAGAACTTTTTTCCAGCCCGGTCATTAAACTTATTTCTGACATTGATTTTTCATAGTTTTCATTTATGCACATCAGGATGTGAGTCTGTGTTTTATTAATGTCAAGATTCAGCTTTGAAATGTCATGTTCATTGAAGACTTTCTTGGTAAACTGCGGGAAATACGTTATTCTGTCATGAAACATACACATTCCATTTCCAAAATGTTGCAAAAACAATTGTTGTATTTACAACAATTAAACAGCGATCTGATCCTGTCAAGTGAATTATCATCCGGTCGGGCGAATTATGCGATCGCAAAGGAAGGGTAAATGCATTGCACGTCCCGACTGTATCCCGGGATTCCTGCTGCTGGGTTTTTCAAAGCCAGACATGAGATTGATGATATGCATAATTATTATGTCTCACCGCATCTGTTGGTTCCAGCAATACTCTGCATGAATAATGTCTTTACAATTCCGTCTGAAAATTGTATCTTCAGATTTGATGTTAGTATACTATTGATTTGAATCAGGATATCTGTCACATGGGAATGCAATAATAAAAAATATCGTTGTGAGGAAACAGCATGGGACTGATTATTAAAGTGATGATGGGCATGATGAGCCTGCTCCCCAAAAAGATGAAAGACCGCATGAAAGCTCCCATGATGCAAAAAGGCCGGTATGTCTCAGGCAAAAATCATCCTGCCATAACGATGAATCTTACAAACCTCCTCGTGTGCGCACAGAACTGCGGAACATGTCCCAGTTATTCCGGTATTCGCGGCGAGGCGCTGTTCTGCGCATCGGGACCAAGCAGGGCAGAAATCCGGCAGGACGGCTGCAACTGCGTTATCTGTCCTATCTTCGACAAGTGCAGCGGGTACAGCACCGCCTATTTCTGCATAAACGGATCATGCAGCCCGCGCGACACGCGTTCCGCGTTAACAAAACTGACAGACCTTGCGAAGGCATACCTGCAACGGTTCACTTTCCAGGACGAAGGTGAGACCGGCATTGACCTGGATGACGCCGTTCGGGCTGAAATCCTGACAGACGAGGAAGCCGGGGAGGTGCGGCTGAATTTCATCGGCGACAGGGAGGTGAAGACCACCTCTAACGTGCCGATACTGCAGGCTTCGCTGGACGCCGGTATACCCCACACGCATATTTGCGGCGGCAGGGCTCGTTGTTCCACCTGCAGGGTCATTATAATGGACGGCCTGGAGCATTGCCGCCCGCGTAATGATCGTGAATCACGTCTTGCCAGGATCAAGGGTTTTTCGCCGGAAGTGCGCCTTGCCTGCCAGACGACCACCGAGGGGGACATTTCGCTCAGGAGGCTCGTCCTTGACGACAGGGACATATCCGAGGCAATAAGCCAGGGCAGGGCCAATGTGAGCGAGGTGGGAAGAGAGGCAGATGTAACCATCCTTTTCTCAGACATCCGATCATTCACGGCATTTTCAGAGAATGCTCTGCCGTATGATGTAATTCATATACTCAACAGGTACTTTGAGTCTATAGGCGGCATCATTGACACGTACGGCGGCTATATCGACAAGTATATGGGTGACGGCATCATGGTCATATTCGGGCTTGACCGCGAGTTGACGGAAGGCCATGCGGCTCTTGCAGCGCGGGCGGCGCTCGGGATGGCGGAAGCGGTGGGAGAATTCAATGAATACCTGGAAAGCCATTTCAACCACGCATTCAAAATAGGAATCGGCCTTCACTCGGGCAATGTCATTATGGGAAACCTGGGCTTCAGCAAGAAAAAGGAATACACGGCCATCGGCGATACCGTCAATACGGCGTCCCGCATAGAATCGCTCAATAAAAGAACCGGCACGTCGATACTTGTATCTGAAAGCACCTACCGGATGATACACTCCAGGTTTGTCTGGGGGCATGCGTATAAGACGAAGGTCAAGGGAAGAGAGGAGCCGGTAATCGTGCATGAGCTTATCGGAGCCGTAAGATAATGCCTTCGCGGTTCGCGTGACTACTGGCCGGAACCGGTCCCTAAACCGGCCTGCGCCCGGATCCGCATATCATTTTTTATAGGCACTGGTGTTTAAATTGAGCTGATTTATTGGTCCTGCCCAATTATTCCAAATAAAAAAAATATATGCCCGTTTTTTCCCCTTATTCTCTTGACGTTGCCTCATAATTTTATTAATATTAAGAATCATTATTAGTATGAAACCCGTACGTCGCAAAAGCAGGCAGCGCGAAAGGATTTATGAGTTCATACGATCGCGTATGGATCATCCGGCCGCGCATAATGTTTACGAAGCCCTGAAAAAGGAAACGCCCTCCATCAGCCTTGGCAATGTGTACCGCAATATTAATATACTGGTTGAAGAGGGACGAATAACCCGGAGGGAGTTCGGCGACGGTGCTGAACATTACGACGCCATCCCGGGATTGCATTATCATTTTATTTGCGATACGTGCAAAACGATTACTGATTTTCCCATGCAGTCTCAGGAGTTGATAACGAAAAAGGCCCGGGAAATGTCAAAACACAGCATTTCCGGCCATACGATCCAGTTTTTTGGCACCTGCGAGAAATGCAGAAAAAGAAAAAAAGACAGAATATGATGAGATGGATCGCCCGATATCGATCCGGGGTTTTAATTGAAAAGGATACTATAATATAAAAAAGGAGGACCATTATGAGTGAAATGAATAAAAAACCGTCAGGCCGCGGCACATCGAACCGTGACTGGTGGCCCAATCAGCTGAACCTGGGGATCTTGCACCAGCAAACGCCGGCCTCCAATCCGATGGGCCCTGATTTCAACTACGCCGAGGAATTCAGGAAGCTTGACCTGAAAGCCCTGAAAAAGGACCTTGCCAGGCTCATGACTGACTCGCAGGAATGGTGGCCTGCCGACTGGGGTCATTATGGCGGACTCATGATACGCATGGCCTGGCACAGCGCCGGCACCTACCGCACCTCGGATGGCCGCGGCGGCGGCGGCACCGGCAACCAGCGCTTCGCGCCGCTCAACAGCTGGCCGGACAACGTCAACCTGGACAAGGCGCGCCGCCTGCTCTGGCCGGTAAAGAAAAAGTATGGGAAAAAGATATCCTGGGCCGATCTCATGATCCTGGCCGGCAACGTTGCCCTGGAGTCGATGGGCTTCAAGACCTTCGGCTTTGGGGGCGGACGCGAGGATATATGGGAGCCGGAAGAAGACGTTTACTGGGGAAAGGAGGACACCTGGCTTGGCGACAAGCGCTACAGCGGAGACCGTGAGCTGGAAAATCCACTGGCGGCCGTGCAGATGGGTCTTATCTATGTAAACCCTGAAGGCCCTAACGGAGAGCCGTTACCCGCCGCTTCCGCCCATGACGTACGCCAGACGTTCGCGCGCATGGCCATGAACGATGAAGAGACTGTCGCCCTGATCGCCGGCGGCCACACCTTCGGCAAAGCGCACGGAGCGGGAGACCCGAAGCTGGTGGGCCCGGAACCGGAAGGAGCGCCGATCGAGGAGCAGGGCCTGGGCTGGAAAAGCAGCTACAAGAGCGGCAAGGGCGGCGATACCATATCGAGCGGACTTGAAGGCGCCTGGAAACCGAACCCAACAAGGTGGGACATGGGTTATTTGAAAGTGCTGTTCAAATATGACTGGGAGCTGCTGAAAAGTCCGGCAGGTGCCTATATATGGCTGGCGAAAGACGTGGAAGACGAGGACATGGTTATCGACGCCCATGATCCATCTAAAAAAGTCCGGCCCATGATGACCACCGCCGACCTTGCACTCAAGTTCGACCCCGCGTATGAAAAAATCGCCCGGCGCTACCTGGCGAACCCGGACGAATTCGCCGACGCGTTCGCCCGCGCCTGGTTCAAGCTGACGCACCGGGACATGGGACCGCGCTCGCGCTACCTCGGCCCCGAGGTCCCGGCGGAAGAGCTCATCTGGCAGGACCCCATTCCCGCGGTCGATCACAAGCTTATTGACGCGAAGGACATCGCCTCGCTGAAGGACAGGATCCTGGCTTCCGGCCTGTCGGTATCGGAGCTGGTTTCGACCGCCTGGGCGTCGGCGTCCACGTTCCGCGGCTCCGACAAGCGCGGCGGGGCGAACGGAGCGCGTATACGCCTGGTCCCGCAGAAGGACTGGGAGGTCAACCAGCCCACGCAGCTGAAAAAGGTTTTACAGGGACTTGAAAAAATCCAGGCGGATTTCAACAAGGCGCAATCCGGCGGGAAGAAGGTGTCGCTCGCGGACCTGATCGTCCTTGGCGGCTGCGCCGGCGTCGAGAAGGCCGCGAAGAACGCCGGTCACGAGGTGACGGTCCCCTTCACCCCGGGACGCATGGACGCTACGCAGGAGCAGACCGATGCAGGCTCCTTCGCGGTGCTCGAACCGGTCGCTGACGGGTTCCGCAACTACCTTAAAACAAAATACTCCGTTTCTGCAGAGGAGCTGTTGATAGATCGCGCGCAGCTCCTGACCCTGACCGCGCCGGAGATGACGGCGCTCGTGGGCGGCATGCGCGTCCTGAATGCCAGCTATGGAGGGTCAAAGCATGGCGTCTTCACCACGAAGCCCGAAGCGCTCAGCAATGACTTCTTCGTGAATCTGCTCGACATGGGCACTGAGTGGAAACCGACAGCGGGAGATGACGGCATATACGAGGGCCGTGACCGCAAAACGGGCAAGCTGAAGTGGACCGGTACCCGCGTTGACCTGGTCTTCGGTTCAAATTCACAGCTCAGGGCGCTGGCTGAAGTCTATGCCTGCGATGACTCCGGGGAGAAGTTCGTGAAGGATTTCGCCGCGGCGTGGAACAAGGTGATGAACGCCGATCGGTTTGACAGTGCGGGGTCATAGCAGGGGAGGGTTCGGAATCCAGTCGATCATACCCGGCTATTAAGGAGTGATGGAGCGGTTGAATAATCAGGAACATGAGAGGGGGCGGGGTAATCCTGCCTCCTCTTTTGGTAAAGGAGATGAGACTTAAACTTGTGGACATTTCTTTGTCAAATGTCATGATTTGGCGCGGGATGGCGGCATTAATCACTTCTGCTGAATAATAAAAGATATCATGAAATTATTAAGTTGCGATCTTTTACTTGACGTTCGTCAATAGTTATCAGTAACTCTAACATACAAATTATTCTAATAAACCATAAATCTCAAACCTGAACGAAAAGGCGAGACCGTAGACGCCTTGCTGCGTCATAATTTAAAACAATTTTTAAGGGGGAAGCCGGCGCGCCGAAAAAATCGGCTCACTGTATGCCATCAGTATTGAAAATTTATATTATTCCAAACAACAGGGGGTAAATCATGGTAAAACCGCAGGTGCGTGCTATATTGTTATTTATTCTCGTCATGTGTTTTGGCGTCCTGATCTTCGGCGGTTATTTGATTAAACGTGACAAGCCGCCCGTTCCTCACAGGATAGTTGATCAGAATAACAAGGTCCTGATAACGGGTGAAAATATCAAAGATGGACAAAATTACTATTACAGCAGGGGCGGCCAGCATATAGGGACCATCTGGGGCCACGGATCATATCTCGCACCGGACTGGTCGGCCGATTACCTCCATCGACTCGGTCTCTACGCTGCGGCGCGATACCTGGGGCTTGATGCGGATAAGGCGCGATCCTATTCGAACAAGGAATTCGATTCCCTTGACCCTGTAAAAAAAGCTGAAATATCGGCACTGGTCGCGAAGGATCTTCGAGTCAACAGATATGATCCCGAGAAGAACGAACTGGTATATACAGCCTACCAGGCTGAGGCTTTTCAAAATCTGAAAGAGTATTACACTGATCTGTTTATAAAAGGCAATGACCGCATGGGCCTGCAGCCGGGTATCGCCCGCAATGACAAAGACGGTTTTATCATCGCGAGTTTTTTTTCCTGGCTCGCCTGGGCGGCCGGTACGACGCGGCCCGGCAAAGACGTTACCTATACGACAAACTGGCCCTATGATCCCCTGGTCGGAAACGTCCCCACGGCCGAAATGGTCATATGGTCGATCGTGAGCGTGGTCCTGCTCATCCTGGCGCTGGGACTGGTGCTGTTTTTTTATAACAGGTACATGAGGGAGGATGATTATACGGCACGGCTCGTGGCCCTCAATGAACCGGCCCCCACGCCGAGCCAGAAAGCCACGGTGCTCTATTTTCTTGTGGCGTCACTCCTGTTTCTGGCGCAGATAGGTACCGGCTCTCTCACGGCGCATTTTACGGTTGAAGGAAATAATTTTTTCGGACTCCCGATCGCCACGATTCTGCCTTACGCCGCGCTCAGGACCTGGCACCTTCAGCTTGCTATTTTCTGGATCGCGACCTGCTTCCTGGCGGCGGGGCTGTTCATCGGGCCCTTTGTCGGCAAAGAGCCGAAGCACCAGGGGAAACTCGTTCTCATCCTGTTCGCGGCGGTTGTGGTTGTTGTCCTGGGATCTCTCTCCGGCTCATGGCTGTCTATACAGGGATTCTTCGGCGGGGAGGGTTATTATTTCGGACACCAGGGGTATGAATATATTGAGCTTGGAAGGGTGTGGCAGCTGCTGCTCATCGCGGGGATGCTGATTTGGCTTGTCCTGGTTCTGAGGTCTATCCTTCCGGCGCTTAAGAATGAGAAAGATAAAGGCGGACTTACACACCTCCTTCTCTACAGCTCTATAGCGATTCCGCTGTTTTACATGGCGGGTCTCATGTATGGAAAGGGAAGCCATCTTTCGGACGCCGAGTACTGGCGCTGGTGGGTGGTGCATCTCTGGGTTGAGGGATTTTTTGAGGTCTTCGCAACGGTTGTTCTTGCTTTCATACTTTCCCGGATCGGAGCAGTAAGCGAGAAGTTTGCCCACACCACCGTGTACCTTAGCGTATTTCTCTATCTCGGCAGCGGTATAATAGGAACGTTCCATCACCTGTATTGGTCGGGTACGCCGGCCCCCATCATGGCCCTTGGTGGGGTATTCTCGGCACTTGAGGTCGTTCCGCTTTCCCTTTTAGGCTTTGAGGCGGCGATGAATCTCCGGACAATTGAGAAAGCTGGTCCCGCCTATGAGTACCGATGGCCGCTGTATTTCTTCATCTCGGTCGCTTTCTGGAACCTCGTGGGGGCCGGGGTGTTTGGTTTTCTCATAAACCCGCCCATCATACTTTATTATATCCAGGGGATCAACACCACCCCGATACACGCGCATACCGCGTTGTTCGGGGTGTATGGCCTCCTGGCGATTGCGCTCATGCTTTTCTCGGTGCGGCACATATTCAAAAAGGACGCATGGTCCGATTCTCTTCTCAAATGGTGTTTCTGGGGCCTGAATGGCGGCATATTTCTGATGACGGTTATAAGCCTGATACCCTCGGGATTTTACCAGTTTTACCATGCGGTGAGCAAGGGCATGTGGTATGCGCGGAGCCCTGAAATCGCAAGCGGGGATTTCATCCGGACGGTTTCATGGCTCAGGATGGGACCGGACATCATTTTCGTGTCGGGCGCTTTCTGTCTTCTCGCCTTTCTGGCACGTGGGATCTGGCGTTCGTTTATCAAAAAATGAGCCGATCGTCATGAACGCGGGAAACGATTAACCGATGCCGGCGCGGTATTGCGATTTGTATCGGGAGATGAAAGACGCTGCCCGACAGGGGCAGCGTCTTGTTTCATTGGCGGGACGTGCCCACTATTACTGTAGAGCGGGATGGACAACAAGCGTATCGCAGTAGGAACGCTCTATCAGCTTTTCGGAGAGATGGGTCCTGAACCTCTGCCACGCCGTTTTCCTTGTATGCGGTCCAATGACAAGCAGATTGATATTCTTCTCGCGTTCTTCCCGTAAAATCTCTTCAATCGTCTTACCGTAGCGTATGTCAGATAGAATGGTTACGCCCCTGCGGTCCCTCAACCGGCTTATTTCCGCATCCAGCTTGCTACGGGCCTCATTTATCAGTTTTAATTTCTCTCCCGTGATCTGCTCTTCGCTGAGGCAGTAATCCACGGCGCATTCTTCTATTTTATCCACGGCATGTACCACATATACGGTAGCTTTCATTTGTTCAGCCAGCGCAACCGCCTCGTCGAGTGCCGTTCGCGAGAATTCGGTGAAATCCGTAGCGACCAGGATGTTTTTAATTGAATTCATGGTGCACCTCCTTTTTCCTGTCTCGTCTTCCTTCTACATGGAATATACATCATTCCGTCAGGGCTGACAAGAAAATGTATTGACTTTTTGTGATAATTTAATAAAATAGTTAATATTCACTAACACGGAGGCACCATGAGGAACCTGACCCTGAGGCAGCAGGAAATACTGGACGCGTCACTCGATATAATTGCCCGCCGCGGCATGCAGCGCATGACCATAAAAAACCTGGCTCGCGCCATAAAAGTCAGCGAGCCCGCATTGTATCGTCATTTCAAATCGAAATTCGACATACTCATGACAATCCTTGTCCGGTACCGGAAGAACCTGGAGGACCTCTTTGGGCAATCGGACGGTGAAACCGTCCCACCGGTTGATGCGATCGAAAGATTCTACGCCGGAATGTTCAGAAGTTTCGAAAAGCAGCCCGCCCTGTCCATTGTCATATTTTCCGAGGACCTGTTCCGGTATGACAGCAGGCTATCGAATGAAGCAACCGCTATTATCAAGCTGACACATGACCGAATATACCGCATCCTCAGGGAAAGCGTCCGTCAGGGCGGGGTGAGGACCGATGTTCCGGCAGAGCAGCTTGCATGGATGGTCATGGGAACAATGAGGCTCCTGGTTACCAGATGGAGGATTTCAGGGTACCGCCTGGGCCTTGTGAAGGAAGGACGTCAGGCAATCGGCCTGCTCCGCAGGATAATCGCTCCGGCACGAAAAAAGTAATCTCTCCGATGTCTGTACCGATGCTTTGATGAGCCCGAGACGGCCGGACTATTTTATTTATCATTGATTAATTAGCGGGAAGAATATAAGCATTGAAAGCCGAAACAGAGTTTTACTCAACTTTAAAAAATTTATTCTGTTGTGCTCCGCATACGGGGCACCTGTCAGGAGCAACTCTCTCGTGGACATAGCCGCAGACCTCGCAAACATAATACTCGGTTGTTTCATCCTCGGTAAGATGCTCCAGGGCTTTCCGGTAAAGTCCGGAATGGATTTCTTCCACATCCTTTGCCTGCGAGAAGACCAGCCCTGCGGTTTTTTCGCCTTCTTCTTCGGCTTCCCGCAGCATTTTTGGGTAATAGTTGCCGCTGACCAAATTTTCCTGCTGGAAGGCGTATTCCATATTGGCCTGGGTGTCTTTTATCACTTCGAGGAGCCGGAAATTACGCCTGGCGTGGATTCCCTCCGAGGCGGCTATCGCCCTGAAAAGATGGGCTATTTGGGGTAGATCCTCCCGGGCTGCTTGTTCGGCGAAGGCTATCAAACGCTGATATGCTTTCGACTCGCCTACGAATGCATCATAGAGATTCTTCGCGGTTTTTTCTTTCATTATACATTTCCTTTACGGCCATTTTCTGAAATATTACCAATGGTATCGCCTTTTTCCGGGTAAGACACGTGCCCTCTTGTTATCCTGGCAAATGGCGTCATGGAGTGTACCTTAACGCTCGTTTTAGAGTAAATATCCTTAACCAGTACACCTCTGGCTGTCAATGCATCGGCGATTAATGAGCGATGGCATCGCCAGGGTACGGATTCAGCACACATTATCACAGTGGTCCTATTTTGTAAAAGGGCTATCAGTTTTTCCAAAGCCATATCGAATTTGTCTGTTTGCATGTAGTCCGCGAAACCCCGGAAGGATGGATTTCTCCATCCCGTATTAATAGTATCCTTGAGCGTATGCCTGAACCCTCCAAGGTCTTTCATCTGTCTGTAGCTTATGTGCCTGTTCCGAAGGCTCCTGGCTATGGCATCCTTGTTAAACTGGGGATTATGCATGGACCGGGGTACGGAGCGGATGTCTACGACTCGCTCAATTTTATATGCTTTGAGAATTTCAAAAAGCTCTTCTATTGTACGGTTTGAATGCCCCACGGTATAAATGGTGTCCCTTGTTCTTTCCATGCGCATCTCATTAAACGAGTAATACTCTCATGAACATGCTGCCTCCCATCAATTGACATCCACTCTGAAAAATGGCACACCGAAATATTTCTTCGCTTATTGCTTTCCTCTCCCGTCATCACAGGGCTGGTCCTCGTCATAATTACGTGCCATTTCCGGGTGAGTCGTGGTCGTGCATTGCGGCAGAGTCAGGATGACCATGGGCCTGTCACAGCATATTGGAACAGGTTCATCCTCCTTGAATACTTGATGTTTATTGCATGCGGAACACCGGTAGAAATGTTTTAATTCATCCATAAGATTGCTCCATTAGTATGTTATACTCCAGCATAACCATACCTGTTGATCGATGCGGCGTTATGGGCATGAATCCCTCCGCCTCATCTGGTTCTGCGGGACAACAATGTCGTTGATATGAATAACTCTTATTTCGCAGGTTCAAATTCGCTTTTACTTGCTCCGCACACAGGGCATACCCATGTATCGGGAAGATCATCGAATTTAGTTCCTGGCTGTACGCCATTATCAGGATCCCCTATCTCCGGATCATATACATAACCGCAAACTGAACATACATACTTTTTCATAATCACCTCATTTTTTTATAATCTGAATTTAGCAAAGCTTGCCTGCAAGCGCGAAACGCAGATTTGCAATAAGTCTATTTATTGACTCTTATTTTGATGTAATTGTTTCATCGTGTCGACATTTTTTTCGTGTTGTATTTTTATAGCCTCAATAAAAAACACACTGGAAGCAGGATGTATCAATTCCCTGTTATACCTGATCTGCTTTACAACCCATTCCTGTCCTTTTATGAGGAGCTCAAGCTTTTCATCTGTTGAATTGAGTGCCCTTATTTTATCAATAAAATCACCTATTCTGCTTCCCGGGTCCTGTCCGAGATTTTTTATTAGAGTGGTTAAAATCTGGCAATTCATACCTTCATCACGAAGATAGGTCAGTAAATGAGATTTCAGATCGTCATCGTCAACCAAGGGAACTATTTCATTTATTGACTGAACCCCCGCTCTTTCCGCCTCAAGAAGCATGCGGTAAAAATCCGCAAGCAAGTTATCACGATTATCTTTGTATTCCATATTATTGATACTTGTCTTTCAGTGTTTCATACAGGACATTGTATTTTTCATGGATCATCCTTTTGTCAAATTCCCAA
>JAKQPV010000162.1:0-4307 GCA_029564515.1 Spirochaetota bacterium | reverse complement strand
ATCATCACCATAGCCTGGACCGGCACCGTGAATTCCGAGCCGCCCATGCTCTCGATCGCCGTGCGGTCCGAGCGATATTCCCACGGCATCATTTCCGGCCAGAAACAGTTCGTCGTCAACCTGGTGACGCGCCGACTGCTCCGCGCGGCCGATTTCTGCGGCGTGAAATCGGGCCGGGACACGGACAAGTTCGCGGCCACGGGCCTGACGCCCGCCCCGGCCTCGTCGGTAGAAGCCCCGTTGATCGCGGAGAGCCCGGTGAATATCGAATGCCGTGTCAAAAAAACAATCCCGCTCGGCTCCCATGACCTGTTCCTCGCCGAGATCGTCGCGGTGAACGTGGACGAGGCGCTCATTGACCCAAAGGGCCGCCTCCGCCTGGACCGCGCCGGCCTTGTCTGCTATAACCACGGCGAATACTTCGCCCTGCTTGGCCGCGCGCTCGGCTATTTCGGCTACAGTGTCAGGAAGAGGAAGAAGCTGAAGAGGAACATGAAGAAAGAGCGCCATAAATAATACGACCGGGATCTATGTGCGTTGTTTTCCATTAACCTTCATGTAAACGAACCGATTGATTACCCATGAAAAGTAAAATTATCAAAATACGACATGAAAGAGATCTCCTCAGATTCAAAGAGAGGTATCTTGAGATAACCGGCGTGAGCGTTGACGATGAATATCTCGCCCGCGCCGATGTCTACGGCCTGCTCACCGAGCCGGGAATATTCAACGGCGGGGTGATCGTTAACACGACCAGCCCGCTCCGTTATGAGCAGTACCTGTCGCACGGGCAATTGCAAGAGGCCCGGTTTTTCGATGTCCGGAAAGGCAACATGGTGGAAATAACGTGCCTCTGGACCAACAGCGAGGTTTTTTGCACGCCACGGTCACGATCCAGGATTCAGCTCCTGGCGCTTCAGAAAGCTTTTTTATCCGGTAAAAAATATATTCTCGCAAGCACCTTTTCAGAGAAGCTTTCACGCATACAACGCCTCGGTTTTCCCTATGTCATTTTCGAAGGTTACACGGAATATTTCGGAAAACCCATGTTTCACTGGCTCTATTATGGAACTAAAGCAAGCATCAGTATCGGAGTACTCAAGGAGATCAGGAGACGGTTTCTTTTTTAACGCCATCCAGCGAAGAATGTTCTTTCTTGCCGAGGATGTCCCTGAAGAATTTTGCGCGCAGCCCGGTCTTTACTGACGCCGGAAGGGGAAGCAGGCGGTACAGGGCAAGACCTGCCCTCGTGTAGGGGTTTGTCAATATTGATGATTTCCTACCCAGGTACTTGAAGGATTGCTCAACGACATTCATGGGCGACTCGCACCAGAACAGGCGGTTCGTACCCGCCTTATCCTGGAACCCTGTATCCGTGGGGCCGGGTGAAACATTTATCACGTCAATACCGTACGGCTTTAATTCATAGCAAATCGCTTCTGTTACGTTTTTCACCATGTTTTTTGAGGCAGAATAAACCGAGCTGAATGGAATCCCCTTTAAAAAATAATTATTGGCCGACGTAATGTTTATTATAGCGCCTTTCCTGTTATGTATATAAAATTCCCTGGCGAAATGGTGTGTCAGATAGATCATTGCCATTTCATCGACTGCCAGCATCCTCTCATACTCCTCGAAGTCATGCTGAATATAATAACCCATGACGCCATAACCGGCATTATTGATGATGATTCCGGGATCGTATTTCCGGCAGGCAGCGGTTATCCTGTGAAGAAATTTTCTGTCCGCCAGATCTCCGGGAAGGATATGGATATCAGCAGGGGTCGTACGCTTCAATTCTGTCATGATCTCATGGAGTTTTTTCCCTTCGTCCGAAACCATGATAATACGGAACCCGCGGGTCGCCAGGTAGTGCGCGAAGGCAAGCCCGATCCCGCTTGACGCACCGGTCACAAGGACGCAATTGCCGTATCGTTCGCGTAATTCAGCCATCGGTTTTCTCCGGCAAGCCGATCATATAATGACCGGGCCACGGTATCCTCGTAACGCATCAGTACGGGTAAAAAATGAAAAATGCGAGCGAGAATGCGAACAGTATCCACATTCCCGCGTTGACCTCCCTGATCTTTCCGGCAAAGAGCTTCATGAGCGGGTACGAGACGAACCCTGCCGTCATGCCGATCCCCAGGTTATAGGTAAAGCACATGAGCGTGATGGTGATGAAAGCCGGGATAAGCTCGGAGAGTTCGTTGAAGTTTACATTGACAACCGGCGCTATCATGAGCATGCCCACGATGATGAGGGCCGGGCCGTAGGCGAAAGACGGTATGACCGAAAAAAGCGGCGCGAAAAAGAGGGCTGACAGCATCAGGACCGCCGTGACCACGGATGCAAAGCCTGATTTTGCGCCCTCTTCGATTCCGGCTGCCGACTCGATGTAGGCGCCGGTGGTCGTGGTCCCCAGGAGCGCGGCCGCCGCCATGGCAAGCGCATCGCAGAGCATCGGCTTCTCGATCTCGGGAAGCTCCCCTTTTTCGTCGAGAAGTCCTGCCCGGTACGAGAGCCCTATCAGCGTGCCCATCGTGTCAACGAAATCCATTACGAACACCGTGAGCACCACGGAGAAAAAACCCCAGCTCAACGCGCCGAAAATGTCGAGCTGCAGAAATATCGGGGCCAGGCTCGGCGGCAGGCTTACGATCGCGTCCGGTACCTGGACCAGGGGCAGCTCCCCGCTCTTCAGTTCGGGCAACGCGAGCTGGAGCGCGATGGCGATCCCGGTTGTTCCAAGAATGCCGATCAGCATGGATCCCCTGACCTTCCTGATCATCAGGAAGGCGATGACCAGCACCGTGACGATCGCCATGATCGGACCGGGTTGCGAGAGCTTGCCGATATTGACCGGGGCACCCGGCACGCCGATGGTGACGATGCCAGACATGTTCAGGCCGATGAAGGTCAGGAAAAGCCCGATCCCCACGGCAAACGAGATCTTCAGGTTTATCGGGATAAGGTTGGCCAGCCAGGAGCGGATACGGAGCAGCGTCAGGGCCGTAAACAGGAGGCCTCCGATGAAGATAGCGCCAAGGGCCGTCTGCCAGGAAAAGCCCATCACCTTTACTACGGTAAAGGCGACGAACGCGTTCTGTCCCATGTAGGGCGCCACCGCGAACGGCCGCTTTGCGTACACGGCCATGAGCAGGGTGCCAAAGAACGCGGACACGATGGTCGCGACCATGCTGGGGCCGAACGGGATGCCGGCGGCCTCAAGGATCTTCGGGTTTACGATAATGATGTATGCCATTGTTATGAAGGTGGTGATGCCGCCTATCAACTCGTGCCTGAAGTCGGTCCCGAGCTCTTCGAATTTGAAATAGCGCCTTATCATTGCAATCATGGCATGGCTCCTGGTGGTTCTCTTCCCGTATTCGCATTCCGGATGAATAATGTCAATATTAATTATGCCCTGCCCGGCGTGGGCGGTACGCGCAAAAAAAGTTATTGCCATGATCCGCCACTTGCAGTATCATTAACTATGTTTTGCATAAGGGAACGCCAATGACCGACAGGCCCGTAAACCTGAACGAAATCATCCAGTTGAGCTCGGAGCTCAATACCGTACAGGACCTGGACCTGCTTCTGGACAAGATCCTTACCGAGGCGCGCCGCATCCTGAACGCCGACGCCGCTTCGATCCAGATCAAGGAAGGGGACGAGCTCATTTTCAGCCACGTGCAGACAGAGTCCATACAGCGTTTGCTCCCGCCCGGGCAGAAGCTGATCTACACGACGTTCCGGACCAGGATCAGCCACGGTTCCATATCCGGCCACGCGGCGCTTACCGGCGAGATACTGAATATCCCGGACGCATACCGGATTCCCACGGACATGCCCTATCAGTTCGATCGCACATCCGACATCAAGTCTAATTACCACACCAAGTCCATGCTTACCATTCCCCTGATCAATAACAGGAGAGAGGTACTGGGCGTCATGCAGATCCTGAACTCGAAGAACCCCGGGCCCGGCGGGGAATGCTGTGACGGCGATGGGGCTTTCACCGGGAGCTTCGACGCTTCCGACGAGATGTTCGCCCTCCACTTCGCAAATATCGCGAGCATGATACTCCAGCGCGCCAAGATGACGCGCGCCCTGATCCTCCGCATGATCAGCATGGCAGAGCTGCGCGATCCGAAAGAGACCGGTCCGCATGTCAACCGCGTTGCAGCATACTCGGTCGAGATATACGAAAAGTGGGCCCGCGCGCGGGGCCTCCGCAAGGAGGAGATCGACCAGAAAAAGGACATCCTCCGCATGGCTGCAATGCTTCACGACGTCGGCAAGGT
>JAKQPV010000104.1:0-1260 GCA_029564515.1 Spirochaetota bacterium | reverse complement strand
GCAGATGCGTTCGCAGACATCAGCCTCGTACGGACAGGCATGACCCATGCCCTCGAGGATGCACCTGACGTATTCCTTCGTTCTCTGGATGTGGGCGCCCGTCTCGTTGTCCCTGAACTCGGCGATGATCGCCATGCTGGTGATCGTGACTTCCTGCGTGTGCGCAAGCGCGATCACTTTTTTTCGAAGTTCGGTTTCCAGAATCTGGCGGTCGGTCATGTCGAGGAAAACGGTAAGGTATCTGTAGCCGAAGGGCCGCGCCCTGATGTTCACCTGACGGATCAGCCCGTCCTTGCGTTTCATAAGGTAAATGCGGGACGGCGTCGCCGAGCGGTTTACAATCGCTTTCTGGAGGTCTTCCTCCCAGATGCGCATGCCGCTTGCCCGGTATTCCTCGTCGGGATAGGCGGTCCGCACCCAGGTTTGATAGTCGGGGATGTCCTGCGTAGTGTATCCGTAGGCTTCCGTAAACGCATGGTTCATGAACGAAACCGTACCGTCCGAGCGCATGATCGAAACCGGCACCGGCAGGAATTCCAGGGCGTCCCTGAAAAGGTTTTCGCTTTCGTTGATTTTGCCGACCTGCAGCCTGAGCAGAACCTGGTCGTTCAGTATTTTTCCGGCCAGAAGCGTCGCGAACGGATATATCAGGATGGTGGGGAGAGCCATGTTGCGCAGCGTCGTTTCCCTGACGCTGTCCGGGAGGGCTATAATCATGCACAGCACCATTTCCGCATGCACCGCGAGGCCGAATAGGTACAGCTTGAGCCAACCAGGGGTTTTTTCGGGAATTCCGTAGAATTTGCGGAAGGCAAGTCCCGAAGCGGCAGACGAAAGTATGACGAGGATTCCCATATACATGCCCGGTCCGCCCATCCGGATGCGGAGTGCGAGAGGGGGCAGGGCGGCGATTGTTCCTGCGAGAGTGCCGAAGAAAAGGGATGCGAGGCTGATGACGATCGACCTTCCGTCGAAGATGAGCCCGGGACGCAGATTCATCGGCTTGAGCATACCGACGCACGCTGCCGCCGCGAAGAGTATGCCCTGAAGGATCCTTCTCTGGAGGGAATTGCGTCCCATCCGGGCGTCTATGAATCCGGATATAATCGAAATCGAGACGAGCAGGCTGAGGTTCAGGATCAGGTCGATGTATATCATAACTTACAGTAAAGTATACATTCCCAAAATCGCATCCGCAACCTGAAAAACCGGAAAAACGTTTACAGCGCGAGAATTTCCTTAATCATGAATTCCCGCCCG
>JAKQPV010000143.1:0-1799 GCA_029564515.1 Spirochaetota bacterium | reverse complement strand
GCTTTCACGTTTGATCGGCAAGCATCCACAACCCCGGCGATCAGTGCTTCCCTTCCGGGCCTCTCTCTTGCCTTCCCCTTTTTATGGCGGCCCGGGATATTCTTGCATGGTCATCGGATTCAAATCCTTGATGATCACCGGGGTGGAAAAAGGTCGACTTCTCGACGCCTCCACCGTGAAGAGGGAAGATCGAGCGGCGGACAGGTCCCTTCCCCGTCACCTTCCGGGGAAGAGCCGCCTATTGCCGATCCGCCTATTCCACATCCTTGGCCAGCTGGAGAATCTCCATGGGCAACTCGATCTGAAGCGCCTTCAGCCTGTCGCTATCCACCATGATGGTCAGGTCTTCCTGCCTGAGGATCGGCAGGTCGCCGGGTTTTGCGCCTTCCAGAAGGATCTTTGCCGCCTGCTTGCCCGAGAGGGCGCCGATGAGCGGAAATTCCGCGCCAATATACAGAATGGCTCCGGGCACCTTCATGTGCACAAGGCTGAGGACCGGTACCTTGTTCTTCAGCGAGACATCGGAAAGCTCAAAGCAGGGCTCGTAGTTCCGCAGGCCGTAGTAGGTGTCGAGGGGGACGGCGAAGGCCTGCGCGCCCTGGGCGATCAGCTCGCGTGCGGCCGGCGTGAATTTGTCGTTCTTGCTTATTTCCTTGGTGATGAAGGTGAAGCCCGCCTGGGAACCAACTGCTTTTACCTGCTCCACCTGTGCCATCGCATTGTCGTCGTCCGTATGGACGATGGCGACGGTCTTGATCTCGGGGAATGCGAGCCTGGCTATCTTGAGAGCGTCTGCCATGTCCAGATACAGAGTCGCGCCGGTGAATCCGGGACCTGCAACGGTCAGCGACTTGCAGCCCGCGGCTTCGGGGATGGCTACTGCGGTGAACACGAGCGGGATGCCCGCGGCGACGATCTTGTCCTTGGCATACTTGGTTGCGGGAGTTCCGACGGTCAGCACGAGGTCGGGCCGCGCTTCCACTATCTTGGAGGCGGTGCTCTTTATTTCAAAGAGGACGCCGACCTTTTTCCACAAGCCACCCTTCTCCACATCGAAATCGATGATTCTCCGGTTCACCTTCAGGTTTTGGCCCTCCACGAGCCCGGCGGCCGAGAGCTCCTGCATGAAACCCTGGTATGCATTGTCGAATGGCTCTATCTTTGTGACCTGCAGGACTTCGATGGTAAAGGTCTTTTGCTGGGCGAAGCCGGCATCCGTCATCAGGAAAACGACCAGAAACGACATCAGACCGATGAAAAGTCTCCTCATATCTCCTCCCTCTAAAAATTGATCAACGGTTAGAAGTCCTTGAACCCATCACCGGGCCCCCTGTCCTGACGCCGAACTCAAGAGAGATCAGATTCAAGCCGTCCCGCCTTCCGAGGAGGGCGCGGCTTCCGAGATATACTTGATACCCGGTCATCCTCATGAAGACAATCATCGAGAATGGTACGTACCATACTGGATATAAAGCATGTTTGTCAAGAATGCCACTGCTCACAGGATCCATGTCATACAAACGCACGGCCGTCACGTCAGGTGGCGGCTGTGTCTGAGCATCAAGATTCAGCGGCGGAATGTCGAATGGGTGGGGAGACTGTACCGATAGCCGGTAGAGCGGCCGTAAGAGATGCGGGGGACCGGCATACATCACGAAGAAGGTTTGTTCGATGCGTGAGCGGCAGGAGAGAGCAGCATGAAGAGCATTCCCATACGGTATTGCTTCACCTTCAGTGACAGGAGCCAGGAAATCGTCAATCTCGAGCTCCACGCCAGGACACTCGAGCTGATCAACGAT
>JAKQPV010000135.1:0-2221 GCA_029564515.1 Spirochaetota bacterium | reverse complement strand
GCCGCAGTCGCGGTGCTTGCCTATACCGGTACCGTCGGGATTGATATTATATATGATAATTTCGGCGCCCTGATCAGTGTCATGGTGCTGTTCGCGTTTGCATTCAGCATCTTCCTCTTCGCATATGGGAAACTCACGAATCTGGTTGACCGTCCTTCGGGCAGCGTGATCCATGACTTTTTCATGGGCGTCTCCCTGAACCCCCGTATTCCGCCCGTTCACGGCTTTGATCTCAAGTTTTTCTGCGAGGCCCGGCCGGGCCTGATCGGCTGGCTGGTCGTGAGCCTTTCTTTTATGGGGGTCCAGTACCTGAAGCACGGTGCGGTGACTGCCGCAATGCTTCTTGTCGTCGCCTTCCAGTTTCTGTACATAGCCGATTATTTCTGGAACGAGCCGGCCATCCTCACAACGACCGACATTGTACACGACAAGTTCGGTTTCATGCTGGTATTCGGAGACCTGGTCTGGGTGCCGATGACCTATTCGCTCCAGGCGTTTTACCTCATTGAGCATGTGCATTCGCTGCCGGTCTGGGGGATCGTTTCAATCGTATTCCTCAACGCAGCGGGATATTACCTGTTCAGGGCCGTCAATCTACAGAAGCACAGGTTCAGGACCGAGCCCGGTTACCTGATCCGGGGTAAAAAACCCGAATTCATCCAGACCGCGCACGGGAACAGGCTCCTCGTGTCAGGATTCTGGGGGTTATCGCGGCATTTCAATTATGTCGGAGACATCACCATGGCCCTGGCTTGGTGCCTGCCCTGCCTGTTCTACTCACCGCTTCCCTATTTTTACGTGATATATTTCACCGCTTTGCTGGTCCACCGGCAGCGGCGCGATGATAAAAAATGCGCTGCAAAATACGGCGACGACTGGGTGAAATACCGGGAGCGCGTGCCCTGGAGGATAATGCCGGGCATATATTAATTGCGACCTACCGGCGGGGTGTCCGTCACATCACGCCACACAATATAAATAAATTTTTTGGAGGATTTGCAATGTCAGACACAAATGTACTCCCCCTGAGGGAGCGGAAGGGCGATTGGCTTTTCATCGCATTCTTTTCCTGCTTCGTGTTCACTTCTTTCGCGGCAGACCTGGTAAACGGGTTGATGAACCCGTCCCCGGACATCGGTTACGTGATGGCGCGCGCCGTGTACCACCTGTATGCGGTCAATAATGATCCGCTTCTTATCGCGAACCCGTCATGGATGAGGGCAATGTGTTTTATCTCGGCGTTCCTGTTCGGCCCCTTTTACATGGTTCTGGTCTATTCGTTCGTGAAAGGCAGGAACTGGATACGGCCGTTCGCGCTCGTGTACGCCGGCATGATAATCGAGAGCATGCTCGTAATCCTGTACGCGGAGTATGCGGGCGACAGCGCTCTCTTTACCCAGATGTGCCAGGGCGGCGTTAAGGCTGCCGACGAGCTGGCCCGGGCCGGACTTAACCCGGACCTGACCGTTCAGGACACGTTCAAGTTCCTGGCCTACAACCTGCCGTACAAATTAGTCCCGCTTATGCTCGCGATTCGCATGAGAAAGGAGAATCCGTTTAACCGGAAATTCTGAAGCAGACCGCATTCCCTCTCCGGCTGGAGAGGGAATGCGGCGGTAAAGTCAGATATGCATTGCTTTTTTGAGTCTCCCCGGGGAGGCTCGTTGTAACAGGACCGGTTAACGAGGCGCTATCCCTTTCCCTTTAAAAATTCGATCGCGTTATTCAGGAGGTACATCTCGTTGAAAAACTTGGAGATACCCCCAACGAACCGCTCCTTGATCATGCCCCGGGGGAGCTCTTCAATCACGCTTCTCAACTCGTCGAGATTCCGCGTTACTGTCCGGCGGTATTCCTCGAAGGCCTCCATACCCATCTCATTGACCAGCTTCCGCAATATGTCTTCCATGAGGAGCATGTTGTCCAGCATTTCGCGTACCATGTAGCGATGGCGGTTGTCGATCCCCTGCAAAATCTTTTCCAGGATGCAGACCCTCACGATACGGTATCCCATGCGAATGTTTTCCATGTTCCGGTCAACCGACGAGTCCGGGTAACGTGTAAAATAGACCCTGCCGAGCCCCATCATTTCTTCAGTGCCGAACGGAAAATTGCCGTCCAGGGATATAATTACATTCTGAAAATCATTGAAATTGTTTGCCGCTGCCAGTATATCCGCCGGCCGTATCGACATACATGTCTCCAGGAAAAGGATTGAACA
>JAKQPV010000122.1:0-53066 GCA_029564515.1 Spirochaetota bacterium | reverse complement strand
CAATATGAATGGTCGGACGCCATATCAAGCGTTTGTTGAAGGCATCAGACCGTTAGAAAATGAACCAATGGAGATGGATAGCGTAGCCTGAAAATCAAGTCTTCCAGAGGAATGTGTCAGGCGAATACTATCACTAAACAGTTAATGAGTATTTTAAAGAAAAAATATTATGAAAAAGAAAATTAAAAAACAAAAATCCGGTCACAACAAGGGGAAAAAATACAAAAAGCCCTTATCCCTTCATGGTATGAAATTTGAGGATGTTATCAGGATCGCATTAGAAACAAAGCCACAAAAAACGTAAAAATAAGAGATAGGGAGTTAAGTATATAATTCCCATTGTTATCGGTACAACACCGGCATATCAGATGAGCCGCATACCGGTCTTGACCAGATGGTTTCCGATGATAATACATAACAGATACAGGTTGAGCATCAGGAATCCAAGCGTCACCGCCTTCCTGGGATCCTTCCTGGTCAGTGCAGCCAGCATCAATGCGTCGGCTATGCCCAGGCAAACCGCAACCAGGGGTTGCGACCGGTATGACAGGAACCATGCCGCAGGGAGCATGAGCAGTATGAAAATAACCGACGAGAGTATCCGGTGAGCAAGGATCACGTCCCTGTTCCTTTTTCGTAGAATGGTATAGAGGGTCTGGTTACCGGCAGCAGCGTCTCCCTTGATATCCTTGTAGTCCTTGAGCATAGAGACAACAAACCACCCGCCGAACACCAGAAACGTTATGACAATATTCTCGGCAGTCCACAATCCCTTCAGCGCCTGTTCGATGGTCCGGAAAGCGCCCGATGAGTGGACCAGGCCAACGTTTTGAATAGTGAGTATATCACCGGATATTCCCGTATCCGCTATAAACGCCATGAACACGCCCCCCAGGAACGAACTGAAGCCGGCAATGCCTTCAATTTTGTTGTTCGACGGGAAATAGCGCTTGCCCCGGTAAAAATCGTAATTGTAAAGAAACGACACGACCGCAAATAACAGGAGCAGGTATCCGACGATGTTCCCGGCAAACACCAGAATGCCGGCGAGGAAGAGCAGCATGACGTTGAAAAACGAAACGTCGTTCCTCTCGAGATAGAGCGCCCGGCCTTCAACGCCGTCCTCTACCCGGTCGAAATAGTCGTTCTGCAGCGTTGCCACAACGAAGGCAAACGTAAAAAATAATGCGGTGACTAACGCAAACCAGTCGATCGGCCGTACGAGGGTATAACCCATCAGGCCGGTCAGCCCGGCAGGAATGGCATGGTTGATCCTTTTCGCGATATTCAGCGCTATCGCTCGATTCATTATAAGGTAGATGATCCCCATGGATGCAAGTTGCATCATGCTTATTATGCAGGGCAGGGAAAAACCGGCGACGAAAAACAGTTCCTTTGTCGTAAAGCCGGCTTCAGGGGAATACGAAAACCCTGGCTGGCACACAATCGGCGTTATCCTGAATGCAATCGCTGGAAGAACATGTGAATTAAGAACAACAAGCAGGTAGGTAACGAAAAATGAAGCAATGGTCCTGGCTATCCTTCGGGTTTTGATATATATGACGGTCGAGGTGAAAAATATGGTCATAAAAATCGTCAGGGTTTCGCCGAAGGTAAAATTTATCTCCTCATTGTACAGCAGCGGCCTCCAGTCCTTAAAGAAATCAAAGCTGTACATATAATGAAAATTTCCGAGGCCATAGACGAACATGTCAATGACCGGCGGAAAAATCCCGAGAAACACGCCGATAAGAACGATATTAATAGACTTCCGCCATGACTGATTCGGAAGGAAAACATACAGAATCAGTGCATACCTGAATATCGCTTCAAGATAAAAAATGACATAATGAACAAGATTGATGTTAAGCATCGTGGGGGGGCGGTAAGCCAGGATCGTTTCGAGAAGGTAGCGCGTTATACCGACAAAACAGGCGAAGAGCAAAATGACATAGAAGTTATACTCTTTTTTTTCTTGAATGCTGATGATAGTGATGATCCAGCGTTTCGGAGCTGTAAGAACTGCCAGTACCATTCCGGCCATTTTATCCGCCTTCATGTTCCTTCCCCCCCTTATCCATCTTTTATTTGTGTGCCCGTCTCAATTATTTCAACTCTTTTTTTACACATAACAGGCGTGCGTGCAGCCCCGCTGCCGCATGGCAAATCCCGGAAACCGGGGTGGCTACGCGGTCCGGCGCGGTACAGGCTCATAATGCCACGGCCATCCTGCCTCCTGCCGGCCTGGACCGCCGCATGCTTCTCCCGTACCGGCTGCTGGTATCCATCAGCGACTGATCTGTGTCGTCGTCGCCGCGGCCTCATTTATTTATGAACGACCATTAACTGAAATTATATTGACATGCGGCCTGACTCGCCCCACAATTGGCCATCACATTCAATGGGGAGGAAATCCATGAAAAAACTGCTCATTATCTCCATATCGATCGTCTTTGCAATGGCTTCACTATCGCTCATGGCAGGAAGCAAGGGTCAGGGCGAAAAATGCTTTGCGGATTTCGACTGCTCCTTCGGCCTTGCATGCACCGACGGGGCGTGTACAAAGAAGAAGGAATTTGACTTTGGCAGCTCCGGCAAGAGCGGGAAGCCGTGCAACAATGATGCCGACTGCATCAACTCGGGGACATGCGTGGAAGGAACGTTCGGCAAGAAGGTCTGCTCCGGCAATTAAGCCTTACATCTCAACCGGGACCAACGGCCATGCTCGATTATTTTTTCCATCCAAACGGTGTCGCTATTATAGGCGCGACCGACAGCCAGCTCAAGGGAGGCTTTCACCTGGTCCGCAACGCCCTTGCGGGTTATAAGGGCACGCTCTACCCGGTCAACCCGAAATACACGGAGATATTGGGGGTTCCCTGCTACCCGGGCATAGAATCGATTCCCGGGAATTTCGACATGGCCGTGTATTTCATCCCCGCAAAATTTCTTCCTGAAACGATTATGGCCTGCTCGCAAAAGGGAGTGAAGGGGATCATCATCCAGTCTGCCGGTTTCTCGGAGGTAGGGCCCGAAGGAAAGAAGCTGCAGGAGGATTCGGTTGCCCTGGCACGGAAGCTGGGCATACGCCTCTGGGGGCCCAACTGCATGGGATACCTGGACGGGCATTCCCGCAATGTCTTCTCGTTCATGTATTCGGACAAGTGGACGACCCTGATGCAGCCCGGGAACGTGTCGCTTATCGTTCAGAGCGGCATGCTCTCCGCCGGCTTTCTGCTGATGATGCTGGACCGGGGCGGCATTGGAATGAGCAAGGTCTGCTCCATCGGGAACAAGTGCGACGTGCACGAGACCGAGCTTCTCGAATACCTGATCAATGATGTCAATACCGGCGTCATCGGATGTTACCTGGAATCCATCATTGATGGAAGGAAGTTCCTGGACCTCGCCCGGTCCACGGACAAGCCCGTCATCGTTCTCAAATCAGGCCGCAGCGACTCCGGCGCGAAAGCCGCGATGAGCCACACGGCCAGCCTCTCGGGAGAGGCGGCGGTCTACACCGGTGCGTTCCGGCAAGCGGGCATTACCCAGGTGTACGACATGCACGAGCTCATGGACATGGTCCGCGGCTTTTCCAAAACCGGGACATACCGTCCCCGCGGAAAGACCGCGGTCGTCACTTTCTCCGGCGGCGCCGGCATCGTGACAGCGGACCTGCTAGAGGACCGTGGACTCGGCCTGGCCGACCTGTCGGCCGATACCATGGCAGCCATCAAGGAGGTGTTCCCGCCCTGGATGGAACCGTCACACCCGGTCGATCTCTGGCCCGCGGTAGAGCAGAACGGCGCCTCACGGGTCTACAACGCGGCGGTCGAGGCAGTCCTTAAAGACCCGGGCGTGGACTCTCTTATAATCGAGACCTTTGCGTGGTCCTTCGGAAAGTCGGATTTCTTCGGCCCTTTAGGCGCGCTGAAGAAAAAATACAACAAGCCGGTAGCAGTATGGCAGGTAGGCAGCAATCCGCAATTCGATGAGTTCCGGATTGCGGCCGAGAACGCCGGGCTTCCGGTGTTCGAGGAAATCGGCAGGTGCGCGGCATTTCTCGATGCGGTGAAGCAATATTACGGCAGGAGAGAAAAGCTTAAGGCGGGCACGTGAGCTCCGGAATATTTCCGCATACACATGCCCTATACCCCGTGACGTTTCGGGACTTATCCGCAATTGCTCTGTTCCGCCATATGAGGCATCCATCAGCATGCAGACAAGTCCCTCTCGCCGCCATTGTTACTGCAGATAATGATACTCGAGTTTAACGTTTAACAAGCCTGACAATAAACAGGAGCAGGCAGGCCCCCCCGATTGCCACCAGGATGCTCCATATATTAAACCCGGTGACTCCATCAATCCCGAATAATCTAAGCACGAATCCCGCTACAAGGGCACCCACGATGCCAACAATTATATTGGCTATCAGTCCCATTGACGCGTTCTTACCCATAATAATGCTGGCTATCCAACCAGCCAGTCCGCCAACAACCAGCCATGCAATTATTCCCATTGATCAGTACCTCGCATTACAATATTTTTTGTGACCGATGACATGTAAGCCCGGGCTCTCTGGCACATCAGATTATAATGTAACAGGCGGGGAAAAAAATAACAAGCACTATTTTTAATAACGGATCTTACGCGGGCTCCAGCCCCATTGGCGGGGCGGGAGCGTAATCTTTTTCATTCCGCAGCCATGCTCGTGCAGATCCGGCTCACTTTATTTGTTGACAGGAGGCGATCAGAGTAAACCATACTGCATGTGGGAAAAAAATATCAAGCATGATAGTGATGCCATGAGAAGCATGAAGATCTCGATATTGTCTTTTACAGTTACAATCATAATTTTAGTCGGTACCGCGGCCACAGTACAGGCCGATGAAACGAGGGCAGAGGCGGTTTCACCGTTTTTTGTGAACCTGAAAGTGGACATACCGGTCACCTTCATTTCGACCCTTGTGGCCGTGTCAGTGCGCTACCTGGAAGGCAATCTCCCACGCGCTCACATATCCAAGCTTAACTCGAGCAGCGTCAACGCGATGGACCGATCCGTGATCGGCTACCACTATCCGGGGTGGGGTACGGCGGGGCATGTCGGCACCATCGTCATACCGGCAGCGACGCTCTGCCTCAGCCTGATCGAGCTTCCCCAATTCGGCTGGCACGGGGTACTGGAGGATTTTCTTATCGTGGGCGAGTCGCTCGCGATGTCCGCGATGCTGAACCAGATTGTGGCCGGCTCCATGCCCCGGCCCAGGCCGTACATGTATCGGGCGGCAAACTGGTACAAGCAGGCAAACAACTCGTCGTGGGACTGGCGGTCGTTTTACTCCGGCCATGCCGGGTCCTGCTTCGCCGTCACGACCGCGTTCTCATATATATTCATGAACAGGTACCCGAAAAGCAAATGGGTGCCGGCTGTATGGGTAATCTCCATGGCGGCCTCCAGCGTGGTTTCGATTGCCCGGCCCCTCGCGGGAGAGCATTTCTGGAGCGATACCCTGGTCGGCGCGGCAATCGGGTGCGCGTGGGGAATCCTGATCCCGGTCCTTCATCAGAAAAAGACCATTAAAGAAAAAGGCGATGTCGATGTTTCTTTCTCGCTCAACACGCTGAGCTTGACCTGTTATTTCTGACACACCCGTTGTTTCAGGCCAAACCCTTTTAACAGCTATTATTGACGAGAAAGAGACTTAAATAAACCCATTAGCCCCAGTGGAATAAACATCAATAAGTAAAGTCTAAAAAAAACGATCGTTACAATGCCGATGTACATCCAGAAGGATTTCATGAGCTAGATGCCGCTTGAGCTTCTAAAAAGGAAATAAGCGGAAAAAAAATACAACGCCACATATCAGAACTTGCTCAGGACAAGCCTGTCAAAGCGTGGTTCACAAGCGTCTATTCACTGGCACCGGCCGCTTTCAGCAAAGTGATTATCTCCGAATGCTGATAGTACGAAGCAAGACCCAGTGCAGTGAAACCTTTCCCATCCTTTGCATTTACATCAGCTCGTTTCTCGAGCAGAAGTTTTACTATATCGGTTTTGCCCTGTTCTGAAGCATATATCAGGGCTGTCCTTCCTCTCTGATCCTTCGCATTAACGTCTGCGCCTTTTTCAAGCAAAAGTTTTACAATATCTTTAAAGTCATTTACTGAAGCCATCATCAGGGCCGTGTGGCCGTCATATGGTTTCTCGTTCACATTGGCGCCTTTTTCGATCAAGAATTTTACAATATCTGTATGGCCCTTAAAGGACGCCCACATCACAGGCGTGAGGCCGGTACCATCCTTCGCGTTTACATTTGCACCCCCGGCAAGAAGGGATACTACAGCGGCCTTGTCTCCTTTCTCTGATGCTTTTATTAAATCATTGTTACTATCAGCGAATACTGCCAGCGGGAACAACAGTGCCAGAATTAGAACAAGCATTTTCATGATACACCCCCACCTGTCATCTGAATTTATTACTGTAACCATATAGATAAAGCCCTGTTTTCAGTAAAGGCCATTGGGACACAATGGGCCCCACTTGTGCGGAGCCTGCCTGAGCCGGCAAACCAATATACGGCATGCAAACGCTCTTTTCAACAATAAAAAGAGCTGAACAGGGCTCCTAATTTTATTTTCAAGAATCTCAATAAAGTACGATAATGCATATAGCGACATATTTCTTCTTTTTGCGCGATCACTGGTGAAGCAAAACAGTCGCAATCCAGTTCTATCCCGGAGCCGTTCCATGAACCAACGATATGCTATAATAACCGTACTGCTTGTAATGGCTATGTTCGTTAACTCCTTCGGCTTCACAAAGTCGCGCCTCCAGTGGTGGAACGCGCGCCTCGACAGGCTCGCCGCCGAAAAGGAGCGGTTTGAAAGCAGCCCGACGGCAGACCGGCAGATCGCGGCCCTGATCGACGGAGAGATCCGGCGAGCGCGGGGCCTCATCGCCGTTCTCGAGGGCGACATGAAAAACGACGGCTCCCTGACACACGAAACCCGCGCCATGTCCGGGGCCGATATAGCAGTTGAGGCCGACCGCAATGTCCCGCCGCTCTGCGCCCTGAAACAGCTCGAGCTCATGGTGATCGAAGCTGAAAGCGCACCAGTGGACGAAACGGTGCGCGCCGCGGTGAAGACCGCTCTCAGGGAGATCACTGCCGGGACATTTGCCCGGGACGGCGCAGAGCTGGACAGTTTTGTTGAGGCAACCATGAAATATGACATCAGTCCCGACGACTGGAAAAACATCGCCATAGAGCTCGGGCTGGGCCGCATCATGGAAGACGGGCCCCGCTTCCTCGGGCAGACCCGCCGGGCCGTCATGGACGCAGTTATCCGCGACATGGCTGCAAGAAATAACCGGGCCAATTATCCCGAGTTGCGCGCGCTTGTCTCGCGAACCGCGCAGAACATTATCAGCGGCTACGCGGTGCAGTCCCCGGCGGGCGACCGCTCCATCCTTGAAAAATCCCGCACCTGGAAGAATATACGGTCAGGCCTGGAGAAAGACCTGTCCTCCTGCGCTTCGATCATCGCGCTCCTGCCCGGGAATGATGCCCCGCTGGACCAGGTCCGCACCATGCACAAAAATCCTGACGTGCTTGAAGCAATTTTTTCCGGATCGCTGTATAAGGCTTTTCGCGACGTCGCGGTCCCGAAAAAAAGCGGGGACGCGAAGCCGGCATCAGGCTTTACATTGGAGATTCCGCCGGTTACGGGCTACCGGTCGGCGCTCGATGACCTGCATAAAATAAGGAAAGCGCTGGCCCTGTCGGTAAGCGGCAGGGAAGACCGGCAGTTCTTCGACGACCTGAAAAAAAAGTTCGATACTGTCATTGCCCGCCATACGGGCGTGACGAAACAGCTTTTTTTCCGCGAAGAGGAGAAGCTGCGCCGGAGAGCCGGCGCGGGGACACCGGCAGCCTCCAACGAGAATGAATTCCGGAAAGCGAAGAGCGCGTTCGAAAGCGTCATATCCATTCTCGACGAATGCGGGAGAAAGTCGGTAGCGCTCGTTTCCCTCGTATCATCGTCAAGAAAAACCGGGAGCGGCGAGATCGTCACCCTTTCCAGGTACCGCATGCGGCGGGACCGCGAATATCTGGCATACTGTGCCGGGCTCGTTTCGGAATGCTCGCGCCTCACCGGCGTTCATGACCCGGACGTAGCGAAACGCTTTTCCAAAGCGTACGAAAGGACCGGCGCCCTGTTCTCTTTCGCGGGAGCGGCGCCCTCACCCGGTGCTCTGCACCGGCCCTTCCTGACACGGCAGGACGGACTGATCATGAAGGAGCTCGCAGCCGAACACAACGCCGCCGTCCGGACGCTGAAAGGGACAATGGGCGCTTTCCGCAGTCGCTTCCTGAGAGAAGCAGCTGCTGCTTCAGGCAACGAGAAACAGACGCGCGAGGGACTAAATGAAAAGATAGCGCAGGAGGACATAGACGCTCACTTCCGGTACGCTGAAGAATGCGTTTCCCTGAGCGCCAGTTACTCCTATGCAGCCGGCGCGTTCGAGCGCTACAGCGACTGTTTCGACGCATTTACAGGCCAGGCCCGTTCCGGGGCGAGATCGCCCGGGCTCGAGCAGTCAGTTAAGGCCGCGTCGCTGATCCCGTCCATACCTGATTTTGACACGGGCCGCATACGGAGCGAACATGATTCGAAGCGTTATCTGCGCACGGAGGCGCTCACAGCCCTTTCCCGTTTCAAGACCCTGGTCGGTTTCTACCGCAAGCGCGGCGTTTCGGTTCGCGACATCCTGTCCCGGGAGGAGATATCCTCGCTGGAACGTCGCCTCGACGCCCCGGTGCGGATGCGGATCGACGCGTGGATCATGAATGAATCCAATTTCACGGAGATCGACAGGAACGCCGCCCTCAAACTTTCCCTCATCCTCGATCGCGGCACCCGGGCCCGGGGCAAGGCGGCCGGCGAAAGCGCGAAATCATCATCTGAAGAACGAACCGTCATCGTCCTCGATGAACCGGGGCTGTCCATCTCGATCCCCCGTGGATGGGACGAGCAGGAGATTGGTGATACGGAGCGTTTCCAGGGCATCGTCAGGTCTTTTCATAATGACGACGGCGTATCGTCGATCCAGCTCGTCAGGCTGCCGCTGGAAAATCGCGATGCAAAGGAAACAGCCGAAGAATGGCTGCAGAAGGCCGGGTGCAACCTGGTGGAAAAACAGTGGCAGAAAACCAACGATCTTGATTGCCTGATGATCCTGTCCAGCGACAGGAAGCGGAACGTATTCCAGACCTGCGCCCTCTCAAAGGACGGATTCGCCGTCCTGATCACCGGCACGACAGCGCGGGACCGTTACCCGTCATTTAAGACGCAATTCATGAAGATAATCGGCTCGGTGCAGGCGGGAAAGATCTGATGCCATACGAGAATTACCGATAGGTCCGCAAGCGCTTGCGGACCTATCAGATGGATCTCTCGAGCAGGTCCTTCCAGCTGCCCCGGATCGTATCAAACGTCAAACCGCGGTTAACGTGTTCGATGTACTCCTCGCGCGGTATGTGGCGCGCTCCCAGCGACTCGAGATGACCCGTGTAGACCTGGCTGTCGATTATAACAAAGCCGAGCTCGTTCAGTTTCCGTACCAGCACAATGAAGGCCGCCTTTGACGCGTTGCTCGCGCGGGTGAACATCGACTCCCCGAAAAAGCAGCGACCCAGTGATATGCCATACAGGCCGCCGGCCAGCTCACCGTCCCGCCATGCCTCTGCGGAATGCGCAAAACCCAGGTCGTGGAGCCTGATATATGCCTCCATCATTTCTTCCGTGATCCAGGTGCCGCGCTCCTTTTTCCGCGGTCCCTGGCAGCCCCGTATCACGCCCCGGAAATCGCGGTCGAGCGTGATGTCGAAGGTCCTCCTTTTCAGGACCTGGCGCATGGTCCTGGAAATATACAGCTCGTCGGGGAAGAGCACAAAGCGGGGGTCAGGCGACCACCAGATGATAGGTTCGTCGTCCGAATACCAGGGGAAAATGCCGCTCCGGTAGGCCATGAGCAGCCGATCGGGTGAGAGGTCGCCGCCCACGGCAAGTATGCCGTTCGGCTCGGCAAGGCGCACCGGCGGGAACACGATTTCCTTGTTCAGCTCGAAAATGGGCATGTGCGCAGACCCCCGCGGCGATGGTTTTTCCGGATATGACGGTGTGCCGTCAGACAGTTACGATATATTAATTGAGATAATAATCCAGTAAAAAATTATTCTTGCCCGTGGAATTTATTTGGGGCTACTGGTCATGTGACGGACATACTGAATTATTACGGGGTAGAGAGCGTGCCACTCGCGGTGAAATTCATCATTTTTCAATTTCTCATAATCGTTCCCTTCATCGCGGGGTACCGTATGAAGACCCTGTTGGACGATCCGCCGGCCGTGTCGAAAAAGGTCATTCGGGTCAACCTCATGCTCCTTGAGCCGCCGGTCATTTTCTGGAGCATATGGGGCCTGCAGATCCGGCACGAGATGGCGGTCCTCCCGGTCGCCGGTCTCTGCATCGTCATCGCGGGCTTTGTCCTTGGGAAACTGTCGCTCCCTCTCCTCCGGCTTAAGGGAGCCGCGCGAAAGACCTTCCTGATCAGCGCATCTCTGGCAAACCACGGCTTCACCATGGGGGGCTTCATCTGCTACCTGTTCATGAAGGAGACGGGGCTCGCCCTGTCATCGATATTTATCATGTACTTCATGCCCTACACCTTCCTGGTGATTTTTTCCTACGCCCAGGCCGGCACGGGGAAGTTCACCCTTCGTTCGGCCCGGGACTTCATCCTCTCTTACCGGAACATGCCGCTGTTCGCGGCACTTGCCGCGCTGTTGCTTCTCGCCACGGAGATACCGCGGCCCCGGCTGGACCCGCCGGTGGACCTTGTGATGATGCTGTCGGTGGTGTTCTACTACTGGACCCTGGGTCTCAGCCACGACCTGCGGGAGGGTATCGCCCTCAGGCGCGGGCATGTTGCACTGGCCGCGATAAAGTTCCTCCTGGTCCCCGCGGCCGCGTTCCTGGCGCTGCAGTGGGCGCCGATCGGCCGGGACATCAAGTCCGTGATCCAGATACAGTCATTCATGCCCGCGGCGATCTACTCGGTCGTGACAGCCATCCTGTTCGACCTCGACGCGCGCCTCGCCTCCTCCCTCTTCGTGGTAAACACGGTGATGTTCATACTTATCGTGCTGCCGGTCATGTTCGCGCTCCACTGCGCCGGCCTGTTCTGACGATCACGCCTCACGGTTTCAGAACGATCCCATGATCGCCTCGGCCATGAGGCGGTATCCCTCGACGTTGGGATGGACCTGGTCGCCCTGAACCAGGCTCCGGAACTCGAGTCCCTGTTCGATCTTTTCCATCCAGTAGCGGTGAACCCGGACAATCGCCAGTCCTTCACTCGCGGCAACAGCCTCCAGCCTTCCGTAAAAATCATCGGCTATCTCGTCCATCCGTTCGTACACTACCGGCACGGACGTGATGATGAGTATTTCCGCGTCCGTGTCACTCCTGATCTGCCCGACCATCTCCCGCACCGTGCTCTCGAACCTGCCCGGATTCACGCCGGAGAACGCGTCGTTCAGGCCAAACTGTATGAACACCAGGTCGGGATCATGGTCCAGCACGTCATAACGCAGGCGTAGAAGTCCCCCTTCCGCCGTATCGCCCGGTATGCCGCGGTTGATGATCGTGACCTTGCACGACGGGTATTTCCTTTTCAGCATTTCCGAGAGAAAATCGAGGAATCCCTTTCTTGCCATCCAGCCCGTGGTAAGGGAATCACCCAGCGCCACGATCCTGACCGGTTCTCCCGTTTCCAGCATGCTAATTGTCTTGGTCAGCTTCATCGTTAATTCCTCAGCCGAAGAGAATTGACAGTAAGTCTTATGTCCCATTGTGGGAATTTTCAGTTATTAATATCACCATGGATTGTTTTCGTATACCTCAATTTTATAAACTGCTCAAATCCTAATTAAAATGAATAAATTTATATATTAATATTACATTATTTATACATTTTTTTTATGATATATTAATATTAATATTGATTTTCATTATGCCTTATTTTACACTACTATTCTTCCCTTTTCAACGGAGCATTATAACCAGGAGGGGTATATGAAGATTGAAATCACTATCCTCGGCCTTTTAATGGAAGAAAACCTGTATGGATACGAAATAAAGAAGAAGATCGTGGAGCGACTTGAAGATTACGTTGATATCAAATTCGGCTCCATATACTATGCCATTAAAAAAGCGGTCGATAATGGATGGGTCAAGCGCGTCGGCACGGAAAAGGACAGCGGCAATCCCGAGCGGTATATTTACGAGATCATGCCGAACGGGAAAAAACATTATAAAAAAATATTGAAGCAGTATTTCGATAAAACCCTGATACACTTCGACATCGATATCGTGCTGATGTTCATTAATTATCTCGGGGAAGATCAGAAAAAGCAGTTTATCGAACAACGTATGTCAATGCTGAAGGACAAGCTGGAATCGATAAAAAAGAAGATCGACGATGAGAAATCCAGGCCCGGCGAACAGTCGTACCATGAGATCTTTACCTATCTCGAGCACCACCTGAAAGCCGAAATGAACTGGCTGAAATCGCTCAACTGGTAAGGCTGCCCGCCGTCAGAACGTGGACACCAGGTACTGAAGAAAATCCGCCTTTTTTTCCCGTACCGTATCCTCGATTTTTTCCTTGAGTTGATGCATGTCATGGGATGCGCGCTTGATGATAAACACGCTCTTGTCGCCTCCCCCGGCCAGCTCGCGGTCAATGGACTGCTCTGCGAGCATTTTGTTGACATGCTCGATCCTGGTGAGGTTGTAGTAGTGCCGCCTGGCAAGCGTGCCAGCGATGCCGGCAAGGAAATCATCCTGTTTTTCCGCCACTTCCTTCAGGTCCTCTTTCCTGATCCGGGTCATGATAACCGTGTTCTTTGCTATCATGGTCGCGGCCCTCTTCTGGCCAAGCAACAGAGACGACTCCCCTATTACGGTCCCCGGCTCGTCTATTATCGAGATTCTGACCCCTTTCACTATGACATCGACAGCCCCGCTCCTGAGTATATACATTTCTGATCCCGGCGTGTTCTCTTCGCATATGACCGCCCCGCGCTGGAACTCAACGTCCTTGTCGGACAGCTGAGACGACGAGGCCATGCGCACCGGCTCGGTCGCTTTACACAACGCCTCCCCTTTCTTGTAGATGAGTGTGGCCTCGAATTCCTCGGCGAGGCTCTTGATCCAGGGGATTCTCCGCTTGTCGTATTCCTGCTTGAGGCGCGTAACGATGCTATAATAAGTGACTGCGATTTCGCGAATCTTTTTCTCATCTCCCTCAAGAGCGATCATGTTTTTCTGGAGTATCTCACCGGTAAGATAGACCTGCTTCGCAAGGACCATCGAGGCGTTAATGGCGAATGAGAACGTTTTGAGGCCGGCGAGGAATTTATCCACGGGGATTTTCTTGACCAGGCTGCCGGCGGCGGCAACCGCCGTTTCGAGGCGTTCGGTTTCGATGCCAAGCTGCCGGCTCATGATGATCTCGGTTGACCCGATGATCAGATTTTTCCCGGATATGGCGTACTTGTCGGCATTGGAGGCGTAGAAATACACGGATCCCTCATCGAGGAAATACACCGAATCAGCGGACGTAGAAGCCGCGTATAATTTGATGTGGCTTTCGCTCATACCGCCCGTCCCCCGGTCATGACAGAAGGTTTTTGATAATATCGAGAAGCTGGTCTTTGTCAAACGGCTTCCGGATGAACGCGGAAGCGGTAATGTTTTTGTCATTCATTTTTATCGTTTTCTCGTTGAGTGCCGAGATGATGATAATTTTCGCGTTCGGGTCATGCTCGAGAATGGCCTTGACGGCCATCATTCCGTCAACTCCGCCCATGGTGATGTCCATGGTCACGAAATCAGGCTTCAGGATTTTATATTGCTCCACGCCGTCCCCGCCGTTATCGGCTTCCGCAAGGACCGTGTGGTTCCCGCTTTCCAGGGATTCGCGGAGTATTTTTCTCATGAATTTAGAATCATCAACGATCAAACCGTTGGCCATGCAATCCACCTGTAAGAGCTAATTTATAGCAATTCTAGCGTAATGATGATATGTGTTCAATTACTTTTATTTTTTTTTGCCGGTCGCATCATCGTATCCCGGAAAAATCCCGGATATGAACAGCAGATCCATGGTATAAAACAAATGGCCGCTCCGGGAAAAACTTTATTCTTGACATGGCCGCAACAATACCGGAGAATCCCGCCTGTATCAAGCCCACAAGCAGATTCATCAGGCAAAGCCCGGGAACGCCCGGGGCCGGCCGAACAACCCGGAGGTTCAAGAATGCGCCGATCATTAACCGTCATCCTTCTCTTCTGCGCCTGCATCGTCTCATGCACGCCGAAATATAAAATTGATCATGAAAAACCGGTGAGGCCCCTTGACCTGCCGAAAGACGACGCCGCACATTACGCGGCTCAGACCGAATGGTGGTATTATACCGGCCACCTGTCCGCCGATGACGGCACGGAATACGGTTACGAGGTCACGTTCTTTAAGCGCCTGACCAGCGAGGACAGGTCGCCATGGTTCTTTCTGTGCGTGCCGGGGCACTGGGTCAAGGAAGTGGGCCTGCTCGGCCACTTCGCGGTCACCGATCTCGAAAACAAAAAATTCAAGGCCGATCAGCTCACGAACCTTTTCAGCAAAAGCAAGGCGGATCCCGACAGGCTCCATGTTTTCATCAACGGATGGTCGGTTGAAGCAAGGGACGGTTCGCATTTCCTCAAGGCGTCCATGCCCGGTTATTCCGTCGACCTGAAGCTTTCACCGGCCAAGCCGGCCGCACTGCACGGACCGCACGGGATCGTTGAAAAGGGAGTGGCCGCCAATTACTACTACTCATACACGAACATGGACGCGGAAGGGACGATTACCGTCAAGGGAAAGAAAAAGACCGTGAAAGGCAAATCGTGGATGGACCACGAGTTCGGGCCCATGGAACTGGTGAAATCCCAGATCGGATGGGACTGGTTCAGCATACAGCTTGAGAACAACACGGAGCTGATGATCTACCTGATACGGAGCGACGGACAGGTGGTCGCCCAGTCAGGCGGAAGCTTTATTGATGCCGGCGGCAAAGTCAAATGGCTTAAACTCGAAGATCTGGATATCAGGACAGTAAGTACCTGGACAAGCCCGAAGACCAGGGCCGTGTATCCTGCCGAGTGGGAGATCACCGTCAGGCCGCTCAAGCTGCAGCTCCACGTAAAGCCGGTCATGGCGGAGCAGGAGCTGACATTGAAGCCGGTGACATACTGGGAAGGCGCCGTCAGGATTGAAGGTACGACTTCGGGCAATACCCTGAACGGGAAAGGCTACGTCGAGCTGGTGGGATACGACAAGAAAGCTTCGTTCGGCAGCTTTAAGTAGTATGACCATGGCGATCGCTCTCAACCGACCCGGCTTTTTCCGGCACCGGAATTGAACGAATCACATGACCTCTGAACAAGAATCCAGGTATCTCCTCCGGGTGCAAAAAACCGTCGGCCGGGCCGTCAACCGGTACGGGCTGATACAGGCCAACGATCGGATCGCGGTAGGAGTCTCGGGCGGAAAGGACTCCATCGTGCTTCTCGAGTCGCTGGCCGTTCGCCGGAAGTGGATCCCGATCCACTACGATATCTGCGCGGTACACATCGAGGTGAAAAGCATCACCCGCGCCATCGATCGTGATTATTACGAAAATTTCTGCCGTGAGCTGGGCGTCTCGTTTGAAACGCGCGGGATCGAGGTGGACCTCACCCGGGATCCGGACAAGACGGTCTGCTTCGTGTGCGCGTGGCACCGCCGCAAGGAGCTCTTTCACGCTGTCAAGGAGCTCGGTTGCAACAGGCTGGCGCTCGGTCACCACATGGATGACGCCCTCGAAACGCTGCTCCTCAACATGACCTACAACGGCACGATGAGCTCCATGCCCCCAAAGCTGTCCATGTTCGGAGGAGAGTTCGATATCATACGGCCCCTCATCCTTCTTCATGAAAAGGAGATCGAGCGATACGCGCGCATCCGCGGGTTCCCGGTGGAGCGCTCGCAATGCCCGTACGGGAGCACGACACGGCGCGCGGACATGAAACGGATCGTCGGTGAGCTGTCAAAGATGAACAGGAAGGCCAAAAACAACCTGTATGCGGCCATGTCAAACATCCACCGGGAGCACCTGCCGCCCGGGTAGCGCCGTCAGGCGCCGCTCCCCTGTACCCGGATCAACACGTCGTCATCGGCGATGTCCGCTACGGCGGTGCCGCCGTTGGCCAGGGCCCCGAACAGCACCTCGTCCACGAAGAATTTCTTGATCTTGTCCTGCACCAGCCGGTCGATCTCGCGCGCGCCGAATTTCGGCGAGTAGCCTTTCATCCCGAGCCACCGGTAGCACTCGTCCGTGACCTCCAGGGCGACCTTCTTCTCCGCGAGCTGCTGACGGAACAGGTTGATGTTCTTTTTCACGATCTGCACTATTATCGACTCGTCGAGATCGCTGAACTTCACGACCGCGTCAAGACGGTTGCGGAACTCGGGCGAGAATATCCGGTCCACGGCGTCCTTGATGGCGGTCTCGGTCACCTTCCGCTCCTCGAACCCCACCTGCGCCCTGCCGATCTCCCGCGCGCCCGCGTTGGAGGTCATGATGATGATGACGTTGCGGAAGTCGGCCTTCTTCCCGGTATTGTCGGTGAGCGTCGCGTAGTCCATCACCTGAAGGAGGGTGTTGAAGATATCCTGGTGCGCTTTCTCGATTTCGTCGAGGAGCAGGACCGCGTACGGCGTCTTCCTGATGCCGTCCGTGAGGAGCCCGCCCTCCTCGTACCCGACGTAGCCCGGGGGCGCGCCGATGAGCCGTGCCACCGTATGCTTTTCCTGGTATTCGCTCATGTCATAGCGGTGGAGCTTCACGCCCAGGACCGCCGCGAGCTGCCGCGCCAGCTCGGTCTTGCCGACGCCCGTGGGGCCCACAAACAGGAACGATGCGATGGGCCGGTCCGGGTTGCCAAACCCGGCGCGGTTCCGCTTGATCGCCTGGCACACGTGCTCGATGGCGCCATCCTGTCCGAAAATCTGCTTCTTCAGCTCCAGCTCGATGTCCCTGAGCCTGCCGGTTTCCGAGGAGGACACGCTCTTTTCCGGGATCTTGGCGATCTTCGCCACGACCTTCTCCATGTCGCCGACCGTGATGGTAATCGTCTCATCGTCACTCTCGCGGTACATTCGCGAGAAGGCTCCGGCCTCGTCGATCACGTCAATGGCCTTGTCCGGCAGGAAGCGGTCGTTGATGTACTTCGCGGAAAGCTCTACCGCCGCGTTGAGGGCGTCGTCGGTATACTGCACGTTGTGATGCTTCTCGTAGCGCTCTTTCAGCCCCGCCAGTATCTCCCGCGTTTCCTCAATCGTCGTTTCCGGTATCTCGATCTTCTGGAACCGCCGTGACAGGGCGCGGTCCCGCTCGAAGTACTTCTTGTATTCCTCGTAGGTGGTCGAGCCGATGCACCGCACCTTTCCGTGGGAGAGGAGCGGCTTGAGCATGTTGGACGCGTCCATGGAGCCGCCCGACACGGCGCCGGCGCCCACCACGGTGTGTATCTCGTCTATGAAGAGAATGACATTCTTCATGCCCTGGAGCTCGGCAATGACCTTTTTCATACGCTCCTCGAAGTCGCCGCGGAACCGCGTGCCGGCGATGAGCGAGCCCATGTCGAGGGAGAATATCTTCGCGTCCCTGAGCGGCCGCGGCACGTCGCCGCGCGCTATGAACTGCGCGAGCCCCTCGGTGATGGCTGTTTTTCCCACGCCGGGATCACCCACGTGGATCGGGTTATTCTTGATGCGGCGGCAGAGAACCTGCACGGTCCGCTCGATGATGTCCTTCCTGCCGATGAGCGGGTCAAGCTCTCCCGCCTTCGCCCTGGCGGTGAGCTCGGTCGTGAAGGCCTCGACCGCCCTGCGGCCGGCTTTTTTCCTGGCGCCGGCGTCCGGCTCGGCTTCCGTCTCGTCTCCTGCCATGTCCCCGGTCTCGCCCTCGGGCGGGTACTGGGACACGCCGTGCGAGATGTAGTTCAGGAGGCCGTACCTGGTGACGCCCTCTTCCTGGAGGAAAAAGGCGGCGAAGGATTCAGCTTCATCAAACAGGGAGACCAGCACGTCGCTTATATCCAGCTCGCTTTTCTGCGCGGACGTTGTGTGCCAGATGGCGCGCTCGAGCACGCTCTTGAACCCCTCGGACTGTACCGGCTCCTGGTGCTCGATCGTGGTAATGTGCTTGTTGAAAAACTCTTCGATCTTACGTATCAGGTTGTTGACGTCGCCCCCGCTGCCCTGGATGATGTCCTTGCCGAGGTCGTTATACAGGGCCGCATACAGGATATGCTCGGGTGTGAGGTACTCATGCCTGCGCGTTTTGGCCTCCTGAAAGGCGGCCATCAATATATTATTCAGTTCGTTGTTTATTTCCATTATGCTTCCTCGTACGAGCACTTGAGCGGGAATTCCCGCGCTTTCGCCATCTGGTGGACCTGGTTCACCTTGGTCATCGCGATATCAAGGGTATAGACCCCGCACACACCGACCCCTTTCTTGTGAACGTCCAGCATCACCTGAACCGCTCGGGCAGTAGGCATATGAAAGATCTTCACGAGAATCTCGACGACGAAATCCATGGTCGTGTAGTGGTCATTATGCAGCACAACCCGGTACATCTTCGGCTCATCGACCTTTTTTTCAGTCCTCAGGCTGAGGTCTTCTTCGAACCGATATCCGGCATCAGAATCACCGGGCATACCACCCCTCCCCCGCGACCAATTCTCGCATATTAATAATACAACTTATTGGCAGTTTTGTCACATTTTTCATAAAATTAATGTCCGTAATGCCCGCACGTGCTCAATTTCCCGCGTTCCACCGGGCTGATATCCCGTATCCGGGGTACGCAATCCCAGCCGGGACCAGTCAGCCCCTGCTAACCCGTGCCGGCGTATGAAAACAAGTCACGCCATCGGCTCTATTGTTGCAATACTTTTTTAGACGACCGGGGATCACCCCCGTACCCAGACCCGGTTTTCCCAGTCATATTTCTCGTGTGGGTGGAAATGCCCCTTGTAGGCCATGCTCGCGTTCTCTTCAATGTAATATCCGAGATAATAGTACTTCAGCCCGCGCGAGGCCGCGTATTCCGTTTCTCTGATTATGCTGTAGGTCCCGAGGCGAAACCGCTCATGCGACGTTTTGTATATATAATAAACCGAGCTCAGCGCCTCGTACGACATGTCAAGGAAACCGACCGCTATCAATTCGCCGTCACAGGAGTATTCAGACTGAAGCGCGGGGCAGGATTGCGTGTAAAATGACGCAAGAAAATCCTCTTCCTCGCTCTCCTTGCCGAACCGCTGAAGAGAATGATCGCGGTATATCTCGAAAATTTCCTCGCGATAGTCCAGCTCGCCGAACCGTACTTCGATTGCGCTGCACTTTTTCGCGATGCGCCGCTGGCTTTTACCCGGCTTGAACTCCTGCGCGAGTATTCGTATCGGGATGCATCGCCGGCAGTCGCCGCAATCAGGGCGGAAGTAGTATTCGCCGAACTTGCGCCACCCGCGCTGCAGAAGCAGATCAAGCTCACGGCCGTCAAGACCATGTGCGAAAAAATATTCGAAGCGCCACATCCGGTCAGGAATGTACGAGCAGGGAGTAAAATCACTCAGTCGTGGCTCTTGTAACAGTATCATGATGTGTTCGTTGCCGGAAAATGTGCTGTCCCATGATGCGCATGCGCCCGTTCACGCAATTGTGTAACTGTTCATCAGAGAAAAAATTATTTCAAGAAAATAATTCGCGCGAGCAACATCATTATCCGTCATCGAGAAAATGATGAGCATATTGAGAAAATTGACAGTAAAAATATTTTTGAAACTTTTAGCGACATAATCCAGAAAATAATTGACATTTTTTTGATATATGTTATTTTTTTTCACAAGCAGCAAAAAAATGAAAGAAAAAATTGAAATAAAGGATCTTCACAAGTCATTCGGTCATAAGGTCGTACTTGACGGAATCAATCTTACAGTGTATGAACATGAAATACTCTGCATCATAGGTATCAGCGGCGTCGGAAAATCAGTCATTTTAAAAAATCTCATCGGTATCATGACGCCTGACAGCGGCAGCATATGTGTCGACGGTGTCGAGTTCACCGGTGCGGACGCCGAGACACGGCTCACGATCCTCTCTAAATACGGGATTCTCTTCCAGGGCGCGGCTCTCTTCGACTCACTCAACATCTATGACAACGTCGCCTTCGGTCTCAGAAGAAAAAATGTGCCGGAAGAGCGCATTCGGGAGATCGTTCCGGAAATGCTGGAAAACGTCGGCCTTAAAAACATCGAATCACGCCGCGTGTCGGAGCTTTCCGGCGGTATGCAGAAACGCGTCGGCCTCGCCCGCTCCATCGCCCTCAGGCCCGAGATCATGCTGTACGACGAGCCGACGACCGGCGTTGACCCGATAACCGGCGGCGCGGTCGACCGGCTGATAAAAAAAACGCGCGATACCTTCGGCGTCACGTCGATTGTCGTGACACATGATATGCGGTCAGCCTACCGACTCGCCGACAGGATAGCAATGCTGTACCAGGGAAAGATCATATACACCGGAACACCGGACGAATTCAAGGGAACGAGCGATTTGTACGTACTACAATTCATCGAGGGAAGAGCCCATGGCCCGATTCAGGTACTCTAACCGGCTCTTCCTGTTCCCGATCATGTTCGGGCTGCCCTTCCTTTGCTGCCAGTGCAGCTACTCCTCCTATACCGGCACGGCCGTGCTGACCGAGCATCCGTGGCTGAAGCACAAAAAGATATTTCTGGATCCGGGCCACGGCGGCGACCGCGTCAAGAGAACGGGACCCAACGGCGTGTCCGAGCCGGTGCTGAACCTCGCCGTCGCGAACATCCTCGCAGGAATGCTGACAACCGCCGGCGCGGAGGTCGAGCTGAGCCGGAGCGGCGACAGCGTGGTCTCCGATCATGACCGGGCCAGAAAGGCGCGCGAGTACCGGCCGGACCTGCTCATCAGCATTCACCATGCTGCCTCGATCAGGAAAGATGGCTGCGTGAACTATCCCGCTGTTTTCATAGGAGGCTCGGAACAGGTGGCTCCGGCCAGCCGTGATTTTGCCGGCCACCTTATCGACGAATTTGACAGGATCATGGACGAAAAGGGGGTCATTCGCTCGGATTTCGCCCTGTACGGTGAGGAAGGAACGACCATTCTGAGAGAAACCAGGTACCTGTGCCCGGCCGTTATCGGTGAGGCGGGTTTTTACTCTGATATCAAGCATTCCATACGCTTAAAAGATACATTATACCTCGAAAAAGAGGCGGAATCCTACTTTTTCGCCATTTCCCGCTACTTTAAATGGGGATATCCTACTGCAATCGTCGAGTTTTCCTGCCCTATCGACAATTCAGGGCCAATGATCAACCTGATCCGCGACAGGAAACCACTCGTGTCCATACTCACCAGGAGCGACAACGAGCTCCCCGGTATCGATGCGCGATCAATGATCATAACCCTCGACGGCGTTCCTGTCAGGAGCAGGGAAATTTCTCCCGGCCGCTACGCCGTCGAATACGGGAAGGAGCTTTATCCCGGGTTCCATCGCCTGCGCTTCCAGTTTCGAAATTTAAGAAACCAGAGCAGCATGATACTTACCGCTCCCTTTTCCGTCGAGATACGAGCCGGTGACCGCGACTGTCTTGCAAAGGAAGGCAGAAGGCTCATCAGAAGCGGGCGGAGAGCGGCCGATGGTCTGAAAATGCTCCTGGCTGCGCTATCCATGGGTCCGGTTGATCCCGGATGCGAGGCGCTTGTGCGCGACATCTCGCGCGGATTCACGATGATCGGTGACGCAGCGAGCGCTTCTTACTATGCGAAGAAGCTCTCGCTATTTTACATCGACACCACGCGCGTCACACCGCGAAAAAAATTCTTGATGGCGGGCAACGAACGCATTCCGATCGAGTATCTCGGCAAGCACGTGAGTGTTGTTGCCGAGAGATGCAGCGAAGAGAAAAAAAGTGTCATGATGAAAAATGAATTTAGTGAGAGCATAAAACAATTTTTTTCTGGACAAGAGTAAATTGATATAGTATAATGTTCACAAGTGGAGTTTTGTTGAGGAGATTGATGAAGACGTATTCGCATAACACCGGAACGTTCATAGGAAAAGGCGGAACGGAAATATTTTTCCAGAACTGGATCGTCGATAAACCGGGCGGCGTCCTCGTTATCGCACACGGTCACGGCGAACATTCCGGCAGATACGACAACATCATCAACGAATTGAAGGGAAGCGGAGTGTCGATCTACGCTCTCGACCACCGCGGACACGGCAGATCGGGCGGTAAGCACGGTCATGTTGACTCCTTCATGGATTATGTGTATGACCTCAAGCTCTTCATTGACCTCATCAGGGAGGAAAACCGCTCTGCCAACCTCACTCTCATGGGTCACAGCATGGGTGGTGCCATCGCCTGCCGGTATGCGATCACCTATTCCGACGACATCAACAGCCTCGTTCTCTCATCAGCCGGCCTGATTTTCGGTGGAGACGCGCCGGTATGGAAGAAAAAGATGGCGGTCATCCTGTCAAAGTACCTTCCGGGGCTCACCATGTCAACCGGGCTCTCCTCTAAAGATCTTTCCCATGACCGCGCCGTGGTCGAGGCCTATGAAAACGACCCGCTGGTGCACGATCTCATGTCCCCGCGGCTTTTTACTGAATTCGTCAATAACGGCGTCGAGTGCCTGAAGAGGGCCTCCGAGCTCGGCATGCCCCTCCTGGTGTTTCATGGCAAAGAAGATAAAATCGTCGATTATCGCGGGAGCGAGCAATTATTCGCAAAGGCCTCATCACCGGTCAAGGAGCTGCATATTTACGAGGGCTTGTTCCATGAAACCATGAATGAGGCGGACAACAAAAAAGTTTTAAAGATTGCAGCGCAGTGGATAATGAAATCCATGAGCGCGAAAAAAAAGCAAAAGACTGTGAAAAAAAGCGGGAAGAAGAACCGATAACAATAACAAAGGAGTCTGGTGCGTTTAAAGCACAAAAAATATAAAAGGCTCCCCTGATAAAGGGTGCTAAAAAAAATTAAAAATACAAGGAGTAAAAAATCGTGGGAACAAAAAAAGTAGCGAAAAAAGCCGTAAAGAAAGCAGCGAAAAAGACTGCGAAGAAAGCCACAAAAAAGAAAAAATAGTTCTTAAACGAGGCGGGGCAAAAAACCCCGCCTTTTTTTATCTCTTTACCTTCAAAAAGGGAATACCTTAATCAGGCGATGGCCGGGACTCATCAGATAATACCGGCGCCGACCGGTCGGGGGAAGGCTGCAATCTGCACACTCAAGTCATTTCCCGGCTCATCAATCCAGGAATATCTCTATTTTATCACCGCCGTTTCTGAGCGCACGCTTGACTGCCATTTCAGATTTTTTTATCAGGGAATCAAGTATCAAATCGTTCAATAAATTGCTGTCCACGGTGTTGCTTTTTGATATCTGTGTCGGATCCAGCTCGGCAATCCCAATGGAAAGTGAAAGCTGAATCCTGGCGTCCTTCACTAATAGCGGCTTTTTCACAATGGAGGACATGACCCGGCGGGCCACCTTCTCGGCGTTGCTTTTACCGGAATCGGGCAGAAAAAGGAGGAAATCCGACACCGTGAACCTGCCCAGCTTATCATAGGGCCTGCATGAAGTCTTCATTCTCCTGCCGCATTCGTCAAGGACCTCGTCCATTGCCGACATGCCGTGTATTTCCGCGAGCTCCTTGAAGTTGGTTATGCTTGCCATAAGCGCCGACATGTATTTCATCTCGCGGGACGCCCGGCCCATCTCTTTCAGGACCTCGTCGAGGAGCGATCGCCGGTTCATAAGGCCGGTTACCGGGTCCTCCTTGACCAGCTTTATTATCTTCCTCTTGTTCCGGATGATCTCTTCTTCCAGCTTCAGGACGTGCTCGGCTATCATAATTCGGGAAACAAGCTCCTCCTTTCCGAACGGCTTGAAGATGAAATCACTGGCTCCCGCGTCCAGCAGTTTCTCCAGCATATCCTCCCGCTCGCGAGTGGTAACGACCAGCAGATGGATATACCTGTTCATCTTGATCTTCCGTATGCGCCTGCATAGCGCTTCGACGTCAAAATCGCCTTTCGACCAGTTGATTAACGCGACCTGGATCGAGTATTTCTGGATGTCCACGAGGGCATTCTCGATGCCCTCAGATACGAACATCTTGGCCTTAAATTTTTTCAGGGAGCTGTTGACGGCATTGGAGAATGACTGGTTGTTGTTTATGAGAAGTATGTTCATACTGTTACTCCCCTGCGGGCAGTGTCTGAATTGTCCTCATTGCCTCGTTGGCAGGAAAAGGACCCCCATTCGTAAAAAATTATCGTATATTCGTTTAAATTTGTCAATCAAATAATAGGCAGAGAGACGCGTACGGTTGTGCGGGTTCTGGCGACCCTCATTCAATCTCCACGCGATAGGGAAACAGGTAGAGTGCTTTTTCGTCTTTCAAATTCAGATATTCAACGCTCCGGATCAGGCCCCTGACCTGTTCCGCAAGCTGCTGTATATCGGGAATATCGAAGGGATCAAAGAGCGGGCCGCGCATGCTCGGATACTTCACGACATCATACTGTCCGCTGATACCCGCCACGTGCGCCGCGTACTCCAGCGCCGTCATGATGCCCCCCGCCTCATCGACAAGGCGGTTGCCGATCGCCTGCGCGCCGGTGAAGACCCGTCCTTCGGCAACGCGGGACACTTCCTCGGCGCTGATACCGCGCGCCCGCACAACCATTCCGGTAAACCGGTCGTAGGTGAAATCGACCCCCTCCTGAAGAAGTTTTTTCTCCTTATCGGTGAGCCTCCGCGATTCAGAGAAGATGTCCGCGAATTCGCTCATTTTTATGACGTCCTTGCTGATGCCGAGCTTCCGGTACAACTCCTCCAGGGTTATTTTGCCGAAGACGACACCGATCGAGCCGGTGATCGTGCCGTTGTTGGAATAAATCCGGTCGCCGGTGCATGCGGCGTAGTATCCGCCTGACGCCGCGATATTCCCGAATGAAAAGACAACCGGCTTCCCGTATTTCTTTTTCAGGTTCGAGAGGGAGTTCAGCATGTAATCGGAAGCGGCCGCCGAGCCGCCGCCGGAATTGATGCGTATGACCACGGCCCGGACCACGGGATCGGAGAAGGCCTTCTCCAGGGCCTCCCGGTAAGCCTCGTTCCCTATTGACCTGAACAGCCCGGTATTAAACCCGCGGCCGCTGACGATATTCCCCTCAATAACAACGAGGGCAACCCGGGGAAGGATGCTCCATGCATATTCCCGCACCGGCCTTCTCCGGTACGCCGAAAGGCTTACCACCGAGGCGGACTGGCCAATTTCGTCCATGATATCCTCCGGGTACCCGACGCGGTCCACGAGCCGGCTCTTCACCGCGTCCTCCGGAGTAAGCGAGCCCCTGGTAAACAGCTCGTCCAGCACCGTGCGCGAAATGCCCCGGTCGGCGCTGATATCACCGACAAACTGCCCGTTCAGGTCCTCAAGCAGCGAAGCCATGTTTTCGCGGAATTCGTCCGACATGTGTTCGCGCGTGAATGGATCGCTGAATGACTTGTATCTGCCACGGTTGACCGGTTCAAACCGTACGCCGACCTTGTCCATCAGGCCCTTGAAAAAATAGACCTGCGCGGAAAGACCGGTCAGGAAAAAGGGCGAATTGGGCGTGAAGTAAATTTTGTCCGCCGCTGTCGCCAGGTAGTACGCGGCGTTCCCCGGCTCGGTCATGACGGCATATACTTTCTTGCCGTGTTTACGCGCGAGCTTCAACTCATTCCGCAGCTCCTGGATCCGCGCGAAACCGATCCCGGGCTTCCCGATATGAATGATCAGACCGTCAATGCCCGTGTCTTCCGAGATCGAACGGATCCCTTTGACCAGGTCATAAAAAACCGTGCTGTTCGTACCCCAGAAACTCTTTTTCTCGATCTCGTGCATCGTGCCGTCGAATGTGATCTTGACGAAATTCTTCGGTCCGGGCATGGTGAGCCCAGATCTGCTCCGGGCCAGCCGCACTGCCACGGTAAAGCCGTTTATGTCCGGCGCCGCATCCTGATTGGCGGTGCGATTATAGCGGAGATCGACGCCGGGCCCGTAGATCGACCTGAACTGAATCGGAACAGTCAGCCCGTACGCGATGTTCAGGTACCGGTCGAGGGAGAAGAAGAGCGTGATGTCCCATGGTATGCGGACGTCGGCCGTGAACTTTATGTTCGTGTCCCGGAACGCTTTTCCTTTTCCCCGTATCATGTCGAGCGACAAGGTGATCCTCTCGAAATAGGGCCTCACGGAGATTGAATAGGTTTCCTTCCACCGCAACCTGTTGCCGTTGATCTCGGCCCACGCATCATTCATCACGAACGCCATGGAGACGTACCGTACGGGCCGGAAGAGCAGGCCCCATGATAACCCGTAGTATCCCTTGTAGAGCCTGTTGCGGGAGGTGCTGAAGGAATGGCTCAAGCCGAAACCAATCATGTTCCTGAAAAAAAAGCCCTTGCCATATCTGAAGTAATTGGCACCGGCATGGTCGATCACGCCGAGCTTGTTCAGATACATGTCCTGGTACCAGCCGTACATGAGGGAGAATCCATACGCTTCGGCCTGGACGAAATGACTCCCGCTTTTTTTCCCGTCGTAGAACATGTATTCGTACGCCACTTTCGGGTGCCAGTCCTGGTCCGGAAGCACGGGATTGAGGGACCCGCCGAAGGGGCCCGAGGTGTGGCTCGCGGAGCCTTTCTCCGGGCAGAAGAACGGATTCTCCACTGCTTCAAGGCGCAGCTGCACGCACAGCGCAGCAGCCACCGACGCGGTAATGCAGATGACAATGCTGCGTATGTTTTTTATTGCGCCTTTCATCTTAATGGGATCGCGTTACAATGACGCGAAATCCTCCTTGATCGAGCTGAAAATACCGTCGATGCTTTTCGTTCCATCAATGACGAGAAACCTGTTATCGGCAATGGAAAGGAAGATATCGCGTACCTTTTTCAAGAAGGCCTCTTTCTCGAACACCTCCTCGCGCTTGCCGCTCCTGCCGGAAACGCGCCGGATCGCCACTTCGGGCGGTATATCGATGAAGTAGACACGATCAGGCTCGGGAAAACGCATGGCCCTGTTCTCGGCAATGATACTCCCGGGATCGATGCCGGCGGCGCCCTGGTATGCAGCGTTGGAAAAATAATAGCGGTCCATGATGATGGTCCTGCCGCTTTCCATCGCCGGGGCAATGTTTTTCTCCGCGTCGTCTTTCCGGTCCATGAGGAAGAGACGCATCTGCTCTTCCGCCGGCGCCATCTCCTTTTTAGATAGCATCTCGCGTACCTTTCGGCCCCACACCCCGCCGGTCGGCTCGGCAAGCCGGACCGCGGAAATGCCGGAAGACCGGACATGTTCGTACAGAAGATCACACTGTGTCGATTTTCCGGAGCCGTCAATGCCCTCGAACACGATAAAGAGAGGCCGCCGGGTCACAGCGCCTCCCCGCCGCCGCGCGACGCCTTCCTGAGCCGGTCCATGATGGCGATCCCCAGTCCCTGTTCGGGCACCGGTTCGGCGATGATCACGCTGATCTTCATCCTGTCAAGCCTGTGGAGTGCGGAGAAAAGGTTGGCGGCTGCCTCCTGCAGGTCGCCGTTATCCGAAAGCACCTCGGTCCGTTCGGAAGGCGCGCCGGACTCCGGCCGCCTGTAGAGAAGAAAGCCGGCGTCTTCGCGGGAAAAATCTATTGAGCCGGCACGCTCCGCGAGCCGCACCGGAATTGACGGCGAATAGTGGGAAGGGAGCTGGCCCGGTGCCTCCGGGTTGTCACCGGAAGAAGAGGCCATTTCCACCGGCCCGATGATCGCCTCGATCTCCTCGATCGGTACGCCGCCCGGCCGCAGGATGACGTTCCTTCCCTCGTCAAGCTTGATAATGGTCGACTCCACCCCCACGCTGCAGGGGCCGCCGTCGATGATCATATCCACGCGTTCGCCCAGCTGCTCGAGCACGTGCGCGGCCTTGGTGGGACTGATATAACCGAACCGGTTCGCGCTCGGCGCCGCGATTGGCGTACCCGAGAGCCTGATGAGTTCAAGCGCTATCAGGTGGTCCGGCATTCGTATCGCGACGGTGTCCAGCCCGGCGGTCACGATATCCGGCACCCGCCCGCTCCGCGGCATGACCATGGTAAGGGGGCCCGGCCAGAACCTGCCCGCCAGCCTCCCCGCCCGCTTGTCCACGCGGGAAGCGAGCGCGCCCATCTGGGAGAGATCGGCAATATGCACGATAAGGGGATCAAACAGGGGACGGTTCTTCGCCTCGAAAATACGCGCAACCGCCAGAGGATTGAACGCATCCGCTCCAAGACCGTACACGGTCTCCGTGGGAAATGCAACGATCCCTCCGCTCTTGATGACGGCAGTGGCTTTGCGCATCACCCGCCGCGAGGGATGTGATATCTTCATCCGGGGATCTTTTCGTATATTGAGGAACGGTATTTCCACTGCCCTAAACCGCCGGTACGCACGTTGTGTTATCCTTCCCAGAAGATGGGACCGCTGATAAAATTTTTCAACTAAAATAACGGACCAGTGCCAAAATTATAATCCCCGCCCCACCGGTCGTCATACCGCGATCATCGGCACAGTCGCGGGACATGCCTTGCCGGCAGGTGTTTCATTATAATACTTGACAAAAAACGTGTTTTTTCAATACTTTTTATTTTTTTTGTGCGATTCGCCATCTCCATCAAACATAACTGGTAGGTATACGTGCGGACCCGTGTCGCCGTCAAAAAGTCGGAGCAATTTTCATCCGCGTACATGGAACTCTATCCCCTTATCTTCAGCTCCGTGCTCGCGCGGATCGGGAACAGGGATGACGCTGACGATATCTGCCAGGAAATCTTCATGATATTCTATGATAAATTCGAAACAATAGAGAACAACCGGACCTGGCTTTACGGCACCATGAAGAACGTGCTGCTCAACTATTACCGGAAAAAGAGCAAGACCGTGAACATTGACGACGATTTCGACGGCATCGGGCACGTCTTTACGAACGGCACCAGGGACACGAGGATACTTCTTTCTCAGGCCATGGAGGGCATCGAATGCTCGGAGGAGGACCGGATCCTCCTCGACATGGTTGCCACGTATAATTTCACATACAGCCATGTCGCGGAAGTACTCGGCCGGACGCGCCGCCAGGTCGAATACCGGTACGGGACGCTGGTAAAGCGCATACAGGACTATCTCGAACATAAGGGAATCAAGGACATCGCCGAGCTGCTATGAGCGCCATGACTGAACAATTCAGCCGCGTGCTGGAAAAATACTCGCTCTCCCGCCCCCTGTCGCCGGACGAGCAGCGGTATATACTGAAACGGAGAAAGGCCGGCCTCAGGAAGATACTCAGGCAGAAAGGCGGCTACAGCGCTCTGTTGCTGGCGATCCTCGGCGTCCAGCTCCTGTTTAAAAAATTCGGGCTCTCCATCTCGCTCCTCCAGGCCAAGATTCTTGCGGGGGTAACGGCGGTGGCAGTGTCAGCCGGATCGATAACCGGCGCGTACACGGCAGCGCGGTACGTGAAAATAAAGATTGACGAGGCTGCCCGGCGCGCGGAAATTCCGGCGGCGGTCGAGACGCGCCCTGCGCCCGTGGAAGTAAAAAGGCCCGCTCCGGCTCTCACGACAGAGAACGCGATTCGTAACCATTACAACAGGCTCGAGCAGGTCGACCTGGACGACGGCACCCGGCTCGTGGGAGCCGTCATTTACCAGGACAGCAGCACGGTCCGGATCCATACCATACACGGCATCATCAACCTCCCGGTAACCGGTATCCGGAGCATACGGATCAGGTAGCATACGCCTGCTCCTCTGCAATCCTCATCTCCGCACATTTCATTATTACCTCTCCGGACCGGGCGAAGCCTTGATCGAAGCGCTGACCGGTGGCATTCCGCTCCCTTAATCTAATTGACAAAACCTTCAGCATCGGGCGATACTATCAGTCGTGACGATTTCAGACATGCGGAATGCCCATTGAGAGCAGACAAAGAGCTTCAACAAAAACTCATCTCCCCGGAAGACCTGCTGGATATAATCAAGCCGGGAAACCGGATATTCCTCTCCAGCGGCCCGGCCATGCCCTCGCGTTCCGTGAGCGCGATCATCGGCTCCGAGAGCGTCAACGCCCAGGACCTGGAGCTCATCCAGCTCATCACGCTCGGCGACCTGCTGACCCGGGAGTGCTGCAGGGAGCACCATTTCCGGCTTAAGACCTTCAACATCGGCGAGAGCATCGTCCGCGAGCTGAGCGAAGGCCATGTCGATTTCATTCCCGCCAACCTCATAGAGATACCGCTCCTCCTGGGAAGCGGTGCGGTCGGCATCGACGTCGCAATCGTTACGGCGTCCCCCCCCGACACGAACGGCTACATGAGCCTGGGAGTCGCGGTCGATGTCTCCAACATCGCGGTGGAAAAGGCGCCGATCGTGATCGCGGAGATCAACCCCTCTATGCCGGTCACGTACGGGGAGACCCTGATCCATGTCAACCAGGTCCATCATGTCATTGAGAGCGATATACCCATACTCGAGCGCCAGTGGAAAATGTGGGACCAGCAGCAGGAAAAGATCGGCTGGCACATCGCCAACCTGATCGAGGACGGGTCGACTGTCGCGCTCCACGCGGGGAGGATGTTCGACGCAATCGCGTCACACCTCAAGACCAAGCGGGACCTTGGCGTCTATACCAACGTGATCTCGGACTGGGCCATCGATCTCGTTGAATCGGGGGCCGTCCCCTATAACCGGAGCCGGTACCGCGGCGGGCAGATCACCACAAGCTACTGCTACGGCACGCGCGAGATATACGACTACGTTGCCCGAAATCCCATCATCGAATTCTACCCGATACCGCGCCTGGCAAACCCGAACGTGATAAGCCGCATACCGAACCTGATCAGCATTATGAACGTGAAGAAAATTGACATCTCCGGCGAATCGGTCATCTTCCATTCCGGCGACAACCTCCTTACCGGGTACGAGAGCAAGTTCATTTTCGCCATGGCCGCGGCCATGGCGAAGCGCGGAAAGACTATCATCGCGCTCCGCTCCGTGGACCAGGACGGGAAGAGCAACATCGTCATATCCCACGATCAATGGATCGAGCGGGTGCGCGCCACGCTGGGTATCGCGCGCTACGTGGTCACCGAGTACGGCGTTGCCAACCTTTTCGGGAAATCAATACGCGAGCGGGTCCTCTCGCTGATCGACATCGCGCACCCGGACCACCGGGAGGAGCTTTTAGAGAAGGCAAAGCAGTGCGGCTACGTGTACAAGGACCAGATTTACGCGTTCAAGGATGCGGCGAACTACCCGATGGAGCTCGAGACCATGAAAACCTTCAAGGACGGGCTGGAGGTCAGGTTCAGGCCCATCAAGGCGTCTGACGAGGACATGATGAGGCGCCTCTTCTACCAGTTTTCCGACGAGTCGAAGTACCTGCGCTATTTCGCCCGGGTGTCGGTTATGCCGCACCGGGAAATGCAGAAATACGTGAACATCGATTACCGCACCACGCTCTCTATCGTCGGCGTGATAACCAGGAACCGCTCGGAGGATATCATCGCTGAAGCGCGCTATTCCTATTATCCGAAGGAGAAGATATACGAACTGGCCTTCATAGTTGACGAGGAATACCAGGGAAAAGGCATCTCAACCTTCATGGCTGAATACCTGGTAAAGATCGCGCGTGAGCGGGGGCTCACCGCTCTCTGCGCCAATGTCCTGCCGGAAAACAAGAAAATGCTCCAGGTATTCAACAAGGTGAGCGCCGAGCATGTCTCGAAATTCTCAGACGGCGTCGTCACCGTTAAATTCAACCTGAAATGAACTCTCAGGAATTCAATCAAACCCCCTTCAAGGAATGAACTGATATGAAAAATGCGATCCTGATTCCCCTCTGCCTTATCTTTATCGTGCCGGTCCTCATGGCCCCGGGACTGTCCGCCGGCCGCAGTGACGCCGTCCCGGTCGAAGAATCAGACCGGGTGCTGAAAGCGGCGTTTGAAAAAGGGATCGGAATCTATAACAAATACCGCGGCATCGAGTCACTGAGAAAAGAGCTTATCAGGGAATTTGACCCGGAAACTGGCGCGCTTCGCAGCACGTCGGAGGTGACGACCAGGCGGAAAGAATATTATTACACAATGCCCGAGATAGAGGTGCTGGCATACACAAAGGACGGGAAGGATATGGACCCGGCGAAGTACCGGGTATGGAAAGCCATGCCCCTGTTCCCGATCTTCGACGCACGCGGGCGCGAGCGCTATACGATACGGGTTACCGGCAGGAAAAAGGTCGCCGGGAAGGAATGCTACTGCCTGCAGGTCGAGCCGAAACAGCAAACATCGCGCCACTTCAGGGGGACCGTTTACCTGGCAGTGAAAACGCTCGAGTCCGTTTCCCTGGAGGGGACCATGGCGAAGCTCGATTTCCCGATGAAGGAGTTTTCGATCGAGTTGAACATGACGCAGGTCGACAAGGTACCCGTTGCAAAAACCGGCACCGCGCGCATCCGCGTAAAGGTGCCGATTTTTTTTCCCGATACGATCATCGAATCGTCGATTACCGTGCTGGAAAGCAGGCTGATACAATAGGCCCGGGTGGGGCCCCCTCAGTCGGCCGCCGCGTAGGTGCTGACGATCTTTTCCCTGAGAGCCGACAGGCAGGAGTCTCTCTGGTCTGCTATCTTCGAATTCATCAGGATGTCCCGGCGCTCGCGCTCCATCCAGGCAAAGAGGCGGGGGCCCGCATCGGCAGCCGTTGTCGCGGCGTAACATGTCTTGACCAGGTTGCGCATCTCTTCCAGCCCGAATATATGCCGGTAACCCTTTAATATTACTATGAAATACGTGCCGTCCTTCCCCTCCTCGACGTCAGCCAGGACCGTCTGCGTCTGGGGCATCGGCCTGTCCTTGCCCTCAATAAAATCCCTGAGCACCCGCTCGTTGTGGGCCAGGATCGCGGCGTCTTGCAGGAGCTTTTTCAGGCTGTTGTCCTCGAGTGTCAGCGCCAGGGCGGGAATCTGGTTAAGCATCTTATCGCGAAGGGTGTTTGCTTTTATTTGAGGCGGCGCGCTGACGCGGGCAGCGGGCTTCGCTTTTACCGGCGGCTTTTTCAGGGGCGCCCGGCCGACAGCCGGTTTCCGCACTTTGACAGGTTTTTTCGCCGCCGGTTTTTTAGCCGCGGGCTTTTTTGCCTTCGCTTTATTGGATTTACCCGATGACTTCGGCCTGGCAGGTTTTTTCGCCATATCCCCCTCCTCGATTCGTCTATGTTATGCTGTTAATGAACAATGACAAACCGAGGAGGAAAAATCAAGCGTTTTGGATGCCGGAATGAAAAATAGTAACAATTAATCGCGGCAGGCCTTCCCTGGTACCTGTTACGGGACAAGCTCTCAGGAAAGCCGCTTTTCCAGCGCTGCCAGCTCATCGGCAAGCTCTTTCGGGAGCCGCGATCCGAATTTCGCGTAATGCTCCTTGATCAGGCCGATCTCATTCATCCAGCCCTCCCGGTCAACCGCGAGGAGCTCGTTCATGTCAGCATCGCTCACATCGGAAAGTCCGGTCCGGTCTATCGCGACGGGGGCAGGCATGTACCCGATAGGCGTTTCCACGGCGCCGCCCGTGTCATCGCAGCGCTCGAAAACCCACTTGAGCACGCGGCTGTTTTCGCCGTACCCGGGCCAGAGCCACTTGCCGCCTGCGGTCTTGCGGAACCAGTTGACATAAAATATTTTGGGCAGCTTGTCCGCTGTCGTGCGCGCACCGATCTCTATCCAGTGCCTGAAATAGTCGCCCATGTGGTACCCGCAGAACGGGAGCATGGCGAACGGGTCGCGCCGCACGCTCCCGGCCGCGAGGTCCATGGCGGCCGCGGTTACCTCGGAGCCGACGATTGAGCCCAGGAATACGCCGTGGTTCCAGTTAAACGACTGGTGCACGAGTGGCACCGTTGTCGGACGGCGCCCGCCGAACAGGAACGCACTGATGGGTACACCGTTCGGGTCTTCCCACGAGGGATCGATGCCCGGGCACTGCCGCGCCGGCGCGGTGAAGCGCGCGTTCGGGTGGGCGGCCGGAGCGGTGGCTTCCCCCTCTTCCCATTCCCTGCCGGTCCAGTCGATGAGTTTACCCGGGGCCTTGTACCCGATTCCCTCCCACCAGACGTTGCCGTCACCGGTGAGCGCGACGTTGGTGTATATGGTGTTCCGGTCGATCGACTTCATGGCGTTGGGGTTCGACTGCATCGAGGTGCCCGGCGCCACGCCGAAGAACCCGGCCTCCGGGTTTATGGCGTACAGGCGGCCATCCTTCCCGAACTTCATCCAGGCGATGTCGTCGCCCACGCATTCCACCTTCCAGCCGGGGATGGTGGGAATAAGCATTGCCAGGTTCGTTTTCCCGCATGCCGACGGAAATGCGCCGGCGATATATTTCTTCTTCCCCTCGGGGCTCGTGATGCCGAGGATCAGCATGTGCTCCGCAAGCCAGCCCTCCTCGCGGGCGATCACGGAAGCGATGCGGAGCGCAAGGCACTTTTTACCGAGGAGCGCATTGCCGCCGTACCCCGATCCGTATGACCAGATCGTGTGCTCCTCCGGGAAATGCGATATGTATTTCTTATCGAGCGGCGCGCAGGGCCACGTGCCGTTGTCGCTCTCGCCCTTCTGCAGGGGCTTGCCCACCGAATGGAGGCAGGGAACGAAATCCCCGTTCTCGCCGAGCGCTTCCATCACTGCCGTGCCCACGCGCGTCATGATGCGCATGTTGACGACTACATAGGGCGAGTCGGTGATCTCCACCCCGATTTTCGAGATGGGCGACCCCACCGGCCCCATGCTGAACGGGATAACATACATGGTGCGTCCCTTCATGCAACCCCGGTATAATTCCTTCATGATGCCCTTGAGCTCGTTCGGATCGATCCAGTTGTTGGTGGGGCCCGCAGCATCCCGTGTGCGGGAGGCTATGTAGGTCCTGTTTTCTACGCGTGCCACGTCCGAGGGGTCGGAGCGAAAAAGGTAGCACCCGGGGAGTTTATTCCGGTCGAGAGGCGTGGCCAGGCCTTCCTTGACCATCAGCGCGATCAAGCTGTCGTATTCATCCTGTGATCCGTCACACCAGTGGATGCTGTCGGGGGTCATGAGCGCCGATGCTTCGTCTACCCAGAGGGAGAGCTTTTTGTTTGTTGTCATTACTGTTCTCCTGTATCGGTGGCCATAGATGGCTGTTGTTTATATCTCAACACAATACCGCCGTCGCCCCAGCCCATCCTTTAAGAAAAGGAGTGATCGTCAAGCAAAAAGACGGGATTCCGGTGATAATAATGGAGGGAAAAAATGAAAAGAACTGAGAATTGAGGGGGCTTTGGGTAAAGCCCCCTCCGAGAGATCTATCCGGTTACACCGGTCTGCGCGGGATTAGACAACACCTGCGGCAAGCATCGATTTGGCGACTTTAATGAAGCCCGCGATGTTAGCGCCCATGACATAGTCTCCCTTCTTGCCGTACGCCTCTGACGCGTTCAGGCAGGACTTGTGTATGCTCTTCATGATACCCTGGAGGCGGGAATCCACTTCCTCGCGGCTCCAGGCGAGACGCATGCTGTTCTGGGACATCTCGAGGCCGGAGGTAGCCACGCCGCCGGCGTTCGCGGCCTTGCCCGGTCCGTAGAGCACGCCGTGCTCCTGGTATATCTTGATCGCTTCGGGAGTGGACGGCATGTTCGCGCCCTCGCTTATGCAGAAGCAGCCATTTTTCACGAGCGCCTGCGCGTTCTTCGCGTTGATCTCGTTCTCGTGCGCCGACGGAAAGGCGGCATCGATCTTGAGACCCTGATCGCCGATCACATCCCACACGCTCAGGCCTTCGAAAAATTTCGCGCCGTACTTGTCGGCATATTCCTTGATCCGTCCCCGTTTTACGTTCTTCAGCTCCATGATGAAATTCAGCTTGTCCTTGTCGATCCCCTTCTCGTCCACGATAGTACCGTTCGAGTCGCTCAGGGTGATGACTTTTCCGCCAAGGGCGTTCACTTTCTCAACAGTATACTGGGCCACGTTTCCCGATCCGCTGACCGCAACCACCTTGCCGTTGAAATCCTTACCCTGCGTGGAGAGCATCTCGGCCGCAAAATAGGTCGCGCCGTATCCGGTCGCCTCGGGACGGATGAGGCTTCCGCCGTATTCAAGGCTCTTGCCGGTCAACACACCGGTATGCTCGTTCACAATCTTTTTGTAGTACCCGTACAGGAACCCGATCTCGCGCCCGCCGACGCCGATATCGCCGGCCGGAACGTCCGTGTCGTCCCCGATATGACGATATAACTCGCGCATAAATGACTGGGTGAACTTCATGACTTCCATGTCCGATTTGCCCTTGGGGTCGAAATCCGATCCGCCCTTTGCGCCGCCCATGGGGAGCGTGGTCAGCGAGTTCTTGAATATCTGCTCGAAACCGAGAAACTTGATGATCCCCAGGTTGACCGAGGGGTGGAACCGCAGACCGCCCTTGTAGGGTCCGATCGCGTTGCTGAACTGCACGCGGAATCCCCGGTTCACCTGCACTTCTCCCTTGTCATCGAGCCACGGAACGCGGAACATGATGACCCTGTCGGGCTCGACGATCCGCTCGTATATCTTGGCTTTTACAAATTCCGGATGCTTTTTCACCGTCGGCTCCAGCGTGCTCAGCACTTCTTCAACCGCCTGGTGGAACTCTTTCTGTTCGGGATCCTGTCTTTTTACCTTGTCGATAATTTCATTGATAACCGTTGACATATGCCTCTCCTCTATTGATTAGATTAATTTTCAACTATTTAGGATACATATAGTTTATTGGTCTAATTTTAGTTCCACTAAAATCGGGAGGCCCTTGTTGTCAATTTATATAGCTATACTAATGACTCGTGTAATGTTACAGTTTTGTAAAATTTCCTTTCACGATGGAAGAGGGATGTAGCGGTCGACTATTCTTTGCGTGCTTCTTTTAAACCTGTTTTAACTGTTTTTTTGTTGAATTCGCGGAAAATGGTCCCTTTTTGACTTAAAAGAAGACCGTTTCCATGGGTGTGATTCATGTGTCAGGGTCATGCCTTGTTGTCAAAGCATATCAGACTCTGTGTCCTGATATCCGCTGCAAGCCGTATCGATCTGCCCACATCGAACACGCTGATGACAGTATGATACCGGGCCTCATCAGGAATCAATTCTCCCACGATATCAGTGTATCCGGCCGCAATAGAGAGATTGAAAACTACGTTCTCTTTTTCCGGAAATATGGCAATGTAATAGGTGTCGCTCTCCACAAGGTCCTGGAAGAAATGGGTCCCGTATGAAACCTCCGGTATCAGGTCATCCCGCATGTAGGCTATCTCGACAATGATCGACATGTTGTTGATCTCTGAATACTTAACCGGCACGCCCAGGGACGGCGTGGTCGTGCCCCACCGGCCCGGGCCAATCAGCATGACCGGGGCATCGCCCCTGTTCTGGATCTGCCGGTTGATCCTGCCGATGCACCGTGCGATGCCGTATTTGTCCGTGAGGCCCAGTGAGCTGTACCCGGCCGGATGCACATACACGATCCACCTGACATCGGTCAGGATGCTCCCACCCAGGAAATGCCCCGTGGACCTGAAAAAGATGCGGGACTCGTCCAGGTTCTCCGGGACCGAGATGGTGTCTTTCCGCCACCGGATCTGCTGGGGCCGGCACTGGAGCAGGTTGATCCGGTAATTTCCCTCGACGGTGAAATTGACCGTGTATTCGATATCGACGGGGTTCTCGTAGATCTCCTCAAGAATGGCCAGGACCATCTGCATGTCCTTCACGAAGGGCGTGTTGTTGATGAATCCGTCGAAATTGATGAGCCACGCTTCCCGCTCTTCCATGCCGCGCTCGCGCATCCGCTCCTCGGTCTCCATATCGCGGATCGCCACAGAGGACTTGATGATCTCTCTGTTGTTTTTGAAATAGACAGTCGCGTCAACCGATTCCAGCCTGTTGCATGCTATGTTGAGTACGTCGATATTCTTCTGGGAAAACTTCCTGGCATCGTCCATGCCTGAATACGGTTTCAGGAGCGGATTATCAAGTGCGATGATGCGCGCGTAGTCGCCCTCGATCCTGTTAACCGCACGCGTCCCCAGGCCGATAACATGCCGTAGCATGCCCGCCCGCGGGTTCATGGAGCTGTTCCAGAGGTAATGGTTGTAGGAAAGCCCGACGCCGGCCATGTCCGGGAAAAAATAGTTTTCATGGTACGAGCCTGACACCCGCATGACCAGGAGTCCCATCTGCTCGTCAAGCTTTTCCAGGTGCTTGTTGATCCGGTAAGACAGAGCGTCGTCGCCCATGACGCTGGCGAAGATCTGCTTTACCGCCTGCTCGAACTCGGCGTACCTGCTGTCCGGCGATCCCTGGTTGACCAGGAAGATGCTCTCGTATTTGCCCGCAAACGCGTTTCCATACGCGTCCTCAAGGAGACTGCTGGAGCGGACGATGATCGGTGACTGGCCGAAATACTCGATGATCTGGTGGAATTTTTCCTTGATCTCGTCCGGGAACCTGCCGCTCGGTATGACCTCGCGCAGTTTTGCCGCGGCCGAAAAATAACCATCATCGGTCTTGTGCTCCATGAACAAATTCCACCAGCCGTTGTGGACGACGTAGGTATAGAACACGTCCGACCCGACATAAAAGGAATCGTGGGCTTCCTGGATCCGCTCCCATTTCATCCTGTTCTTGAACAGCAGTATCTTGCGCGCGAGAAGCATGCCGACCGATTTGCCGCCTATGAAGCCGGTTCCGATCAGGTGGTCTTTAATTTCAAGGAAATCCTCGAGCACCAGGTACTCCTGGGCCAGCTTTAAAATTTTCTCGTCACGGCCCATGATCATCCGGCAGAGCTGCAGCACCATCGCCTCGCGCTCTTCCCTGCTTCCCGGCGACAGGGCAAGGTCCTCGGCCTTCAGAAAGGTCCGGTCCCAGTAATCAAGGATCCGGATGGTGCTCTCAAGCCCCCGCTTCTGAATATGCTTTATCAGCATGGTCGACTCGATGCTGTTGATGATGGGCGTGAAGGTCGCACCCTTTTTCAGGTGGGGGAAAAACATGGTGGGCGTGTACCGGTTCAGCACCTTGAGGGGGTGGATGTACACGCTGGACTCGGTATTATACACATCAATGAGCAGCTGGGTCGTTTCCCTGATGCGGGCAACAGTCTTGAACGAATGGTTGTTCCTGATAATGGCGAAATACGCTATCGTGTCGAGCTCGAACAGGTAGGGGCAGGTGACGCTGAAAAAGTTACCGAGCATCAGGTCCGTGGCCCAGGCGGACTGGAGATCGGACAGACAGTCGAACACGTAGAACACGTCTCTCCCCTCGCCGGTAATGATGCTGTGGAGCGTGGTGGTGAACGGCTCGAATCCCCGCTGTGGATCGAGCTCGTACCGGATACTGTACTGGTGGGGGGCGAGAAGGGCCTCGTGGGTGGCAAAGCAGATATACACAAGGCGTCGCCCCTCTTTCATGGCGCTGTTGGCGAAGGGCAGGACAAACTGCTCGTAATCATACAGCGAGTCCACCTGCCACACGACATTGTCGCCCATGCGCAGGCTGTCGCACACCTCGTCGAGGCTTTCAAGACCGGTCGTAACTTTCAGCAACGTCTTCATTAAAAAAATTCGATCCTCCTCTCTTTATTCAGCCCTCAAGCAAGCCCCGCTCCGGGAACCGGATTGCATCAGGTACTGTCTTACCGGCGGGTGAAAACTTATTGTTGACTCCCCGCCATTTCACCTGTATAATTGCATCTATTCGCATACGCTCTAATGATCCGCCGGAGTTTGTCTTAATGAACATTATCAAAGCCAGATACGCCTCCCTTGAATCAGTCACTACCGTCGCCATCTGCGCCGACCTTGCCTGCCGGGAGGGATGGAAACGTAATTTCGTCCCCCTGATGGACCATGTCTGGCGCCTGCACCGGCCCGGCGCGTTTCTCGTGGCCGGCGATCTCTCTCTCAACAGCGCCCCGGATGAATACGAGGAGATCATTTCGCTCATGGAACCGTATCAGTCCCGGCTCGCGGCCATACCGGGCGACCATGACAGGCCCCTTGCCGGCTTCATAAAATATTTCGGCGCCACCCGCAAGGTGGTCGATATCGGCCGCTGGCGCTTCATCTGCGTCAACACCTCGAACAGGATGTTTCTCCGTTCCGAGGAAGATTTCATAGAGCGTAATATCCGGAAAAACTCGGTGATCCTCTCCCACCTTCCTCCCGAGGCTGATGGATGGACCTTTCACTCTCTCTGGCCCCGATCGTCCGACCGGTTCCTCGCGGTGTTCGACCGGCACCGGAATAAAATAGCCGCCGCATTCTTCGGGCACATACACGGCCATTCGGAACGTGAGCGCCACGGCATTCCCCTCATCGCAACCGGCGGCGTCGCCGAATCCCTGATCGTTGAAGGCAACCGCTATTCCGGCAACGGCCGACTCCAGATGATGATCTTCGACGTATCAAGCGGCGCCATTTCCCTGTGCGAGTTGGAAAATCCCGCCTGAGTCCGGTCCGGCCCCGGTCTCACAGCAGAAGGTACAGGAACCGGCATGCGACATCACCCGTTTTCTGAAGGCGCGATATGAACGCGTCAGAGACCAGCAGCGTGTCGCCTTCCGCGGCGGTAACCGTATCGCCGCCGATGATCACTTTCATGGATCCCTGGATCACGGCAATGAATTCCTTTCCCTTGTGCAGCATGAGGGGGCCCTCTACCGAGGTATCATCCTGCAGGGTCACGTAAAACGGCTTTATACCGTAGTGATCGGTATCGACGATCTGGACCATGTCAACGTGTCGATGAGGCACCGAGCGGTGGCCGCCTTTCTTCGACAGCAGATACCCCGAGCTGTTCATTCCGCCGCCGGCCCCCCCGATAAAATAATCGACCGGTTTCGAGAATACGGTGGAGAGCTGCAGAAGCGTCTGCAGCGATGGCGTGATGATGTCGTTCTCTATCTGGGATATGGCCCCCGGTGTCATGGCAAGGGCCGCCGCCAGGTCCGCCTGGGTCATCCGCGCCTCCTTCCTGAGGTTCTTGACCTTGTCCCCTATTTCGAAGCTCCCTGCGGTCTTTCGGTCTTCGAACAGGATGTTGCCGTCGATTATCTTGAAGCTGGTCGGCCGGGACCCGTACAGGGGCGTACGGTCCTGCAGCTTGTGAACCTTCAGCTCGTAGTAATCGGTCTCTGTCGTATTGATCGAAAACACGATCTGCGTGGTCTGCATGATGCCGGAAATAAATTCCTTGGAATGGGACTCTCGCCGAACGATCCAGTAGGCGAGCGCTTTTAGATCGTAGAGCTTCGGGCAGGTAAACGTGAAAAAATCGAGCACCGCCTTTTCGTCCTTCCATAACTCGTTCATACCGGTGAGGCCGTCAAAAATGTAGAAAGAGCCCTCTTTATTGCTCCGCTCTATTTCATTGAGCTTGCTCACGAAGGAGGTGATATTTTTCGGATTTTCGATGCAGGTAACCCGTTTTTTATCATACTTGTCGCTCTGGTAAAAATCGAGAAAGACGCTGTCGCTATTGCCCTTGCCATGGGTAAATGCATCAATCAGGATCGTATTTTCCCTGCTGAAGAGATAATCATACCGCTGCATGATCGTGTGGGGCGAGAAATTGAAACTGATAAAAATTATTTTTTCGCTGAAATCCGCCGCGCCGTAAAAAAAGCTCCTTATGAAATACTCCACCGGCACCCCGTCTGCCGATTCCCAGACGACATTGTCGCCGAGGCTCAAACCCCCCGTCAGTTTGTCCAGATATCCAAGTCCCGTGCTTATCATTGCCCGCACCCTTATTTGTTTTTATAACGCCAACAACAATACTCAAGCATTATCCGCGAGCCATGAGCGGGTCAAATTTTTTTACCGCTTGGATCCGCTACCCGCGCATTTTCGCCAGGCCTCTTCTCCGGCACAATAAGCACTACTTCAAAAGAGAGGCTCCCCTGTAATATATCCTATAATTTATTTAGGATCGCTAAATTAATTAATAGAATTGATAAATTTAACATTCACGTAATAATCTTTTAATTATATTATTGCATAGTAGGTATTCGATTTTACCCTTGTCAAATAAACCGGCTCACGGGAAAATCGCAATTGAGGAGTCAGCAAATTTATATGCACCGGTCAGGAATTCATCCAGGACTTTACAGCAGCGCCTACGAGCACGATTCATGCGGCATTGGATTCGTCGCGCACATCAAGGGAGTTCCTTCCCACGATATAGTCGGGCGCGGACTTGAAGTCCTTGAGCGCATGGAGCACCGCGGCGCGGAAAGCGCGGATAACAAGACCGGTGACGGTGCCGGCATCCTGATCCAGATCCCGGACGCACTGTACCGGCCCGGGATGCCGTCCCTTCCCGGCCCCGGCTCCTACGGTACCGGCATCGTGTTCCTGCCCCGTGATCCTGCCGAAGCGGACTTCTGCATCGCCGGACTAGAGGGTGTCATCGACGAAGAAGGAATGCGGACCGTCGGCTGGCGCACCGTTGAGGTGGACAGCTCTGTCCTGGGCACCATTTCCCGCTCCTCGGAGCCGACCATGAGGCAGATCTTCATCGCCGGGAGGGAGTGCCTGGAACCGGACGTATTGGAGCGAAAGCTCTACATCATTCGGAAAGTGATCGAAAACAAGATACGCAACTCACAGCTGGCGCAGAAGCACCTGTTCTATATCGCGTCCCTTTCGGGCAGAACGATCGTATACAAGGGTATGCTCATGCCCAACCAGGTGCGGCACTATTACCATGACCTGTGCGACCCGCACATGGAGAGCGCGGTCGCCCTGGTACACTCACGCTTCAGCACCAACACTTTCCCCTCATGGGACCTGGCGCAGCCGTTCCGGCTCCTTGCCCATAACGGCGAAATCAACACCGTGAAGGGAAACCGCTTCTGGATGTCTGCCCGAGAGTCGACCTTCGAATCGCCCCAGTTCGGCAGCGACATCCGGAAGATACTTCCGGTTATAGAGCCGGGTAAAAGCGATTCCGCGTCGTTCGACAATGCGCTGGAGATGCTCTATTTTACCGGCCGTTCCCTGCCCCACGCTCTCATGATGCTGATACCGGAATCATGGAATGAAAAAAATCCGATACCGGAAGAGCTGAAATCATTTTACGAGTACCACTCGACTTTTATGGAGCCCTGGGACGGTCCCGCTTCCATGGTCTTCTGCGACGGCAGGTACGTCGGCGGGACCCTGGACCGGAACGGCCTGCGGCCTTCCCGCTACGTCGTCACCCATGACGATCTCATCGTCATGGGATCGGAAGTGGGGGTCCAGAATTTCCCGACAGAGGCCATTGCATACAAGGGCCGACTGACGCCCGGGAAGCTCCTGCTGGTCGACCTGAAAGAGGGGCGCATCATCCCGGACGAAGAGATCAAGCACCGGATATACACGCGTAAACCGTACCAGCTCTGGGTGCAGCTGAACAGAAAGAAGCTGGAAGATATCGACGCGCGGGGTGAAACCCCGGTTGCCATGGATGCCCGGCTTCTCCATGAGACGCACCTTGTTCACGGCTACACCAGGGAAGACATTGAGGACATCATCACGCCCATGACTGAAACCGCGCAGGAGCCGACCGGCTCCATGGGAACCGACACGCCCCTTGCCGTTTTCTCGGACCGGCCGCAGAGGCTGTTTGACTACTTCAAGCAATGCTTCGCGCAGGTGACCAACCCTCCCATCGACCCGATCCGGGAAGAGCTGGTCATGACACTGACAAGCTACATGGGCGAGCAAAAAAACCTTCTGGCTGAAACGCCCGAGCACTGCCGCATGCTCAAGATCAAGCATCCCATTATCACGAACAGTGATATTGAAAAGATACGGGCCAACGACATACCCGGGTTCGGAACAATCACCCTTCCCATGACCTTCCCGGTAAAAACGGCGCCGGGAAGCATGAAACAGGCTATCGACAGGCTCTGCGTCAGCGTCGAGGAGATGATCGACAGGGGATACCGGTACATCATCCTGTCGGATCGCGCCGTTGACCGCGACAACGCGCCAATCCCCTCGCTCCTTGCCTGCGCCGGCGTGCACCATCACCTGATCCGCACCAAGAAGCGTACACGTATAGGCCTGATCATCGAAACGGCCGAGGCGCGCGAGGTGATGCACTTCGCGCTCCTGTTCGGGTACGGCGCGGGCGCCGTCAATCCCTACGGGGCATTCGCCACCATCCATGACCTGGTTGCAAAAGGCAGGCTCGCCAACCTGATGTACCTGAAAGCGGAGGATAACTATGTCAGGGCGGCCAACAAGGGACTGTTGAAAGTGCTCTCCAAGATGGGGACCTCGACCCTTCGGAGCTACCGTGGCGCCCAGATATTCGAGGCGATCGGGCTGGGAAAGGAGCTCATCGATAATTATTTTACCGGTACGGAGTCCCGTATCGGCGGTATCGGCACGGCCGAAGTCGAGCGTGAGGTCCTGCTCAATCACGACCGCGCCTTCCGCGAGCGGCCCGCGCTGCTCGAGTCAAAGGGCACCTACCAGTACCGCAAGGGCGGTGAAAAACACGCCTGGAACCCTGAATCGATCTCACTGCTTCAACGGGCAACCCGTTTAGGGGACTACTCGTTATTCAAGAAGTTCACGAAACTTGTGGACGAGAATAACCGCGCGCCCCATTTCATCAGGGGCCTGTTCGACTTCAGGCCCCAGACACCGATACCCCTGGAAGAAGTGGAGCCTGCGAAAAACATTCTGAAGCGGCTCACGACCGGGGCCATGTCGTTCGGCTCGATTTCCAGAGAGGCGCACGAGACCATCGCGGTCGCCATGAACAGCATCAGGGGGCGGAGCAACTCCGGCGAGGGTGGCGAGGACTCCGATCGCTTTGCGGAGCGCCCCGACGGCACCTGGGCCCGCAGCGCCATCAAGCAGGTGGCCTCGGGCCGGTTCGGCGTCACGAGCAACTACCTGGCCAATGCGGACGAGCTGCAGATCAAGATCGCGCAGGGCGCGAAACCGGGAGAGGGGGGCCAGCTCCCCGGTTTCAAGGTCGACCAGTTCATCGCCAGGACACGCCACAGCACGCCGGGCGTGACCCTGATATCACCGCCGCCTCACCATGACATCTATTCCATCGAGGACCTGGCACAGCTCATATACGACCTGAAAAACGCGAACCCGAAGGCCCGCATCAGCGTTAAGCTCGTTTCCGAGACGGGCGTCGGAACGGTCGCGGCAGGCGTGGCCAAGGCCCACGCGGACAACATACTGATCAGCGGGTTCGAGGGGGGCACGGGCGCGAGCCCGATCAGCTCGATCAAGCACGCCGGTCTCCCCTGGGAGATCGGGCTTGCCGAGACGCACCAGACCCTGCTCATGAACGACCTGCGGGGCAGGGTGCGCCTTCAGACCGACGGCCAGCTCAAGACCGGCCGCGACATCGTGATCGCGGCGCTGCTCGGCGCCGAGGAATTCGGCTTCGGCACCGGCACCCTCATCGTGCTCGGGTGCGTGATGATGCGCAAGTGCCACCAGAACACCTGCCCCGTTGGCGTGGCGACTCAGGACCCGGAGCTCCGCAAGCGCTTCGCCGGCACGCCGGGGCACCTGGTCAACTATTTCACCTTCCTCGTGGACGAGGTACGCGAGATCATGGCCTCGCTCGGTATCAGGAAATTCGACGACCTGGTGGGACGGCGCGACCTCCTCGCGGTGCGAAGCATCGACCACTGGAAAGCAAAGACCGTGGACCCGTCACTCCTGCTGTACGTGCCGGAGGAGGCGAAAACATTTGCCGGCCACTGCGTGCAGTCGCAGGTGTACAAGATAGAAGACGTGCTGGACCGGACACTCATCGAGCGGTCCGAGGCCGCCCTGACGCAGTACGGCCGGATGCCGGTGGTCATTGACATGCCCATCAATAATACCAACCGCTCGACCGGGACAATGCTCTCCTACGAGGTATCGACCCGCTTCGGCGAGGCCGGGCTCCCGGACGATATGATCCAGTGCAACTTCCGCGGCAGCGCGGGACAGAGCTTCGGCGCCTTTCTCACGAAGGGTATTACCTTCCGCCTGGAAGGCGATGCCAATGATTACTTCGCCAAGGGGCTCTCGGGAGGGAAGGTGATCGCCGTACCGCCTGCCGGCAGCACGTTTATCCCGGAAGAAAACATCATTATCGGCAACACGGTGCTGTACGGGGCCACGTCGGGCGAGGCATACATCCGCGGGATCGCGGGCGAGCGCTTTGCGGTCCGCAACAGCGGGGCGCATGCGGTGGTCGAGGGCACCGGAGACCACTGCGCCGAGTACATGACCGGAGGCCGCATCATCGTACTGGGAAAAGTCGGCAGGAACTTCGCCGCCGGAATGAGCGGCGGCATCGCATACGTGCTCGACCGGGACGGGACGCTGGAATATTTCTGCAACAGGGGCATGGTGAACCTCTCGCCGGTCCGCGAGTACGAAGACCAGGACACGATCATTGAGCTGTTAAAGAAACACGTGATATACACCGGCAGCACCGTGGCAAAGCAGGTCCTGGCGAACTGGCACGATTTCGTCCAGCACTTCGTCAAGGTGCTGCCATTCGAATACAAGCGCGCCATGGACGAGATGAAGCTTGCCATGATCGACGAAAAACTCGCCCGCATACGGGAAGAAGAGCAGCTGGGGGTGACTTACTGATGGGAGATCCGAAAGGTTTTTTAAAGATAAAACGGCAGGAGGCCGGCTACCGCCCCGTGGAGGAGCGGGTCAACGATTATCTCGAGGTGGAGAGGAATCTGCCGGACGACGCGCGGCGCCAGCAGGCATCGCGCTGCATGGACTGCGGCGTCCCCTTCTGCCACTGGGCCTGCCCGGTGTCCAACATCATGCCCGAGTGGCAGGACCTGATCTACCGCGGCGACTGGAAAGCGGCATACGACAATCTTCAGGAGACGAACAACTTCCCCGAGTTCACGGGCCGCGTCTGCCCCGCCCTGTGCGAAGCATCCTGCGTGCTCGCGATCAACGACGATGCGGTCACCATCAGGCAGAACGAGCTGGCGGTGATCGAGAAAGCCTTCGCCCTGGGATACGTGAAGCCGAGTCCCCCCGCGACAAGGACCGGTAAAAAAGTCGCGGTCATCGGCGGCGGCCCTGCGGGCCTCGCATGCGCCGACTTGCTCAACAGGAAAGGCCATACGGTAACCCTGTTCGAGTCCGCCGACGGCGTGGGCGGCTACCTCCGCTACGGCATACCCGATTTCAAGCTGAACAAGTCGATCATCGACCGGAGGATTAACATTCTCATCGAAGAGGGCCTCATTATTAAAACCGGGATTGCCGTGGGCATGGACATTCCCGTCGCGGAGATCCGCGATGAATTCGACGCGGTCTGCATCGCAATCGGCGCGCGCGAGCCGCGCAATCTGGTCATACCGGGATGCGAGCTGGGCGGCATACACTTCGCCCTGGAATACCTCTCGCAGCAGAACAGGATCGTGAAGGGGGACCGGATTCCGCCCGAAGAGCTGATCATGGCCTATGACAAGAACGTGGTCGTGATTGGCGGCGGTGATACCGGTTCCGACTGCGTGGGCACTGCGAACCGGCAGGGCGCCCGCAGCATCACGCAGATGGAGCTCCTGCCCCAGCCGCCCGACCACCGCACCGATAAGGAGCCGTGGCCCCTCTGGCCCAAGCTCCTCAAGACATCCTCTTCGCACGAGGAGGGCTGTACGCGACTCTGGAACGTGTCCACGAAAAAGTTCATTGGCAGTAACGGCACCGTCAGCACGCTATCGGCGGTGAGCGTCGTTTGGAGCGCCGGCCCGGACGGACGGCAGACGATGAAGGAAGTACCCGGTTCCGCGTTCGAGCTTGACGCGGACCTCGTGCTCATCGCGATGGGCTTCGTACACCCGGTCCACCCGGGGCTGGTTCAAGACCTGGGACCGGAGCTCGACGAGAGGGGAAACATTAAAATCGACGGGAACTTCATGACCAGCGTCGAGGGCGTGTTTTCAGCAGGCGACTCTTCGCGCGGAGCCTCCCTCGTTGTGTACGCTATCCAGGACGGCAGGGACGCGGCCGCGGCGATACATAAGTACCTGTCGCGATGAAATAGCAAGACCCTGTCCGATAATTATTCGTATTGGATAAATCAATTTGATATCCCGCAGTGATTCGCCTGCCTCGACAGTAATTGTTGAGCTCATTTGATTGCTTCTGGAAAGACCAGCCTGACCACAAAAACAGCTTTTAACTAAAAATAAACCCAACCGGGCTAAAAAATACATTGACATATTCAAGTTATTCTTTTATATATTATTTCATAATTAACATCACTACGATAATGATGATGAACCAGATTGTTCAATGGTTAGCGGCCTGTGTTATTTCGCAGGTCAATCAAACTTGCATTCACTCCAAACAATCATATATACCGGTATTAAAATGGCGGATGTCTGTACTCTCTCATCCGTAATGCTGCCATGAAAGTATTTTAGCTTTCTGTCCAGATGGAACTTCACGTTCCGACAGGAAGCGAAGCACAATACTGGGGAGGGGTATGATGAAAGACACAATGACATATGTGGCGATAGTTACCGCATGCATTTTTGTTTTTCTCGGCACGAACGCATCATCCGCAGAGCGGCTGATTTCAGTAAATGAAGACCTGACCATCGCGCCGCTCAGCCATGCCATGGAATACCTGGTGGACGCTGACAACCGATTGGAGGATATCGGCAGCGTGACAGACCCGGCGATCGTATGGCAGCCCGTCACCGGAGAATCTGTCAATTTTGGATATGTCAGCCATCCCTACTGGTTCCGGTTTACGCTCGATAACCGGAGGCACTCGTCGGAAAGCATTTACTTCGAGCTCGACTACCCGATGCTGGACCTGGTGAGCTTCTACGCCCCGGACAGGCACGCCGCGGGAGGGTTCAGGAAAATCGTTACCGGCGACACCGTCCCGTTCTCACAGCGCGATATCATCGACCGGAATTTCGTGTTCGCCCTGAACGAGGGGCCCGGGGTCCACACGTACTATTTCAGGATCAACACCGGGAGCTCTCTCAACTTCATGCCCAAGCTCATATCTCACCGCAGTTTTCTCGAGCGCCTGCACGTGGAGCTTCCATACCTCTGGATGTTTGCCGGCATACTTGTCATAATCATACTGTATAATCTCTTTTTTCTCTTTTCGCTCAGGGACCGGACCTATCTGTATTACATACTCTTTCTTATAAGCTACGGCACGCTCATGCTCTGCCTGAATGGATTGGCTTTCCAGTACCTGTGGCCCAATGCCATCTGGTGGGCTAACAAGGTCGTACCCCTTTCAATGTGCTTTTCGTCCGCGTTGATCGGCCAGTTTTCCAGGTCATACCTTGACACGCGGCACAAGCACCGGATAATCGACATAGTCCTCATAGTCCTGGCTATCGTGCCGGGGCTGGCATGGGTGATCCCCACTCTGCTGTTCCCCTACTCGACTGCAATCCGTGTAGCCACGATGCTGACCTTCCTTTCGAGCGCTGTCCCCTTCTTCGCTTTTATAGGAGCAAAGGCATATCGCTCGCGCGATACGTTCTTCGGCCTTATCGGTTGCTTCGGTCTCATTTTCGGGAGCATCACCTTCATCTTGAAGACTGTTGGCCTCATACCTGCCAACCTCTTCACACAGAACTGCATAATGCTCGGCCTGGTCGTCCTGGCGGTCTTCTTCTGCCTGGGGCTGAGCGACCGCGTATCGACGATGCGCACATCGCTCGTGTCGCTGAACTGCGATCTCGAGGCCAATGAAAAGAGCGCGCGGGAACGCTCGCAGTTTCTCGAGGAGGTCATGGCATCCGTTCGCACGCTGTCGGGATCGTTCGCTGCGCTTAACGCCTCCCTTGTGGACATCAGCCGGAAGCTCTCGAACCTTGCCGAGGAGCAGGCCTCGAGCAGCGAGGAGCTCTCCGCCACCTTCGAGGAGATCACGTCCGCGAACGAGCAAATCCACGATTCCACCCTGTCGCAGAAACGGGAAGGGGGCCAGACCAGAAACATGGTCACCGAGCTCAATCGGAAGCAGCAGGACGTGATGCACGCGGGATCAACCGTCATCGAGAGCATCGGTGCGATTACGCAGTCCGCCAGCGGCACCAAGGAAAACCTCAAGGTCATGTCGGAAACGATGGAGGTAATCAGCCACGGCGGCGCCGAGATCAACCGCTTCCTCGAGCTCATTAACGATATATCCGACCGGATCAACCTCCTGAGCCTGAACGCGGCCATCGAGGCTGCCCGGGCCGGCGAGCACGGGAGAGGTTTTGCCGTGGTCGCCGAGGAGATCGGCAAACTGGCCCAGGCCACAGCGGACAACTCCAAGCAGATTGGAGGCCAGATCACCGCCATCATCAACGACATCTCCCGCGGCGCCGCCACCGTTACTGAGACCAGAAGCTCGGCCGAGCACATGCTCTCGCTGGTGGAAAAGATACGCGGCGGAATCGACACGGTGGGTGACCTGATGCAGAACCAGACAACCACTCTCCAGCAGGTCATCATGCAGGCGGAGCAGACCGATATTCTCTCCCAGAATATTGTCGACGCTACAATGGAGCAAAACCGCTCGTTGCAGCAGACGATGTCCACCGTCGAGCGGCTTTCCCAGATGGCACAGGAAATCGCGCAGATGAACATGACCATCCACCAGTCATGCACCGAGTTGAACGGACATTGCGACCAGCTTCTTGTCCTGGCCAGCGAAGATCATGGCGGTCCGGGTCTGCCGGCTGCTTAAAAGTTGCGCGATCCGGATTGGTGCTTTCCGACGGCAGGTTTGAGAGAAGGCCTTGCCATGGCATTATGTATTTATAAACTAAAATTCCCGCGCCTCGGCTGACACGGGAGAGGCCGATCCCGCCACCCGCATCCATTCTCTCCCCCATATTTCTGTAACAGAGCGCTGTATTTTTTCCCTTAATTAATATCTTTAAAACTAACTAGTGTTTTATTATAAAACAGCAATAAACCTTACCGGAGATGCCAATGTTCAAAAACATCTGTTTTATTATATCGATGGCAATAATTACGGCAGCGACAGGCCGGCACGCACAGGCTCTTGATATCGGTGCATCTATTACCGCCGGCAGCGGCGAAACAGTATGGTACGGAGAGAATCCGTTTCTCAGTAAAGTGTATGACAAGGACAACGCTTACATGCTGAATGCCGGGGGCGGCCTGGTAATGGATTACCAGACGCCTTTTAAAAATTACACCAATCGCTTCAACATCACGCTTGATTATTACGCCATTAAGACAGGCTACACACAAAAACTATCACGGTTTAATTTTGATAACACATTCTGTTTTTCGCTTTTAAAAAGAGATTTTCTGGACCTGTGGCTGGGACCGCAGATTGGCGTACATTACATTTTCGGAAACACGCGATATGACATGTATGAAGCGCATTATTCTAATATGGTCCTGGTGCTGGCAGAGCCTATAATGGGGTATGTTTTCAAAACATGGTATAACGATGCAAAGTACAACCTGGGGTCATTGCATCTCGGCCTGGTGCTGGGGATCAATATCATTACCTCGAAGAACATCATTCTGTCAATAAGCGGGGGATTGAAATATTCCGCGGCCGCGGGAGGTATCGCCTACAGGCTGGGGGGCCTTTTCCAGAAAAACTACATCATATACGGGCACGGCTTTGACCGGTTCGTCGATTGTTCAATACTGTATCGTTTCGATAGCGATCGCTCCCGGGAGAACTCATGAGGGAGGGATCCTGCGGGCAGCGGCACGTTCGGCTGTTCCCTGGTCAATGCCGGCTATTTATCCTGCCCCGGCCCTTCGTGGAAAAACGCAAGCCCGCCCTGCGACGTCTCGCGGTAACAGCTCTTCATGTCCCTGCCGGTCTGCGCCATGGTCCTGACCGCCTCGTCGAATGATACGAGGTGGCGGCCGTCCGACAGGAGCACGTACGATGCGCAGTCCATCGCACGCACCGCGGCGATGGCGTTTCTCTCGATGCACGGTATCTGGACCAGCCCCTTGATCGGGTCGCAGGTCAGGCCCAGGTGATGCTCCAGCCCCATCTCCGCAGCATACTCGACCTGGTGGGGCGTTCCTCCCATGAGCTGCGCTGCGGCCCCGGCAGCCATGGCGCAGGCGGTGCCGACCTCGCCCTGGCACCCGACTTCCGCGCCGGAAATGGAGGCGTTGCGCTTGACGAAATTCCCGATTAATCCCGCGGTTGCGAGCCCTCGTACAAGCTTTTCATCGCTGATGCCATAAAAACTATTCATGAAAAAAATAACTGCGGGGAGAACTCCGGCAGAGCCGCAGGTCGGCGCGGTCACGATAGTGCCGCCGCAGGCATTCTCCTCTGACACGGCAAGCGCATATGAAAAAATCATCCCTGTTTTTTCAAGGTACCCCTTCATCTGGAGGCTCCTCGTATAGTACGAGGATGCCTTGCGGGGCAGGTTCAGACCGCCGGGGAGCACGCCTTCAGCGTCAAGCCCCCTGTCGATCGCGTTCTTCATGGCGCCGAGAACATCACGCAGGTAGTCCATTATTCCCGTGCCCTCACAGTCTTCAGCGTAATTCCAGAGGGTTTTGCCTTCCGCATCGCAACGGCCGAGCAGGCCGGTCATGGTATCAAACGGGTACACGTCGGGAGTATCCGACATCCCGGAGTCGTCCAGGAGGGCGCCGCCGCCG
>JAKQPV010000121.1:0-1519 GCA_029564515.1 Spirochaetota bacterium | reverse complement strand
GCTTTCCGCCGTCGCCACTACCGGCGGAGTGAGCGAAGCCGGTGAAGCACCGGCCGATGCAGCTCCTGCCGACGATGCGCCAGCGGAACCAGCCGACTGACCGTCATTCTCCTTTCTATCCTGACAAAAGGCCGGGGACATCTCCATCTCCGGCCTTTTGCCTTCGCCTTTCTGAGCGGCCGTCATCAGCCGACGGGCATGACGACCCTGCCGTGATGCTCGTTGATCACCCGGGCCTTGGCGAGATATATGGCCGATGCGCCGCAGAGCACGCCCTCGTATTCTGTGAACACCGCCCAAGCGCCGGTCCATCCAAAATCGAATTGCCCGCGAGCCTGTATTTACCGTTGAAGCCGGCGAGTAAGACCAGGATCGGCCGGAACAGCGCACAGGACGTGAAGGCCGCCATCACGAAGGTGTCTGCCTTCAGGCAATCCATGATCCCGGCGATCACCTGAGCCAGGCCTTTGTAAAAGATGCCCTTCGCGAGGATGCCGGCATTCATCTGGAACAGGCCGTGTTGTACAGGTTCAGCAGAACCGCGGTCATCCTGAAGCCCATGAGGCTGAGTGGTGCAAGGTTTTTTAAGAGCTGTCATTCATAATGTTCCTCCCGAAGATGTTTAGGGGAATTATAGTGTTTACATCCATCCTATTGAATTGAATTATCTTTCTGTTCATCCTTATTTGCCATGCAGCGTGCAGCATTTGCAGCGGATGAATCATCTTGACAGAATCGGCTCGCAGGCTCTAAGAATGGATGAATATTCAGGCCGATGCCTTGACGGGAGCTCGGAAAAACCGGGCTGAGAGGGGTCCTTGATCCGATCGGAAGAGCTGTGGGCCCGCCCGTGGAACCTGAACCGGATAATGCCGGCGGAGGAATGAAGGCTCATGGGTGGAAAAGCCGTCCTCCTCCAAGGGGGATGGCTTTTTTCGTCGAGGAGAAGCCGCGCCGCTTTCCGCGCGGCTTCCTGATGAGGGAGGGCGCAACGCAACAGATGATGAAACAATTCTCATTTCTGCTTTTCATGCTCCTGATTTCGGGGCTCGTCCTGCACGGATGCTCGAGAGATTCGGCGTCCGAGGATGTCGCGGTCGTGACCGTTATGACGCACGACAGCTTCAGCATGAGCGAGGACCTGCTTGCAGGGTTCGAGAAAGAACACGGCATCCACGTGCGCTTCCTGAAATCCGGGGATGCGGGCGCAGCGCTCAACTTGGCCATTCTCTCCAAGGAGCATCCTCTTGCCGACGTCTTCTACGGCGTGGACAACACGTTCATGAGCAGGGCGCTCGCATCCGGCATATTCGTTCCCTACCGCTCGCCTCTGCTCACATCCGTCGACCAGAGCCTGGCGCTGGACAAGACCTACCGTCTCACGCCAGTGGACTACGGCGACGTCTGCGTGAATTACGATCGCGCGTGGTTCAGCTCAAAGGGCATCGCACCGCCCCGGAGCCTTGAAGATCTCGCCAGACCGGAGTATTCCGGGCTGCTCGTAGTGCAGAACCCGGCG
>JAKQPV010000158.1:0-5930 GCA_029564515.1 Spirochaetota bacterium | reverse complement strand
GTGCCCTCACAGTCTTCAGCGTAATTCCAGAGGGTTTTGCCTTCCGCATCGCAACGGCCGAGCAGGCCGGTCATGGTATCAAACGGGTACACGTCGGGAGTATCCGACATCCCGGAGTCGTCCAGGAGGGCGCCGCCGCCGGTGCTGTAGACCGTCCATGTATCGAAGCTGTTACCGGATGCGTCAATAGCCTCGAAGACCATTCCATTGGGGTGAAGTGGTAGCTCACGCCCGGGGACCCAGACAATTTCGCATTTCAACGGCAGGAGAGAAGACTCAATGGCCCGGTCGGTCAGGTGCCCCTTCCCGGTAGCTGCAAGACTTCCATGCAGAGTGACCCGGTATGAGATCGCTCTGGAAGCGGTCCTCTTTCTGTAAAGGCCGGCGGCTCTCGACGGTCCCATGGTATGGCTGCTCGAGGGGCCGGGACCGATCCGGTAGAGTTCCCGTAATGATTTCATATGGTCACCGCATCATCAGTATCGCCGATCATTCATGCCGGCCCGCTCAAGGAACTTCCCCATCCCGATCAGGCAGTCCATTCACCGGCATGAAGGGCATCGTCTGTTACTTTCCCGGGCTTACCTGATCCCCATCTACCCAGAGGACGGGCATATGGCGCGTCTGAGAATCCGCCCGTGACCTGTCCTGGCTCTTGATCAGATAGCCGTAGTGCCGATCAAGCTCTCCGTTGAGCTTGATCGCGCTCTCATATGAGCGCTTCATGTCGTCATACCTTTTCATCCTGTCATAGATAATCGCCATGTTCATATGAACCGACGCATTATCAGGCTTCAACTCCTTCGCCTTCGAGAAGCAGTCCACGGCGGCAGGGAGCTCGCCCCGGAGCAGGTACACGTTCCCCAGGTTGCAGTGTGCGGCAAAATTGCGGCCGTCGGCCTGGATCGCCTTTTTAAGGAACGAGACGGCATCGTCATACCTGCCGTACCGGGCGTATGCCACGCCGAGAGAATTGAGTATCCTGGAGTCGCCGGGGCTCCGGTCCAGCTTCTCCTTGAGGAAGCCTATCCTCCTGGCAAGCTCCCGGTTAATAATGGTGTTAATATCATTATTAAAGAGCCTCTCGACCCCGTCCCGCGCCGGGACGATGGGCTCCCACGGCGCGATCTCAAGCGTCACCGGAGCGAAGCTCGCCCATGCCTTTCTGGTATCGACGATTTCGGCCCCGTTTCCGCCGCGGTAGCGCCCGTACTGCCGCGCCGCACTGTCCCACGATTCCAGGAAGGACTTTCCGAACACGGTCGTCTCCACCGGGATCCAGACAGTCCCTTCATGGACTATGACCGCATCCTCGGCATCAGCGATGTCCGCACGGCGGCCCGCCGGGACCTCCGTGTTGAACATCATGAATATATGGCCGGGAACGGTTATCATGCAGGTATCAACGCCGAGATTTTCCAGCAGGGAGCAGAAAAGCACCGTCAGGTCGTCGCAATCCCCGGTCTTGAAGCGGAGCGAGTCACGCGGATATTGCACGTAATCGACCTGGTTCTTGAGTTTCGAGAATCTGGCAAAAGGAGTCTTGGGGTCAGTTATATAGGTCATGCCGTATACGCCCAGCGAATCAAAGAGCTGGATCGCCGTCTGGAGCTGCGGGTTCATGAAATCGAACCGGCTGTTCCTGAACATCTGGACCACGTCCCGCGCATACACCTTGACCGCCGGGTCCTTGGGAGTGATAAAGGTACACAGTTTCTCGGTCTGGTCCCAGGTCAGGGCGTTGCGGTTGTAGAGCGTAAACGAGGTACTTGACGACGCGCTGTATTCCCTGTCCCCGACCCAGTACCTGACGGTTATCTGGGCGCTCTGGGGCGTGTCTTCGGTAACAGAGAGAATCTTATTATTGAATACGGCGTATAGCTTGATGGCGGCTTCTTCTCCGCTCTTAACACCCCTGAGGGTTCTGCTCTCGGTCGGGTAATCCATGAAGTTCTTTACCTCGACTTCTGCCAGAATTTTATCTATCTCCTTCCCGGTTGCATTCTTCACGCGGATCTCGCCTACCGGGTTGTCGCTGTAATATTTGTACTGTGCGGCAAAAACTTCCCTGAACGACACGCCATCGATCTCGATCTTCGGCCCTGCCGAACCGGAAGCACGGTCATACTCATTCTTCAGGTCCTGGTATTTTGCCCTGATGCCCGCATCGTCGGGGCTTGCTTTAAGCGCGAGCTCGTAGTTCTTTACCGCCTCCTCATAGAACTTTCTGGCTGCCTCGGGACCCACCTGTGCCATCGTATCCCTGAATTGCTTTGCGTGCACATCGCCAGCCCGCAGGGACATGCGCGTCCTGTCCTTTCTGAGGCCCGCTGTCGCCGCTGCATTTCCGTTATCTATTTCCAGGACCTGCTCCCAGAGCCCGACGGCCCGCTCGTAGCCGCCGACTCGGCCGTAGAATCCCGCAAGTTCGGCAAGGGCAGGCACGTGGTCCTGCCTGATATAGAGGGCGTGATTGAGAAGAGAAAGATAGCCGTCCTGATCAGTGTCACGGAGCCGTGCCGCTGCGGCAAGGCAGCCCGTCTCGTTAGCACACTGCGCCAATCCGCTGAATTCCTTGAACTTTACCACCCGCCGGTTCATGTAATCCGCTATGAAGATCTCGTCCCCTGCAGCGCTTATTTCTATGTCCATCGGATTATTAAGCCCGTTCGTGGGATAGATGTCCAGTTGATCCTTCAGCCAGAGCACCCTGCCCGCGGCTCCAATCTTGAAAAATAATTTTTTGGTCATATCGAGGCAGTAGATGTTTCCCCTGCCGTCCCGTCTGAAAGCGGAGATATAGTAATCAGACCGGGGGATCGAACGCTCCGCCACTGGGTTCCCGGTGAAATCGTAATCCCTGAACAGATACTCGGTATTATGCATCAGGAGCGCGGTAACCGTTTTTTCCCCCTGGCTGACCGCCATGACCGTATCCGTGTCGGGGAAGGATATATCCCGCACCCTGCGGCCATTTTCATCGAACAGGGTTATTTTTCGGTCCTGCACAATCGGTACAAAAATCGAACCGTTCTCCGCGATCGCGAACGATCCGGCATAGGACGTTCCGATCGTAAATTCGCGTACGAAACTTCCATCGTCCCGGAACACGAGCATCTTCCCGGTGCTGTCATAGATATAGACCTTCCCGCCGCGAGCCCGGACTTTCATGGCCGTCTGGAATTCTCCCCTGCCGGTGCCCCGCCGCCCGTAGACTGTTTTAACCGCTCCGTTCCGGTCGAGCCGCACAACCGTAAACATGGCGGCAACCAGTAGATCGCTGCCATCCCGCTCAACGCCATAGACGTAGAACTGGAACAGGTTGCTCTCCGGCACACCGAAGTCGGTAAATTCCCGGACGTATCGTACCGCGTTATTTTCATGGAGATAATACCCATCGGCACGTGATATTCTCATATATATATCGTTGATTCCTTTGTCGATGAATGATATGGCTTCGGCATATGATGTGAGCTTTTCGCCATATATGGAATCATAAGAGCCTTTCTGATCGTTGTACAGGTAAAGAGACAGGTTGATCTTCTCTTCATTCTGATACATTTCTGCGAATAGGACCCAGTTGGCGCCTGATAGCCCGCTCACGCGTTTGAGTCTCTTCACGTCCCTGTAATCGACAGTCGGCGGGAGCACCAGGAACCTGTATGCTTGATCACTTGCAATCTCCAGGCGGTCTCCCAGATCCTTCTTAATCAGGCTTATCAGGTCTCCCCGGAATTTCTCGAATGTCCCACCCTGGAAGTTGTTATTGAATGAGGGTTCACATATGATTATCTTCCGCATGGATGGCACGGAAGAGCCTTCCTGCTTGATAAAAAAATTGGTTTCCTTCGCCATCAGGTAGAACATTCCCCGGACGAGTCTCCTGATATGAAATGGGAGGGTTCGCATGGTGCCCTGCGAGTATTCCGAATCATATGTTCCCGTCACCGCATCGAAATACCAGAGCTTAAAGGTGATCAGGTCCCTGTCATCCTTCTTAAAGTACGCGCTGCCGAACACGGCCCAGCGGGCCCCATGCCTGATGCAGACAGCTTTCCTGCCTGTGTCGCTCAGGCCTGTGAAGTCCCGGTCATCAGCCACCACCGTGAAGTCGCTTCCCGCAAGCCGTGTAAACTCCTTTGACATGATTTCGGACATGGCTGTCAGGTCGGCGGTCCGGGAACTATCGGTTCCCGGATCACCGGACATTCTGAGCAAAACAACACGTGATGAAGAAAGCTCCTGCGCCACGAGCGGTGTGCTACTTACCAGCAAAACACAGGCAAGAACAAGCCTCGGAATATTCATACATCACCTCTTCATGGCTTCGATTTCTTTTTTCGCGTCGGCAGCGGCCGTTGTGCCCGGGTAGTCGCTCACGATGCGGCGGTAGCAGGCTGCAGCCTTATCACCCTGCCCGCCGCGGCTGTAAAACTGCCCCAGGAGAAGGCAGACATCGGGGAGCCGGGCCTCATCGGGAAACAGTTTCACGTAACGCTCCAGCTGTTCCGTGGCGCCCTTGTTGTCTCCACCGAGGGAGAGCGACATCGCGAGAAGGAAGGTCGCAGTCGCTGCGTCAGGTCCTCTCGTCTCTCCGAGGGATAGATATTTTCTGAAGCATTCCGCGCTTCGTGCGAAGTCTCCGATTCCATACCAGCTCAAACCGAGGAGATGAAGGGCTTCACGCCGTCCCGTCGCGTCAAGGGAGCCGATCATCTTTTCCAGCTCCGAAGCGCAGTCGCCGTATCGGCCGGAAGCGTAGAGCGCGCGGGCGCTGTCGAGCCGGTCTCCGTTACCGGTCTTGCCCGTTTCATAGTCATCGATCCAGTCGACCCTGTCCCTGGTGTCCCTTTCCTTTCCGCGGACCCCGACAACCTCGGTTTTTGACCTATAGCGCTCCTCGCGAACAAACGCACGCGAAAGCAAATTGATAATGCCGGAGGCGTCCCTTCCACCGCGCGTTTCCTGCAAGCGGGAGAGCAGATCGCCCAGTCGTACCGTGTTATTCTCGCGGATGGTGATCTCGCGGTCTTCCACCGTGAGGACGACAAGGCTTCTCTCCCCGGTCATAATTAATGTGCGTCCATCCAGACGCGAGGCACGGGTCAGGGGCTCCCACTTGCGATCGCCATGGTTCTGAATGGAAACGTCCCCTTCAAAAAATTTAACGACAACCTTCTGAGCCGGGACACCGGCATAGACGGCCGTACATACTGCCGCCACCAGCATGGCGCACGGGAGAATCAAAACGCTTTTCATGAGTTTTGTCGCACTCCTGACAGACATTTTTCAGGTATGATGGATACGGGAAGCCCATACTTGCCTGCTCCGATAATACAAATGCGGCTGAATAAAATCAATAAAAAAAGTCCGGTTATGCCTTGACATATCCTCTTCTTATCCAGATAATTCATCGTGATGTGATGCTCCATAATCATCTTGGTCGAAGCTGCATGACGGTAAAACAACGATACGAATTCGGCGGGCCTGCGGGCAATGTTTTGATGATGATCGGACTACCGGCCATTGTATACTATCTCTATTTTTGCGTAAGGTTCAACGGCGGCCGGATCATACCCGGCCCGGAAATCGACCATGCCGCCTTCAGCGGTTTCATTGACAGCATCTATCCCACATGGCGCGCAGCCCTGATTTTTTTTTCATGGTTCGCGTTCCAGGCGGCCCTTCTGGCGCTCCTGCCGGGCAGGACCGTGAGCGGCGTCAGGCTCGATGACGGTACATCCCTGAAATACAAATTGAACGGGCTACCATCATTTATAATCAGCATGGCCGCAGTCGCGGTGCTTGCCTATACCGGTACCGTCGGGATTGATATTATATATGATAATTTCGGCGCCCTGATCAGTGTCATGGTGCTGTTCGCGTTTGCATTCAGCATCTTCCTCTTCGCATATGGGAAACTCACGAAT
>JAKQPV010000128.1:0-2086 GCA_029564515.1 Spirochaetota bacterium | reverse complement strand
CATCGGCGAGCGTGTGGACCTGATGCTCGAGGGGGCCGTCATCGAGAACGTCGACATCAATGTCGAACGGGCCCGACAGATCGAGGAAAACGTCCTCAAGAACCTGAGGAACCCCTCGCGCCGCCGGGAATTGAAGTCGGCGGTGAAATAAAGACTTGACAAAACAGTCGAATGAATATAAATATACGAATTCTATAAGAATTTTCTTTTGCGGGGCCCATAGCTCAATTGGCAGAGCCACCGGCTCATAACCGGCAGGTCCCTGGTTCGAACCCAGGTGGGCCCACCATTTCACAGGGGCCGGCACGCAGGCCCCTGCAGAAAGCGGAGCGGATCCTTGGACAGAGCCGTCGCACGTCACTCAACACACACGGGATGCGCAGCCACGCCCGACAGCGGGATACCTCTGAACAATGCACCGAAGCCGGTGCATTTTTTTTATTCCGGCGAACCGGCCTGTTCGGCCTCACATCACGGAAGCGCGGGAGAACAAGATTGAAAGACCAGATCACCCTCCTCATCGACATTCAGAAGATCGACCAGAACGTCCGAACCCTGAACACCCGAAAGCAAACCCTTCCCGAGAAAGCCGCGGAACTCGACCAGTCGTTCCGGTTCAGCAAGGAACGGATCGAGGAAGAGCGAACGGGGCTCGAGGGGCTCAACAAGCTGCACCGGGAAAGGGAATCGGAGCTGAAAACGGGCCAGGACAGGCTCCGGAAAGCGAAGGAGCGCCTCCTCGAGGTCAAGACCAACAAGGAATACCAGGCGATGCTCACGGAGATCGAAACGGTCGAGCAGGCAAATGGGAGGATCGAGGAGGAAATCCTGGTCCTCTATGACCGCATCGACGAAAGGCGGGGGGCACTCAAGGTCCACGAGAGGGAATTCGAGCAGGTCCGCGCGACGTTCGAGGCGGAGCGGAAAAAAATCGACGAAGAGGTGGCCTCCCTCGACGGGGCCCTGCAGGAGCAAAAGACACGGTTCGACGCCCTCATCGGGAATCTGGAGCCCGGCCTGCGCCGCCGCTACGAAATGATCAAGGTCCGGCGGAACGGAATCGCCATCGTCGCCGCCCGGAAGGGTATCTGCAGCGGCTGCAACATGAACATCCCGCCGCAGCTCTACAACGAGCTTCAGCGCTCCGAGCAGATCCTCTGCTGCCCGAACTGCAACCGGATCCTTTACTGGGACGAAGGCGCCAATGGAGAATAAGACGCTCTTCCTCTTCACCGACGGGGCCTGCCGCGGCAACCCCGGCTACGGGGGGGCCGGCGCCGTTCTCCTGTCCGTCGACGGACGGGAAATCGCCCGGGCAAAGAAGTTTCTGGGCCACTGCACCAACAACATCGCCGAGTATCGGGCCCTGATCCTGGGACTCGAGGAAGCCCTCAAGCAGGGTTGTCGCTCGATCTCCGTCTTCATGGACTCCGAGCTACTCGTGCGCCAGCTGCAGGGAGTCTATCGAGTCAAGAAGCCCGACCTGCAGCCCCTCATGGCAGACGCGCGCGCCCTGCTTTCGCGGTTCGACACCTGGCGCGTGGAGCATGTCCGCCGCAGCGAAAACGTGCTGGCCGACCGGCTTGCCAACGAGGCGCTCGACGAAGCACTCGGGAAAAGCGGAAGTTAGGAAGATCCCTAATCCAGCGATAAGAAGCATAAATACGGTTAGAAAGGGTCATTGCGAGTACCCGCAGGGTGCGCGGCAATCTCAATGGAAACGGCGAGATCGCCACGCTTCGCTCGCGATGACGTGGTTTATCGCTGGATTCGGGAAGATCGGAAGTCGAGAAGAGCGGAAAAAGAAAAGGTCTTTCAGGCACGCCGCGATCGAATGCACACGGGTGCCTTCCGTCGTCAACTCCAAATAATCATTGCAAATTCGAGAGAGCCATCGGAGAATGGTGCGTGTCGGAGCAGGCGGGATGATCGCGGGCCCCTCACCGGGCCGGAGGAAAGTCCGAGCTCCACAGGGCAGGATGGTCGCTAACGGCGACCGGGGGCGACCCCAGGGAAAGTGCCACAGAAAACATACCGCCCCGAGCTTGTCGAGGGGTAAGGGTGAAAAGGCGAGGTAAGAGCTCAC
>JAKQPV010000085.1:0-2895 GCA_029564515.1 Spirochaetota bacterium | reverse complement strand
TCGTTGTACCGTTCGCCTACTGACATGGGCGTCAACCGCGCCGGGTTCGGCATCGTGGACGACGAGGCGGTCAGGGAAGCCGCACGCCAGGAGATTATCAGGCGGTATTTCCGTTATTCATGCGAGTACGCCATCGGCTTCGCCAGCAAAGAGACTGTCCAGAGGGTCGAGCTCCTGATGGACGAGCTGGGACTGAAGCCCGGGGACCGCATCACGGTCGGGCCCGCCCGGAGCGCCGCTACGGACGCGGAGGGAAACGGCAAGGGAAACGAGGGGATCTTCTGCGGGGCAGCGCTCGAGCTGGCGGACGGGACCATCGTGACCGGCAAGAACTCGCCCCTGTTCCACGCGTCGCCGAGCGTCATTCTGAATGCGATCAAGAAGCTCGCAGAGATCCCGGACCGGATACACCTGCTCTCGCCCCAGATCATTGAATCGATCAGGAGCCTCAAAAAGGATGTGCTGGGAGCCCGTTCGGTGAGCCTCGACCTGGAGGAGACCCTCATCGCGCTGAGCATCAGCGCGGCAACAAACCCGACTTCCCACGAGGCCATGACGAAGCTGAAAGAGCTCAAGAACTGCGAGATGCACATGACGCACATGCCGACCCCCGGCGACGAGGCCGGACTTAGGAAGCTCGGCATCAATGTTACGACGGAGCCGAATTTTTCGACGAAGAGCCTGCATGTCGTGTAATCGGCGGCGGGAAATACAGGTTTAAGGAAAAGGATTTCAGGCGGGGCGCCCGGCGCCCCGCACTACTGCCGGGGAGGTGCCGATGAGCAAGCTGGTGAAGTATTATGGTGTCAATTTCAAGCAGGGGGATTACATCTTCCGCGAGGGAGATGCAGCTGACGTCATGTATATGATCCACAGGGGGAGGGTGCAGATCAGCAAGGGTCTTGGCTCGTTTGACGAGAATATCCGCATCCTCGGTGAGGGCGAGTTCGTCGGTGAAATGGCCATCATTAACGTGAAGCCCCGCTCTGCAAGCGCCGTCGCCATGGAAGACTGCATTCTGATTAAGATGGACCGTGAATCCTTCAATGAAACGATCAAAAAAAACCACGAGTTTTCCGTGAGTGTCATACAGTTCCTGTCCGAACGGCTGCGCGAGACCGATGAACTATTAATGAAGTACGCGAACCAGGAACGCATCGGAAGGCTCCTGGCGGAGATCCTCCTGGAAATGCTGGGCAGCGGTAAACGGGACGCGTCGGGAAACTGGTCGCTCCTGAACATGGAATCGTTCCAGAAAGACGCTGCGCGTCACCTCGACTGGAGCAGGGATTACATCAGGACGGTCCTCGCCGAGCTCATCGACACCAACCGGGTTACGATAAAAAAGGACAGGTCCGGCGCGGAGTGGATCGCGGTTCGGGCCGGCGGCGAGGGTTAAGCCTCTTCGCGGTACCGTGCAGCTATACTGCGGATGACATCGAGGCTCTCGAAAAAAATCTCGACCAGTTCAGGATCGAATTTTTTCCCGGACATGGTGCGCATTTCCGAGAGCACGTCATCCGGGGCCCACGCTTCCTTGTACACCCTTTTTGATGAAAGCGCGTCGAACACGTCCGTCAGCGCGACGATTCTGCCGAAGATGGGGATTTCCTCGCCTTTCAGCGGCACCGCTTGCCCTTTTGAATCCTTTTCCAGTGGCTCGCCGGTGTCAACATCGACTCGGCCGGGATAACCGGTGCCGTCCCAGTTCTCATGGTGAGTGAGGGCGACCTCCGCAGACATCTCATCGAATTCCGACTCCCTGAACTTGAAGAGCCGCGCCCCCTGGAAGGTGTGAGTCTTCATGATCTCAAATTCTTCGGGCGTAAACCGCGCCGGCTTTTTTAAGATGAGGTCAGAGACCGCAACCTTGCCGACGTCGTGAAGCATTGCAGCCATGCGGAGGATGTCCTTTTTCTGGTCGATCTCCTCCTTGCGGAGGCCCCGCGCGCGGGCCCACTTTTCGTATATCTCGACCGAGTAAGCCGCAACGCGGTTGACATGCGGACCGGTCTCTTTCGGATCGCGCAGCTCTGCCATGCTGATCATGCGGAGGATCAGGGCGCGTGTCATCTTGGCGCGCTGGAGTATCATGCTCGCGATATTCGCGAAGTGAAGGGCGAACATCTCGTCGGAAGCGTCGAAGCTCCCGGTAAAAGCCCCGTCGCCGTCGCAGGATCCCCCCCCGGGCCCGGGGTTCTTTGAGTTCAGGATCTGCATGACGCCCAGTACCTCTCTCCTGTTATTGATCAGGGGAATGGTAAGCATGGACTTGGTGTGGTAATTAGACTTGATGTCGGATGTGCGATCGAACTGATAGGGCATGTCCGCGGGGATTCGGTAGGCGTCCGGGATATTCAGTATCTCGCCGGTAAGCGCCACGTGGCCGGATATGGAGCCGTGGCTGATCCTGGTCCGGAAGGTCGTGTAGATCAGCTTCTGCCCGGGCGGGAGCAAACGCTGTATCGACTCTGTCTGCACGTGGCTGAAAATGAGCTCGTCCCCTTCCTTGATCTGGATCGAGGCGGCGTCGGCGTTCAGGATGCGGCGCGCCTCGGTAAGGATCTTGTCCAGAAGCAGGTCCAGGTCCTGTACGGTATTGAGCTCCGAGCTCAACTGAATGATTTCGTTCAGATTTACAGGCCTGTCGGTCATTGGCGTTCCCTAATGCAAAACATAGTTAATGATACTGCAAGTGGCGGATCATGGCAATAACTTTTTTTGCGCGTTTGGCCCGCGCCGAGCGGGGCATTATTAAGGGCGGTCACAAAAACTCAAGTAATGCTTGCCAAAAGATTGGCCATGAGACATAAAGAATCATGAAAACAAAAAAGACAAAACGCCGGGAACAGAGAGGCCTGTTTGATGAAGAGATCAGACAGACAAAGCTTGAAA
>JAKQPV010000076.1:0-1218 GCA_029564515.1 Spirochaetota bacterium | reverse complement strand
GGGTCGAGGTATTTCTCAGAAAAAGAACATTCGGATCAGATTTCAACTCGGAAGAACCCGGTTTATGGCACAGGATGCACGATCCGTTTTCGTTGTAATAATCCGAGTTTCCCATCACGGCGTACGCTCGCGGCAATTGATGAAAAAACGCCATGACCGGGTCGTAGGAGCCCCGGAACGAGATATAATCGCCTCCCAGCAGGATGATATCCGGCTTTTCCTCCCGGAGGATGCGGAGGATCTCCTGCTCGCGCGGTCCGAATCTCCTCATGTGCAGATCGGACAGGAAGACGATCTTCGCGTCGCCCAGAGACTCAGCCAGCCGACTGTGAACGATCCGGTAATGGCGCACCTCGAGGGTGTACGTGTCGTAATAGGCTTTTGCGAATAGAATGAGCGCAAGGACCAGGAATGCTGGGATAAGGAGTCGAAAATACTTCAAAGGGGGCTATTATTTCGTTCGATTCGTCGAATTCGGCAACTGAATGTGAATACCCATGTGTATTGCCACGCCTCGCAAGGCTCGGCTCGCAATGACTATCTATGGATTGCCGCGCCGGCCCGCGGGGCAGCCTCTCAAGAAACCACCCGTCGGGGTCATTGCGGTGAGCCGAAGCCCCGAGCGAAGCGTGGGGGAAGCGAAGCAATCTCGATCATCTCACGGGGTTGCCGCGCCTCGCAAGGCTCGGCTCGCAATGACTATATATGGATTGCCGCGTCGGGCTCGCGCCCTCCTCGCAATGACGGATCGGCTCTGTTTATTCCATCGATAACCCCGTTCCCAACCGGGGTCCGTGGCTCGCAACGACCCGTTAGTCTAAATCCTGGAGAGGGGAGGAAGCATTTATGAATCTTGAGCTGACAGAAACCCAGAAAATGATACAGGACACGGCGCGCAACTTCGCCAAATCGGAGCTTGACCCCGTCGCCGCCAAGCTGGACCAGCAGGGCGACCGCGAGACCTTCCTGAAGAACCTGCGGAAGCTCGGCGAGCTGGGGCTCATGGCCATCAATGTGAAGGAGCAGTACGGCGGCTCGGAGGCCGGCGTCATCGCCTTCAGCCTGGCCATCACCGAGATCGGCAAGGCCTGCGCCTCGACGGGCGTCACCATGTCCGTCAACAACATGGTCTGCGAGGTCATCCAGGCCATCGGCACGGAGGAACAGAAGAAGGCCTACATCCCCAAGATCGCCTCGGGCGAATACTACGCGGGGGGC
>JAKQPV010000060.1:0-1272 GCA_029564515.1 Spirochaetota bacterium | reverse complement strand
TGAAACGGTGATGAGCTTGCCGCTCCTAAGGTGCGTCTCCAACAACGCCGCAATATCGATATCAGATACGCCGTCACCGTACGTGAGGAAGAAGGTCTCGTCCTCCGAGCGTAGGTATTTCGCCGCCCGTGCGACGCGTCCTCCTGTCATGGTGTCGATCCCCGTGTTGGCCAACGTGACCTCCCATTCGGCTTCTACGGCATGGTCATGGTAGGTAATGGCGCCGTGTTCACCGAGCTTGACCGTGATGTCGGCGGCATACGCATGGAAGTTCAGGAAGTAATCCACAAAGCAATCGCGCTTGTAACCCAGGCACAGGATGAACCGCTTGACGCCGAAGGCGGCGTAACAACGCATGATGTGCCAGATGATGGGCTGTTCGCCGATCGGGACCATCGGTTTCGGCAACAGTTCTGTCACGTCACGCAAACGCGTACCCTTGCCTCCGCACAGAATCATGAGCGGCGGCATGGAGGACGGATTGACGGAGAGATCGGTCTTACGCTTCATGGTCCCGTAGTATAGCGAATGGGTGCTGGGAGTTGAACAACGTTTTACGGCACGCGGTTCCACCACGAAGTCACGAAGGACACGAAGAAGAGATGAACGATAAAAACGATAAAAAAACTTTGTACTTCGTGTCTTCGAGGTGAGGGGTCAACCTTTTCTTGCAATAATCAGAGACTGAAGCGGAACATTATTAAGGACGCGAAAGCCAGCCTTTTTGACGAGTTGCCGGATGGAGACCGGATTTGTGAGCCAGACCGCGTCCTGGTCGTCGGCGTCGCCGGTGGTATCGCTGATCTGAGGATCAAGATAGGTCAGGTTGCCGGGACTGAATGCCCAGGAGCAGACTTCTCGCAGTGCCGTTGCCAAGGTCACCTTCAACAACAACTGTGGATACATGAGATAAAAAATCCCGTTCGGCCGCAAGATGCGATATGCCTCGGCAATCAGTTTTTCAGGATGGATGGTGTGCTCGATGACGAAACGAGAAATGACGAGATCAAAGGATGCATCATCAAACGGCGCTTCAAGCACGCTGCCTTGCACAAAATCCACCCTGCAGGACGCCTGCTTGATGATTGCGGCGGCATGCACGCCGATATCCAATGCGTGAATACGTTTTTCGGGATCATGCCGGCTCAACGCGACGGACAATCCGCCTGCACCGCAACCGAAGTCCAAAATGTCGCGAGCCTTCTGGTAATGCTTAAGAAAATCAGCATGCCTCGCCATGTCCTCCCAAATGTCTTGCGTGGCGAGCGTGCT
>JAKQPV010000059.1:0-1843 GCA_029564515.1 Spirochaetota bacterium | reverse complement strand
ATCATGCGGCTGAAAAGCCCGATGTCCCGCATGACATCGTCGTTGAAATTCGTCCGCGCGATGTTGAAAGCTTCCAATAGATCGTAAACAAGCTGTTGAGGGTAGAGTCGGATTCTCGTCGAGCCTTGCGGTCGATGAATGCGGCGGCTCCAATCGGTCAGAACACGGACCAGAGCATTGAAATCCGCGTCGGGGAATACAGGCAACACCTCGTTGTTGAAATGTTGCTGTGCCGTATTCCGGTCAAGCGGGGTATTGCGGAGGAGTTCGAAGGTGCTGCGCAGTACCGATGTCTGCGGGCGGTCGAAGGGCCCCCCGCCTGCTTCCAAACTGAAAGGAATGCCGAGGGCCTCCAGGGCGGCCGTAAACGCCGCATGTCTCGGCGTGTCGTCCTGCTCCGCCTGACGTGTCGAGCGCATCAGAATCGCGAAATCAGCAGGCGTCAAACCACGGACGACGCCGTTGTCGTCATAGGCCGTGCCCAGCAGACCCCTGATTCTATCCGCAACCCATCCCGCCTCGACGATGCGGTCCGGAAACCACAGCACTCTAAAATCCTGGGGCGTCCGATTCGCAAAGGCCGCCGGATTTTTCGGAATCCGACTCGGCCCCAGCATGGCTGCTGCGAAGGCGTCCGAAGCCTGGACGATGGGCTCCGTGCTTCGGAAATTTTGCGACAGGGTATGCACGCTGCAGCCGGCATAGCGTTGCTGAAAACCCAGGATGTTGCTGACGTCAGCCCCCCGCCAAGCATAGATCGACTGGTCGTCGTCTCCGACGACGAAGAGCGTCTGTGAGCGCTGGTGCAACAGACGGATCAGTTCCTCCTGGCAGGGGTTGACGTCCTGATATTCATCCACCATGAGGTGACGCAACCTTCCGATGCCGTTTTCCACACCGGCTGCATTGGAACGGATCGCCTCGACCACATCTCGGATCATCAAGGAGAAATCGATGTATTGATCCGTCCTGAGACCGTCCCGAATACGGGTGAGGAGATCCCCGAGATCTTGATCTTCGATGGCGACCGTGTTGAAGTCCAATAATTCATCATTCGCAGTTTTCCAAGCATTGGACACTTGTTTGACGGTTTCGAAGTACTTGTATCTTCTCCTAACACGCCTCTCGAAGTTTCGAAGACCCAACTGGTAATAACGCGAAATCATGTAGAGTTTGAGCCGGTTCTCATCGAGAACGTCGTACTGTCGATATGTGGCGTCCATGTCACCCAGCACGTGCTGGCAGTAGGAGTGGATGGTCCCGATATACATCGCCCCCATCACGGTGGGATCGAGTCCAGCGGTGGTCAGGGCTTGAGAAACCCGGCGTTTGATGGACTCGGCCGCCTTTTCGGTGAACGTGAAGGCCACGATCCCTTCGGGCGGCTCATTCTGGGCGAGGAGTCTGGCGATCCGGTAGGCCAACGTCCTGGACTTGCCCGAGCCGGCGCATGCCAGACACAAAACCTCGCGGGCGGTATCCACCGCCGCGTCGTATTGCTGCGGCGTCAACTCGTTCCTCAAGACCTGGTCGATACTCATGTGAATTAAGTCCCCTTTTTGATGGTCACGTCCCGGCGCTGTTCAGCAGGACCCGTTTGATGCTTCTACCGTGTGCCGCGATGAACGGCGGCGGCAGGGCGTTGCCGATCATCAAGGCCACGGCGGACTTGTTGTCGGTGGTCGGGAACTTGTACCGGCGGGGAAAACCCTGCAGAAGCGCCGCCTCGCGCATGGTGATCGCCCGGTCCTCCTCCGGATGCAGGAACCTCCCCTTTGACGGGTTGAAGCATCCTCCGGTGATCGTCGGAGCCGGTTTCTTCCAGGCCATGCGCCCGTAAACA
>JAKQPV010000051.1:0-102330 GCA_029564515.1 Spirochaetota bacterium | reverse complement strand
AGCTTCTGACTCTTTAAGTATCTCGTGGATCTGCTCTTCGGTAAATCGTTTCTTTCTCATACATAATCTCCTGCATTATTTGCTTGATTTTTGCAAGAGATTTTCCCTCAATCAGTGGTACACCTTTTGGGGGCAGGTCAGATCACTACTACTTATTATGAACCAAATTGAAAAAATTGGAAATATTAACAATTTTATTAATAGATATCCATTTGCTTGATGTGATAAATTATTTTCTTCCATAAAAATTATTATTTTATATTGCCATGTCGCTTAACAGAACTTGCACAAAATTCATAATAACAAATAGATTCTAACCATAGACGAACCAAAAGTCAATAAGAAAAATACAGTTCGCATATCACGCTGGATAATGAATCGCGGGAACCAGGTTCTTGCATTAATAAAACTCAAATAAATTATCACAGAGAACCCACCCTTCCAGTCGCCGGGCACGGATGCCCGGCGTCGCGAGAGCAAACATGGAGGTTTGCCTCGAGCGAACTCTTATCGCACGTTATAAAAACGCACCCTGATAGAACAAGCACCTTCCGGGAGTTGTCAGCAGGAGAACAGTAAGCCATTAAATCGTCAAAACCGATAGGTCCGCAAGCGCTTACCTCGACAGGCTCGGTACAAGTGCGGACCTATCGGTTTATGACAAACCTTGCCGAGCAGTGAGCCGGAGTCGGCGAAGCCGATCCGGCGAATCTGCCGGTAGCCCCCGCCGGCGAGGCGGCGCGGGGGTGATGTTTCAATTATGACGGGTTTAAACCCGTCACTATCAGAAAAAATACAGCTGATCGGTGAAATCTTGTTTTAATCTGAAGATGTGCCTGTTTATTTTGATAGCGTCGGGTTTAAACCCGACGCTATCAAGGCGGTGCTGCCCCTCTCCTCATAAGAATGCATGACCCGCTCCGGGTCATCACTCTGCGCTGTGCAGCGCACAAACCCCGAGTCACCCCCACCCCGTCCCTCCCCCCTCAAGGGGGAGGGTGATTGCGGGTCACTTCTCCGCCAGGGGTAGGCACACCGCCTGCTTCTGCACCCGCACCATCTCCCCCATCCTGTCAGCCGTGGGCACGAGCGTGCGGAAAAGCACCACGCCCCGCATCGAGGGCGAGACCACCGCGCGGGCCGCGCCCGCTTCCGGCACGGCGCCGCCCGGGCCCGCGAGCACCAGGTCAAGAAGACCAGCGCGCGCCCCCTCGTTGTTCACGGAAAAGAAGTTGTTCGTTTCCGCGTCATACCCGGAAACCGACCAGTAGGTGGCGGGCACCCGCGCGCGTATGCGTACCGGACCCCCGGCCAGGTCGAACGCGCACGCGGAATAGAGCAGGTCCGGGCTTGAGTTGACGATCGGATTGTGCTCCGCCGTTGTGGGCGGGTTGTGGACCACGATGTTGACGCCGCCGGCGCGCGCGGCGATCCTGTTATGGGCAACGCGCATGACCAGCCAGGGGAACGAGAACACCAGCGCCGCGTGAACAACGGCCGCGGCAGCCAGGACCGCGAGGGAACGGGCCATCCATCTTCTCATGGCCGCCCCTCCCGGATAATGCGCGGCAGGTCCACGGACCCCGGCTTTTCCAGCACGGCCGGTTCGGGCCGGTACAGCCTGAGCGTAAGCGCGATACTGCCGCCGTCGGGCGCGCCTGCCGGCAGCCAGTTGCCCTCTTTCTTGTGCGGAGAGAGACGGATCACGTAGCTCCCGTCCGGCTTGCGCTTCACGTTGGCCCAATTGAACGAGTACAGCCCCGCCTCGTTGGGGATAAGGTGGAAGTCCCACCCGAGCGCGGTAATGCTCCACCAGCGCGCGGGAACGTCCCGCCCCTCGATCCGGTAGTCGTAGTTTGCGTCCAGCGGATCGCCCGCGGAATCGGCGCGCGCGATATAGTAGACCGCCTCGGTCTTTCTCAGGGCGAAGAGCCCCATGATCGCGATCCGGGCGCGCATGTAGGGCCCGGTCTGCGCGCTCCCCACGGTCAGGTCGGTCTGCCAGGGGCCGCTGCCGGCCATGGCGCCCGCGCGCGGGTACGCGATCGCGAGGGCGAAGGACCCGGCCCCGAGGAGCAATGCGGCGGCGGTGATGGCGAGTGCGGAAAGCAGCTTTTTCACATCAGGCCTCCGTGCGCGAATATAGTGACGGGCTCAAGCCCGGCGCGATCAATGGGCGGCGCCGCCCTTGCCCCGCCTCCGGGGTGGCCGGGCGCGGCAGCCCGCGAAGTGGGAGATGAGCGGAGCTGACATGAATTGCCAGACGAAGCGAACGAACAGCTTCGGGAAGCATATCATTTTCAGGAAGCAATTTAATCCCTATGAGCCGATACCCATTACTTTTAATTCCGTACTGCTACAATGGCAAATTCCTGGGAATCGTTCTTAAATTCCGCTCCCGAGACATTTGAATACTTTTCAATAAGCTTTAATCCATTCTCTTCAAATTCATTTTTTAGAGAATTTAAATCATAGTATTGAAGCCAATTATAAATAGTACGTATCCGTGACTCTTCAATGATGGTATATTTATCAAGAATCACCTTTTCAGTATCATATTTAAAAGTATTGACAAAAGCATAATAATCATGGGGAGACCAAAACTTTTCAAATTGATTAAATTCATAAATTGCTTTTTCGTTTATTGAATTATATGCCTGCAATGAATATACATCAAGTAAAATACTAGCACCGGGAAGCAGGGCTTTTTTACATTTTGCAAGCATTCCTTTTCTTTGGGCTGGACTTAAGGCACAAAAATCACACATGATCATAATAATCAGATCATATGTGCCGGTTATTTCATATTCCAGATAGTTTGTATTGATGTATTCAACAGGAATAATATCACGGGCAGCGCTTTGCCTGGCATACTCTATTGATCTCGGGGAGAAGTCTATGCCGGTCACCTTGATCCCGTGTCTGGCAAATCGAGTGGCATACAAGCCTGGCCCACAGCCTAAATCAAGGAGTTTCGATGTATCATTCAATCGGAAATGATCTATTATCCATTGAGAAGAACTCTCAATAAACTGGTGATTTCTGGAAGAGATATCAACATGTTCATTTAAATGATATGCCAGCATCTTTTGGGACGTGTAATCATCGGTCCATAATTCAGGTGCCGAATAATATTCAAAAGGCTTTGGCCGGGAATTTATATTTACGAGTTCATGATACATTTTCTATTTTCTTTTCTCCTGGTTCGTCCATTTCTTCCAACAGAACCTGCACAACATTCATAAAAACAAATAGATTCCAACCATATACAGACCAAAAGTCAATAAGAAAAATACGGTTCGCATATCACGCTGGATGATGAATCGCGGGAACCAGGTATTTCAACTAATAAAACTCAAATAAATCATCACAGAGAACCCACCCTTCCAGCCGCCGTGCATGGATGCACAGGCGTCGCGAGAGCGCACAGGGACGTGCGCCTCGAGCGAACGCTTTTCGCACGTTATCACAACGCACCCTGATAGAACAAGCACCTTCCGGGAGTTGTCAGCAGGAGAACAGCATGCCATTAAATCGTCAAAACCGATAGGTCCGCAAGCGCTTGCGGACCTATCGGTTTATGACAAACCTTGCCGAGCAGTGAGCCGGATTCGGCGAAGCCGATCCGGCGAATCTGCCGGTAGCCCCCGCCGGCGTTTGAGGCGGCGCGGGGGTGAGGAGTATGAGGAGAGGGGCAGCCGCGGTGCTGCCCCTCTCCTCATAACAATGCACGACCCGCCCCGGGTCATAACCCGGCGCCGGGCGGCGTACAAACCTTGAACAGCTAACCCAGGAATGAACCTGATGACCAATGGATCCCCGCTTTCGCGGGGATGACATGGGAGGTGAACCCTTGCGCCGGGCGGCGCATAAACCAGAAATATCTCACAAATAATTCATCATGTTGACCAATGGATCCCCGCTTTCGCGGGGATGACATGGTAAGATGGTCCTCCCTGATGCCGCCGGGTTAAAACCCGGTGCAATCAATGCTCCACCTTCCACGCGTCCGGCCGCCGCTTCTGCTGCTCCTGCTGGAACTCCTTGTAGCTGCCCTTGAAGAGCCAGGAGCGCTCCACGGTCTTCAGAAGCACGAACGCCTCGTCCATGATCTTGCCCACCTTGCCGATCAGGTCCGGGTTCTCCGCCACGCTGGTGGTTATGATGTCGATATTGTTGAGCAGCCGTATGAGCTGGGGCATCATCCGCTGGAGCTGCTCGCCCCCGCTCAGCAGCTCGGACAGCTCGCGCACGTCCTCGCCGGGGATGTAGCTGCTGCTCTGCAGGGGCGCAGCGCCCCGGGCCCCGGGCAGGATCTCGAGCCGCTTGTCGCCGATCATCATGGAGCGCGTCACCCGCACCCGCGATTCGGCGGATATCTTCTCGGCCAGCGACTCGCGCACGTAGAATTTCACCTCGATCATGTTGTCGTCGTTCACGCTGAGCTCCGACACCTCGCCCATCTTGATGCCGTTGAACGTGACCAGGGTGCCCTCGCGGAGCCCCTCCCCGTATTTCAGCACGGTCCAGTACCTGTTCTTCGGCTCGAACCAGAGGTTCTTCTTGCCGATGTAGAGGACGTTGCCGATAAAGACCAGCGTGATGAATATCGTTCCGATCAGTGCCTTATTATGCATTGCCGTCACCCGCCTTTAGTTGTTTTTTCAGCAGGGCGCTGCCGCGGGACGCCAGGTCCCCCAGGTGCCGCTGTATCGCGTCATTGCCGTTAATGATCGTATTGGTGTCAAGGTCCACCATCCAGTCGCCGATGAGCCCCGCGAACGGATCGTTGCTGGTCGCCACCAGGACGCCCCTCCCCGTCTCCTTCTGCTTCAGTATCCAGGACACGATCCGGTGGGTCTCCCTCCAGGGTATCGCGTTGGTGGGCTCGTCCAGGAGCAGGATGACCGGCTGGTGGATGACCGCGCGGGCCAGGAGCGCGCGCTTCTGGAACTCGTGCGGGACGTCGCACGGCCGCAGCACCCACATCTCCTCCGGCACGCCGATCTCCCGCAGCCGCTCCTTCGCCAGCTCGTAGAACGGCCTGATGGCCTTGAGCCCGGAGTGGTAATGGGCGGGGAGCATGACGTTCTGGACCATGCTCATGTTGGCGATCAGGCCGCCGAAGCCGTGGCAGAACCCCAGGGAGGACCTGAACTTCTTCGTGAAATTGAGGGAGAGATACCGGGCCGGGTCGTCGCCCGCGCCCACGGCATTCCCCATGATGCTCATGGCCCCCTTCATGACGATCCCCCTGCCGGCGGCCAGGCGTATCAGCGAGGACGCCCTGATGCCGCCCCTGATCACGCCGATCTCCCCCTGCATCAGCTCGAAGCTCACGGGGAAAGCGGGGTCAAGGGGGCCTTCCTGCGAGACCCCGACCACGTCCCTGAATGATAACAGCGCGTTCGCCATTCCCGCTCCCTAGAAAAGGTAGAATCCGTGCGTCATGATAAACAGCGAGGCAAAAAATATATGCGTGGCAAAGGCCCAGATGAAGCCGTCGACCACCGCCTGCATCGCGACCACGGGCACCTCGAACGAGCCCCGGCCCAGCGAGAGCCCCTTGGCGCACGCGATCCAGAAGATCCCGGCGCCCACGATGGTCGTCTTCAGGATGAAATACACGATGTCGGCGGCGGTTATCGCCTGCGAGATCTCGTTGTAGAGGTGCCGGAGGGACATCGCCGCGAACCAGTTCTTGGAGAGCCAGGTCCCGAAAAATGCTATGATGACGAAGGCGAAGGACATGCAGAAGCTGCTGATCGCGCCGGCCAGTATCCGCGGCGCGAACACGAAGTCGACCGCCGGGATCCCCATCAGCTCGAGCGCCTCTATCTCGCGGTTGTATTTCATGACCGCCGTCTCGGTCGCCACCGCGGTGCAGGAGCGCGCGATGATCAGGATGGCCAGTACCGTCAGCAGCAACAGCGCTTGGTTGAAGGTGAAATAGACCTGCTGCAGCACGACACGGGAGAACTCCTTGGCCTCGGCCTTGGACTTGGAAAAGAGTATGCGGGCGATCTCGTAGAGAGGGACGCGGTTCAACAGCCGGTTGAGTTTTACCTGTTCCTGTACCATATACACTGTGCCGCCTGCCCGGCGCTCATTTCTTCACGATAAACCTGTTATACAGTATCAGCAGGTTCAGCTTGTTGAGATCGAGCAGGCATTCATCCGAGTTTCTTAAAAGAAAATTCTCCCGCATCCTGACCAGGCTGGCCTCATCGCTGATATCGCTCAGGATGCTGACGGCGTAATAATCGCATTCTTTCCCGAGCGACTTAATGGACTTGTCGTATTCTTTCCGGAACTCTTTCCTGTTTACCTTTTTCGCTCCCCTGTAGTCGGCGATCTTTTTCTCGATCATCGCCCTGTCAGCCGCGTATTTTCGCGCCATCTCCGCCGTCTCCCTGTCCTTCTCGGTTTCGGCGGCTTTACCCAGGAACCCGAATACCGCGTCCATGTCGTGCAGGAGGTTGATCGACACGGTGAGCATCAGCCTGCGGATCCCGGCGTCCTTCTCGTCCCAATACTGCTGCATCACCACGGGAGCGATGCCGGGATAGAGCAGGACATTTCCCAGCAGGAAGATCGAATTGTATCGCACCGTACGGTCAGGGTCGTTGATTTTACCCATGAGGAACTGCTCGCAGGCGCTCCCGTATTTTCCGAACACGATCATCATCTTCCAGTAGCTCTCGTCCATGTCTTCCTTCAGATAGAGGCCGGATTGCGGCAATGCCCTGGCATACTTGTGCCCGGCAAGGGAGGACAGGATGGCGAATGTGACGTTGTCGTCCTTGTTTTTGCCGATCATGCCGAATAAATAGTCTTTAGCTTTTTCCGTGCCGATCCTGTCCAGGGCATCGACAACCGACTTTACGCTGATATCCCTGTTCTTTTGTGCCAGGCCGATTATATCATCCGCGGACTTCTCGTGCCTTGTATGGCTCAGGGCCCACAGGTACACGGAGAGTGCCGGATCCGCGAGCCCGGGAGAACCGAGCACGCGGATAATCTGCGCGTAGGATTCTGCGGGATTTTTCTGAATCTGCGCTGCAATCGATGCGGAAAGCTCATCGGGTTTCGTGTCGAGTATCGCCGACAGTTTCTCCGGGTCCGTTTTTTTCGGATCCGGCTTTGACGCGTCCGCGTTATCGAATTCGTATCGAAGAACAAGCCTGTCGATGTCATCGATGAGCCTGCTTTTTGTCCCGGCCCCCGCCGAAATCACGGCAGCGAGCAGGAACAGCACAACAAACATAGTTCGCATACAAATCTCCTGTGGCAATTATTACAGTGCGAATGCCATGGGAAGCGTCAATCTCCGGACGTAAACGAGTATTGCAGCAGCATGGTTAAAAAATCGATTTCGCCGAGCGCCTCGTCGCTCACCCTCTGCGCCTGGGCCTTCCGCAGCGCCTTGATCCTCGGATAGTCTTCTTTTTTCACCAGGTAATACGCGTCCCCGGCATACTCCTTGAAGTCGTACTCCCTGGACCCGTAGTTCCTGTTCACGAAGTCGTCCAGGAACGTGCGGAAGAATTTTCTCTTCGATTTGACCTCTTTTTCCGGCAGCTTCTTTTTGGTCTCAAGCACGCTGTAGGTTTTAGCGTACTCTTTCAGCTCGCGGTTCCTGCACGATTCCATGTAATCGGCAATCGCCTTCTGCCCCCTGTCGGTCACGGTATAGGCTATGGCCATTATAATTGTCTTAACGGTTTCAGGATGTTTCTCGGTTTTCAGTCTCCGGATGAGCCGGTCCATGTACACGCCTTCATCCATGCAGAGCAGGCAATAGAGCACGGAATAATTCTGCCCAAGGGTGAGCACATGGTCGGCGACAAAGACCTTCAGATCGGGCGAATTCAGCATGGTATCAACCGCGGGATACACGTCGACATTCATGCAGGCAAGCCCGTGGACAACCTGAAAATAATTATAACCCTGGATGTCATCGAGGTCCGACCTGGCAATGGCGCCTGCGGCGGTCTCGCAATCGTCCTTCCTGGTCGAATGTTTCAGCAGCAGCATTGAGCCGTCAAAATAAAAAAACGGGTTATTGTCCGGCGCCTGCAGCTCTTTTCTCAGCAGGGGCAGATAGATTCCCTTGTTTGACCCTACCAGGTCCCAGAGCTTGTCCATCTCTCCCGCCTTGGCCTTCCGTACCTCGTCGGAAACTTTCGAAGGCGCGAAATTATAGATATCCTTGATCATCTTCCCGAACTCGCCCGCGGGATCGCCGGCAAGAATGGTGACTACGGGGAACAGTAAAGCGATTATCATGATGCACGCTTTTTTCATGAACATGGCCTGTCTCCAATAAAAAAAATCGATATCCAACGGGTTTTGTAAAGCACCGCACACGGTTCAATAGAATTAATTCAGATGGATTTAAGAGATTAGGAAACTATCCGCATATAAAAAGAATGTCAATAATAAAACTCCCGCCCGGCACGGGTCTCCCGGCCATGCCGGTGCCTGTTTATTCAGCCGGACAGGCGTCTTATAATTTTGCAGACGGCACCGGAAAATGGTTGCGCCGGCATTCGTTATCTCCTAGTGAAGAAGGTAATGCCGCAGGGAGGACCAGGAGTGGTTTCGCGGAATCTGCTTTGCATCATAACGGGTATCGCAGGCGCGTGCGCGTGCACGGCGGTACTGGCACTGTACCTGGCCCGCGCCCGGCGCCGCTGGTCCGCAATCATTGCGGAGGCGCTTCGCTATCACCGCTATCATTTCGATTACCTGGCCGCCGACATGGGCGTGGAACCGCCCCTGCGGGAGTATGCCCGGGCGCTTCGCAGGGCGATAGGCCAGCAGCTGAACGACGACATCCGGCGCGGGCTGCCGGGCCTGAAGGGGATCGTATTCGCTTTCACGGGAGGGCCGAGCGCGCTGCAGATCGTGGCCGAGGTCTATTACCAGATATTCCGCCACCGCCGCATGGACGAGACGATGCTCAAGCTGCTCGACACGGCGCGCAGCGCGCTCTACCGGTTCTACCTGGTGCATTCGATCCTCATGCCGCTCGCCCTTATATTCATGGACATCTCGCTCCTCCGGGCGCGGATACGAAACGCAGCCCACGGACCCGCCGGTCTGTACCGGGTGATAGACGCGAACATGAGAGCGGCGCGAAAGCACGGGCATTCCTGATCAAACACGCTCCCGCTTCCCCATAAAAGTCTTGACTCCGCCGCTCCCCCGCTATAACACGTGACGAAATCACGGCGTTCCATGAACATTTCGGTAAAAATAAACAGCCTGTTGCTGAAAAACCCGGTGACCGTCGCCTCCGGCACGGCCGGGTACGGCGAGGAGCTGGCCGGCTACATCGACCTGGCGAAGCTCGGGGCCATCTTCACGAAAGGGCTCTCGCTCAAGCCAAGGCCGGGGAACCGGGGCAACCGGATCCTCGAGACCCCCTCCGGGGTGCTCAACTCGATCGGGCTGGAGAACGTGGGCCTGGAGCGCTTCCTGACCGAGAAGCTCCCCTTCCTCGCGGGAAAGGGGGCCACCGTGATACCGAACGTGGCGGGCCACTCGGTGGAGGAGAACACGGACCTGTGCCGCGAGCTCTCCGCGGACCCGCGCGTCGCCGCCCTGGAGCTGAACGTGTCCTGCCCCAACGTGAAGGAAGGGGGCATGGTCTTCGGAACGGACCTCGGCCGCTTCACCGAGGTGGTGGAGAAGTCGCGGAAGGCGAGCCGCTGCCCGCTCATCGTGAAGCTGTCGCCCAACGTGTCGGACATCGCGGCCTTTGCGGCGCGGGCCGAGGAGCTGGGCGCGGACGCGGTGTCCGCGGTGAACACCTTCCTGGGCATGAAGATCGACGTGAAGAAACGGCGGCCGCACTTCGAGAACAGGGTCGCCGGCCTGTCCGGCCCGGCCATACGGCCCCTCGCGGTACGGGCCGTGTACCAGGTGTACGAGAAAGTAAAGATCCCGGTGATCGGGCTCGGGGGCATCGCCTCGCTCGAGGACATGCTGGAATTCATCATGGCCGGCGCCTCGGCCGTGTCCGTGGGCACCATGAACATGGTGGACCCGGGCGTGTCGGCCTCACTCGTCGGGCAGCTCGAGAGCTACATGGCGGCAGAGAAAATAGGGAGCCTGGACGAGCTTGTCGGCGCTGCGCACCCGGTGCGAGCCGGGGAAACGGGGTGCTCGACGTAATAAAGTGAATAGTTAATGAAAATTCACCTTAACTATTCACTTTTCACTATTAACTGTTAACTATTTCCATAGAGGATCACATGGCAAAAAACGGCGAAACAAAATACTGGAACACGCGGCTCAGGGAGGCCGCGGAATACATCCCCGGCGAGCAGCCCCAGGGGCTGGAGAGCTTCATCAAGCTCAACACCAACGAGAACCCCTTCCCGCCCTCAAAGGCCGTGCTGGAGGCGATCAGGGCCGCGGCGAACGAGACGCTGAAGCGGTACCCGGACCCGACCGCGCGCGTGCTCCGCGAAACCTACGCGGCGGCGAAGGGCATCGACCCCGAATGCGTGTTCGTGGGAAACGGCTCGGACGAAATCTTCACCCTGATCTTCCGCGGCTTCATCGAGCCGGACGGGCTCGCGGCCTTCGCCTACCCGTCCTACGCGCTCTACTCGACCCTTGCCGAGATGAACGGGATAGCGTACGACACCGTTCCCCTGAACAAGGACTTCTCCTACAACCTGGCCGGCTTTCTGAAGAAGAAGCGCGACCTGGTGATCATCGCGAACCCGAACAACCCGACCGGGACCTACTGCGAGGTGGGCGAGATCCGCTCGTTCCTGGGCAAGTACAAGGGGCTCCTGGTCGTGGACGAGGCATACGTCGACTTCTACGGCGGGAGCGCGGTGGAGCTCGCGTCGGAATTCGACAACGTTATTGTAACGCAGTCCATGTCCAAGTCCTACTCGCTGGCCGGCCTCCGGATCGGCTTTGCCGTGGCCCCGGCCGGCATCATCAGGGGCTTCATGAAGATCAAGGACTCCTACAACGTCGACATGATCGCGACCGCCGGGGCCGTGGCGGCCCTGAAGGACAAACGCGGGTTCAACTACAACAACGAGATGCTGGTGAGCAACAAGGAGTACCTGGAGGAGAGCCTGGCGGCGCTCGGGTTCACGGTGGTGCCCTCGCGCGCGAACTTCATTTTCGTGCAGCACCCGAAGGTCTCGTCGAAGGAGATTTACGAGACGCTCAAGGAGCGGAAGATACTGGTGCGCCACTATACCGGCCCGGTCCAGTCGGAGTGGTTCCGTATAAGCGTAGGCACGATGATGGAGATGAAAACGCTGGTGAAGGAGCTGGCTGAAATTGCAGGGCAGGTTTAAACCTGCCCCATCAGCATAGAAACTTTCCAGGAACGATATCCTTCTGTTAATGCCGGGCTTAAGCCCGGCATTTTTCACAACCGCCCACTCCCGGCCTTTTTCAGCCCCGCTCCAGGCCTAGAACGGCAGCCTGATGACCCTGCCGATCGTGCTGGTTATGGTGCTCCGCTGGACCAGCTCGTCGAACGTGAGCATGCCGTCCTCGAACTTCAGCAGGTCGCTTTCCAGGATCCAGACGTTCACGCGCTCTCCCGCTCCCGCCGCCGTCCACCGCCATCCGATCACCATACCCACGACCTCGGCTTCGTCAAAAATAGAGCGGCAGGAGTTGACGGTCTGGACGATTTCCTTCAAATCTTTGCGGATGAGGGAGACCGCGACCGCCTCGTAGGGCTGGGAGAATGCCCCGGACGCGGCGATGTCCAGGCCAAGGTAGAGCTTGCGACGCTCTCCCGATATCCTGTCGTAGTAAAAGCCGACGCTCGCCTTTTCCACTTGGAGCTTTTTATTGTCGACGATGTCGCCGGCGATGCCTATGAGGTGCCGGTAGTATTTCCGGTGATACTCGACGCCGGTGGTCGTGTACCGCGGCTCCTCGACCAGCAGGTCCGCGTACTTGTCGCGGTTCCTGTCGCTGTACTGGGCGAGGATGTTCTGCTCCCGCTCGGTTGTAAGGCCGCAGGTAGAGAAGAGAAGCGCGGTCATCTGAAGCAGCAGCAGTATTTTTTTACTTCTTGTTTTCATGGCTATTCCATTCCGTCCCGGTGCGGGCGGGCCGCGTCGTGCGGGTCCCCGCGAATGCCAGAAGGTTACCGTCACGCTCCCGTATGTCAAGCAGGTTTACGAATAATTGTTGACCGGGGATTTTACATGCCCGAAAATATGCAACCTTCGCTCCCCCGGGAAGGGCTGTCATGAAGGAGCAGAACACACCCCTCCCCACGGAGGGGGCACGGACAAAGGAGCGGTATGTAAAATTGAAACAGAATTATCAAGATTATATTCATTCCATGTGCCCCCGCTGGGGACAGGGGGCATGACAGGTTGATGAGTTTGGATGTATTCAGTCGCGCCCCCTCCGGGGCGATTCCCCGAACCGGTCGAGGGGGACGGGAAAAAATGAGAACTCCGGCGGTGCTTGCAGCAGGAATCATGCTGTTCTCCTGCATTGCCTGCTCCCCCCGCATCAACTATCACCTGAACGGCGGTAGCAGGGTCCGCACCGGGCTGGAAAATTTCGTGCGGTGGCCGGCGCGAAAGTACGCGGGAAAAAAAGCGGTCCTGGTGACGAACCAATCCGGGTTCGACTTCAACCTGAGCCAGAACATCACGCTGTTAAGGAAGCGGGGCATAAAAATCGAAACCGTGCTGGCCCCGGAGCACGGCGTGTACGGCTACATGAACGATATAGACAACCGCTTGTCATGGTACGACCGCTCCATCTCCTGTAAAATTTACAACCTGTATCGCATGAACCGCTACTCCCTGCGCCTGCTGTTCGACCGTGCGGACTTCGTCATATTCGACATACAGGACATGGGAATGCGCTGTTACACCTACATCACGAACCTGAAAGACATCGTCGACGCCCTCGACGGCCAGGACTGCGAGCTCATCGTGCTCGACCGGCCCAACCCCGCCGGGTTCCTCGGCGTGGACGGCGCTTACCTGGAAAAACGCTACACCACGCAGTACGTCAGCGCCTACCCTGCCCCGTTCCTCTATGGCATGACCATCGGCGAGGCGGCTCGCTACTACCGGAGGGAGTTCCGGCCCCGCGTGAAGCTCCGGGTCATCTCCATGAGCGGGTACCGCAGGGGCATGCTGTTCAGCGACATGAACCTGCCCTGGATCCCGCCCTCTCCCAACCTCCCGACATACGAGTCCGCCATAGTGTACACGGCGGTCGTGCTCCTGGAAGGGACCAACCTTTCGCTGGGGCGCGGAACAACCAAGCCTTTTGAATACATAGGGGCGCCCTGGATCGACCCGCAGACGCTCTGTAACGCCCTGAACGAGCTCCGGCTGAAGAACTTCATGTTCAAGCCGGTCTATTTTACCCCTTCATCCAGCAAATATGCCGGCTCGCGCTGCGGCGGCGTGCAGATATTTTACACCGGCGGCACCTTCAGTCCCACCGAAGCGGCGTACCGGATCATCAGCGCGATCATGAAAGCCTATCCCTACCGGGCGAGCTGGGTCCGGTTCGGGCCCTATTACGACATCGACGCCCTTGCCGGCACGGACCGCTTCCGGGTCTTTATACGCGAGGGCCGGCAGTGGAAGGAATACAAGAAGGCGATCGCGCCGGGAATAAAGGCGTTCAGGAAGAAGAGAAGAAAAGCGCTGCTCTGCTACTGAAATACAGTTAATAGTGAATAGTTAAGGAGCTTGATGATGACCGACAAAAAATGGGTGTTAATTACTGGCGCGAGCACCGGGATAGGCAGGGCCTGTGCGGAGCTGCTCGCGTCCTCGGGCTTCGGCGTGTACGCGTGCGCAAGGAAGAAAGGCGACCTGGCAGACCTCGCCCGGATACCCGGTATCGAGCCGGTGGCCCTTGACGTGACGAGCGCAAAGGACGTGAAGGCGGCCGCGGCCCTCGTGGCGCGGAGGAAGACGGGGCTCTACGGCCTGGTGAACAACGCGGGCATCGCCGTTGCCGGTCCGCTGATCGACGTCACGGACGAAGACCTCCTCCGCCAGTTCGACGTGAACCTGTTCGGCGTGCACCGGGTGACGCGGGCCTTCCTTCCGCTGCTCATGGAATCCGCCGGCCGCATTGTCATGATCTCGAGCGACTCGGGCTTCTTTGCCACGCCCTTTTTCGGGCCTTACTGCTCGAGCAAGTTTGCGCTGGAAGGGTACGCCGACTCCCTGAGGAGGGAGATGCTCCTGTGCGGCGTGAAGGTCGTCATTATACAGCCGGGCCGCGTGGCCACGCCCATCTGGGACAAGGGAGAAAAGATGCTTCAGGGCGGCGGAACCGAGCCCTTCGCCGGGATAGCACGCCGGCTCGGGGAGCACGCGATAAAAAAAGGAAAGAGCACGGGACTGCAGCCGGTATTGATAGCGCGCCTGGTACAGGAGGCCCTGACGAAAGTGAAGCCGCGGCTGCGCTACCTCATCGCGCCGTCCACGCTCAAATACAGGATCATCAAGCTCCTGCCCGCCGGGCGCGTTGACGAAATGGTGAGGAAAGAGCTGGAGAAATAATCCCCCCGATAGCCCGCAAACGCGACAGGCCCGCACACGTTTGCGGGCCTGTCAAATTACGACAATTTTTTACTTGACGATTATTAAGTATTTCATTATATTCTTAATTACCATAGGAACAGAAGAAAAGTACTGGATACTGCTTAAAACCTCCGTAATCTCTGTGTCCTCCGGGTTGATGATTTGCCGGGTAATAGACTTACAAGCATCCAACCCGGGGAGCACAGAGAAAATTTTTTTCAGGAGCGGGACATGATGTTACTATTCGCTTTAAGCCGTTTTTTTACCGGACAATTGAAGAAAATGACCGATAGCCTCTCCGGGATGATTTCCCTCGGCCCCGAAAGATCTGCCGTGCCCGTTTATATAAAGGAGAAATGAACCATGCATGTTGACAAGCACAGCTGCCCTCAAAATCACGCCTGCCCTGCGGTGCGGTTCTGCCCGGAAGGCGCCATCGAGCAGGCGGGCCACGGCCTGCCTGCTATCAATAAAAGCAAGTGCGTTGAATGCGGCGCGTGCATCGGCTTCTGCCCCATGGGCGCGATACGGGAGTAGCGCATGAACACAACGGAACAGGAACAGTCAGGTAGATTGAAATCGATTCCCTGGAAACTGCTCATCGGGATCGGCATTGGCGCTGCTGCCGGCTATCTCTATTATTACTTCGTGGGATGCGCGACCGGGACCTGCCCCATAACCTCCAACCCGTATATGAGCGTGCTGTACGGCGCGGTCATGGGCGGCCTGGTGGCGCGGATCTGACCCCGCGCTCCCGAGGCTCTGACCCCCCCGCTCCTGAGGCTCTGACCCTCGCTCCCGCGGATCTGACCCCCGCCCGATGCTCTGACCCCCGCTCCAGGGCTCTGACCCCTCGCTCCAGGGCTCTGACCCCCGCCCGATGCTCTGACCCCTCGCCCGAGGCTCTGACCCCGCGCCCGAGGCTCTGACCCCTCGCGCCGTCACCCGTCAATCGCCCGGCCGATGATCGCCACTGCCTCTTCGAGCCACGTCCTTCTCTGCCTCTCGTCGCTGTCGGCCACGATCCTGAACACCTTCCGGTAATAGTTGTCGATCCCGCAGAAGCCGAACACGCATTGTTTCCATATGTTCTCCAGAGGATCATGGAAGTAATTCTCCTCCCTCTCCTCTCCGGTGTTCGAGGTGTTGAAAACAACACCGCATTTGCCCTTTAATTTGCCGATTGGCAGCCCGCCGCCCGCGTCGCCGGGAGGAAAATCGTAACAGTGCGGCGGGCGGATAACCCGGTCGATGTAGCCCTTCATGATCGCGGGAGGCTGCCCCCACCAGTTGGGATGGATGAAAACAAGAAGGTCCGAGTCGATCAGCTCGGCTGAATAGCGGTTCACGAGCGCGTCCTCAGACCGGTCGGACCCCAGCTCGTCCGCTGTGAGTACCGGGTCGAAGCGCTCGGCGTACAGGTCATGCGCGAACACCGCTGCGCCGCTGCGTTGGAGCGCTGCGCACACGGCCCGGAAAATCGCGTGGTTGAAGCTCCCGGGATATGGATGCGCAAGGATGACCGATGCTTTCATGGCGCCGCCTTATTCGCCGGTCTCCCCGGACGGCACGGCCGCCAATCTCGACCGGGCGGCGCGCAGCAGCTTCCCGGTGACGATGAACAGGGCCGCCGTGAGCGAAAGCAGCATCAGGACATAGAGCGGATACGAGGGGAAGATTCCCTCCCACCCCTCGTGCACGCGGAACGCCAGGTTGACATTTTCACGCGCCGGCGTGGCCAACCGCGTGATTGCGGCCAGGGCAAGCATCATGCTAAGGGCCAGGGCCCACGCGTGCCGCGGGACGCCCATCATGCGGACGCCCAGGAGCCCCACGAGGAGAGCGCACACGTGTGTCAGGATCGAGGTCGGATAGAGATCGCCTCCCCCGGCAAGGTAGAGGACCCACATGAAGTCGCCCAGGACCAGCCACATGACGCCGGCCGCGTTGAGCGCGGGCCGCTCCAGCAGCAGGCCGAAGCCGATCAGGATCGATGCGACATGGCAGCCCCAGAACATGCCCCACCATTCACCGAGATACAGAAGGGCTGCCGCGTGCACCGCGTAGAAGGCCCATGCCGCCGAACCGAGCACGATCCGCCGTTTACCCCCGCTAGTCACCGCTTCCCTCCACCCCGGGCTTCATCCCCGGAAACAGCCGGCGCCGGAAGATCCATAACACCGCTGCGACGCCGCAAATATACATGAGCTCCGTGATCTCCTCCCAGCAGACAAACCAGACGAGGTCGTCCCGGTAGAGGGCGAAGAGGACCAGCCGGAACAGGCTCAGCCCCAGGAACCCGAAGCCGGCCGCAACGATGACCTTGCCCGCGGGCACCGCCTTTTCCTTTAACGCGGCGACAAGGACGAATGCCGCCGCGAACAGGAGGAGAGCCGCGGCCGGCGCGACGCGCACCTCGTAAATCTGGTAGATCGCCTCGTGCGCGTAATTATAGAACGTCCCGAAGATGGCGGTGTTGTACGATACGGGGACGATCCGCGCCAGCAGGGGCATCAGCGCGATCAGGGCCAGGAAAAGCACCATGAGCTGAAACACCTGGCGCAGCCTGCAGGGTATGCCGGAGGTCTTGTGACACCCGGCGCACAGCGGCAGGACCGAGCACTTTTTAGCCGGGTCGCTGAAATGAATGATCCGCGTGTCGAACCCTTCCATGACGGCATAGGCGAGGAACCCGAAGCTCAGGACCATGCCGTATACATGGAGGTACTCGAACAGGTACGAGTCTTCCCCGAAGAAGAGGTAGTTGACCGCGCAGAACAGCTCGCCGGCAAAAAAAGAAAAGAGCGCCCCTTTCAGCGCCCGAAGGTCGGCCGCCGCGGCATGCCGCAGGATCAACGCGAGGACCAGGCTCGCAATCATGTAGAACGGCTTGACACCGAAGGCGCACACGCAGACCGCGACCTGTTCCAGCAGGGACGATTCCCCGGAGGGAAAGCCCCCGGTCCCGACGCAGGCCCTCTCGAGGGAGTAAAACCTGCGGTCCGGGCGCGCTTCCCCGGCCGGGATCCGGTACCAGGCCATCATGCCGCCGCGCACGCTGATCGCTTCAGCGCCGGCGGACGCTGCCAGGTGCCGCGCGGCGGCGATGCTCCTCAGCCCGCTGTCGCACACCAGGAGCAGCCGCTTCCCCCTGAATTGTTCCGGCATGCCGCCGGCGTCGCGCACGGCCATGACCTGCTCCACGGGCCAGCTCGCCGCGCCGAGGATGTGCCGCTCGCGAAATTCCCCCGCATCGCGTATGTCAACCAGGGCATATTCTTCCGAACGGAGCAATTCCACCGACCTGTCCGGGGTCTCGATGCGAACGCCCGCCGCGACAGCCAGGTACGCGATGACCGGTGCGGCGCCGACCGCGAGTATCACCGCCAGGAGCAGAATCGTTTTTTTCAGGGATGTAAGCCGCATACCGCCTCCCCCCGGACATGGCACGGTTGCACAATGGATCGTTATAAGCAGTTCGAATAGCGATTTAACGCACCGGTGCCCCCGTTTTGCAACAATAAAATGTACCATGTGGATGCGCGGAAAAATACGGGACCGTAATTATTTACTTGATCATGTGCATGCGCATGATATCCGTATGGATAAACCGGAGGCAGGCGATGACGAACAACAAGGAAATAAAGATAGAATTTCCCGCGGGACTGAAAGGCGGGGTTTACGCGAACAACCTGCTCATAACCCACACGAAGGAAGAGTTCATGATGGATTTCATGGTGCTCGCCCCTCCCCAGGGCACGGTTACGGCGCGGGTCATTACCAGCCCGGGCCACATGAAACGAATTATCAAGGCCCTGCAGGAGAACCTGGCGAAATACGAGGCGAGCTTCGGTAAATTGACGGAAGCGGAGCTGCCGCAGGGAACGATAGGGTTCCAGTAACGGAGGACGGCCGGCTGGTGCGCGCGGGGCCTAATTATACTGCTTCCAGCTCCGTGCCAGGAGCTCATAAAAGGTCTTGTAGTCCGTGCCCTTGTCCGGCATGGGTATGTTAAGCACGGTATTCGCGCGCTGGTAGATGTTGATCTGGCGCTTTTCCGCCTCCGGCACGTCGATCAATTCAATGTTCGTGATGGCGCCGTACGGCACGATGATTGACGGGCGCGCCCAGTCTTCATTGTACAGGACAACTTTTTTATCGGTAAAAAAATAAAGCCCGTTCCTTATGCTGTAAAAGGCATCGGAATAGAAATAGGCCAGCTCCTCGTTTTTATCCAGGAGGCCCAGTCCCTGTATCTCCCTGACGTATCGCGCCTTCAGCTGTTTCCCCGGGACTACCGCGTTTTCAGGACCCAGCGCCGCGACCACGATCAGGACACTCAGCGCGAGGATGAGCACGCCGGCAATGGAGACAGTCACGTAGTGGAGCTTCCGTCGATCGGCAACCCGGACAAGCCCCGTTTCAACCTTGTAGCGGCGGAGCTGGAACGCTGCCACGGTTCCCCGGAAGAAAAAATATATGAATATCATTCCCTGCACGACGATCTTGAAATTGTCCGCGTCTAACGCCATGATGATTTTCGCGATCACGAAATAGACGAGGAGCCCCAGCGCGCAGAAGCGGTTTTCATGGTATATGCCGAAGCTGAGGCCGGCGACAAAGAGAGCATCGATAATGCCCCAGGCGTCAAAGCCGGTACTGGCGGTTATTTCAGGGAAAAAGATGCTGCCGACGCTTACGATAAGCGTGATTGATGCGGAAATACAACCCGCGATCCAAGCGTTGCGAATGTGCTTGTGCAATTTCATTATATCCTGGTCTTCCATTTGCAAACCTCGTAATAGTATATGTTCGCACCGGCGAGAGCCTTCGTGCAGACAGGATGATACGACGCCGTCTATTAGCGTTTCGGCATTTTCGCTCCCACAGACTGCAGCAACGTTTTCATTTCCCTGTTATGATAATCGATCGCGAAGGATAGCGGTGTATGACCGCCTACTTCAACATTCATGTCAGCACCATGCTGAATCAGATATTTAGCAATTTCGTTATTTTTACCACTGATGGCACTCATGAGGGGCGTTTCGCCTCCCAGTGTATCTCCGGGTTCATCATCAAAATGAATATTTACCCATGCTCCCCGTGCGACCAGGTATTTTGTAATTTCCAGATTGTTATTGTCTACCGCAAGATAGAGGGGATGCAGGCCGGTCCATCTGTCAAAGTGCCTTCCCATGCCGTTAATGTCAGCGCCAACACTCATGAGGTACTCGATCTTCTTGTAATTGGGATTATCGTTAAGCATTAACCCCCCGCCGAATTCTTTCTGCAGCCATACATCCAGTATATGCTGCAATGCCTTCCTGCATCCGGGGTCCCCCGTATATTTGCTTATAATGAGTTTTTCAAATGAACCTTCGGATTTGAAATAATCGAGTGACTCCCAGTTGTGCTCCTTCGCGAACATTTCGACAATACTGTATTGCCTGTGATTGAGAGCATAATCCAAAGGAGTTATCCCTTTACCGTCTTTTATGAATTCATTTGCACCCCTTTTTAATAAAAATTGCACCAACTTGATATTGTTATACTCCAGGGCCAGGTGAAGCGGTGTTTTCAGGTCTTTTTTCCTCTGCTCATTTACATTTAAATCCTTCATTCCCTCATAATACAGATCGTATATTTTTTGAGCATTATTTTTCTCAGCTTCAGCAAGGATGCTGACGATGGTTATATTTTCCTGTTTGTATTCATAGTCGCTGCAATGGATATTGCATGAACTGCAGAACACTATAGGGATGATTAGCATGAATATGATTTTTCTCATGTCGATTTCAGCTGGATTTACTATTCATTGATATTCAAATTTTGTCAAAAGGAAAACGTTAAAAGTTGCGAGACAATAGGCCAAAAGTCGCCTGACATGGATGTCAGGCGTCGTGAGAGCAAACAAGGATGTTTGCCTCGAGCGAAATCGTACCGCATGTTATTACAAAACCATATAATAGAACAAGTCTCTTCCGGGAAGGAGCACAGTATAAACAACCGGCTATTTATACGTCCGCCGTCAGGCGGACATACCTTTCGGAGCAGTGAGCCGGTTTCGGCAAAGCCGAACCGGCGAATCTGCCCGCAGCCCCCGCCGGCGAGGCGGCGCGGGGGTTGGGAGTATGAGGGAAGGGGTGGCCGCGGTGCCACCCATTCCCTCATAACATTGTTTGACCCACTACGGGTCACCACCCGCCTTTGGGCGGAGGCACAGACCCACGTTCCACAAACATATACTCAAGCCTGATGACCAATGGATTCCCGCCTTCGCGGGAATGACATCGGCTGCCCCGCGCCTGCCGGCGCACAAACAAAAAGGCCCGCATCACCTGCGGGCCTTTCGCTTCGCGCGCGGGGCCTAAAGGTTGAGGTACTCGAAAAACTTTTTAAGCTCTTCCGGCAGGCTGCCGGCCTCGTCCTGGTACTTCTTGAATCTCCGCTCGTACGCCTCGACCTCGCGCTTGTGCACGTTCTTGTACCGCGTGGCCGCCTGGGCGAAAGCGGGCATCTCCTCCAGCTTCTTGCGTATGTCCTCGCGGAAGGGGATGTGGCGGAAGAACATCTCGCGCACCACGTTGTTGAGCTTCATGATGCCGTCCTTCTCGAACAGGACCCACTGGGTGTAGTCCTCGGCGAACCGGTCCCGGTTGTTCCGTATGCTGCGGAACCGCTCGTCGATCTTTTCCTTGGCCTCCTGCGAGAGCTTGGTGTTTTTCTTGAAGTTATTCACGTAGTCGAAGTATTCCCCGGTGACGCCGCCGTCGATCGGGTCGGCCCACATGGCGCCCTTGATGTCGCGGTTCAGTTCCCAGCGAAAGCTGGCGAAGGTGTGGACCAGGCTCCGCGTCAGGTCGCCCATGAAGAAAACCGGGACGACGATCCGGCCCCGGCTCCTCTTGTTGGTGCCGGTCATGTCCTGCCACAGGAGGGTGCGGGAGCCGAATATGGGAAGCAGGATGAAATAGGGAATCACCTCCTCCTGGATGATCTCGCGCGCGTCCCCCATCTTGAGCACGGTCTCGCGGTAGAACACGGAAAAATCGATATTCTTGAGGTCCCGGGTGATGGTCTCGATCTTTTTCTTGGAGGTGTACATCTGCTTCAGGCTCCCCCTGACCATGATCGAGGTCAGGATCGGGAACGCGGTGGCGGTGGACCCGGAACAGATCGCCGACGTGGTCGCCAGGCGCTGGCCGATCTCGTACATGACCTTGGCGGTAAGCTCGTCGACCTTCGGCTCCTCCTCGCGCTCTTTCTTTGTCCGGCGCTTCTCAAGTTCATCAAGATGGCCCTGGTAGGTGAGCCCCATCTCCGTGATGCTGGGCTCCACCTTGCCTTCGGCTATCATTCCCAGGAACTCGGTTTCCATGAGGACCGGTATGTCCCTGCTCTTCTCCCTGATCCGCGACAGCTCCGCCAGCTCCTCCACCTGCGCGGGCTCCAGGAGCCCCTCATCCAGGAAGCCGAAGCTCAGCATCATCTGCGCCGGCCGCGGCACCGCGCTCTCGCTCCTGCTCCGCACGTATACCTGCTTGTACAGGTCCCAGTAGAGCAGCGAGATCTGCCGCCGGAGCTTCCGGCCCTCCTGCTCGGTGTTCATCGGGTTCTTGGCGGTCTTGAACTCGTTGAGCAGCTTGAGGAAGCGGGTCCTGAAGTCCTTCTGCACAAGGGCGAATTCGAAGATCTGGTGTATCGACTTGGAGAACGCCCCGGTGGACACTGCCGCCGGCGCCTGGGCCGCTGCGCTTTCACCGCCGGTCTTCCCCGACGAATAATGCGCGTGGATCTTCCGTATCGAGGGGAACAGCGCCGTCAGCTTCCTGCCGCTCAGCTCCTCGTACAGGCCGTTCACCTTGACCAGCAGGGAGAGGAAATTTTTCAGGAAATCGGGCGAGTACTTCGCGCTCCGCTCCCACTCGGTCATGCCGCCGCTGTCCATCAGGTAGGAAGCCCAGCTGTCCTGCTCGCCGAAGAGGATGGCGAACTCCTTGTCCACGTAATGACTTATTGTGCCGATGCGTTCAAGGGTGTCGATGAAGCTCTCCAGGAGACCGTCGTACATGCTCGCCGCCATGGTCGCGTCCGCCTTGAACATGGACACGACCACGTTCTGGTCAAGCTGGAGGGTCCTCAGTATGAAGTCGTCAAACTTGGTCGCGGCGCTCCCGGCGACCGCCTCGGGGAGGTGATATTCCTTGCCCAAGTATTTGCCGTTGTCGGTGATGAGGAACCGGGCGTCAAACCGGTCCGGTACCGGTCCACGGTTGGCCCGGTACCGGTTGTGCAGGTCCTCGGCGGCGTGGTGGAGCCGCTCGGAGGCGTTGGTTTCGGACATCTCCTTGTACAGGAGGCCCATGTTGTCGGTCATGACGCAGACTGTCTGATACAGCTTCGTGAAACGCGCGATGACGCCGCTCACGGTTTTTATGTTGCCGTAGAGGTGCTTCAGTATGTTCAGCGCCTGTGCGGGGTCCGAGTCCGCGAAGCCCTGTATGCCGGATGCCGGCAGGGGGTACTTCGCCACTTCGCAGTCGGTCACCGCGCGCACGCTCCGCCGGTAGGGGCCGGTCAGGCGCGCCGCGAAACCGGAAAGCAGCGTTTTGCCGGAAAGCATCCCGGTCCTCTTGCTTTTCGAGAGCACGATGCTCCGGTCCAGCCCGTCATATTCATCGGACGCGGAGAGTATCTCGATGGACCCGCTCTGCAGCATGTACAGGCAGGAGGGCTTTTCGCCCTGCACGAACAGCACGTTCCCGCTTTTCAGTTGTTCAACGCTTTCAGCCATGACGCCATCCTATTTTTTGAGACTCTGCATGTATTCCTCCCATTCCGTAGGGAGGAGGTATTTCTTTTTATTATTGCACTCCTTGCACGCGGCTACGATGTTGATCTTATCCGACGTGCCGCCGCGTCCCAGGGGTATCTTGTGGTCCATTGTCAACTCCGCCGGCGAGAACTTCCTGCCGCAGTAATAGCAGATACCGGTGGCGGTCTTACGGCGCCACCAGGCGGAATGGCGAAGCTCGCGGGCCTTCCTCTTCTCGCGGGCCATACCGGCGTCGTCATACGGAATATCGATGGGCATGGTCATTACTTCTACCGCAATCCTTATACTCTCCATAGATTCTCGAAGAACCCCCGGCAGGACTAACCTGATGATTTTATAGTATTTACACCATATTTGTCAATAATTAATAATTGTATTGACATTATTAAGGGAAAAAGTGAGAGAAGAATATTAATCAACTTCTTTAATAATATCAAAGGACATTATGCTATTCACAGAACTAACACTGCACCCCTCCGTCATGCGCGGCATCGAGGAAGCGGGCTTCACGGAGTGCACCCCGGTGCAGGAAATGACATTTCAGAAAACGCTTGCCGGCAAGGACGTGATGGTTCAGTCACAGACCGGCACCGGCAAAACTGCCGCCTTCCTCATTACCATTTTCAACCTGTTCCTGAGTGACGAGAAATACCGCAACAAAAAGGCCCTGGTCCTCACCCCCACCCGCGAGCTCGCGGTGCAGGTAGAGCAGGACGCCCAGCTGCTGGGGAAACATACCGGCCTCAAGTTCGGGTGCTTCTACGGAGGCGTCGGATACGTGACGCAGGACCGTCTTCTGAAAGAGGAACTCAACCTCTACATCGGCACACCGGGGCGGCTTATCGATTACCAGAAATCGGGAAAGATCGACTTTTCGAAGTTCGAGGTGCTCGTCATCGACGAGGCTGACCGGATGTTCGACATGGGCTTCATCCCCGACATCCGCTACATGCTCAAGCGCATGGTCCCGCCCGCCGAGCGTATTACCATGCTCTACAGCGCCACGCTCTCCACGGGCGTCAAGAACCTGGCCTGGGAATACATGAACGACCCGGCCGAGATCGAGATTAACCCCGAGCACCTGACGGTAGACCTTATCACGCAGGAGCTGTACCACATCGGCAGGGAAGAGAAATTCAACCTAATGCTGGGCATACTCAGGAAGGAAAAGCCGAAGAGCGCGCTCATCTTCACGAACATGAAGCGCACCGCGGAGCGGGTGTCCCGCCGCCTCAAGGAAAACGGCATTGCGAACGACTACATCTCGGGCGACCTGCCCCAGAACCAGCGGCTCCACATCATCGACGCCATCAAGGCCGGCGAGACCGAGATACTGGTAGCCACCGACGTTGCGGCGCGCGGCCTGCACATCGAGGACCTGGACATGGTCATCAACTACGACCTTCCCGAGGACAACCAGAACTACGTGCACCGCATCGGCCGGACGGCCCGCGCCGGGAAAACCGGCAGGGCCATTTCGCTGGCGTGCGAGGAGGACGTGTTCAACCTGGGCCCCATTGAAAAGCTTATCGGCATGAAAATACCCGTCATGTGGGCGGACGAAAGCCTTGTCGTTGAAGCGGCAGGAGCGCCCATATCGTCGCGCCGCGACCGCCCGGGCGGCGGCCGTGGCAGGGACGGCGGCAGGCGGGGTGGCCGGCCCGGCGAGCGCGGTCGCGGACCGCGCGAGCGCCGGAAGACGGCGGACACGCGCGCGTACGGCGCACCGGTAACCCCCGGGGAGCCCGCCGCGGCAGCAGAAACTTCGGCCGCGGCCTCCGACCGGCCGCGCCGCAGGCGCGAAAGCAGGAAGCAGGACGAGTCCGCGCGGATCGATCAGCTCAGGAGGAGGCCGCTGGCCGGCGAAGAACCGCGGCGGGAACTGCATCCGCACAAGCCCGCGGCGGAAAAACAGCAGCCGCCGGCGGACGGCGAGGCCCGGCAGGGCAAGAAGCGCAGGCGCAGGAGAAAGGGCAAAGGCGGCGCGGCAGGCGAAGTTCCCGCAGCCAGGCCCCGGGAGCAGGCGCAGCAGCCCGAACGCCAGCAGAAGCCGCGTCCCGAGCGCCAGCCCCGCCGGCAGGAACAGCGGGAGCGCCGGAAGCCGCCCCGTAACCAGGGGCAGCCTCACCGGCAGAGGCTTTCGAGGGACGCGACACCCGAGGAACGCCTCGAATATTTCAAGAACAAGTACGGTGAAAACTTCGAGAAGACGCGCATCATTGACAGCTCGGGGAAGAAGCCGAAACCCAAAACCCTGGTTCAGAGCATCAAGGGCCTGTTTTCCAGGAAGAAAAAGAAAGAGGACGAATAACAGCTCCCGGCAACTGACAGGTCCGCACGCACCTGCGGACCTGTCAGCTCACGCTGACCGGGCGGCAACGTCTGTATCCCTCATTACGCCGGGGATGGCTGGCGCCAAACAGAAATTATTCCTTGGCCCCCAGACTCTTGAGTACCAGGACATTTTCGATCCATCTTGATTTCTGCGCAAGTTGCAGGGCTGTCTCGCCGCGCGTATTTTTCGCGTTTATATCTGAACCCTTATTAACGAGAAAGAACAACTTTCTCTTACCATGGGGGTTCCCGGCTGCATACATTAAGGCAGTCATACCTTCGTTAGTTCTCGCATTGACATCAACTCCCTTCTTGACAAGATATTCCATGATACGCGCCCTGTCGCCCTGCACGTCATCGGATGCCAATGCCGCATACATCAGCACGGTCATGCCATTCTGGTCGACAGCGCGGACGTCTGCACCCTTATCGGCAAGAAAAAAGAAGGCCTGGTCCGGAGCAGCAGCGGCGGCAGCCATGACTGGCGTCACTCCCCTGCTGTTTGGGGCATTGGCTTTAGCCCCCCTTTTTATGAGGAACTTGATCATATCTTCGCTGTAGAATATCGTCCCTGCCGCATGCATGAAAGCATTCCAACCGCCAGTATCCTCCTCCTGGATATCAGCACCGCGGTCTACAAGGTCCCGCGCTGTATCACAGGCGGCCACTCTCGCGGCATGCATTATCGCCGTACTGCCGTTCTTATCTTTAATATTGATGTCCGCTTTATCCATCAGCAGTTGGCAAGTCTGCGTAAATCTGCTCGATGCAGTAATTGCAATCATCAACGGAGTTTTTCCTTCGTTGTCCCGTGCATTCACCTGAGCCCCGTTCTCCAGGAGGATCTTTACGATATCTACCCCGTCCCCTCTCGCGGCAACCATCAGTGGCGTATCCCCGTTATTGCCCCTGGCATTCACGTCAGCCCTGTTTTTTATCATCAGGCCGACCAGCTCCGTTTTGTTTTTCGATATGGCATACAGGAACGGAGAGATACCGTCTGCGTTTTTTAAATTCGGATCGGCCCGATTTTCAATCAAAACGCGGCACATATCGATTTTGTCGCCGTATAGAGCTTTCATAAGCGGGGTAAGACCCCGCGAGTCCTGTATGTTTGGATCAGCCCGATGTTCCAAAAGAACCCTGCATATATCAGTGTTATTTACTGATACTGCATGCATCAATGGAGGTTCACCGTTCGAGTCCCTAATGTTTGGATCGGCGCGAAAATCGAGCAGGACACGGCACATGTCAGCCCGATTTTTCATCACTGCAATCACGAGCGGAGTTTTTCCAGAGCGGTTTTTTACTTTCAAGTCCGCCCCCCTGGCGAGCAGCAGCCGGGCCAATTCAACGCTCCCCGTGTCAGAGGAAATGCATTCCATCAGAGGAGTGGTCCCCCGCAAATCCCTGCAATTCACATTGACGCCCCGGGAAAGATGCTTTTTTACCTCTTCCAGATTACTTTTGCTCACGGCCTGCAACAGTTCTCTCTCACTATCGCTCAACATCCCAACACCCGGGGTGCAAATGGATAACACAAGCAATACCACAAACCCGAACACTATCGCATGCCCCACGATACGCCTGCCCGGTAGCGATTCTATTGAATTGATCATTTCACCAACCTCCCAATAAAAAATAAAAAATCTTGAAATGATAACCACATCATACCCATGAACATGCCTATTAACATCGCAATCCACCTCAACTTCCGCGAGTTACTGTATTCCAAATAACATACTATCTCAGGATATAATGCAATAAAATTTTTTCGGTTTGGTACGTATGTTAGGCGCCCCTGTAATATCTCATCCCTCAGCCCAATCCCCTCATTTTACGATTGACACCGGTTTCCAAGTTGATATAATCAGGATATGTATTTAAAATATATAGCACCAATTATAATCGCTTCATTGGTGACTTTCATGCCCGCGCTCTCGTTCGCTGAAACCACCATCAGTCTCGGCGGCACGGCCTGGTATGTCTGGTGGAAGCCGGCATGGGAGGACAACAGGTGGCAGGGCTACTACCTGTGGAACGATACTGTGGGCTACTGGGAGGAGGATGCCCATGACTTCAGGACATCCTCCGGCGTGATGGCCGGTCCAATGGTCTCCATCGGCTTTCTCGACCGCTGGAGCATCTCATCCGTGGCCGTGCTCGGGGCCATGAGCAACAAGGCCCGCGGCATCGGGATCGGCACGGATATAATCACCGGATCAGCCGGGGCCGCTCACAAGGATTATAGCCGAAAAGTCCTGAAATGGGACAGCGACACGACCATCGGCTGCGCAGTGCACCGTTACGTAAAGCTTTATGCCGGGTTCAAGGCCCAGGGCTACCGTTATAAGGAAACGATACATTATTATGACTTCTCGGTATACCCGGATATTTTCATAGACCATTCCGAGGGAACGAACAGCATCAACTGCTATGGCCCGGGTCTCGGCATCGGCGGAACCGTCCCCCTTGTTGAAGACCTGTACCTGGTCATGAATCTTTCCGGCATAGTTCTCTGGTGCACGGAGCGAGGAGATACGAACCTGGGCCGCACCTACGGGCTCGAATCGGCAGGGCTTGTCTTTACCTGCTTCTATATGCCGCGGGGTAAGTTCATTTCCTACGGCGGCACCGCGTCCGTCTCCCTGGCTTATACCATACAAAAGATCAACACGACCCTGGCGCTGGGCGGACGGTACCAGCTCCTGTACAACCGCCAGAAGAAGGGAAACATGCTGAAGAGCGATGTGACCATGAACATCATAGACGGGCAATTCGACCACTTCGCAGGGGTAACATTCTCGGCCATTTACACGTTCCATTTAGGAAAGCGGGGATAGCTTGCTGACGGCACACCGGCTGCCGCTATGCCGGGGAATTATCCATGGCAGGAGGATACCATGAAACGAAACAGCATGGCTGCGCTGCTGGCTGCGGCGTTCATCCTTGGCGAAACAGCGGCCATCGCCGCGCCGGTGGACCTGAGCATCGGCGGCTCGGCCTGGTACATCTGGTGGAAACCGGCGTGGGCGGACGCGAAGACCATGAGCATGTTTTTCAATGGCTCGCCTGTTCCCTCCATCCTGGAAGACGCGAAGGATTTCAAGCCGAGCTCGAATTTCATGGGCGGGCCCGTTATCTCGATAGGGTTCCTCAACCGGTGGTCGATACAGAGCGTGTTCACCATCGGGAGGTTCAGGGCCCGGTCGACCGGCCTCGCCGCAGATCTTATGCTCGACCCGGGATTGACTAATACCGGCATAACATCAGGATATAAAAAATACACGCGGGACATCGTAAAATGGGACAGCGACACCTCCATCGGGTGCGCAGTCCACAGGATGGTGAAGATCTTCGCCGGGTTCAAGTCGCAGGGATACCGGTACGAGGAAAGACTTGACGACATTATCTTCGTTGCCACTCCCGAATTAATGAGCAGGAGGATTTCTGACGACGTGAGGGCCTACGGGTGCGGCCTCGGCCTTGGGCTCAGCATACCGCTCGCAACCGATTTCTTTCTCCAGATGAGCGTATCGGGTCTGGCCCTCTGGTCATTTGAAAAAATCACGATAGACAGGAAAAAATCGCTGATGACCGACTCGGGATTGCTCTTCCCTCTCCTGATAAATCCCCCCCGGGGCAGGTATTTCTCATACGGCGGCACAGCGTCGGTGTCATTCGCATATGTCATACAGAAGATCAACACGACACTGTCTTTGGGCGGGCGTTACCAGCTCCTGTACAACCGGCAGCACAATACGTACTACGACCTCCCGACCAACAGGGCAAGCATGAACATCATAGACAGGCAGTACGACCACTTCTTCGGCTTCACCCTGTCGGCCATTTACACGTTCCATATAGGGAAAAAGGCCTGACCGCATACGGCTGCATCGCCCGAATATTCAACCGGGGAGGGAATACATCATGAAACGATTCACAGCCACGGCTATCCTGGGAATCATGCTCATCCTGCCCGTGCGGTCTGCCATCGCCGCGCCGGTGGACCTGAGCATCGGCGGGACAGTATGGTACATATGGTGGAAACCGGCGTGGGCGGACGCGAAGTCCTCAATGCGGGTAATAAGCCCTGCTCCGGCCGCCATTATAATGGCCGAGGACGCCGCGGATTTCAAGACCGGCTCCAATGCGATGGCCGGGCCTGTGATCTCAATCGGGTTTCTTGACCGCTGGTCCATCCAGTCGGTATTAACCATGGGACGCATCGCCTACAGGTCAAAAGGAATATCGCGCGACTTGCAGATGACCTTCGCCCCCTGGGATTACTCACCCTCGATAAAAAGCTATAATCGCGACGTGCTCAAGTGGGACAGCGACACCTCGATAGGATGCGCCGTACACCGTATGGTGAAGATATTCGCCGGGTTCAAGCACCAGGGATACCGGTACGAAGAGCGGATGAAAGACCTGCTCATCACCGCCAACCCGGCCTGGTTCACCCGGGAGCTTACTGACGATGTACGGTCCTATGGAGGCGGCCTGGGCATCGGCCTGACGTTCCCCCTGGCAACCGACTTTTACCTGATGATGAGCGTCTCGGGAGTGGTCCTCTGGTCCCTTGAGACGATAATGATCAGGCAGAATAAAACATATATCATCGACCCATTTTCCGGATTTGTGCTGCTCAGCATGTTTCCGCGGAGGGGGCGTTACCTGTCGTACGGCGGCACCGCATCACTCTCGTTCGCCTATTCCATCGAAAAAATCAACACGACCCTGTCGCTCGGAGGCAGGTACCAGCTCCTGTATAACAGCCAGAAATACAGCAGGAACAATCCCCTGTATAACGAGGTTGCCAGCAATGTCATCGACGGGCAGTACGACCATTTCTTCGGCATCACGTTTTCGGCCATATACACATTCCATATAGGAAAATAGGCCTGAATTAACGCAAATTTAATATTTGACGGGATCCGCGGAAATTTAATTGCTTGAATCATGGATGGATTGTGTATATATTGATGTAGAGTATTTATACATTTTCGGAGGAGCACATGAAACACGTTTTATCTATTATGATCATTTTTCTCCTGGCTGCGGGAGTGACCGTTTGCAAGAAGGACGATAAAGACAGAGCCATTACAATCCAGGGCCTTATAGGCGAAGTGATGATCGTTGCCGGAAACACCGAGAAGCCGGCGACCGTAGGCGATGTGCTCATAACAGGTGACGGCATCAGGACCGGCGCCGATTCGATAGCCGACGTCCTGTACGGCTCCGAGGGCATCATACGGATACAGCCCGATTCCAATATCCTGCTCTCTTCGCTCATGGACCCGGCTACGGGCGATTCGCAGCTTGACATGCCCCAGGGCAAGATGTACGTGACCCTCTCCAAGCTGAAAAAAGGCGACTTCCGGGTCAAGACGCCCACCGCGGTTGCGTCCGTGCGCGGCACATCGTTCCGCATCACCGCGGATGAAAAGGCCTCCCGGCTCGACGTGGTCACCGGCGCGGTAAGGATCAACCCCGTGCAGAACGATACCGTGGTCACCGGGGTCGAGAAAACCGTAGAGACGAACCAGACCGTTGAGCTGGACGAAAAAGCGGTGAAACAGGCCGTTGAGCAAAAGAAAGAGATTACGGTCACGGAGATGAAGGCCGAAGAAGTCGAGGAGATCAGGAAGGAGATCAGGGACATCAAGCCGGAAATGCTCGAGAAGCTTAACCAGGAAGCGCGAAAAGAGATACGGGAAAAGGTCATGGCCCCCGCCCCCGATGACTCGGCGGAACGCGAGAAAGCGGAAAAAGAAAAGCTCGAGAAGCAGAAGAAGGAAAAAGAGCGCACAATGGCGCAGCTCCGCGAGGAAAAGCTCCGCGCGCAGAAGATCGAGCAGGAAAATCTCCGTGCGCAGAAGATCGAGCAGGAAAAGCTCAAACAACAGATGCTGGACAAAGAGAACGCCGAGAAGAAGAAAAAGCAGAAGGAGAACACTCCGGGCGAATCCAAGAACGCCCCGCCCAGCCTGCAGACACTGTAGCGGCAGACAAAAAGGGAGCGTGACATCACGCTCCCTTTTTTATGTTTCACGCCATGGATCCGCGACACGATCAATCGAAAAGCCCCTGCCCTGCGAACAGTCTCACGGGGCCACCGTGACTAAAAAACATTACGATGCAGAAAAAATCGCGGCGGCCGCCCCGGGGGATCAGCGGTCTGCAAGCAGCTCTTCCGCCCAAGCCTCGTGCGCATGAACATCATCGGCAAACCCTGCATTAACAAGCAAATCGCGCCAGTCAATCCCGGCCAGGCCGATGCAGCGGGATAATGTATCGATGCACCCGTTCGATTCCTTCAAAACAGAAAAGCGGATACGCTCCATCTCCTCGGGTGTGCATTCTCCGCACTGGGGAATGTTCCCGCCGCATTCCCGCTCCAGGATATCGGCGACAAGGTCGACGTCATCGGGGGGGAACAGCTTCTCTATGATCTTTCTCGTTTTAAGGGTGATGTCCATGATGACAGTTACTCGAACCGGTCTTCCAGCGCGAGCCGGTAACCGTTGATAAAGGCCCCCGCATCCATGACCTTCTTGTTCGCGGGCTGGATCCCGAGGATTTCAATGTAGCCGTCGCCGGTCCCGACAAGCAGGCGCTTCTTCTGCCAGCGGACAAGCACGCCCGGCACAGGCGCCGCCGGCACCTCCCCGTACACGGGGGCCGTCCTCCAGATCCGCACCTGCTCCCCGCGGAAATGCGAAAAGGCCACCGGCTTCGGGTTGAGCCCCCTGACCAGGTTATGTATCTCGGTGGGCCGCTTTTCCCAGTCAATAAGTGCGGTGTCGCGGTCGATCTTGCCGCAGTAAGTCGCGAGGGAATCGTCCTGCCGTACCGGGGCGGCGCCGGACGCAAGGCGCTCAAGGGCGCGGCCGATGAGTCCGGCTCCCGAGGCTGACGCGATCTCCAGCAGGTCCCCGGCGGTCGTGTCGGGCCCCACCGGCATCTTTTCCTGCACCACGATGTCTCCCGCATCAAGCTTCTCGTTGATGAGCTGTACGGTGATGCCGGTCTCGGTCTCGCCATTGATAAGGCACCACTGGATGGGCGCGGCGCCGCGATAGAGGGGAAGCAGCGACGGGTGAAGGTTGAGGGTGCCGAGGGGAGGACGGCCGAACACCGAGCGCGGGATCAGGCTTCCGTACGCCACCACGACGAAGGCGTCCGCCAGGAAGGAGCCGATCCCGTCAAGGAAGGACGGCTCCCTGAGCGACGCGGGCTGAAGCACCGGAATGCCGAGCCGCAGCGCCTCGCTCTTCGCCGGACAGAATTGCAGCTCGCGGTTCCTTCCCGACCGCTTGTCCACGGCGGTCACGGCGAACGTGACGCGGTGAGCCTCCGCAAGGCCGGCCAGCACGCGCGCTGCCAGCTCCGGTGTCCCGAAAAACCCTATGTTCATGGCCGCTTGTTCAGCTTCTTGATCCTTTTAAGCTCGGGCCTGAGCTCGTTCCGCACGTAGTCCTCCAGCCGGTCCACGAAGAGTATGCCGTTCAGGTGGTCGACTTCGTGCTGCGTCACCCGGGCCAGCATGCCGCCCATCTCGAGCGAGACCTCTTTGCCGTCGCGGGTTATGCCCCGGACCTGTATCCCCGTGGGGCGGATGATTTCTTCCGAAATGCCCGGTACAGAGAGGCAGCCCTCCTCGTACGGTCCGACCTCGTCCGAGGACGCGGTTATCACCGGATTTATCAGCTCGAGCACCTGGCTCTTTTTCTTTTCGTCCGCAACGTCGATGACGATGAGCCGCCTGGACTCGTCGATCTGCGGGGCGGCAAGGCCCACACCCTTTTCCCTGTACATCACGTTGAACATGGTGTCGATGAGGCGCAGGAGCTCGTCGTCGATCTCTTTAACGTCTTCCGCGACTTTTTTCAGGGTGTCGTGCCCGTAATACACCAGCTCGTGCGTTTTCGCCGTCTTCAGCTTTGCCACTGTGTACCTCAAATATAGTCAAGGAAGAATCTATTAAAACCGCATTCTCCCTGTCAATATCAATTTCCGTCCCCGGCTATGCCCGGACGGATTATGTAAATATACAATAATCCATGGAAATAATAAAGAAAAAATTCACGCAGAGGCGCTGAGACACAGAGAAAATTATTCATTAATTGCCATTGTCATACGTAATACATTCCAAATCACAAGGAGGATGAAACAAGTATGATGGAAAATGAAATCACCGGAATTATAATCGATAGGTGCATTACAATTCATTAAGATTTGGGCCCCGGTCTTCTCGAGTCAATATATGAAAAAATTTTATTACATGAATTGCAAAAAAGCGGTTTGAAGTATAAATGGCAGGTTAACTTTCCCATTATTTATGATGGTAGAATATTTGACATGGCCTATCGAATTGACATTATTGTTGAAAACAAGGTGATTGTCGAATTGAAATCTGTAGAAGTTGTTTTGCCAGTTCATAAAAAGCAGTTATTAACATACCTTAAAATAAGCGGGATAAAGGTGGGTCTCATGATTAATTATAATGAAAGTTAATGAAAAACGGAATTTTCAGAATCGTACATAATTTATAACCTTCGCGCCCCTGCGCCTCTGCGCGAGACCATAATAAATTACTTGTCAAAAATCAACGCTCCTTTTTCATTTACCCGAGAGGAGCGCATCATGGGCCAGGAACAGTCAGACCGTCTGAATAATTTCTTCTCCCCCCGGAACATCGCAGTGATCGGAGCATCCACCAAAAACCACTGGTTCGCAAACATCGTGTCGAACGCGCGGCGCATTGGTTTCCCGGGGGCATTCTACCCGGTGAACCCGGGAGCGTCCGAGGTCTGCGGCATCCCGGCCCTCGCCTCCGTGAACGACCTGCCGGAGGGAATCGACTTTGCCGCGGTCATAGTCAGGAGCGCAATGGTAGCCGATACCGTGCAGTCCCTCGCGGCGCGCGGTATAAAAAACATATTGCTGGTCTCTTCGGGATTCTCCGAGACCGGGGACGAAGGGACGCGATTACAGAACGAACTCGTCGACATCTGCCGCGCCCGGGGCGTGACGCTCCTGGGCCCGAACTGCCTCGGGTTCCTGAACCCGGTCGACCGCACGGGCGCCTTCTCGGGCGGATCGATCGAGTGCGACCCGGTCCCGGGCAACATCGGCATCATCGGCCAGAGCGGCGCCTCGAGCGAGGTTATCGCCACGAAGATGCTGAAAAAGGGGCTGGGCATATCGCTTTTCGTATCCTCGGGCAACGAGGCAGTCGTGTCGGTGGAGGACTGCATCGAGCACATGGTCCTGCACGGCAGGACGCGCGTGATCGCAGGCTTCATCGAGGGGTTCCGCGACGTGCGGCGGCTGGCCCGGATTGCGCGCGAGGCGGCGCATCGTTCAATCCCGATCGTCCTCATCAAAGTCGGAAGGTCCGAGAAGGGCATGCAGGCGGCCCGATCCCACACCGGCGCGATGGCCGGGAACGAGGCGGTCACCGACGCCTTTCTCCGCCAGCATGGCATTATCCGGGCGGATACCATCGAGGAGCTGGTCGAGACCGCGGGCATCCTGTCGCGCTGTCCCCTGCCCGCCGGAGGCCGCCTGGCGGTATGCACCCTATCCGGAGGGCTGTGTGGCCTCTATGCCGACCTGTGCGGATCGCTCGGGATCGAACTTCACGATTTCACGCCCGCGACCATTGCCGCGCTTAAAGAGGCGCTCCCCCCCTTCGCGCAGCCGGGCAATCCGCTCGACGTGACCGGCTCCGGGTTCACGAGCGGCATGGACCGGGTCCTCGGTATCATGCTCGCGGACGAGAACACGGACCTTGTCGCGACCCTCTCCTTCTCGCCGGAAGGGGGCGCCGGCTCGATTTTCGAAAAATTCAACGAATACATCCTGGGCGCGCTCCCCTCGGCCAAGCCGATCATCCCCATTGCTTTCCGCGAGGTGGGCGAACAGGCGCGCCGCTTCTACCGGGACAAGAACCTTTACGTTGTCGAACACACCAGGGACGGGTTCAAAGCGATCGCAAACCTGATCGCATACGCAAAATTCCGCCGGAAGATCGAGGTGGAGGAAAAAGGCAGGGCCTTATAATTATGAAAAAATTGTATTGACATTAAACCGCCATATTGTTTCATGTACTTCGCATATTGAAGGGGTTGTAGCTCAGTTTGGTTAGAGTACCTGCCTGTCACGCAGGGAGTCGCGGGTTCGAGTCCCGTCAACCCCGCAAACTTACACGCTGCCCGAACCTTTAGGTTCGGGCAGTGTTGTTTTTTAGCTCTCGTAGTATTGCCGGGTGTCACTTCTCATGCTAATTCATATAAAACATTTAACTTATCCACCTTGTTTTGACTTAAACCTCTTCCCACTTGATTGCACCAACTTCGCAATAAAACGAGAGAATAGCAAGATATCCTGATCAACACTTGCCCTTTCAAGGGCATTCATATATTCATTGCGTTTTTCAATCGGTATGACAGTCCATGCATACCCGCCTGCAGCCAGCATGATGTTCATCAGAAAACGCGCAATCCTCCCGTTACCATCCATGTAAGGATGTATATAGACAAAAACAAAATGCCCCAGTACGGCACAGACGCCCGGATCTTTTTCTTCGTTCAATAAATTAAAAAAAGCAGGCATTGCATCGCGCACTGCATCAGGATTCAGCGGTATATGTTTTGACCCTTTAATAAATACCTGGTCTTTTCTATACCCGGCCAGATCAGATGCCTTAAGCAAACCGGCAGTAACGCTCGGGGCAAACAATTCTCTATACCATTTACTGTGATCATTACGTGCAACCAGTCCCGGATTTTTCCCTTTCAGGACATCGTTAATACTGTTCTTCACCGCCTGAAATGCCTGCCAGTAACCCCGTGCACCCATGGCATCACGATATTCCTTGTCCAGCGCATCAGTATCCGGCTTCCAATTTCCGGTTCTTACCTTTTCAATTATTTCAGGAGTGACACGATATCCTTCTATCGATAATGAGTTATATGCATCATTGACATATATTTCATCCACTTGCTTTAAATATGCGGCGGCATTCTTGGGCAGACCGGGGGATTCAGGAAAATTATCAATGATCGTGTTCCGCATCTTCTGCCACATCAGTACAATGCGGTTAACATAGGGAGATGTACCCCTCGTTGTTATAATGTGCGGTGCCACGTCAGAAAATGGATCAGATTCCCGTATATCATACCCGGCGCTTTTCATGGAACCGATAATATCATCGGCAATGCGCCCGCGCCCTACATTACGGAAAGCCCCGGCCAGTCTTCCGGCAACAAGGCTGCGGCCGCCTTCAAGCAGCATTCCTAAAATATCTGACGAATCTTTCACCATCAACAACGCTGTCCTGGCATCAGTTGGATTCCGGGAAAAATATCCGGGAGAGGTTGAGATCAGGGCCGCAGGCACTGTATATAGATTAAGACCGTCTTTATGTATGATATTGTTTTCTTGGGGCATGGAAGATGCCATATCGAACAATGACGTGCCATGAATTAACACGATTTTATTATTTTTCCCCTTTGGCGACCGAACCAACAATTGTTTCGGAACGGAAAAATTACCGATGTGAATAGCCAATGATTGTTCTGGAGACAGGAACCAATCCTTGGCGAATCGTTCATTGCAATATGCCGGAATAAAGTGCCAGAATGACGCAAACCAGGATGTACTGTCTCCCTTCTTCTCATCAGGCCTTGTGGAGATATACCAACCCTTTATCACTTCCCGTATAAAGCCGTTCGCAACAAGACGGTCCCGGTGTGTACGTGATATATCTTTTGATTTAATTACAGCTACGCCCTTACTGCCTTGAAATTTCTTCAAGATCTCCAGTGACGACGCTAGTTTTTCTGCCGGTGTTGCCATGTTATTATCGGCCTCTTTTAATCAGTCGGGCAATTATTAGTTTATTATGTTGTGTAATTATTAGTATTTTATGCTGTGCATTAATAAGTATATTCTGTCGATCATTTTTTAGTTTATTTTGAAGTTATTCGATTTTTTTTATTCAAAGAAGGCCAATAATCCATTTATTTGAACTTTCTGTTTCTTTAACTCATACCTTGCCGATATCCACACCAGCCTGTTCCGTTCTTCATCAAAACGCTTCAAATTGAGGAATTTCAGGTAGCTATTGAGCTGCAGCCCTGTTGCGCCTACCTGTTTGGGCAATTCGTTGTATACCTAAAATGTTTGTGCCGTGTCGTCGTTAGCCCGAAAACTTCCACACTCCTCAAACTTTTTAGTTTGTGCCGCGTCGTCGTTGGCCCGCAGAAAAAGATGTTCCCTGTCCGCCGGTAACATCTTTTTTTTACATGATTGTTAGACAGAAATCAACAAACCGGCTTACAGTTTCCCGCCGCAGTACTTGCAGTGGGCAGCATCCGGATCATGGCCCTGCCGGGAGCACCGGGGACATGACTGGGCGGTGAATCCCCCGGCCTGCTTCATTGAAGCAAGCTCGGACGTCACGATGCCTGTCGGCACTGCAATAATACCATAACCCATAATCATTATTACAGAGGTAAGTGCCTTCCCCGCTATGGTCCGGGGGGCGAGATCGCCATAGCCCACAGTGGTCAATGTCACAATGGCCCAGTAAATACTTCTTGGAATACTTGTGAACCCGTTCGTCTCGCCTTCGATGTTATACATCATCGTGCCCATGATAATGACAAGAGTGCCCACGGCGCCCAGGAACACCGTCATCTTGTACTTGCTGGCTCGCATGGCCGCCAGCAGAATTTCCGCTTCTCCCAGAAAACGCGTCGATTTGAATACCCTGAAAATTCTCAACAACCGAAGGGTACGAATGACAATGAGAAATTGCGAGCCGGGCAGCAGCAGGCTCAGATATGTCGGAAGAATCGAAAAAATATCCACCAGGCCGAAGAAGCTGAGTATATACCGCAACGGCTTACCTATTGTGATTATCCTGGCGCAAAACTCCAGTGTAAACAGGATCGTGAAAAACCATTCGAGAACGGTAAGCAGGGAGGCATAACCCGACCTGAAGTCTGACACGCTATCAAGTCCAACCGTGAGTACACTCAGGAGAATCGCTATCAGGAGGAAGGAATCGAAAGCCTTCCCGGCCGGCGTGTCAGATTCGAAAATAATCTCATGGAGACTGAATCTCCATGGCAGTTTAATCCGCGATTTGTCGATCGCCTGTTTATCGGAAAAAACGACCGTAGTCATCGCGCTCCCCCGGCATTACTCTTTCCAGCACTTTCACGGGATACGATTCCCGCGCGTCTGTCCAGCAATTATTAAACTGGCTGCTTTGCCATGTTTCAAATCAAACGGAATGTTCGAGATTGAATTTATCATTGACAGAGGCCGCAAAATCATGCAGCATGTTTGTTTGATGAGACGTCACATTACGCCCGGCCCGGGAAAAACCGGAGGCTCCCCGATGAAAAAAGGAAATCCAGCTATCAATAAGTATGAACAACGCGGAATTCTTCATTCCCGTATATCTCATTTTCCGAGAAAACGGCCTGCCGCCGGTCAGAAGCGTAGGACCGTCACGCACCTCCGGCAGGTTTCGGCCATCGCTCTCCTGTCGCTTGTCACGCTCTATTGCAGCTCGGTCCCGCTGACCGGCAGAAAACAGCTCACCCTGATTCCGGAATCACAGATGACGGCAACGGCAGCACAGCAGTACGGCGAATTCATGAAGGATCACCGGGTCATCCGCGAAGGGGACCAGGCCCGCATGGTTGCATCCGTGGGTGCAGCCCTGAGAAAGGCGCTATCCGATTATTATATGAAAAACAATCTTCCCGACCCGACGGGCGGGTATACATGGGAATTCAACGTGGTGGATTCCGCTGAGATAAACGCCTGGGCCATGCCGGGCGGCAAGGTGGTCATGTACACCGGCATCCTCCCCCTGTGCAAGACCGAGGCGGGCATTGCCGTTGTCATGGGCCACGAGATAGCCCACGTGGCCGCCCGCCATGGCAATGAACGGTTGAGCCAGGCGCTCCTGGTGCAGATGGGTGGAGTGGCCCTCTCGGCCGCCTTGAAAAGCAAGCCCGAGCAGACGCAGAAGCTCTGGCTGGCCGCGTTTGGAATGGGCGCACAGGTGGGGATGCTACTGCCCTACAGCCGGCTCCATGAAAAAGAAGCGGACCGGCTAGGCATGATCCTCATGGCCATGGCGGGGTATGACCCTAACAACGCGGTTGATTTCTGGCAAAGGATGTCCGAAATGAACAAGGCCGCAAGGCCACCGGAATTCCTGAGCACTCACCCATCGGATGCAACCCGGATCAAGCTGCTCAAAGAACAGCTACCCGAAGCACTCAGTTATTATAACAGGTAAAACAGCAGCTGTTGAGGCCCTGAGACAGAAGACCTGGGTGGGAATATAACCACTAAATACGATAAAACAAACGATTTCGTCTATTTTTTTCTTGATAAAAATACTAAATAGTACCGAAATTAAATAGAAGAGACTTCATTAGGAGTTTTTGTATGCAATTATCATTTATTCTAGGCATCATCTGGGGCATAGTACTCCTGATTGGAAGCGTTTTTTACGCAAAATTCAGCATATTGATTTTCGTAGATATACCATCCTTCATGATCACTGTCGGGGGCAGTATCGGGTCCCTCATGGTAGGATACAACTTCAAGCACCTGATGAAAATGGGGACTTTCTTCAGAATCTGCATGTTCCCGCCCTCGTATAACGTGCCCGAGCTTATCGTAACCGTCGTGTCCTTCTCGGAAAAGGCACGGCGCGAGGGCCTGCTGGCCCTGGAAGATGACCTCGAAGAGCTGACCGACCCCTTCATGAAAAAGGGCCTCCAGCTCGTGGTGGACGGCACGGACCCGGAGCTGGTGAAAAACATCATGGAAAACGAAGTCGACCAGATGGTGAACCGGCACGACGACAACAAACGCATCTTCGACGATTGGGCCACGTGGGCACCGGCTTTTGGTATGATCGGAACCCTGATGGGCCTGGTCATGATGCTCGTCAACCTGGAAGACCGTGCCGCCATAGGCCCGGCCCTCGGTATAGCCATCATTACAACCCTGTATGGCGCCATCTTGTGCTACCTTGTTTTCCAGCCGATCGGGACGCGCCTGACCATGATGACCAACGACGAGGTCCTGTACAAGGCAGTCATCCTGATGGGCGTTCTTTCCATACAGTCAGGGGACAACCCCCGCATTGTCAAGGACAAGCTGATTACCTACCTGCCGCCTGACCAGAGGGAGGAACTCGCAGAGGAAGAGATCGGGGTATAAACCGATGGCGGTAAAACGTAAGAAATCAAAAGTGAGGGAAACACCGCCCTGGCTCCTCACCATGGGTGACATGAACAACCTGCTCCTCTGCTTTTTCATCGTGCTCATGGGCGAAGAAGTAACTGTCAAAGGCCAGGAATTTCTGTATGTACTCTCCTCCTTCAAGGGCAACGTCGGCATCATGGCGGGAGGCTCCTCGGTGTCAGCAGGACCGCTCATGCAAATGGGCCATAACATCATGGCCCTGCCGAGCAGCGAGCGGCAGATGCGTATGTCCACGATGATGAAAAAGGCGGTCGAGTCCTTCAAGCCTGAAATCGAGTCCAAGCTGGTGCGTATGCGCGAAGATGAGCGGGGCCTCGTGATAACCCTGAGCAGCGACGCATTCTTCAACACCGGTTCCGCGCGGCTTAAAGAAGATACGCGCCCGATTCTCGCCAAGGTGGCAAAAATCGTGAATAGCGTGGATAACTTCGTCAGGATAGAGGGGCACACGGACAACGCTCCGCTCACGGTGACCAAGGCGAAGGAACGATACCGGTCCAACTGGGAACTCTCATCAACACGGGCGCTCAACGTGCTGCATTATCTTACCGACGAAGAGAATGTAAAACCCAGCCAGCTTTCATCCGTGGCATTCGGGGAATACCGGCCCATCGACGAGAACGATACGCCCCAGGGAAGGGCGTACAACCGGCGCGTCGATATTGTCATTCTCAAGGAAAGCTTCATGAAAAAATCAGGGGACAAGCGGATCCCCCGTCCCCTGCCCGACGAGGAGTGGCGATAGCACGGGTCAACCCTGTTTCTTCGAGCCCAACTCGCTCATGATCCGCTGTATGTTTTCACGGCACTGGTTTTTGTACTCATTAATTATCGCAGACGGCGGGAGCTTGTTCAGGTCGGAGTCGAGATCTTCATACACCGGCAGGGCCTTTTCCGGCGCCCCGTTCTCATAATAGAACCTGGCCAGGGTAAATCGTCCGATATAGTACTTCGGGTTGCGGGACACCACCTCTTCAGAGAGTGAGATTGCCGCGTCCTTTTCCTCCTTGTGGTAGAACATGAGAATGGCCAGGGCATTCTCCGCTTCGTAGAAATTATCCTTCATTTCGATGGCTTTTTTTAAATAGAACTCGGCCTTGTTAATATCTTCCCCGCTATCGCGCTCCCTGCCGCGATTCCCGTAGGCTATGCCCAGCGAGTAGAGCACGCCGTGGGTCTTTCTGCCGTAGTGTATGCTCTTGTCGTAGGCCTCGATCGCCTGGTCCCAGAGTGACTTCTGAAGATATATGCCGCCAAGATTGCTGTACTGCTCGCCCAGGCGCGTGATGCTTTTTGTGTCCTTGAGATCATCCTTTTCAATATCTTCGATTTTTTCCTTTATTTCACGAATACGCTTATCCGTGTCTACCTTGAAATTCCTGGCGAGGCTGCAATTGAAGTATTGCGATCCGAAATAGGCCGCCACGCCCAGAACGGCACACGCGAGTATCGTTTTCAGTACTTTTTTCACCTTGAACACTTTTTTCACTTTCAATACTTTTGTCATATGTCGCCTTGCCGGGAATGATATTGACTGCGGCTCGCCACCGCGATAACACCGCCATTATATATCATTCCAAAACAGCCCGTCAATGATTTTATCACACCCGCAACGGACACCCGGTGAAGCGAGCCGGCACTCCCCGGGGCAGATGCTGCGCCCATGACAGCTGCGCCACATCCGGGGAGGAGACCGGCACGATCGGCAGACTACTTCCCGCCGGCTTTAGCTTTTGCCGCAGCTTCCTGCTTGATCGCCTGAATCGCATGCTTTACCTTGACCGACGCGTTATCGATCATGCCGTTGGCCTTATCAAGCTTGAACTCGTTTACGTATTTTATCGCCTGGTTGATAAGGGCGATCGCCGCAGCGCCGTGGCCGCCTACGGTGTATTTCGACTGGAGGATCTGCTCCCTGGCATTTTTCAGATTCTCGTTCTTTACCTTCACGGCCGTTGTTGCGCGTGCCTTCTGCAGATACACCAGGGCCTTCTCGTAATTCTGTTGAGGGCCGGCATTAACGGGCAGGGTCAGGCCGATCAGTGCGGCCAGGACTGCCGCGAAAACTGTTCTCGTTTTTTTCATGGCTTACTCCTCGTTATTGGTGTTGACCCGTACCATGCATGCTACGAACGGTACTGTCAAATATTAATTGATAGCCCACATGCTATCCGGTTAAGACTCTCACTATCAGTTAGACCCGTCAGCTGGATGCAGGGATCAAAAAATATTTCGCATTATCACACGACGCAGGAAAGTACCCTAAATTTAGCCGTTCTTTATGAATTTTTGTTGAACAAAATAGGGGAATTATATATACTAGAATTATTGTAAGACCAAAAGGAGATATCCAAGGAGCCCATTATGGATAACGAAAAAAAGTCATACATGCAAAAGCTGGCCGATAAGATCGTGGAATGGGATAAAAAACTCGATGAGCTCAAGGAACAGGGCGGTGAAGCAGCCTCTGTAATGAAAGAGGATTACGCCAAATTAACGGAAGATCTGAAAGCGAAGAAAAAAGAAGCGGAAACCAAGCTAAAGGAGCTCAGGGAAGTCAGCGGAGAAGGATGGGAAGAGCTGAAAAAAGGTGCCGATAAAGCGGCCAGCGAGCTCTCGGAAGCCTTTGACCGGGCGATCGCAAAATTCAAGAAACAGAAGTAATCCCTTTGCATCTCCCTCGCCCCGATGCGGGGCGGGGGGTGATTGCGCCTTTTTTAATTGTTTAGCCTCAGGAAATTTTAGCCTTATCCCCTTCAATTACAAAAGACAAAACCGATAACTATCCATTTATGTGGTGTAAAACCATAATCTCGAAAATCCAAAGTGATACCCTTTATTCCACCGGGTCCAGCCTCAATGGCTTGACAGCCTGACGGCCTGTAATATACATTAGCAGCCTGGCCCATTGATAGTTATCGGGATGTTCCGCATGGTTATGTTTTATTATGCGGGCAAGGGTGATGGCTCAGGGCACTCTTATCCAAGGAGGAACGGCAGGTTTTGATACGATCAATCATTATCCTGGCGATTGTTATCGTTTTGTTCAATTGCATTGGTTGCTCCAAGCCAGGTGGAGAGAAACCCGACAACGCGGTCAGTATCGCTGTTTCGGTATTCCCGATCTATGATATAGCACGGAACATTTGCGGTGATAGCGCATCCGCATTTTACGTCATTCCTGCAGGCGCCGATCCACATACCTTTGAACCCCTGCCCTCTGTGGCGCGTCAACTAGAGAAGGCATCGATTTTTATCGGGATATCGCGCGAATTTGACGGGTGGATGGAGCACTATCTACCGAAAAACGCGGCTCGGGAATATCTGATTGGTAAAATGGAATCGGTGCAAGGCGATAACAATCCTCACCTTTGGCTCAGCCTGAGGAAATCTAAAAAAATAGCTGCCGTGGTCACCCGCCAGCTATGCAGTATCGACCCGACACACAGCAATCTCTACGAGGCAAACCACGCCACCTACGAAAGGAAACTGGATGAGCTTGATCGTTCCATTAACACACTTTTCCTCAATACAAAAAGTAAATCATTCATACAGTGGCATGAGGCATGGAACTATTTCGCGGCTGACTATGGGCTCACCATTGCAGGAACAGTTCAAAGAGAAGGGAGCGACAAGGCATCGGTGCGGTCAATCAAAGATATTGTGGAACGTGCTAAACGAGACCATGTCAGGGCTGTGGTGGTAAGTCTGAACGCAGAAGACAGGACCGCAATTGTGCTGGCCGACGAGATCGGCGGGCTGATCATTCGGCTTGATGGAATCGGCGATCCCGGGTCTGTTGACCGGTTCGATTATCTCCATCTCATGCATTATAACGCGAAAACCCTTTCTGAAGGGCTGCGTTAAAATTAAGGAGCGGCCAGTGGATAGCCCGGTCATAGCATTACATAACGTGTGGGTCAGATACGACGGCGTGGTTACGCTTGAGGATGTCAACCTGGAGGTGGGCGCCGGAGAGATACTGTCGATCGTGGGCCCAAATGGAGGCGGGAAAAGTACACTTCTCCGAACCATCATGGGGTTTAAAGAGCCGTTCCTCGGCACGGTTGAGGTGATGGGCACAGCTCCCCGGAAAACCCGCCGCGGATCGATAGGGTACCTGCCCCAGAAGAGTAGCTTTGATTACACCATACCGGTAAGTGTGTTTGATGTTGTCGCTATGGCGAGATATGCGAACAAGCGTCTGGTTGAGCGGCTTAACAGCGAGGACAGGGCGCATATTATCGATGCGCTCGAAGCCGTGGAGATGGCCTCACTCAGAGACAGCCACTTCGGCAGCCTGTCCGAGGGCCAGAAGCAACGAGCTCTCATCGCCCGCGCTATCGCCGTTCGGCCCAGGATCCTTCTGCTCGACGAACCATCTACCGGACTGGATGCCCTGGCACAGGACAATTTTTACCAGATGCTCATCCGGCTACGCGATTCTCTGGGCCTAACCATCGTCATGGTCTCGCACGATATCGGAGCCGTATCACGTATCGTGGACCGGCTGGCTTGCCTCAAAACAAAGATACACTTCCACGGAAGGCCGGCGGACTGCCTTTCCGATCAATCACTGGCCGAAGTTTTCGGTAAAAATGTTATGTTTATTAGTCATAACAAGAACTGCGGATCATGCGGGGGCGATGAATGATCGAGCTTTTTCAACTGCAATTTTTCAGAAATGCCTTCATTATGAGCCTGTTGCTGGGAGTGCTCTTCGGCGTCCTTTCATTCTTTGTTGTCATGCGGAAAATGTCATTTCTCGGTGCCGGTATTGCACACACGGCGTTTGGCGGGGTCGCGCTGGGGGTCCTTCTTGGTATAAACCCGTTCCTGACTTCTTTTGCTTTCTGCGTGGCCGCGGCGATTCTTATCGGCAAACTCGTGCGTTACGGCAAGCTATCCTTCGATGCGGGTATTGGAATATTCTTTTCCCTCTCCATGGCTCTGGGTGCCATCTTCCTGGCACTAAAAAAAGGTTATACATTCGACCTGATGAGCTATCTTTTCGGGAACATACTGGGCGTAACGCATCTGGATACTCTCATTGCGCTTGTCACTCTAGTAATATTTATAATTTTTATAATTATTTTCATGCACCGCATACTCTTCATGACGATTGATGAAGAGGTAGCAGCAGTCAGTGGCGTAAGAACGGGCGCACTTGACACTGCCCTGCTCATATTTCTTGCAGTAATCATAGTCACCAGCATAAAGATCGTTGGAATCATTTTGGTGTCAGCGCTTGTGGTTCTTCCGGCCAGTTTCGGCCTTATTATTTCACGTGATTATCGGAAGGTCATTCTCGGTGCCATACTATTTACAATTACCGTTATGACAGGCGGTCTCTTCCTCTCATATTATCTCGACCTTCCGGCAGGCGCAACAATGGTTACGGCCGGATCAGCCCTCTACTTTATCTCGCTGGTGATTGCCCAAAAGATTATCAAGAGAAAAACGTAAGCAGTCAGATTGAGATATAACCTATGCCACAGATTGCAAGCAGGATCATCATGAAGAATAAGGTCGTACCGATAAGAATCGCCGGGAAAAGAAAAACCAGTGTCGCCTTGCCAAAATTGCATGAATGCATCTCGGATACTCCCTGAATCACAACCAGCGCTGACCAGACCAAAAGGCCAAGACTGAAAAATGCATGAAAGAACAGGGGTGCAAAATTAAATACCCTGAATATGTAGACGAGCGGCAAAATGAAAACTCTTGGGAATAAAGAAAAATTAATCAGTATGATAAATTCGCGGATATTGCCTTTCCAACCAAAAAACTGGCTTGCCATATCCATAAGAGAGGCGGCAATCATCGACGCAAGGGCCTGGCAGAGAAACAGTAAAATCCAGCCATAAGTGACTTTATAATAAAAAAACGGGGTTTGTTTCCCTAACAGGGATAGCGTAAGAATTTCAACAATTGCAACGATAGCAGGCATCACGAAACTGAGGGTGAAAGCTTTGGGCTCGTTCCTGTTAATCTGTCGGTAGAGCGAGCGGGGATCCAGAAGCGAGTACAGAAGCAGGTCCGCCCATCTCAGTGATTTCAATTCATTCAGTATCATTGCACACACCGGTACTCAACCCGATAACTATTCTCAAACTGTAGCCCGCGGGGGTCAGGGACAGTGATTCCCTGTCCGGTGAAGCGTCCGCCTATATCAAAAAGCAGTTGTTCAAACGGGGTCCTCGTCTCGTCGTAAACCGGCGCGTCCTCGGACAGTTTTGACAACTGGCGCGCTTTATCCAGAGCGTCCTCAAAGGTGCCCAACGCATCCACGAGCTTATACTTGAGCGCAGATTCTCCGCCCATTACGCGACCATCGGCAATGGGTTCCAGGTCTGATTCGCTCATTTGCCTACCCCTGGCGACATCTTTAAGGAATTTCCGGTATGAAGAATCAATGATTTCCTGTATGAGCTGTCGCTCTTCAGGACTTATCTCGCGGAACGCAGATAGAATGTCTTTGTATCTTCCGCTCTTGATTACCGTCATGCTTATTCCCAGCTTTTCAAATAAACCACGTAGATTCGGCGACATAGCTATTACACCTATAGAGCCGGTAATGGTGCCGTGGTTGGCCACAATAACATTACATGCCGATGCGATGTAATACCCTCCTGATGCGGCTATTTCGCCCATGGAGGCAATAATGGGAATGTTCTTCTTTCGGAGACGCCACAGCTTCTCGTATATTTCTTGAGTCGCGCCTACTGTGCCACCGGGTGAATTGATCCTGACAACGATGGCTCTTATATCTCCGTTCTGCTCAAGCTCATTAAGACGGCGTATCACCTGTTCCGCACTCGGCATTCCACCGAACGGCGACTGGATGCCGTTCAACTGTATCGGTCCCTCGATTCTCACCACCCCAACACCTGGACCGACCGGGGGCCCTGTCAGAGAAATTCCCATGCCGTGCTTCTGTTGCATATTCATGCTAATATCGACTATTGCAATAACTGATGAGAGCACCAGAAGCGCCAGAATTGAAATCAATAACTTTCTGTTTCTATCCATGTACAGACCTGTCCCCGAATAATATAATGAGCTGAATCAGATTGTCAGTGACGAAGAGAGTGTCTCAATGTTTAATAATGTGTCTTGCCAACGCAAGTGCAGGAATATACCATGTCTTTCGGCGGCTCACACTTATTTTTAGTAACGCCGGTCTTGAAGCTCTGATCCACCCCCTCACAGGTACAATAACTGACAGTGGTCAACTCACGGCGGCTGAGCAGCGTTTTTGCAGTCATCTCGGCGAGGACGATGCCCTCCTCGCAAATGAATACATCTGCCACCTGATATGAAGACAGTTTCGAACTGTAGAGCATTCCAGACGACAGGAAGATAAGAATCGCAATTGTCGAGATCATTAGTGATTTCATAGACTCCTCCCTGCAAAGATTAAACGCACCCCGGAATGAACCGTGTCATTCCATCATGACATCCCTGTACTTATGTGTATTACCACCATTTGAGGATATTATACAGACTGAAAAAAATCAAGAAATAAATTAATATATCGGGAGATTCCCCGCATGCTCCGTGAAACAATATACTGAAAAAAATGGAGAGGGACATAAGCCGAATTCTGTTTATGCAGCAATCTATCTTGGCCTTCTGTCACCAGAAGGCTCTTTGCGACCTACCCGCAGCCTCGAACGGGCCGTTCTAAGCGGCTGCTTACTTGGTCTTGCACCGGGTGGGGTTTACCATGCCGTTAGCATTACTGCTAACGCGGTGAGCTCTTACCTCACCATTTCACCCTTACCCTTTCAGGCGGTATCTTTTCTGTTGCACTTTCCATCGCCTCACGGCGCCCGGGTGTTACCCGGCACCCTGCCCTGCGGTGTTCGGACTTTCCTCACCGCCCGCATTGTGGCGGGCTAGCGCTGCTGCTTGTCCCTCTCCTATATTATAAATAAAAAACAGGCTTCACAATGGCAAGTATTATTCCTGTTTTCAAGTAATGCATGGACCCCGATTCACCTGTTTTGATGATATCCCCCAGGTAAGAATCCAGCATGTTGCACCATCTTTAATTACTTTTTCCATCAAATAACTTATTGAAGGATAATCATCGGTTTTTCCTTGCATATCAGCAATAATTTTATCAAGATATTGTTGAATGGCACACGCTACCAGGCGCGAGACAGATTGTTTACAGAATTTTCTCAAATCAATGAACAGCTCATATTCCTGGTCCTTTAGATAAATATGTATTCTACGGTATTTACCCCGCTCATTTCTTGCCTGATAACGAACCCGTTTCCAAACCCCAACATCCCAATCATGGCATTCCGCCAGATGGACCATTAATAGTGAAATGATAATACTTTTCGATTTTCCAGTAAGAAAAACTGCTCTTTCGAGCAATTCAATTAGGTCAGTACTGATGTTTATCGTTGTGTCAACTTTCATGTCACCCTCCCGTTATACTCGTTAAACGAATAACGATCGGGTTATATAAAAACTTTTTTTAAATTGTTACGATAACTATCTGCGCCTCTTGCCCGTTCGATCAATTTCTTGCGCTCGATTGAGATAAAGCCCGTAAAAATAAGGTTTCTGCGATGCGAAGGCCATTGCCTGGTGCATGATCAGCTCTTCAGCGTAATCGATCCTATATTTCCATGTCTCGTAATCGAAGGTGACGGACCTTGCAAAGTAGAGGGGCTTGAGTGCTTCTATTATATCCTTCTTCATCGATTGGGTACCTGTATCGAAAGTAAAAAGAATCTGATAAACAGACTGTGTCCACATCAGGGTATCCATGTCGTAATGATCCTGGTCGATCATGTGTCGTATATTTAGATAAATATACGGGCTCAGGTACCTCTTTAATAGTTTTTCCCGCGTCTTAAACTCATTACGAAGCTTGTCTTTAAGATCACGAATATCGATAACTAACTCCTGGGGAGGATCAAGCTTCTTCAATCCGAACAGGGGTTTCGGTTTCGGCTCATCTTCTGGCATGCCGATCCAATCCGCCTTGCGGGACAGAATCTTATCGAAAAAAGTGGTGACAACCTGCGTGAACATCGGTCCCAGTTTCGGCGCACTGGCCTTGTGAACCTTCGCACCCAGTCCAACCTCACATATTTTGAATTTTCCTATTATAGCATTCAGCGTCATGAAAATATCTATACCGTATTGCCGCGTGGTCGGGTGCCAAGTCTGGTCGAGCCAGTACTCAACCAGCCGCGGTGAAAAGGCAAATTCGCCACCAATGGGCTGACGGACATTCTCACCAAGCAATCCATATAGCAACGGATGACAGATATGGTTGGTGATGGTTCCATCGAATTGGTGCCTGCTGTAGCGTGGCAGGACATAATCGTACCCTTTGAGGATCGGCTCCGCCATATACTTGATCCATTCGGGGGTAATGGAGCGAAGATCGGCATCCACGACTACCACGGCTTTGAGGGTCGACGCTTTTGCACGAGCGAAACGGAAAAGGTTAATCAGGTTGTTTCCCTTGCCGCGAACCCCCTTCGGAGTGGTTATGTACTTTTTCGGCGTTTCAGTCCCGGTTGAGAGAAACGCCTCCCGTGTATCGTCCTCGCTGTTATTATCAACGTTGACGATAACTGCACCCATATTTCCAAAGTAATTCTTTATTCCCAGGTCTACCTGGTGGGTTACAAAACCTATGGTATCCGCCTCCATGAAGGAGGGAATTGCCACGATAAGCTCAACACGCTTCTCTTCTTTTGGTTTCATGACCACCCCGGCACTCTTTCGATTTATTCTCAATATAACCCCGGGCGGTTAATTAATCAATTATTTTATAAGGTTACTCCGCTACGGGAGTTATCGCCATATCCGGCATCCTCCATTAATTGTTGACATATACAGGTGCGTCCCGGCTATGATAACAATCCTCACCCTCGACCAGAGGGAAATACAGCCCTCCATGCCATGCATGCAGGGGCCATACGGGAGAAAAGCGTGCACGAACTTTCGGTCATGAGCAGCATTCTGGACATTGTCCTGGACCACGCAAACAGGAACAATGCCACAAGAGTGGTACGGATCAACCTCCGGATTGGACACCTGTCTGATATCATCCCTGAATGGGCACAGAGCTATTTTGACATGCTGAGCAAGGATACGATTGCGGACCATGCCTCTCTCGAGATCGAGGCGGTTCCGGTCAAGGTACGGTGCCGGGCCTGCGGCCACGAGCACACGTACAAGAAAAGAGACTGGGGTTTCACCTGTCTTAAATGCGAGTCAGCCGACATTGAGCTTCTGGAGGGCCGTGAATTTTCAATAACCAGCATCGAGATAGTGTAATGGAAAACGAACTTATAAAAAAACTGGCCGCGCGCCTTAAGGCCCTCCGGCTTGAAAGAGATGTACGGGTCATGGAGGTCTGCGGAACCCATACGACCGAGTTCTTCCGCACCGGCGTGAAGGACCTGTTCCCGCCCGGGCTCGAGCTTGTCGACGGCCCCGGCTGCCCGGTGTGCGTCACGCCGAACGACTTTCTGGACAGGGCCATCGAGATCGGGAAACGGCACAATCCCGTCATTGCCACCTTCGGTGACATGGTGAAGGTCCCGTCCTCCTACAGCTCGCTCGCAAAGGAAAAAGCGGCCGGCATGGACATACGCATCGTCTACTCGCCGTTGAACGCGCTCGATCTCGCCGTTGAGAACCCCGGCCGCGAAGTGATTTTCCTGAGCGTCGGGTTCGAGACAACCGCACCGGCCGAGGCGGCAACGCTTATCGAGGCGAAAAAGCGGAATATCCGCAACTTCTCGATCCTGCCGGGAAACAAGCTCACGCCGCCGGCGGTGGAAGCACTCCTCGCTGCAGGCGAGACCCGTATTGACGGGTTCATTCTGCCGGGACATGTGAGCGCCGTCATCGGAGTCGGCGCCTGGCGTTTCATCTCGGAAACGTACGGCAGGCCCTGCGTTGTTTCCGGCTTCGATGCGCCCGACCTCATGATGGGCATGATCACCCTCGCCGGCCTCGTGGTGAAGGGGAAGAATGAAACCATAAACCAGTACACCCGCGTCGTGAAAGAGGAAGGGAACCGGACTGCCGTGGAGATAATGAATCGCGTGTTCGAACCGTCCGATACCAGCTGGCGCGGTATCGGTGTTATACCGGCCAGCGGCCTCGCGATCAGGAAGGACTTTGCCGATTTCGACGCTTCGATAAAATTTCCGGTCACGCCGCCGGAGCCCCGCGAGCCAAAGGGGTGCCGGTGCGGCGAGCTGCTGCGCGGCCTCATCGCCCCGCCCGAATGCAGTCTCTACGGAAAGGCCTGCACGCCGGAGGATCCGATCGGTCCCTGCATGGTGTCCACGGAAGGGCCCTGCGCGGCGTACTACAAATACTGGAGCAAGTAATGGGAAAAAAGATACTGCCGGGGCACGGCAGCGGCGGCAAGCTCATGAACGAGATGATCGATTCGGTCATCCGCGCCCGCTTCGGAAACGAGAGCGTCCAGCTTGACGATTCCGCCATCCTCTCGGTCGGCGGCGCGAAGATCGCCTTCACCACCGATACGTTCACCATCACACCGATTTTTTTCCCCGGCGGCGACATCGGCACGCTCGCCGTTAACGGCACGGTGAACGACCTCGCCGTAATGGGCGCGACACCGCTCTTCCTCTCGTGTGCCCTCGTCCTTGAGGAAGGGCTCGAGTTCGAGGACCTGGAACGGGTGCTCGATTCCATGAAGTCCGAAGCGGACCGGGCCGGCGTCGCCATTGTAACCGGCGACACAAAGGTTGTGCCCAACGGCAAGGCGGACAGGATATTCATCAACACATCGGGCATCGGCCTGATCGAGGGGTTGGCCCAGAGGCGGGAGATCGAGCCCGGCGACGCCATCATAGTGAGCGGAACAATCGGTGATCACGGAATGTCGATCATGGCCCTGCGCAACAGCCTCTCGTTCTCACGCGGGCTCTCGTCCGACTGTGCGCCCCTGAACCGCATGATACGGGCGGTCACTGACCAGTTCCCCAAGAGCGTGAAATTCATGCGCGACCCGACCCGTGGCGGCGTCGCTTCGGTACTCAACGAGATCGTCAAGGGAAGGCAGATCAGCGCCAGGCTGATCGAGGCGAACCTCCCGGTACGCGAAGAAGTCAGGGGCGTGTGCGGCATCCTGGGTATCGATCCTCTCTACGCGGCAAACGAAGGCAAGGTGGTAATCATCGCCAGGAAAACAGATGCGGAAGAAATAATCAAAGTCCTGAAAAAGACGCCTGAGGGCCGCGATGCCGCGGTCATCGGCGAAATCAACCGGGAATTTCCCGGTAAAGCCTATATTGAAACAACGGTCGGCGGCAGGAGGATCCTCCCGCTGCTCACCGAAGAGCAGCTGCCGCGGATCTGCTGACAGGGGTCCCCGGGAAGGTAACTTTTGCTTATAGACTCACTCACATTTATGAGGTATACGCCATGTGTCTCGCAGTGCCAATGACAATTACAAAGATCGAAGGAAGCCGGGCAGTCGCCGAGTCCCGCGGCGTCGAGACTGTCGTCGACATATCCCTTATGCCTGAGATCAGGAAAGGGGACAGGGTGATCGTACATGCCGGGTTTATCATCGAGAAGCTCGATGAAAACGAGGCGCGTGAAATCGACCGGGTATGGGACAAATATCTGGAAGAGCTTGACAAAGAGGAACGGGGCGGGCACGCATAACTTCTGGCGTCATTTTTCCATTATGCAAAGGTCCAGGTACAGCGGCAGCTCGACCGTGAACCTGGCCCAGGAGCCCTGCTCGGACTCAGCGTATATGTGGCCGCAATGTATCTGGACGATTTTCCATGAAACATAAAGGCCGATACCGCTCCCTTTTCTCTCGATAAGCTCCGCAGCCTGGAGGCGGGAGAACTTCTTGAAAAGCCTGTGCTTGTCCTCTTCGTTAAAACCCGGCCCCTCGTTCCACACCGAAAACGAAAATTTTTTAAAACCCTTCGTTACGGAAACCTTCAGGGTGCCGCCCTTGTTCCCGTACTTGATTCCGTTGCTGAGCAGGTTGACCATTACGATTTTCACGAGCGCGGGATCGCAGCGTACGGGAATAATAGCTGACCGGTAATCCCGCTCGAGCCTCATCCCGCGCTCCTCTATCTGCGGCATCAGAAGCTCGATAGCGGGTTCAACTATGTCTTCCATGAAATCGATCAGGCCGGGATTCGACTCCATCATACTGCTTTCAAACCTGGCCAGATTCAGGTACTGGCTCGTCAGCGCTTCAAGGTATTCGGCCTTTTTAACTATCCGGCTCAGGATCTCCCGCTGCTTCTCGTCCATTTTACCATAGTACCCTTCTGACAGGGTTGTCACCAGGGTCACGATCGAGGACACGGGGCTTTTCAGCTCATGCGACACGAAGCCCAGCATCTCCATATAGGCCTGGTAGTTCTTCTCGATCTGGTCAAGATGGTACTCCTTTTCAACCTGGTAGCGCAGTATCTTCGCGAGCTCCTTGAGAACGGCTACCGCATGGTCGTTAAATGCCCCGCTCGTGCGCGAGGAACAGGCGATAAATCCGACCGCTTCTCCTGCAATTACAGGTACGGCAACGACTGAGCGTATTCCTTCCCGGACAAGAAGATCAAGGAGCCCCTCCCCTCCATCGGAATCCGTTCCCCCTTCCAGGTCATCGATAGTTACGTGTCCCTCCCGGGTAATCTTTTCAGAGAGGGCCTCGGGCACATCGGCGGTATGGCCCTTCTTGACAAAAAGCGGCCCGTAATCGGCCGCCAGATGGCGGACCTCAATGCGTCTTCCCTTTTCGTCCATCAGGCCGACATCAAGGCGGTTACAGGCTATCATCCTTCTGATGCCGGCGAGAAGGTCCGGCATGAGGTCCTCAAGGGACGCTCCGCCCGTCATCGTGCGTCGAATCTCATCAATGAAGCCCGCATCTTCAGCGTTCATACCTGTTTTGTTCACCTGGCGCTCCCATGAAAAGTCCCGCTTAGAATAATATATATAGGGGACTTATTTTTTCAAGAAGAATACGGATCCGGGACGCGGGGGAGGTGTGGCATTTTTTATCCTTGACATATACTTTTTTCCCGGGTTTTCATAAAACTCATAATGAGTGCGGACCCTGAGGCATGACGAAACTGCAGATGAAATTGCGGGATGCGATTATATTACTTGACGCAGTCGTATACTCCTCCCGGGATGAGCGGCTTGATGCTGAAATCCTGACGGCCCGGGCAAGTGACCTTATGAGCGAAGTTCTTGCAGAAGACGCCGCGCCGGACATTTTGCTCACCGGGCTGTGTAACGCACAGGTCATCCGTACGGCGTCGGTTTTCGGGATCAAGGCCGTTGTGTTCGTCCGCGGCATTATCCCCGAAAAGAAAATAATCGACCTTGCAATTGATGAAAATGTCGTCATCATGACAACCACGCACAGCCTGTTCGTCTCGAGCGGTCTCCTCTTTGCAGGCGGCGTACACGGAACACCGAGAAATAATTAATCTCAGGAATAGAGAAGGCGATTCGAGAATGGAAATCAGGTTCAACAAGACGCTTGAAATTCTCTACGAATTGAAGGTCGGAGACGCAATGAAGCAGGAGGTCATAACAATCGGTCCCGGCGACACCATGGCCATGCTCAACGATACAATGAGCAAGCACCGCCTGAGCGGGGTCCCGGTCGTTGAAGGCGGGAAACTGGTCGGTTTGATCAGCATATCCGATATAATTTCCTGGCTCATAAAAGGCGGCGGTGATGCCCTCATACAGGACTGGATGGTTAAGGACCCCCAGTGCCTGTACACCGACCAGCCGCTGATCCACGCCATCAAGCGGTTCGACCAGCTGGGATACGGCCGCTTCCCCGTACTCGACCGGGAAAGCGGTCAACTCTCGGGCATCATCACCAAAGGGGACATCATCCTGGGGACCCTTCACAAGATGGAGCACGATTATAGCGAAGAGGAGATCCGCCAGTACCGCGCAAGCCACTTCTTTGAAGACATCAACGCCGACCATATCGACCTGTCCCTTAGTTTCAACATTGCCGGACTGGACTTTGACAGGGCAGGCATCGCATCAACCACGATGAAGAAAAACCTGAAGCGACTTGGCCTGCAGCCGGATGTGATCAGGCGCGCTTCGATCGCGTCTTACGAGGCCGAGATGAACCAGGTCATCTACGGCGGCGGCGGGACCATGCGGTTCAACATCAATGATGAGAAAATTATTATCCTTGCGGAGGACCGGGGTCCCGGAATCGCGGACATAGATCTTGCCATGCAGGAGGGCTATACAACGGCAGAGCCGTGGGTGCGCGAGCTCGGCTTCGGTGCCGGTATGGGCCTGCCCAACATCAAGAAATGCGCGGACAAATTTGAGATAACGTCAACCCCGGGCGTCGGTACGACGCTGCGGATCGAGATACTTATTACAGGAGCCGGCAATGAAACTACAAGAGATACGTGAAAAACTCGACCTCGCACTTAAAAGCTCGGTTCAATCCCTTGACGTCGAAGTCACGGCCGCTTATTCGAGCGACATACTGAGTGATGTCATTTCTCACGCCCGGGAAGGAAACATCTGGTTAACGCTCCATACGCATTCCAACATCGTGGCTGTGGCCGTTCTTCAGTCGCTGGCAGGCATCATCCTGGTAGGCGGCCGTCAGCCGGAGGAGGATACGCTGGAACGGGCAAACAAAGAGCAGATCCCCATCCTCACGACGAAGCTCTCCGCGTTCGAGATAGCCGGCCGCCTGTATGAGCTCGGCATCAGGGGGTAAGACAGCACCGCGCCGCGCCGCCGTGGCGTGTGTCGCCCTGGTCATCACCACCGCAGTCGCCGCATGCGCTTCGCAACAGGCCCTCTCATCAAAAATCGGGAGATCGGGTGAATCCCGGGCCGGGGACAAACGGCTTCCCGGCCCGTTTGAAGACCTGCTCACCGAGCTCGCGGCAAGCGGCTACCGTGACTATAGCGACGACCTGGCGGCCGGCAACTGCGACAGCATAAACTGCGCGTTGTATGAGTACGGCGGCACGGTCCTTCACGAGGCGGCAGCGTCCTCGGATACTGCCCTGATAAAACTGCTCATCGCCCGCGGAGCAGACGTTAACGCGCGGGACCGGGAGGGCTGGACCCCGCTCATGCATGCAGCCGACTCATGCTGCCCGGAGGCGGCCGCCCTGCTTCTCGGAAAGGGGGCAAACGCCCTCATTGTTAACAGTGAGGGCCGGCGGGCGACGGATATCGCGAAAGAAAACGGATGCAGGGAGATAGAAAAGCTGCTTATGCAGCGGTAACCCGGGCAGGGTCAGCCGTTACGGTTGCGGATATACAGCCCGGTGTCCACCGCGACGAGAGTGAAATTGACCATGTAGAGATACACGACGCCGTCGTAATTGAAAAATACCTTGTGCAATATTCCGGCAAGGTACCCCGCCATAACGATAATAAGAAATACCAGGCTCTTGCCCTTCACGGATCTCGACCGGTATGAACGGTAGATGGAAAAAGGCCACGCAGCGCCGAAGCAGATCAGCATGATAATCTCGAAAACACTCATGACAGTACCTCTTTTCTGCAGGGGCCCCGCGCTGCCCGGCTGCACTATGCCGCCAATCATGGGAGGGGGCAGCCGGCCTGTCAAGAATCTTGCGCACGGGTGCTTATGCGGGATGGCGCACCGTCGTCACCCCGTAAGCCCCGTCTCCCTTATCCATGCCCCGATCCGCCGCAGGGCTTCGTGGTAGGGAACGCGTGTTGCCCATCCGAGCTCGCGTTTCGCTTTTGAATTGTCGATATCGTTGTCCCGCCCCATCATGCCGACGTTGTGCCGGGTGAACGCCGTCTTTATCCGCAGCAGGGCGCACACGGCCCCGACCATACCCGAGCCGGCCCATGCAGGCCCGAAGGGGACCCTCGCGAAGGTGAATGCATTTATTTTTTTACCAATGAGCCCGGCAATGTCCGTGAAATAATCCAGCCAGGTCACCTCGTAATCGTCCCGCACGTGGTAGGTCTGCCCCGCCGCGCCGCTTGCCGTCCCCGCGAGAAAGATCGCGTCCACCAGGTTCTCCACGTAGACCAGGCTCGCGCTCCAGCGCCCCCCGTCGATGAGGGGAAGAAAAGGCTTCCCGAGGTTCTCAACCGCGTCGCGCACCCACACGCTTCCCGGGCCGATGACATTGGTGGGCCGTATGATCGTGCCCTCTATCGCGCCCGAGCGGTGGCGTTCCCGCACGAGACCCTCGGCATCGAGCTTGGCGTCACCGTAGAATATGCCCGTTTTCTCCGCAGGGTCGCTCTCCCGGTGCCCCTTTCGGTGCTTCGGGCCCAGGCCAATAGCCACGACCGAGCTTATGTACACAAACCGGCGCGCCCTGCCCCCGGCCTCATCCAGGAGGTTTTTCGTGGACTCGAATATCGCATCATAGAACTCCCTGCGCGTCCCCCAGTAGGTCACCCGTGCCGCCAGGTGGTATATCGTACCGCACCCGTCGCAAATACCGCGAATGGTATCCGGTTTCGTCAGGTCGCCGCGAATGATCCGGGCGCCCATTTCCTCGAGCACTCCCGTGTCCTCGCCCGGCATGGCAAGGGCGGTCACCTCGAACCCCTCGTCCCTGAGTCTCCGGCAGAGGAACCTGCCGATAAAACCACCCGCCCCGGTGACCAGGACAGGTCCCGATTTTTTGTTGCTCATGGCATGCCTTCCGTATCACGAATTATTGTTCGATGCACCCGATCTAGTTAAGATGCCCGCCCTTCCGTAGCTTCCGGTCCACCCGTGCGACGGTCATGTCCGATATAAGGCGCGACAGCCATCCCGGACTGTAGCACTGAGTCAGGTAGAGCGCCCTGGCCCTGAACCCCGGGATCACCAGGTAGCTGTTCTTGCGGATGCCCCTGATAACGCGCGCCGCCACGACTTCGGGTGAAAGCCGGCCGGCAATGTCCTTGAGTGCGCGCGACTGCGGCGGTATGGTCTTGCTTTCCTCGACGAGAAAGGGCGTGTCGGTTTCCGGCGGGCAGGCAAGGGTGAGCCGGACGCCGTGCCTCTTCAGCTCGCCCCTGATGCAATCGGCGAAACCCACCAGCGCGAACTTCGAGGTGCCGTAGGCCGTGTACCCGAACATGCCCAGGTATCCAGCGACTGACGATATGATCGCGACATGCCCCCTGCGGGCCTTCAGTGGTTCGAGCAGGGCGGCTATCATGTTCCTGGTGCCGTACAGGTTGATCTTCATCACCGCGTCAAAAGCCTCGTAGGTGATGTTCTCGAAGTAATCCGCACTCCCGATGCCCGCGCTGGTTATCAGGATGTCGGGCGGTCCGAATTCCCGCACGGCCCTGTCCATGACACGGCGCACTGCCGGGTCGTCGCTCACGTCCAGCGGCATGGCTGCCAGCTTCTGCCCGCTTCCGGACCATCGTGTCTCAATGTCGCGGCGCGCCTCCTCCAGCTTCGAGGCGGTTCGCGCAAAAAGCAGAAGGTGCGCTCCCTCCGCGGCGAGCCGGCGCGCTATCTCGAGACCGATGCCGCTCGATCCACCGGTGATGTAGATGTTTTTACCCTGGAAATAATTCATGAATTGCCCCCTGACAGCTGTTGCATGGCCGAACACCATGAGGTCCATCCTAGACCATTCCCGGCCGGCCTGTCGACCGGTTTTATAAATCAATCCATCAATTCCCGGGTCCGTGAAAATCGGGGGAGGCTGTAAATCCCCTGCGGGACTGTCACCGGCCGCCCGAATTGCGGCGAACCTCTTTCGGATTGGTGCCGGTATGCTTCCTGAACGCGTTATTAAAGGCCGATTTCGAGTTGAAGCCGACATGAAAGCATATTGAAATCACGCTCCGTGCGGGGTCTTCCCTGATAAGCTTCCGGGCCTCCGCGATGCGGAAGGAATTAATATAGTTCGAAAAATTCATGCCGAGCTTCTCGTTCAGGAACCGGGACAGCTGATGGGGCGTGAGGTCAAGCCGCTCCGCAAGCGTGTTGAGGGACAGATCATAGTCCCGGTACAGGCATTCATCCGTCATGAGCGCCACGAGCTGCCCATGGAGCGCGTCAGTGTCCATGCCCCTGAGCATGCTGGTCCGGTATTTTTTTTCCCGTATCTCCCTTTTCAGTAACTGGAAAAATTCCGGGTGCCTGCCGTGCGCGATGAATATAAAAGAGTGGATCGCAGTCAGCGTGATTCCCGCCGCGAGATAGAGAGATTTAACGTCCCCCAGAAATCCGGCGAGGAACAGGAGCACCGTGGCAACGGCGGCCACGCTCAGCCCGACGACGATCCTCGTCTCGGTCCGTATCTTTTCGTTGCTCCATACTGTAATTGCCTCGCGCGTGAGGTACACGAGATAGGCGATGCACAGGACCGCGCCGGCGATGACACCGGACTTGGCAGGATGGAACGATTCGGGCGTGAAGAGCCCGGCAAGGATGCGTGTTTTCCACCCGCCGGGGCCCAGCTGGAAAACGATTTCACAGATCAGGGCCGCCAGCGGCGGCACCAGGTGCCACTTGAGGCGCGCCGGTATCTGCTTCTCCGGGTCCATCAGGGCCGTGTAGTAGAACAGGTTGAGCGGTCCGGTCAGGTAGATCGATGTGACGAAAAGGAAGGTAGTACCCGGGTACGCCATCTGGACACCGTTCGCGAAAAAACCGGCGCCCAGAGTTATGATCCCGTTGCAGCAAAGCATCGCCGCGGAGATATAATTGATCCTGTTCCGGCGCCGGCTCGCAAGCTGTTCGACAGCCATCATGAGCGTGAGGCCTGCGCCGAAATAGACTACATGGGTCACGAGGGAAAACTGATGTTCCATCGGTCCGTCAGGGTTTCATTGCGCGAATCGACGAGATGTTGGCCGCAAGCTCGTTTGATACCTGCTCGATGATCTTCGCGAAGCTCCTCACCACATCCGCGTTCTGAAGCGTGTTCTGTGAAATCTCGGTGATTGTGTTTATCATGTTGGTCAGCTCGCCGATCACGTTCACCTGCTCCCGGGAAAACCGGTATATGTTGTTCGATATATCGGTCAGCTCGTTGATCTTGGGCTGGACGTTGTCGTTCATGGTGGTAAGGCTCGAGGTGAAATTAATCGCGTCCTTCAACACCTCGCCCGTCTCGAGTATCTTGGAACGTACGTTCGCAAATATCGCCGAGGTCCCGCTTATATACTCGAGCTCGCCGAAGACCCGGGACGTCTGCTGCACGATGGAGGACTGGATCCCCTTGACGAGATTCGTCGTCTGGTCGGCGAGCTTGTTCACCTCGTCCGCGACCACGGCAAAGCCCCGCCCCTGCTCGCCGGCCCGGGCCGCCTCGATGGCCGCGTTGAGCGCAAGGAGGTTAATCTTGTCAGCGACCTCGTTGATGGAATTGATCGTCTCCTCGATCCTTTTCATGTAATCGGCAAGGCCGCTTATGGAGCGGATTGATTTGTTAATGGTCTCGGAGCCGACATCGACCTGGTGGATGGCGTCATTAATGCTGTCGGTAATCCGCGATACGCGATGGGAGAGCTGCCCGCTGCTCTCGCTGATGTTCGAGATCTCGAGCCGCACGCTCTCCGTGTTGTCCTGCTGTGTCCTGATGGAGTCCAGGCTGGTCTCGAACGAGGAGGACATCTCCTCGTAGGCGGCCGCCGCTTCCTCGACGATCGAAGTCAGCTCCCGGGCTATGTCAGCGAGGTGCAGTGACGCGCCGTTAAGGTCGCCGCTCACGATCTTGATCTCCTTGCTGTTGGTGGTAATGCTCTCCACCATCCCCCGTATGGTCGTGACCATTCTGTTGAAGGAGTTCGTGACATAGCCGATCTCGTCCTCCATCTTGACAGGGACCACCGTGTTCAGGTCCCCCTCGTTGACGGCGCGCACGCCGCGCGACAGGTTCCTCAGCGGCGTGATCAGCACCCCGCGGAAAAACAGCTGGAACCCGTAGCGGACCATCAGCAGGAACACGCCCAGCAGTACGATGAGCTTGAGCACGGAGCTATGCATGAACTTCCGGTACTGGACATACGGGAACCCCGCCTCGCGGACCAGCCCTGCCCTGCCATCGACCGCGATATACGATACGTAATGCTCGCCGCCGGCGGCGGCGCGGAACGAGCGCGTCCCGGGTTTTTGCAGCTGCGTGAGAAAGAGCAGCACCTCATTTTTTAAGATCCGGTCCTCGGAGGTCGTCGCGGCCAGGTGGCGCTTGATTGCCGCGGCAAACGTCTCGAACCCCTTGTTCTCCTTCGAGAGGTAGGCTTCCATCGAGGCCCGGAACCCTTCTTCCGGCACCTGCCTCAGCTTGCTCGTATGGTAATAGGCCGTCTTGTTCAGCGCCGCGATGGCGGCATCAAGCCGCTCCCCGGCGTCAGGCGCGCCGTCGGGTATTGCCTCCAGCAGCGAGAGCAGCGCCTCCCGGTACCCGCCGAAATACTCATGGCTCCCCCCGAGGACCTTTTTCATCTCATCGCGGGAGTCATTTTCCAGGAGACTACCGAGCTTCTCGTAATAATATGCATTGGCCATCTCATACTTGAGTGATGGCAGCTCGACCGGGTCGATCCCCTCGCTTTTAACCATATCGTCCTTTTTGACCGAATAGGTGAAATAGTAGCGCGATGATTCTGTCATGGCGTCTCCCTTGAACACCATTGCCGCTTCTTTCCGGTATATTTCGTCAAACGCCTCATCCCGCTCCTGCAGGGAGAGATAACTGGAAAACTGGAGCATGATCAGGAACGTAACCAGGGCGATGCCGATGATCTTCCCGATGAATGAATACCGGTCCTTCGCGTTGTTTAAGTAGGTTATCGTGAGGAGGAAAAATCCCGTCAGGTTGATGATGACCCAGCTGTTGTTGAAAACTTCGCGGTCCACCAGCCCGTCGCGGCTCATGGTATTAAGCACGGCCGGCACGATGGTCCCGACGAGGTACATCACGCAGAGCAGGGCCACAATCCAGCGCTCTTTCCCCTTCGTGATGATGAATTTCCAGACGGCGATTACGGGGTACAACAGGATCAAGGCAATGATCAACAGGCTTATCACCTTGCTGATCGCATCTGCATTGAAGTCCCAGTAATGGCCGCGGAAATAGAACAACTTTTCCGCGTTAAACGTGGAAGCGCAAAAAACGATGATGAAAATTATGCTTACCCCGTAGCCGATCCGGAGCCACCACTTCAGCACGCGGGGATGTGTCAGGTCCGGAAAGGAGATCATAACCGCGTTACCGTGGACTTCGGCGAGCAGGATCGTTACAACGGTCAGCCAGCGGTGAAACGCTGCAAGGGGGTGGTAAATGGTCGAGCTGACCAGGTATCCGACATTGAAAATTGCCAGATAGATGAACGCCATTCCAAGATGGTAGCTGGCCCTCGATCTCTGCTTTATGGAAAACAGGAAAGCCCCGGTAACGATGAAAAAGACTGTCGCGATAAGGGAGCCGATTGAGAATGAGTTTAATAGCAGTATGTTTTGTCCCATGGACCACCCCTGAGCCATAATGCCGCATAGCCTGCACCGCGGCGCTCATTAACTGGCGGGAGCGCCTCTCCAGGCTGGAACGGGTATTATTCCGATTTAATCCCGGGCCCGGCACGAAGTATCTAGGCCCGGATATTATTCAATACAGAATTGACGTCCCTGTCAACTATTATCTCATGTACCGCATTATGGCCGTATAGCGAGCGTGCCGGTAATAATACCGCATATAATGAGAGATAAGCAAATTTACCGGGATTACCCAGAAAATAATGAAAATTAAGCAGTTTTCTGTAAAACTGTCCCGATGCAATCGGGACCATGCGATACAGGGACGTATCGGTGTTTTTACAGGCGTTTGCCGGAAAAAACGTTAGGTTTTACGGATTAACATCATAATACGGCCTGTGCCGGAAAGGATGTCCGAATGCCGACGCAGCGCAAGAGGTGCAAAATGCCCTGGTAAAAACTCCACGCAAGGACTTTTAAAGAAATCAGTTTGATGATTTTACCCCTAGCCATGGATTTGTTAAAACAGCAAAACCGGCCCGGGGTCGGTTTTGCTGTTTTCTACTCTATGGTTATGATTGTGCGTGATATTAAGCCATGTGCAGCGCTTTTTTTATTGTCTTGATCATATGGTCCGGCGATATCGGTTTCTGGAATACCCCGTTAAAGCCGAGTTTGTCAAGCTCCACGTTCTGCGCCGTTGCCGCACCGATGCTGCTGAGAAGGTAAACAGGCAGTTTTCTGTCTTTCTTCCTGATTTCATGGGCAACCCTAGACCCGGCGTCAACCTGCTCCATCATCATGTCGCAGAGGACCAGGTCGGGTTTTACCGTATCGACGGCCTCCAGGCCGCTTTTCCCGTCGCTCGCGGTGAAAGCATCAAACCCGTTCCCTACGAGGATCGCTTTGATGGAATCGGTAATATCTACATCGTCGTCGATTACCAGTATTTTCTTCTTGTCTGCCATCGGATAACTCCTTTCATGAGATTTATTCATCGCATAATAGCATATAAATATTCGGCGCGCCTCCCATTGCCGGCGGGAAGCCGCGGTCGTCAGTTGCGGCTCGTGCTCCCCTCGAGTACGGCACCCTGCCCGATCCCCGCGAGGATCTCGCCGATCCTCGGCCTGATAAACCGGAACGCCGCATCGAGGTTGCCGGCAGCGGCCGGCGACAGTCCCTCGACCGGCTCCCATTCGTATCCCCTGATCGCAAGGAGATACGCGCGCGCCGGCCTGCCGTACAGTTCGTGAGACAGCGCCAGCACCGAGGCCGGCGACATGGCATGCGTCGTGAAGGTGATGTCATTCGACGGCTCCAGGCCGCCGAAGGCGAAGGGCTCTCCGCCGGCGCACGATGCGTCGACGAAGATGACCGCGTCGCTCCCGGATATGGCAACCGCGTCCTCGATCTGGAGCTGGTAGTTGCAGTCCGTCACCACGCCCGGTATCCGCTCCCGCTCCAACATTCCGATGAGCGCGGGTCCCAGGCCGTCGTCCTGGCGGCCCGGGTTGCCGTATCCGTATACGAGGACCCCTCCCATCGCAGCGCCTACTTCCGCCTGCTGTCGACAAGGGCGCCCTTCGAGTCGTACAGGGACACCTCAAGCGGCATCTGGCCGAGCGCGTGGGTCGCGCACGAGAGGCACGGGTCGTACGCCCGTATCGCCACCTCGACCGCGTTCATCATGCCCTCGGTGACCTCCGCCTTGCCGGTGAACACGCTCTTCGCCACGTGTGAGACTGCCCGGTTCATGGGCTCGTTGTTGTTCGTGGTGGACACGATCAGGTTCGCCATCACGATCTGGTCCTGTTCGTTGATCTTGTAATGGTGGAACAGGGTGCCGCGCGGCGCCTCGATCAGGCCTACGCCCTCACGCTGCTTCGCGCCCTTCGTCACCAGGTTTTTGCCCTGGAGGTCCTTGTCAAGGAGCAATTGCTTGATCATCTCGGCCGCGTGCAGGTTCTCGATGAGCCGCGCCCAGTGCATGTGCATTGACATGTTGTTGGGCTTGCCGTTCGTATAGGCCCGGAAGATCTCGAACTCCTTCTGGGCCAGCGGCGTCGGGATGAAGTCGCAGGTGTTGAGCCGCGCCAGCGGACCGACCGTGTACCAGCCGTCCTTTTTTCCGATCGACTTGAGGTAGGGGAACTTCATGTAGCTCCAGTTCTTGACCTCTTCGCCGATATGGTTGTAGTAGTCCTGGTAATCGACGTCGTTCAGGATCTTCTTTCCGTTCGTATCGACCGCGCGAAGAACGCCGTGGTACAGGTCCATGGCGCCGTCTTTACGCACGAGCGAGAGATGGCTCGACGGGAAGACCGCGAAATTGTCCAGCATGTCCTTGTGCTTGGAGTGGAAGTCCTTGAAGAGGGCCACGGCCGCCTGCGCCCAAGAAATCATCTTGTCGGCGTTCATGGGGTCTGCGCCTTTCAGGAACTCGTCACGCTCCTCGGGGCTCAGGTTCTTGTTGATGCCGCCGGGGATCGCGCCGGTACCGTGGATCTTCTTTCCAGCGGTGGCCCGGATCACTTCCTGGCCGAACTTCCGCATGAGCACGGCCTGGACCGCCAGGTCCTTGTGCTCCAGCACAACGCCGATGACGTTGCGAATGGCCGGGTCCGCGTCAATGCCGAACAGGAGGTCCGGGGACGCCAGGTGGAAAAAGTGCAGCGTGTGGGACTGGAACATCTGTCCGTAATGCATCAGACGGCGCATCTTCTCGCCCGTGGGGGTAAGCCCGTCGCCGGTCCCCGCGCCGACGATCACGTCCACCGCCTTGGCCGCGGCCAGGTGGTGGCTGACCGGGCAGATCCCGCAGAGGCGCTGCACCAGCACCGGGGCCTCCCAGTAGGGGCGGCCCTGCACAAAACGCTCGAAGCCGCGAAACTCGACGATATGCAGCCGCGACTGCGCGACGTTATTGCTGTCGTCGAGTTGTATGGTAACCTTGCCGTGTCCTTCGACCCTCGTTACCGGTTCTATCGTGATTTTTCGTGCCATGGTATGTTTTTCTCCATTAGTCATACTTTAATACTTCATACGGCAGGTTGAGCGGCTTGCCGCCCAGCAGCGCCGTCAGGGCCTCCCAGATCAGGTCCGCGCGCGGCGGGCAGCCTGGCAGATGATAATCGATCTTCACGATCTCATGCAGGGGATACACCCGGTCCAGGATCATCGGGATCTCCTCGTCATTGGGGATGATCTTGTCGTCCACCGTGACGCAGTTGAGATACGCCTCCTCGAGGCACTCACGTATGGGGATGCCGTTTCTCATCGCGGGAAGGCCGCCCATGATAGCGCACTCGCCGCACGAAATGAGGATTGTGCAGTGCTTGCGGAACTCAATCAGGTTCTCTACGTTTTCGCTGTTGCAGCATCCTCCCTCGATGATCCCGATATCGCACTGCTTGGTGAACTTCTTGATGTCATCGATCGGTGACTTGTTAAACTCCACCAGATCGATAAGCTGCAGAATTCTATCGTCAATGTCCAAAATGGACATGTGGCATCCGAAACAACCGGCCAGAGATGCTGTGGCCACAACTGGTTTGCTCATTGTCATCCTCCCTTCCTATTTTCCCGCGATATCGCTGCCGATTGGCGCCTTATCATACTTGCGCCTGCCGATGGGCACTGCGAATCCGATTTCTTTCTTTAGAATGGCGCCCACCGGGCACTGGTCCATCGCTTTCTTCGCCAGGTCGTCCGAGATCTTCGCCTCGAGCGCCGGGTCCGCGACGATCGTCGTCTTGCCCGACCGGCTCATCATGGCGAAAATGTGCTTCCCGTCCTTTGTCGTGATGCCGCGCACGCAGCGCCGGCACTGGACGCACCGGTTCGTGTCGATCATGATCTTCGTGTACACGGCGTCCATCTTCCGCACCGGGAACAGGTACGGGAAGCGCGGCGCCAGGAGGCCGTACCGGTATCCGAGTGCCTGGAGCTCGCAGTTACCGCTCTTCTCGCAGGTGGGGCACATGTGGTTTCCCTCCACGAAGAGCATCTCCACGAGGGCCTTCCGCATGTCCTCGAGCTCGGGGATGGCGTTGTCCACGATCATGCCTTCCGCCGCCGGCGTGGTGCAGGCTGCCATGTTGCGGCCGTTGACCTTCACCGTGCACATGCGGCAGATACCGGCGGGCTTCAGCCCTTCGTACCAGCAGAGAACCGGGATGTAGATGCCGTTCTCCCGCGCGGCCTCGACGATAGTCTGGCCGGCCCTGGCCTTGCATTGTTTTCCGTCTATTTCAAATGTTATCGTACTCATATTAATGTCCCTTTACCTCCGCTTTTCTTCCGGCGGTCACGCAGTAGTCCCGCACCGCCGTGCTCATATCGAATTCCGAAACGAAATCAACGCCTTTCTGGAGCTTCGCCTCGTACACCTCGCGGAAATTCTCAAGCGTCGTCGCAATCGGGTTCGGCGAGGTCTGGCCGAGGCCGCATCGGCTCATCGCTTTAACGATGCCGCACCAGGAAGCCATGTCGGCGAGGTCGCTCTCCGTCCCTTTCCCGGCCATGACCTTCTCGAGCCGCTGCTTGAGTATCACGTTGCCGGCGCGGCACGGCGTACACCAGCCGCACGATTCCTCGACGAAGAAGTCCATGAAATTATGCACGATCCCCAGGAGGTCGCGGTCGGGCCCGATGACGATCATCGAGCCGCCGGTGGGAAGCTCCTCGAACGACAGCTTCTTGCCGAAATCCTTCTTCCCGACGCACTTTCCTGACGGACCTCCGACCTGTACGGCAACCGCGCCCGAGCCGCCGCATTCCTCGAGCAGCTTCTCGAGGGTCATGCCGAACTCGACCTCGTAAATGCCGGGTCTGGTGCAGTCCCCTGATATCGAGAGGACCTTGACGCCATGGGACTGGAACGTCCCCATTTTTGCGAACCACTCGCCGCCCTTCTCCATGATCCGGGCCGCGGCGCAGAGGCTCTCGACGTTGTTAACCGCCGTGGGCTGTCCCTTGTACCCGTACTGCGCCGGGAACGGGGGCCGGTTGCGCGGCTCGCCGCGCTTACCCTCGGCCGATTCGATCAGGGCCGACTCTTCGCCGCATATATACGCGCCCGCGCCGAGCTTGATCGAGATGTCAAAATCAAATCCCTTTTTACCGGCAGCGCTCTTGCCGAGCAGGCCGTTTTTGCGCATGGCCGTAAGGATATCGTTGAGGTAATCGAGCAGGTAGCGGTATTCAGCGCGGAGATAGAGGACGCCCTCGCTCGCGCCTATCGCATAGCCGGCCACGGCCATCCCCTCGAACAGCATTTCGGGCCTTTCGGTAAGGATGACCCGGTCCTTGAACGTGCCCGGTTCGCCCTCGTCCGCGTTGCAGAGCACGTAGGCATGTTTGCCTTTCGCGTTCCGGGTGAATTCCCACTTCATGCCCGTGGGGAACCCTGCGCCGCCGCGGCCGCGGAGGTTGGATTTCTTGATCTCTTCGATGACCTGTTCCGGCGTCATGGCGACAGCCTTCCTGATTCCCGAGCCTGATTCGAACGGCGCGAAAATCACCGGTCCTTCTTTCTGGATATTGTTCTTCACCATGGCGTGAATGATGTCGGACTTGTTCATGCCGTCACCGACTTCCCGTACCATGGCCTTGACGTCCTTGCCAGCCTTCATCTGGAATACCAGGTCTTTCGCCTTTTCGGGCGTAAGGCTCGTGAAAACAACGCCGTTGATCAGGGCCGCCGGCTCCTGGTCGTTCATGCCGATGTCGGACGTGTCATACAGGCCAATCTGCCCGTCGAACGATGTCTCGCCGAACGAGCAACCAACCGCCTGTTCAAATGCTTTAGCAACGGCGTCCCTTCCTTTCATGATGGCCACCGCGCTGTTGTTCAGATACACGGTATACTTTCCAAGGGGCTTTTTAGAAAGGAAATGATAAAAGGAAATTACACCGTCCACATCAACCTTTGAAACGCCAAGGCTATTGGCTATCCCTGCCGCTGCCTCGTCCGATACACATCCGATATCGTCCTGAACCTCACGGATGATATCGAGCATCATCGATGCGTTTTTGCCGTGCTTTTTCACGACCTTCGCGACTGAATCACCTGCATTACTCATAATCCCTCTTTTGATTGAGTTATTTGTAATAGTTTTTTTCGCATATCATCTTGTTTGGTTTCCGTCCAGTTGAACCATGCAGACTGGAAAACAAAACAGATATACGATAATGTAGTAACTAAAAATTATTAACCGACTTTTGTTAGAAAATAATACAGCTAATTGTTATGTTTTTTATATCAAAATTTGCTATAAAAACATACCTGATTTTTGTGATATTGATAATAATGGCAAAAAAAAAACAAGATAATTTTTTAAAAAAGTTTAAAATGAGACAGAATGCTGTTGGTGATATTAAAAATATATAAACAATATAACAAAAATGATCAGTAGTATTTTTCGGATTAAGGGGGTCAGAGCAAGCTTGAAGCAGATAGTTATCGGTAGTTGAATGGGGTCAGAGCCCCGCCCCGTTCGGCATCTCCCGGCACAATTATGACTTCCTGTCGCGCGCCGGGACTTCGGAATCCTGCCTCAGCTTGATACCGGAATCAGAGCAGTTCCTTGGCAACGGCGATCTGTCCCAGGGCAATGCACCCGTCATTGCAGGGCACGGCCCTGTGGGTGTACACCGTAAAGCCGGCAGCTGTCAGGCCGTCCATCATGCCTGCAAGAAGAATCCGGTTGTGGAACACCCCGCCGCTGAGGGCCGCTGCATTTATGCCGGTCCTCTCCCTGAGAAGCACCGCGACCGCAACAGATGTGTCAATGACTGCACGGTGAAAGGCCGCAGCGATGTCCTCCGGGCCCATCCCCTTCCGTGCGAGAGTAACCACGTAATCGGTAAGCTCGCCAGTGGCGATAACTATCTCCTCCTCTCCGCCGAAAGGAACGATGTGCCGTCCCGCGGGCGCTTTCCCCCGCATTGCGGCTTCCTCCAGCAACTGCGCCGCCTCGGCCTCGGCGGTGACGGTGCGCGACACGCCGAGGATGGCGGCAACGCCGTCGAAAATCCTGCCGATGCTGCAGGTGAGGGGCGAGTTGATGTTCTTCTCGATTATCTCGATAACGCCGGCCGCCTCGCCTCCGCGCTCCATGACCGGGTAGTCCTTCCCGTAGCGCTGGTGCAGGAGCGACAGGCCGATTTTCCACACGTCCCTGATGGCGCTCTCGCCCCCCGGAAGGGGAAAGTTCGAGAAGTGCGCAGCGCGCCGGAACCCGCGCCGGTCGGCTACGAGGAATTCGCTCCCCCAGAGGGTGCCGTCAGTGCCGAAACCCGTTCCGTCGAAGGCGATGCCAATCACCGGGTCGTCGAGACCGTGCTCTTCCATGACCGAGGCGACATGCGCGTGATGGTGCTGGACCGTCACCAGGCGGCGGCCCTCCGCGGCCATCTCCTCGGCAAAACGCCGGGTGAGGTAGCCCGGGTGCATGTCCGCGGCAATAATCCCGGGGTCCGCATCGAACACGCGGATGAAGTGGCCGGCGGTGCGCATGAACACCTCGTACGTGAGCGGGTCCACCATGTCGCCCAGGTACTGGCTCATGATGATGAAGCTCCGGCGGGCCACCGCAAAGCTGTTTTTTAAATCGCCTCCCGCCGCCATGATGACGCTGCCGGTATCACGCGAAAGGAACGGCGCGGGCACGTACCCGCGGGAACGCCGTATAAAGAAGGGCCGGTCGTTGACGACATACAGCACGCTGTCGTCGCCCTGCCCTATGATTTCGCGGTTATAGGTGACGAAATAATCGGCAATGCCGCCGAGCCGTTCGAATATGGTCTCGTCGCGGTACTCGATCGGCTCGTCGGAAACGTTGCCGCTTGTCATGACCAGGACCATGTCCGGGTCCAGCAAGAAGAGATGGTACTGGAAGGGCGTGCAGGGCAGCATCAGGCCGGCGTACGTCAGTCCCGGCGCCACCAGACGGCTCAGGAGCGCGCGTTTCTCCTTCAGGAGCACGATGGGCCGCTCCCGTGAAAGGAGCAGGTCCCGCTCACCTGGTGAGATATCGAGAAAGCTGCCGGCCGACTCGAGGGAGCCGGCCATGACCGCGAAGGGTTTGAAGGGGCGCCGCTTTCTCATGCGGAGTTCTCTCACGGCCGCGTCATTGCGTGCGTCGACGGCCAGGTGGTAGCCGCCGACTCCCTTGATCGCGACGATCGATCCCCCCTGCAACAGCTCGACGGTCTTCCGCGCCACGGGCTCGCTGTCCGCGGCAACGGGCTCTTTCCCGGCGGTAAAAAGCGATATGCGCGGTCCGCATGCGGGACAGGCGTTCGGCTGTGAATGGAAGCGGCGGTCCGACGGGTCCGTGTATTCAGCGGCGCACTTCCCGCACTGGATAAAGGGAGCCATGGAGGTGTTCTTCCGGTCGTAGGGGATGTCGCTCACGATGCTGAACCGGGGCCCGCAGTTGATGCAGGTGATAAAAGGGTAGAGGTGGCGCCGGTCGGCCGGATCTGAAAACTCATGCCTGCACTGTTCGCACACAGCCACGTCCGGCGAATAGAAGGCGAGCCGTTCGGCGGTTACCCGGCTCTCGCCGATAACAAAGCCGGCCGCTCCCGACGGCGGCACCTCTGCCGCATCGACGGACATGATGAGCGAGAGGGGCGGCGCGCCGTTGGCGAGCTCGCTGATGAACGCAGCGCAATCGCCCTCCTCGCCCTCCGCCCGCACGATAACGCCCTCGGTGTCGTTGAGCACGCTTCCCCTGATCCGGTGCCTGACCGCGGCCTGGAACACGAAGGGACGGAAGCCCACGCCCTGCACGATTCCCCTGATCCTGATTTCGTAGCTTTTATCCATTATGACAAGCGGGACTGTCTGCCGGGCCCGTTGTTCTCTCCGGTTATATTCGGTATCCCACCATGCCGTTGACGTAGATGGTGTGCCGCTCGCCCGGCAGGCGGTCGATGTCGAGAAAACCGCTCCCTATGCCGATCTCGATGAAGACCCTGTTCATGGTGAAGCCGATGAGCACGCTCCCGCCGAAATCGACGCTCTGCAGGTACCTCATGAAGTTCACGCTCGTCGTGTAGACGAGGACCGAGTAGTTCGCTTTTGCCTGGAAGAGCACCGCCACGTCGAGGCAGAAACCGATATAGAGCTCGTCAAGCACGTGGAACCGGTAACCAACCGGCAGGGAGATATAGTTCGTGTCGATGTTCGATTTGTCGACATACCGGGTCAGGGGAAGAAAGTAGACCTGCAGCGGCGTCAGGCCGGATAGCAGGATGCGCGAAAGAGAGACGTCGCCGATCTTGATCTGCACGCGGCGCTGCTCGTAGAAGGCCCCCAGCGAGATGCAGTGGCGCTTGTGCGGAAAAAAGAGCGCCTCCAGCCCGCCGCGGAAACCGGCCATGAAAGATTGTTCTGCATACTTGAACCGGTAGAGGCGGTCCCTTGAAGGGCGCGGTCCGAGTATCCCGTATCCTATGCCGCCTATGCTGAACCCCATTTTAAACGTGAATGGTTTTTTCTTCTTCCGAACCGAAACGAATTCCTTTTTTTCCTGCTCGTCCCCGGCGTTCACGTCCGGGCTTTTAATCTCGCCGGATTCATTGGCGTCTGCGTCCGCCTGGGGCATAATGCCGCTGTCGGCGTCCCGTTCCGCCCCCGCTGCGGAATCATTCGCCGCACCGCCGGCTTTCGATTCAGCGGCGGCATGGAGGAGCGGTCCGGCGCACAGGAAGGCAAAAAGGGCCACAAAGCACATCAGTGTCGGTTTCTTCATATCAATCCCGTGTAATAACTCACGCCAGAAGATACCAAGCCGAGATAGTGCGCGTCAATTCATTTTTCAGGCCACGGCGCGGGGCCACGCCCCTTTTGGCATGGGATAAAAAAAATTATGGACAGTTTTATCAAAAGATATAAAAAGGTGAATTTGCCGGGTAAAAACATGGAAGGAGCGACAGATGGAAATAAAAATACTACAGGACATACTGGAATCGAATAAAAACGCGGCCGCGGAGGTCAAGGACCTTCTCAAACGTAAGAAGATATACATGATCGACATGATGAGCTCGCCCGGCTCGGGCAAGACGACGCTGAACGACAAGCTCATCGGCGCGCTGAAAAGCAAATACCGCATCGCCGTCATAGAGGGTGACATCAAGACCACCAAGGACGCGGAGCGGCTGGCCAAGCACAACATCCCGATATTCCAGATCGAAACCGACCGCTTCGGCGGCGACTGCCACCTTGAGAGCACCTGGGTGAAAAAGTGCCTGGAACAGTTCGACCTCGACAACCTCGACCTGGTCATCGTGGAGAACATCGGCAACCTGGTATGCCCGGCCGAGTTCCAGCTCGGCGACGACGAGAGAATGGTCATCCTGAGCGTGGCCGAGGGCGAAGACAAGCCGGCGAAGTACCCGCTCATGTTCAACACCTCCGATACGATGGTGCTGAACAAGATCGACCTTCTCCCGTACCTTGATTACGACATGAACGAGCTGATGGGCAACCTCCGAAAGGTCAACCCGAAGATCGGCATCTTTCAGGTCAGCGCAAAGACCGGCGAAGGCATGGAAGCGCTGCTCAAACACATCGGCGACCGCATCAACGCCAAGAAACAGGGCGCCTAGCCTGCATTTACGACCCGTGCCGCACCCCGGGGTGCGGCACCCGCCGGCACCTGCACCCGGCCGGCATCCCCGCATTTTTTTAAACCGTCCCGTCAGTTTGTTATTGATTTCTCAGGCCGCTGTTTTTAACTTGTGTTCAACAATCTTGTCGATCACACGATGATCAGAGATCGGCAGTCGGCCCTGTGAACAGGCACAGAATGTTAGAAATGTTCACATCATCCGCCCGCCGAATAACAAATATAAAATACTATAATGGAGGAACGATGAGCAAACTCAGTCTAACCAACACCTCGTTACCGGCGGAATTTCAGAAGCAGGTCGCAAAATACGGCGACCGCGCCTGCGTCGCGTATCGGGACAATCAAAAGGGCCAGTATATCGACATATCCTGGAACGAAATGAACAAAATGGTACGCCAGCTCGGGTGCTTTCTTCTGTCCCTGGGAGTGAAGAAAGGGGACCGCGTCGCCCTCTTTTCCCAGAACAGGCCCGAATGGTGGATAGCGGACATGGCCATCCTGTCCGTGGGCGCGGCTAACGTGCCAATATATGCGACAAACTCGGCGGAGGAATCCCGATACATACTGCTCAACTCCGGCGCGAAAATATGCATCACCGGCACCAGGGATCACACCGACAAGATCCTTGAAGCCAAAAAGAAGGTCCCCGGTTTCAAGACCATCATCGCCATCGACCAGGTGAAAGCCGACGGCAAAAAGGTCTTCAACTGGGCAGACGCCCTGAAAAAAGGAGACGCATACAAGAACAAGGCGGAGCTCGATAAAAGGATCAAGGTGGTCAAGCCGCAGGACCTGGCCACCCTCATTTACACTTCCGGAACGACCGGGGATCCGAAGGGCGTCATGCTGACGCACGACAACTTCATTTCAGACGCGCGGCAGATCAACAACGACTTCAGTGATTACATCGACGACACGCACGTCCTCCTCTCCTTCCTTCCCCTCTCCCATTCGCTGGAGCGGACCGCCGGGTATTACTTTCCAATGCTCGCCGGGTGCAAGGTCGCCTTTGCCGAGGACTTCGGAAAGGTGGTCGACAACATGAAGGAGATCCGCCCCACGTTCATCATCAGCGTGCCGCGGCTCTACGAAAAAATACATTCCGTGATCCTCTCCCGCCTGCCCGAGGCGTCGGCGATCAAGAGGGCCATGTTCGCCATGGCAGTCAGCACGGCGAAAAAGAACCTCCCGTACGTCTGCCAGGACAAGCCGGCTCCGGGGCTGCTCGGCCTGAAGGTCAAGCTGTTCGACAAGCTGGTATTTGGCAAGTTCCGCGAGGGCCTTGGCATGGACCGCATGCAGTTCGCCGTGTCCGGCGGCGCTCCCCTGTCGGTTTCCGACGCCGAGTTCTTCATCGGCATGGGCATCAAGATACTCGAGGGCTTCGGCCTCACCGAGACCACGCCGGTCACCAATGTTAACCCGCCCTGGCACATCAAGGCCGGGACGGTGGGCCCGCCGCTCTCCGAGACCAAGGTGAAGATATCCGACGAGGGCGAGTTATTGATCAAGGGGCCGCAGGTTATGAAGGGATACTACAAGAATCCGAAGGCGACCGCCGAGGTCTTCACGAAGGACGGCTGGTTCCGCACCGGCGACCTGGCCCGCATCGACGAAGACGGGTACGTGGCCATAACCGGCCGCATCAAGGACATCATCGTTACCGCGGGCGGCAAGAACATATCGCCGCAGAACATCGAGAACGACCTGAAGTCGTCCAAGTACATCGAGCAGGTGGCCGTCATCGGCGACCGGCGCAAGTACCTGTCCGCTCTGATCATTCCCTCGTTCGAGAACCTCCAGAAGTTCGCAAAATCCAAGGGGTTATCCTTCTCGGGCAACAGCGACCTGGTCTCGAACAAGCAGGTCAACGAGCTCATACAGGGCGAAATATCCCGCATCATGAAGAGCTACGCGCGGGTCGAGCAGATCCGTAAATTCACGCTGCTCGAAGCCGAGTGGACGCAGGATACGGGCGAGATCACACCGTCACTGAAGGTGAAGCGGCGGGTAGTGGAAGACAAATACAGGAACGAGATCGAGTCGATGTACCCTGCGGGCGGCGCCGACTGATCCGCGGCAGAATTCCATTAACAAAAAAAGCGCCGGTGAAAACCGGCGCTTTTTTCATGACCCTGATTTATAGACAGGAATCTTCCAGGAAAAACGGCCTGACCGGAACAGCCTCTCGCAGGCCTCGACCGCCTGTTCATCGTACCTCACGCCGCGGAACTTCATGATCTCATCGAGGGCAAGGTCAAGACCGGGCGCGTGCCGGTAGGGCCGCGGGGTCGCCATGGCCTCGACCACGTCCGCCACGCAGAGGATCTTCGCGCCAAGCGGGATATCCTCCCCCCTGAGACGCGAGGGATACCCGCTGCCGTCCAGGCGCTCGTGGTGCATGAGCACGTACTGCGCGACCGGCCAGGGGAACTCGATGTCCTTCAATATCCGGAACCCGATGCCGGGGTGCGCCTTGATGACCGCGAACTCCTCGTCGGTCAGGATACCCGGCTTGGTCAGGAACTCGCTCGGCACGGAGATCTTCCCCAGGTCGTGCAGGTTGCCAGCCACCATGATCCCCTCCACCGTGAAATCGTCCAGCTCCATCTCGCGCGCTATGGCGCCGGCGAGAGTGGATACCCGCAGCTGGTGGCCCATCGTGTAGGCGTCCCTCTGCTCGAGGGCGTTCATGAGCGCCCCGACGGTCTGCGTGAACAGCCGCTTGCTCAGCTTGGTGCTCTCCTCGAGCTGGCCCGTACGTTCCTGCACCTTGATTTCGAGGTCCTGGTTGAGCTTCCACAGCTCGTCACGGCTCGCGCGGAGGGCCCTGTTGGCGCTGTCCAGGTCGTCATTCTTGTCCACCAGCTGCTGCTGCAGAAGCTGGATCTCGTTTTTCTGCTGCTGGAGCGCCTGGCGGTAGAGGAGCTCGTTGGTGAGGTCGCGCACCACGATGATGCAGGTCCCGTCATGCCGGCAGTTGTCGATAAAATACAGATTGTAAAAAATTTCCTCCACGACCGTGCGGTTGACGCTGATGATGCCGTACTCCCCGCGCTGGCCCTCCATGATGCGGAGTATTGCCTCCTCGGAGCCGACGGTTTCCGGAAAGAGTTCCGTGAGATCGGACCAGCCGCTGACGGCGTCAGATCCTATAAATTCAAAAAAACCGGGGCCTTCGAAGCGCACCTCGAAACGTGCGTTTACCTCCCCATGGAAAATGCGGAACCGGTTGAGGAGAATGTCATCTATATCATTTTTCACTCCCGCCCCTTCCCTCGATTTTTTTTGCAAGCGCGGTGAACATGCTTTCCACGTTCCTGCCGTCCAGGGCGCTGGTGGCGAACACCTCCGCCGTGCTCAATGCCCCGGTGGCTGGCAGGTGGCGCCGGGCAGCTTCAGTGCCCGCATCGGCGCCGATGAGATCGGTCTTGTTGACCGCGATCACATACCCGGAGCCGGGATTGATCTCCCTGAAAAGCGCAAGGTGCTTCTCCAGGGACGCGAGCGTATCCTTCCGCGAAATATCGCCAACGATGATCGCCCCGGAGGCGCCCCGCAGGTAATCATGCGAGACCTGGGTGAAGAGGTCGGTGCCGGCGATGTCCCAGAGCAGGAGCATCGCCGTATCGGTCCCGCCCAGTTTAACTTCCTTCCTGCTCACCTTGACGCCGATGGTGGTCAGATACGAATCGCTGAACGTATTATACACGAACCTCTGAACCAGGCTGGTTTTTCCCACGGCGAAGTCGCCGAGTATCGTTATTTTCCACTTGTATTCCATAATGCCGCCTTTATGCCGTGACCCCGGCGCCCATCTCCGTGCCCCGTGTCATCGGCCCCGTGCCTGTTTCATGATCTCGATTCCTATCAGCAGTAAATCATCCTCCACGGGTCTGTCGCCCCTGTAGCGATCCATCTCTTCAAAGATGGCTTCCATCATTTCTTTCAGGGAGCCCCTCCTGGCCCGCTCGAACATATTCAGGAGGCCGTCGTCTAATCCGATCTCCCGGCCTTCCCTGTTCCGTGTCTCAGGAAGACCGTCGGTGTAGAAAAAAACCCTGTCGCCCGGCGCGAGCTCCACGCTGAATGTCTGGTAATTCATGTACGGGCTTATCCCGACGAGCGGTCCATTGTCGCCTGCGTATGAAATATCCCCATTGCATCTGCACACGATCGGGTGCGGGTGCCCCCCGTTCGAGAAACGCAGAAGCGGCGTTTCATCGAACGATACATGCGCATAGATCGCGGTTAGGAAGTATGTCGACATGACCGCGGCAAGGTGCCCGTTCAGCTCGGCCAGGTAACGTCCCGGCTCGTACCCGCACTCAGCGACCAGCAGGCCTGACAGGTACCGTATGAGCGACAGGAACAGGGCCGAGCCGACTCCGTGGCCGGAGATATCGCAGACGAAGGCCGAGAGGCCGCCATCAAGGGCACGCAGGGCATAGTAGTCCCCTCCGATAATATTGAAGGGCCTGTAGATGCATTCAATAGCGCAGGCATCGATCACCGGCATCTCTTTCTGGATCAGGGCGTCCACGACCCTGCGGGCGATTTGCAGGTCCTCCTGCATCGTTTCATTGCTGCGTCTCAATTCATTGCCGGTCTTCACCAGCTCCTCCATGGCCCGCTTGAGATCGGTAATGTCCTCCTTGACGGCGACAAAATGGATGATGTTTCCCCCATCGTCAAAGATCGGCGAGATGGAAACCATTTCCCAGTACAGGGCCCCGTTCTTTTTCCTGTTGAGGATCTCTCCCCGCCACTCGTGCCCCGCGCCGATCGTGCTCCAGAGCCCTTCGTAAAACTCGCGGGAGTGATGGCCGGATTTCAGGATACGGGGGTTCTCGCCCAGCGCCTCGCCGACGGTAAACCCGGTAAGGTCGCAAAACTTCTGGTTCACGTATTCAATGCGGCCGGAGGGATCGGTTATCACGATCGAGGCGGGGCTCTTTTCAACCGCCGTCCCGAGCTGGCTCAGCCGCTCCTCCATCCGCTTTCTCTCGGTGATGTCGATGAGGACGCCGACAATGCCGCCCGGGCCGCCGTCCTCTCCGGGGAACATCGCCTTGCTGAATATCACGTGGCTTTTCTTCCCGTCAAGGCCGGTGATCGGCGCCTCGAACTGCTGGACCCCACCGGTTTTCAGGAGATCGTTGTCCTTATCCGAGAAAAAGAAGGAGTTACTCCGCTCAACGACCTCATGGACGGTCTTGCCGATGATCTCTTCCCTCGTCAATGATATGAACTTCGCGAATGCGTCGTTGCACCCGATATACGCGCCGCCCCTGTCCTTGTAATAGATCGGGTTCGGGATCATGTCGAGCAGGGTCCGGATGAAATACTCGTTGCTGATCAGTTCCTGGTTCTTCAGGACGAGCTCGTTTCTCCGCTGCTGCACGGCCCGGAGCGAGAGGCCCTCGCTCGTGGCGTCCTTCACGACCAGGAGCGCCGCCCGGCCCGCCGGCGGATAATGGTAGAGATACAGATCGAAATAGATCTCCCTGTCAGTCACGCGGTTGATGGTCGGTATGCAGAACTCCTGGCGGGAGCCGCTGATGACCGCGGCGACATCGTCATCAAAACCGATCAACTCGTAGAAAAGATCAGCGAGGAAGAGAGTGCCGGGTAAGGATTCGAGCCCGAGATATCTGAACAGTGCGCTGTCTGAAACGTCCAGCGCGAGGTCCGGGTTCACGAGGGCATAGTATATGCCGAATTTCTCGCTGAGTATTTCCGGGACACCTTTCATGGCGGATTATGACCCGAGTATCCCGGATGCCATGCGGGTAAAAAGCGTCTCGACGTTTTCGCCGGTTTTCGCGCTGGTTTTCAGTACGGTCACGCTGTAGCGGGAGGCGTATGATGCAATGATGTTGTCAATGGAGCCCTTAAAATCCTCGCTCATCGCAACATCGCATTTGTTGAATGCGATTACAAGGAACCCGTCCGGGTTGATGGCGCGGTATTCCCTGATATGGCCCTCTATCGAAGAAATCCTTGTGATGCGCGTGAGGTCCACCACGACGACAGCGCCACGCGCGCCCTGGAGATACTGGGTCATCACGACGCCGGCGTCGAAAATACCACCAACGTCCCACAGGAGCATGGTTACGTTTTTCGAGACGCCGCCGTGGGGCACGACAATCTCTTTTTTCATCACCTTGACACCGATGGTGGTCAGGTACAGGTCATCGAACTGATCGAGGACATAGCGCTTGACCAGGCTTGTCTTTCCCACGGCGAAATCGCCGAGCATGATGATCTTGTATTTATTATCTGAAGTCATCTTCACCTGCCCCGACCCGGATGATCATTCCTCGTATTTCGCGAACAGCATGATGCCCCTGCGATCCCGGAACTCGGCGAACCGCGGATCGGAGGTGAGTATGTCCTCGGCAAAGGCGGTGACATGGAGCCGGTTCTCCTCCACACCGAGCTTCCTGAGATAGCCGCTGACGCCGGCCATCCGCCCCTCGGCAAGATTCCTGTTCACCTCGTAGCCGCCGGCGGGATCATTGAAGGCCACGATGTCAACGTGGATCGCGGGATAGGGCCGGAGTATCTCGAAGGCGCGCCTGATCTGCAGCATCTGCGCCTCGCCCAGGGCCGTGCTTCCCGCGGGGAACTGGATCACGATTTTCTCGAGCTCCTGCTTCACCGCCACGAGCTCGAACATCCCGAGCCGGGACTCCAGGCCGTCGAGCTTCCCGCTCATGAAAAGCACGCTCCTGTAATCGGCCATCACTGCGCGGTTGCGCACGGTCGCGATCCCCGGATCCTGCCTGACAAGGTCGTTGATCTTCTCAGCGGTGGCCTGCGAGTTGACCGTACCGGTCACCTTCGCCGTGTCCCCACTGACGCTGATCTTGACATCCTGCGAGTAGGCGGGAATGGACGCTTGGATCCTCCTGCTGATAGCGTTGGCGCGCCGGGAATCCCGGACCCGGGTATATCCCCACCAGGATGCGCCGGCGACAAGCGCGGCCAGCAGCAGCGCGCCGGCAATCTTGACTTTCAGCAGCGGCCTGCCGCCTTCCGCCGCTGCCGGCGTATTTGTCCTTTCAATGAACTCCACGAGGGGCCTCTCGATGCCGGCGAGCCTGTCCATCGAGCCGTTAAAATTTTTCAGGGGACGGCGGTAGACCGCGTGGATCCGGCTCACCAGCGAATCCGCGTCCTGTGAGAACTGCATGTCCGGCGATCCCTTGATGACCAGCGCGGCGTAAAAGTAGACGCTTTCCGCGATCGTGATTTTCGAGTCCTGGAAATGAAGCTCGCTCAGGCCGGAATCGCCCCGCCTGAACGATGTTTTGACAAAGTCATTGATCGCCGCCAGCATGCCTCCGACCAGGTCCTTGTCGATAGCGGCACCGCCGGTACGCGACGCGTGGCCCAGCAGGAGCGATGTCTTCTTCTCGATCAGGAAAATTTCCTCAATATAGAACGGGAGCGACTCGCGCAGAATGATCTCGGCAAGCGGCACCTTCGTGCGAAACGACTTGAACCGGTACACCCACATCCTGTAGCTGAACGACGAGTCGAGCCGGTCGTTGATATAATTCACCATTGACCGAAAGGCCTCAGCGATCTTTGCCATGATCAGCTTTCCCACGAACGGATAGATCAGGTCGAACAGATCGTCTGATGGAACGTACTTCTGGCCGTGCATGCGGGCGAGATCCTCCTCGATCCGCCTGATCTTTTCCGCATTCCGGTGGGCGAGGGAAAGCTCCTCGATCGACTCGTCGAGCTGGCGGAACGAGATATGCACGTAGTTCCCGGTCGGCTTGTACTCGATGATCCGGTTGCGGTGGAGCGACTGCACGCCGTGGTATACCTCGATGGTCGGAAGGTTCGCCGTCTCGCCGATGGCGCGGTAGGTGGTCTTGATCGGCGTTTTCATCTGGTCGGTGAGATCGAGAAGGACCCCCAGGATCAGTGAGTCATGATCGTTGAGCTTGTGCTTTTTGATGAAATGCCGGAGGATGGGATTGTCTATGAGCGCGACTCTCCTGACGAGGCTGACCTCCAGCTTCGGCGCATTGCTCGTCCTGTCATTTGCCTTGCCCATACCAGTTGCCGCAACACTACCACATATTCATCCCGTGCGTTATTTTTTTCAAGAAGAATTCGTATCGCAGCTCCGGATTTACTGTTATGTTCAGCCGCGGTCAGACACCCGGGAAATACACCCCGCATCTCCGCGCTTCCATTGGGAAGGCTTGATTACAGCGTCATGAGCTGTGCCGCAACCGGTCATGGTTTGCCGGGGGATGTGCCGGGAGCCCGCTACTTCAGGTACTGCACGATAGCGGAGGCCACCTGGTCCGGTTGTTCCCAGGGGACCATGTGCGCGGCCCTGTCTATGCACACGTATTTCGAGCCGGGAATGAGGCTGCTGTAGCGCTCCCCCATCTCGGGCCTCACCACAATATCATATTTCGCGGATATGACCAGGGTCGGCGCCTTTATATCCGCGCACCTCTTGTCGAGGAAGTTCCGGAACAGCCCTTCGCGGGTGACCCGCGCCATTGCCTTCCGGTCCGTCTTGTTCTTTAAATTCGTCATAACAATGTCCTTCACGAACTCGTCCGGCATCCTGTTTTCCTTGTAGAACATGAGCGACGGCACGTGGCGGCGGACCATGGCCTCGTCCATCATGTCAGCCGCGATACCCTCAAGGTGCACGCCGCGGAAAAACTTCACGTACCACGGAAGGAGCTTCGGCGTTTCTTCCATGCCCGCGGCGCACACGAGGACCAGGCCCCTCACCCGCTCCGGCGCGGCCAGCGCCACCTTCGCCGCGATCTCCCCGCCCATGCTGTGTCCAACCAGGACGGCCTTCTGTATGCCGAGCGCGTTCATGAACGCGATGATCCGCTCCGCCTGCGCGTCGGTGCCGTAGCTCACCTCAGTGCCCAGCGGTTTGTCCGAGATGCCGTGGCCCAGCAGGTCGGGCGCGTACACGTGGTACCGGTCCCCGACCAGGGGGATGACCTTTTTCCAGTAGGCGCCCCAGCAGAGCCAGCCGTGGATCATGATCATCGGCTCGCCCTTGCCCGCTTCCACGTAATGTATATTGTAGTCCCCGATTGTAACGAAATTCGATGTCCCGGTATTCGACAGCGCGATGTCCTTCCTGATGTCTTCGGTCGTGTATTTGACCGAGGCACACCCGACAGCGAAGATAAAAAGAAGAAACAGCGTGAAATAACGCATAGGAGCCCTCCGGATTAGTTTAATCTTGATTACAATCCGGCCGGCCGGCTGTCAATACTATACGGCAATTTTGGTTTTTGACCAATGAAAAAAGTTCTTCCCGGGGGCAGAGCCCCCGGAAGGAGATTATTATCGGTTTCGTCCCGGGGTCAGAGCTTCGAGCATAGCGATAGTTATCGCTTCCGTACAAGGGGGGGGGGGCAGAGTATCATCCGGACACGATAGTTATCGGACTTATGGCGGAGTGTTAATTCTGTATTGCCGCCTGGGCCCTGATCAGATCATGCAGTGTTATAATGCCGCGAATGGCCCCGGTCTTCCTGTCCAGGACAAGAAGCACATGCACCGACGACTCGACGAAAGTATTCCCCACCTCTTTCACTGTCTGGTCCATATAGCATATCCCGATCTTGTGTACGGGCGGCGCAACCCCTTTCTCAAGCGCATCGGTCATTTCATCGCGTGTAACGATGCCCCGTACGTCATCTCCCTCAATGAGCGGAAATGCAGAATACGGATAATGGTCCAGAGCCCCTCGCAAATCCTTCTCGTCCAGACCGTTCAGCATGACAGGGTTGGGGCTCGCGACCGCGGATATCGGCAGGTTTTGCCAGCTCTGCAGGTCAAGCGGTGGTCTGATCTTGTGGAGCTCGTGGCCATCCTGCACCAGGAGCGCGTCGTAGAAGTTCAACTTATCTGCGCGGCGGGCCAGTGCCTGGCTGATGATCGTCCCGATCAGCAGACCCGGCACCAGCGAGAACTGGTGTGTCATCTCGAACACGATCAGCATCGATGTAAGGGGAGCGCCGACGATGGCTCCCAGGCACGAGCTCATGCCAACCGCGGCCAGCACAATATGGTCGGCGGGGGTGAGAGGCAACCATATGCCGGCCAGTCCTGCTATAAAGTACCCGGTCATTCCCCCGATAAAGAGAGATGGGGCAAAGATGCCGCCGCAGCCCCCGAAGCCGTAGCAGGCGATGGTGGCGATCAGCTTACCGCACACGAGAATCCCGGCGACCTCCCAGGGAAAGTTATTGGCCAGGGCGGCGGATAGATCCTGGTACCCGAGCCCGAAAACGCCGATTTTACCGGTGACCAGGAACACGGAGCATCCGATGACCCACGTGATGAGCCCGCCGAACAGGGGCAGGAGCCATGCCGGTACCCGCTTCCGCTTCTTCATCCGGCCCCGTATCGCAAGTGTCACGCGCTTGAATACTATGCCTGCAGCCGATGCCGCGGCGGCGACAAGGGGAACGACTGCGTAGTGGAACCAGCTGATATTCTCTACCGACGGGAGAGAGAAAGCAGGGTGGCGGCCCAGAATGGCATAGACCACGAAAGCACCGATTACCGAGGCGAGCACGACGCGCCCCAGGAAGCGGCTGTTCAGGTCGCCGATGATCTCTTCGATAACGAAAGTGATTGCGGCCAGAGGCGTATTGAATGCCGCGGCAAGCCCGGCCGCCGCCCCGATAAGCGTGGAACCGCGCCTCTGGCGCTGCGGCGCACCCAGCAACCCGTCCAGGCCGGAAGCCACACCGCTGCCCAGGAACACGGACGGGCCTTCTCTTCCCAGGCTGTTACCGCCGCCGATGCTCAGCACTCCGGCAACGAACTTTATCAGCACCGGCTTGAAACTCATGTATCCGAGCTCTTTCCAGTAGGCGGTTTTGACTTGTGGAATGCCGCTCCCTGCAGCCTCAGGGCTGAATACGTTTAACAGATACCCGACCATGAGAGAGGTCACGGATATAACGAGAAAGCTTGCTCCCATGAACAGGGGAACAGACTGTGTCGTGAAAAAAAGAAATGTCCCGGAAAACATCAAGTTGGTCATGAACATGAAACCGACCGCGCCCAGTCCGGCCGCAAGGCTGAGAACGCAGGTCATGATCACGGGTCGAATATTTTCAGGGAGCTTCTGTATGAATTGGAGTATGATCCTGGTCATGTGATTCACCGATGCGCCACCCTGCCTTCCGGCAAGCGCCGCTCCTGGTACGAAATATAAGGAACATCGCATATCATGCGGTGAGAATCAAGGAAAAAAAACGGGGTACGGGAATACGAACACCGGCCATGAGACCCGCCGCCGAATTTGATCTTGACACGACGATAATATGAATATAAAGTATGGAGAGAAAGCCGCGGCGAGTGATTCGCCGGGGCCCCGGCTTGTATCAATACATACCAAGGAACAAACTCCATGAAAAAAGCCGTTTTTTTCACCCTCGCTTTCTGCCTCGCCATGCCGCTAATCGCCCTTGCCGGGCCGGACCTGGACCTGTGGCGGGCCAGCATGTCGGGCAATCTCGAAGGAGCGAGGTCCGCGATAGCCGCCGGCGCAGACGTGAACGCAAAGAACCCGGACGGCGATACGCCCCTCCAGCTCGCCGCAATACACAGGGAGGTCGCCGAGCTCCTGATCGGCACGGGAGCGGAGATCAACGTAAAGAACCGGTGGGGCTACACCCCGCTGATGATGGCCATTGGCAACAACAAACCCGACGCGGCCGCCATGTTCATTGACCGCGGTGCGGACATCTTCGTCGAGGGCCAGGGCGGGGAGACCGCCCTCTTTCTCGCCGTCCTTAACAAGGACCCCGACCTGGTCGGCCGCCTCCTGAAAAAGGGCGAAAAGATGAGCCGCAAAACCGGGCCCACGGGCTTCACCGTGGTCCACTATGTGGCCCGGGGCTGCCAGGATGTCGGCATACTCGAGTTCGCCCTCTCGAAGGGAGGGAGCGTGGAATGGACCGACAACCGGGGCCAGACGCCCCTCTTCTACGCCTTCATGATGGGGTATCCCCAGATCGTAAACGTGCTCGTCGACCGTGGAGCGGACGTTAATGCCGAAGACAATGCTGGGTACCTCGTGACCTACTACGCCGCCAACGCCGCGCTCAACGAGGGCACGATGGAAGCGCTGGACGTTCTCATCAGTCGCGGTGCCGATATTAACAGGCTCAACCGCGGCGGCTGTTCGATGATGTCAGCATGCGCCCAGCACGGTTTCATACCGGTCATGGAGATATTACTGAAAAAAGGGGCGGACATCCGCGTCAGGAACACGGCCTACGGCGGCACGCTCCTCCACGACGCGGCCCTGGGCGGCCACATTGAGTCGGTCCGGTTCATCATCGGCAAGGGGCTGGGGCCAAATGAGCGAGCGACCGACGGGGCGACACCGCTCATAACCGCATCGAAGAAAGGTAACACGGATGCTGCCCGGGCTCTCCTCGACGCGGGCGCTGACATCAATGCCGTGGACAAATTCTCGCGGACCGCCCTCCATTACGCGTCCGAGAAGGGCGCAAGGGAGCTGGTAGACCTGCTCATCGCACGCGGCGCGGACAAAACCATTAAGGACACATGGGGCAAGACATACGACCGGATCGCGGGAGATGAAAGCAGCGCCACGGTCATCGTAACGCCGGGCGGGAAAAAGGAGACCGGGACTGCCGATCCGGAAGGCAACACGCCCCTGCACAGCGCAAGCGCGAAGGGCATCACGAAAGAAGCAAAGCTCCTCGTGTCGCGGGGCGCGGACCTGAACGCCCGGAACAAGGCGGGAAATACGCCGCTCCACGCAGCCGCGGAAAAGGGGAAGATCTCCACGGTGAGGCTCCTGCTCGACAGCGGCGCACGGGCGGACATAAGGAACGCGAAAGGCCTCACGCCGGCAGCGCTCGCGAAGAAAAAAGGCCACCGGTCGGCGTACCGGATGCTTGACGCGGCGGAAAAAAAGCTTCGCAAGGCCAGGTGAGCACCGCCCGTTTCATCCCGATACCGGGACGGCGGTCCCAATGTTGCTTGACATTTCATTCCGGGACCGCCATATTAAAAGAAAAAAAGGAGGACCACATGCCGGACACGTCACGAGAAGAACGCAGGAAAAAAATCCTGGAAGCTCTGAACAAGGCGCGCTCCATGGAGCTCCATGCCATTCACCAGTACATGAACCAGCACTACAACCTGGACGACAGGGACTACGGAGAGCTGGCCGCCAACGTCAAGCTCATTGCCATAGACGAGATGCGGCACGCCGAGATGTTCGCCGAGCGGATCAAGGAGCTGGGCGGCGAGCCCACGACGGAGATGGCCGACAAGGTCACCCGCGGGCAGGAAGTCGAGGCGATGTTCCCCATGGACGCCGGCCTCGAGGACACGACCATGGACGAGTACAACCGCTTCGCGCGCATATGCCATGACAACGGCGACAGCGAAACCATGAAGCTGTTCGAGACCATCATCGGCGAAGAGCAGACACATTTCAATTATTTCGACAACGTGGGCGAGCACATCAAAAAGCTGGGCGCATCGTACCTGGCGCGGATCGCCGGGACCCCGGCGGACACGGGTCCGCCCTCGAAAGGCTTTGTCACCGGCGGCGGGAACGCCTGAAAGCGTGTTTTCACCGGCCGCTGCCGCCTTCTCTCCGGGGCCGGCGGCGGCTAATCCCCCCACCGCCGCGGGTACTGAAACCTGCAGAAGTTGAAAGTTTCTTCCTCGAACTTGATAAGGTCGGCGTTCTCGCCGAAATATCTCTTCCTGGCGTCGTCGAGCTTCCGGGCGCGCTCATCGCCCTCGTATCTACCGACGATGTCATACCGCTCCTGGTTGTACTTGAGGCCCCGCGCCCAGAGGTCATCCTGCAGCCGGTCTATCTCCTCCATCTTCTTTACCATGTCTGCCGGGAGGCCCAGCGTCGTACGGACGCGCCTCAGGTACGCGGCCCTCTCGCCCGGGTCCATGTTGTTCAGGTCCGCCTGGACCGACTGCAGCTCAAAGAATTTTTTCGTCAGGTCGTAATTCCTGACCGTCACCTCGTCTTCCGTTTTCCCGGACGAGATGTCCGCGTCCCGCGTGTAGAGGCCCCTGGTGTAGTCGCTATAGGCCGCCAGCCTGCCGTTCGGTGTCGCGTCGGTGTCCCGATCCAGCCGGGTGAGTACCTCGGACAATTTCGTTTCGGAAATCTCCGTCTCCCATATCTCGTCGCATTCGTCTCCGAATATCTCGCGCCTCTTTTCCATCATCCGGGCCCTCTTGTCGTCGAAGCCCATGCTCTGCAGCTCGCTCCTGCTGTCTGAAAGATATTCGTCATACTCCGCGAGCTTCTCGAGCTTGTCCGCCAGCTCCACCGCGTACCCGGGAAACTCCGCCTGGACGATGATTTTTATCCGCTCCTTCCAGTCATACGGGTTCTTTTTTTTCAGGTAGCGCATCAAGCCGCCGAGGAGCCTGACCTGGATCCGCTTGTTTGAGAGCTTCTTCCCGTACCGCTCCTTCATCATCCCGATGATCGACTCGATCTCCGGGTCCTCGCCGATGACTTTCTTCAGGTCCAGGTCCTCCCTGAAATACGAGGTGCTTCCGAAAAAATTGCTCCAGATACTCTCGTGTTTCACGGAATGTTCCGTTCCCGGGGACGTGCGGGACGCGCCGCTGTCTCGCGTGAGATACACGAGCAGCGCTATGACCCCGGCAAACGCCGCAGCGGCGGCGATCAGATGGCTCCTTTTCATGGTGATCCGGCTCCTGGAATAATTGAGCAGGCGCGGCCATGCGGCCGCGCCTCCATAAAGACCCTTTCGGGGAATGTCCGGGGCCGCGGATAACGGTCCCCGGTGATGAATCTACTAGCGGTACGCCCCCACCGCAACCATTTTATTCCAGATCTTCTTTGCGATGACAGCCGCGCCGGGATTGGCGGGGTGGATGCCGTCAGACTTGATATAGGTCGATTCATGGCCCACGAAATCCGCGCGGGGATCGATGAACCAGCAATTGGCGGGGGAAACTGCGCAGGACACTGCAAGCTGGTCGTCGGCATAGTTTACCGCCGGGTTCAGCTTCGTTTTTCCATAGAGCAGCGTGGTCAGAGTCCCGGCTTTCAGCCTGTAATACCCGAGGTGGAAAATGTTGTCAACGCCGTCGTAATTCATGTCTTCCCAGAGGGCTTCCGCCTTGTCAAGCACGCCGTTTATATACGTCTTGCACGAGGAAGAGAGCGTGGTGGAAGTCTGGCATGCCTGGCTCCAGTACACATCCATGAGGATATTGTTGCCGCCGGCGTCCATGATAATGGTTTTTATGGATGGACGCGCCGCGATAGCGGTGTTGTACTGCCGGGTAATGTATTCAACGGTATCACCGCTCTTTGAATAATCCTTGTAGGATTTCCCTGCCAGCGCCTTTAAATTCGTGTGGATGAAGCCGTCAAGGTCATAAATTGAATCCCCAACGATCGAAACATCAAATTCATTTGCCGTCGGATTATTCATGTCAGCCATACCGCAACCGATAACTATAAAAAATAATGATACTATTAAACCCGCAAAAATCAGCTTCTTCATGCTATCCTCCTGAGAATTATTGCTTTTTTTTATTCACCCTCCATAAAAAAGACGGCTGGACGGTATTTTTAATGTATGTAATACAATATACAAAGTCTTGACATAATCAATAATTGTTGAAATTGTCCATTTTAATGACGTTTTTTTTATTTAAATGAGGAAATTGAAGGTTTTCGAGATTAAAGGCGGGGTCAGAGCAAAATTACACAGAGGGTTGAATGGATGTTTGAGTATTTGAGGGAGATAACTCATTTAAGCAAACCCGTGTATCACGCAGACAAGAACAAGCGCAGAAGACTCATTCTTGTAAAAGATACTCTCTATGTATTCGTCGCCTACTGTATAACCCTGGCAGCTTCGTTTGCCGCCCGCTCGATCGGCCTTATGCAAATGCCGTACAGTGTCCTGCTCTGCCTGCTATTGTGGGCCTGCCTGGTAACCGTGATATTCATGTCGATCATCCTGTCAATTGGAGAAATAAGCCGCCGGTTCGCCGATTCCATCTATACGGTACAGTTCGTCATATGGCTGGCAACATACAGCACCTGGGTCTATTACCTCGAGGGGATGCGGTCCACCGGGCTCCTCTTCGCCCTCATGGCCGTGGTGTTTCTTTTCTCCAAGGCAAGCCTGATCCAGTCATATCTCCTTGCCGGCGCGATCGCGGGGGTCCAGGCAGGGGTCTCCTTCTATGGTATCACATTCGCGGGCCAGCCCGGCTCCGTTGCCAGGGAGGCCTATTTCGCGATCTGCTTCTTCCCGGTCGCCCTGTTCATCACGTACCTTTCCGGCCACTATACCCGGCAGAACGACCGGAGCAAGCAGGCCAGGCACATGGTCATGTCCCGCGAGGCGCTCTGGCGCGGGATGCATAAAACCATCGACAACATCGAAAGCACCCGTTTCGGATCCTCGTATCTCTACGACATGATATTCGAATTCTGCGGCGCGGCTGAAGGGTGCGTATTCTCCGGCGAAAGCGGCGGCCGGGACCTGCGCGCGGTATTCTCGAAGATGGATCAGGGCGGCGGCATGATTGAACCTGTTCGGGCGGCGGCGGAAACGATCATCGGGTCCGGCCGCTCGGGCATAATCAGGGGCGAGGAGGTCATGCGGGCCGGCGGCGTCCCCGCGGCCCCGGATGACGCTCTGTTCATCTCGTTCAAATCGGCGGACGGCACCCCCGGCGTCTGCTGCCTGGTACGCCCGCGCCTTATGGACGCGGTCGCGCAGGACGAGATCGACGCGATCCAGGGCATCCTGTCCCGGTCGCTGGCCATCCAGGCGCAGCCTCCGGCCCCTGCGGACAGCGCCGCTCCCGATGAAGAGAACAATCCGCCGCTGACCCTGGCGGCGCAGGACAAGATAAGCAAGGCCATCTCGTTTATCAGGGACAACTTCAATTCCGAGATTTCCCGCGACGGCCTGGCCTCGCACCTCGACCTGAGCCCCAATTATTTCGGGAAGCTCTTCACCGAGTACACCGGGATGAAGATGAACGATTTCATAACAGACCTCAGGATCAGCGAGGCGACGAGACTGCTCAGGGACACCGGCGAGCAGATAATAGACATTGCCTTCGCGGTGGGATTCAACAACCTCAGGACATTCAACCGCGCATTCTTCAAATGCGTCGGCATGACGCCGCGGGAGTATCGCTCCGGGGGCGCGCAGCAGGGCCCCGAAGCGGTCACTTCCCCGTGATCAGGTTGGGAAGCTCGTCCGTGTCTCCCGGCCGGACAGGGAAATGCTCTTTCAGGATGCCGCCGGCGCGCTCCACCGCGGCGCACAGGGCCTCTCCCTGCCTGTTGTTCCTGATCCCGTCGATGATAATGGCAACGAGCCCGTCCCACTCCCCCTGCCCGACCTTCTCATTGATCCCCCGGTCGCCGAGCACCCACACCATGCGCTCAAAAATCGACACGTAAATGAGGACACCGGTCTCCAGCTTCGTCCGGTACAGGCCCTCCTGATAGAAGCTCGCGATCGCGGAGGTGCGCACCTGGTCCAGCATTTCGCCTTCCGGGACGAATATTCGCTTGAGCCAGAGGACCCTGTCAACCAGCAGGTAGGCGATAAGGAAGAGCACGGTCTCCAGTCCCAGGAAGACCCAGATATCACGCACGAACGCGGCTACTTTTGGCCCGATGAAAAAATCGCCCAGCAGCGCGAGGGGGACCGAGATGGCCAGGCCCCCGATTACTCCGGAGAGCGGGTAGCTCCCGCTCGACGAAACGACCATGGGCACGATCTCGCCAGCAGTGGTTTTCTCGACTTTTTGTACCGATTCGGTAATCTTCACTCTGTCCGTATCGGAAAGAAATTTTTTTACCAGGTCTTTCATGCTGTTCCTCGTGTATTCATGAATGCGAGGGTGATCATCCTCGCCCGGATCGCGCGGTTCAGCAACCGCGCCGAAGGACCGCAAGCGATTGCGGGCCTGTCACCATTCTCCGGAAGCGCCGCCGCCGCCGAAGCTGCCGCCGCCCCCGCTGTAACTGCCGCTGCCGGAGCCGCCGCTGTCGCCGCTCGAGCTGCTGCTGCTTGAGCTGCTGCTGCCCGAGTCGCTCGAGCTGCCGGAACTGTCGCTGGAGCCGCCGCCCCCGCCGGCAAACGCACCGGGAAATTTAATTGCAAGGATGATTATTATGAGAATGATCAGCCCCATGCCCCCGAAAACCGCGAACATGGTGATGGTCAACTCGGTCCAGAAGGGCTTCTCAATTGCCGGGTCTTCCGCCATGCCGGGGTATTCGCCTTTGACCGCCCGCAGGATGCCGGAGGCGCCCATTAAAATGCCCAGGTCGAACTCGCCCTTCTTGAAGTGGGGCTTGACTTCGTTATCGATGATCCTTCCCGCGTACAGGTCGGTGAGCCTGCCCTCGAGGCCGTACCCGACCTCGATCCGCATCTTCCGGTCGTCCCGGGCGACAAGGAAGATGACGCCGTTATCAAGCTTCTTCTGCCCGATCTTCCAGGTCCCGGCTACCTTCATGGAATACTCCTCGAGCGGCTCGCCCTGGAGCAAGGGGACCGTGAGCACGACGACCTGCGTGGACTCTTCTTTCTCGAAATCGGCCAGCTTACGTTCCAGGTACGGTGCCGACGTCGGGTCTTTCAGCATGTTCGCGTAATCGTTGACGTGCCCTTTCAGGGGCGGCACGTCGAGGGCCGCGAGAGGCAGGGCGGCCGCGCCGATAACGACGACAAGCAGTATACCCGGGATTATACGTTTCATCTTTTCTCCGCGCATTATTATCATGATATGTCATTGCGAGGAGTCCTCGCTTTTCGAGGGCGTCGAAACACCCTTCGACTGCACTTCGACTCCGCTCAGTACAAGCGCGCAGGGACCAATCGGTTGCCGAGCGACTTGCGCTGAGCGGAGTCGAAGCGAGCCGAGGCGCGCTCCGCTCGCGATGACAACGTGCACAGTACGCTGAAATACAACCCTTCTACCAGCTTCCCGAGGAGCCGCCGCCGCCGAAGCCGCCGCCCCCGCCGCTGAAGCCGCCACCCCCGCCAAAGCCGCCGCCCCCGCCGCGGGAGCCGCCCCCGCCCATCATGAAGAGGGTCATGAGGGTCGGGATTATCAGCCCGGCGAGAAAGCCGAGGGGGATGAGGGCCAGGATGAAAAGGTTGAAACCCATGCTGACCAGCCCTATGACCGGCGCGATCACCGCGCCGGCGGCCCCGCCCAGGAGCCTTTTTATCTTGCCGATGATGCCGATGAAGAAGAAGGCGAACAGGCCGGGTACCGCCATGCCGGAGAATTTATCCGCGTTTGCCATCTCCCGCGCGGGAGCGTCAACCGCGGAGTACTCCCCCTTCACGACCTGGATCATCGCGTCCACGCCGTCGGTGACGCCCTTGTCGTAATCACCGGCCCTGAACGAGGGCCGGATGATCTCGTCTGTGATCCTGCCGCTGCGGAGGTCGGTCAGCTTGCCCTCGAGTCCGTACCCCACCTCGATCCGCATCCTCCGGTCGTCCCGGGCGATCAGCAAAATCGCGCCGTTGTCGAGCTTCTTCTGCCCGATCTTCCAGGTCTCGGCGACCTTCATGGAATACTCCTCCAGCACTTCGCCCTCGAGGGACGGGACGGTGAGCACGACGATCTGCGTGGAATCGCTCGCTTCAAGCCCGGCGAGCCGCGACTCGAGGGCCGCGGCCGTCACCGGCTTGAGCATGTTCGCGTAGTCGTTGACGCGCCCCTTCAGGGGCGGCACGTCCAGCGCGGCGAGCGGGAGCGCGGCCAGCACCGCGAGGAGCAGGAGACGGGAAACCGGGCGTATCATGGCAGCCTCGCCGTTAATCGAATTTCACTTCCGGCGCTTTTTTGGCCGCCTCGTCCGCCTTGAAGTACTCCTTCTTGTCGAGGTGGAGCAGCACAGAGTTTGTGATGCTGTTCGGGAAGCTCCGGATCGAGTAGTTGAAGGTCTTGACCGCCTCGTTATAGCGGGTCCGGGCCACGTTGATCCGGTTCTCCGTGCCCTCGAGCTGGTGCATCAGGTCGCGGAAATTTTCGTTCGCCTTCAGGTCCGGGTACTTCTCGACCACGACCATGAGCCGTCCCAGCGCGGAGGAGATCTCGCCCTGCGCCTGCTGGAACTTCTGGAGCGCCTGGGCGCTGCCCAGGTCCTTGGCGTTGATCTGCACCGACGTTGCCTTGGCGCGGGCCTCGATGACGGCGGTGAGCGTCTCTTTCTCGTGCTTCGCGTAGCCCTTCACCACCTGCACGAGGTTCGGGATCAGGTCCGCCCTGCGCTGGAGCGCGGACTCAAGGTCGCCCCATGCCTTGAACACTTCCTCTTCCTGCCCCTGCATGGTGTTATATCCGCAGCCGGTCGCCGTCATGACGACCGCCGCGACGATGGATACCAGGATTGACATCTTTTTGGTCATAGGTTTATCTCCATAAACAAGATCTTCCGGCGGGCCATTACGGGCCGCCACGGCATACAAGAAACAGCACTGATGGATTAATCAATAAAAAAATCTGGCCGGGCATGAAATTTGGCTGCTTACCAAATCCCCGGCAGGAGCCGGTAGCCCACCTTTTTCGCGTATTCAGCATATCCCGGGAGCTCGGCCCGGAGCGTGCGGTCCTCGAGCGCCGTGCGCACGATGAAAAGAGCGACACCTGCCGCTGAAGCCGCGAGGGCATACAGGGACCCCACCGCCAGGGGTGTCGCGATGAAGGTCACGAGGAAGCCGAGGTAGCCCGGGTGCCGCACGAACCGGTAGGGACCGCCCGTGGCCACGGCGTGGCCCCGCTCGGCCTGCAGGCGCACCATGGTGGAGAAAAACATATTGTTCACCATGGACCAGGTGACCAGCATGGAGCCGAGGAAGAAACAGAGCATCGCGACGAGATGGATGGAATCGCCGTACTCCGGGCTCCAGTAGAAGCGGCGGTCCAGACCCGCTACCGCGTACAGGCCCACGAACGGGATAATCCCTATCCCCGAGATCACCCGGTCCCACTTCTTCACGTTTTCCTTCTTTCTTCCGCGCTCCTCGATCACTTCTTTCGGGAGCACCATAAAATTGATGAACAGTATCAGCACGTTGACGCAGAGCAGGGCCCACGCCCACGGCCACCGTATCGTCCACGCGCACAGGAACAGGATCGCCACCTGGATCACGAGGGTGAGTATGACCTGTATGATGCGTTTTACGATGTTCCTGTTCATAAAAACCTCCCGTGGGTCCTCTGAAGGGTCTGCCGGTCAGCGCAGTGAGCGAGCGGGCCCCTCATGTCAGTATCTTCCCCTCGAATATAACGATAACACCCTTCTTCATCAACCGGTCCACGATTGAATACTCCCGCACCGGGTTGCCCAGCAGGTTCACGTATTCAAGCTCATCGAGCTTCTCCAGCACGCTGATGTCCGAGATATTGTTGAAGCTCAGGTCCAGCTCCCGCAAATGGACCATCCCCTCCAGGGGAGCGATGTTCTCGATCTGGTTGTTCGAGAGGAACAGGAAGTAGAGGTCGACGAGCGGCGCCAGGTGCCCGATCTTCTCGATCCTGTTGTTCGAGAGGTTCAGCTCGTTGATATACAGGCAGTGCCCGACGCCTTCCAGGTCGCCGATGTCATAGTCGGACAGGTCGAGCGCGCCCTCGAGGTTCATCAGGTCGGCCGCGGTTATGGTCACGTCCAGGCCGCCGGCGAAGAGTCGGTGCACCGCCTCCATGAACCCGTGCTCCTCCTCCCCGGAATCGAGGTCCAGGTCCGCGCGCTCCTCCATGTCCGCGGCTTCCTCTTCATGGTACGCGTAATCGTCCTCGTCGAACGCGTATTTCTCATCCACGTCGACGGTGAGGTCCGGCACCGGCCTGACCTTCGCGATATTGAAGAAATAGGAGTCATGGAGGCCGGTCAGGCCGTCGGCGTCTTTCTTCTCAAAAAGCTCGTCCGCCTGCTTCTGGATGAAGGTCAGCCGGTCCGGGTGGAACTTCATGACGAGCAGGGAAAACAGCTTCGCGCTCTGCGTTCCCGGGTCCAGGCCCAGGACGGAGATGTACTTTTTCAGATGGGCGAAGTCCCGGTTTTGGTACGATTCGATAATATCGACGGTAATCCGCTTGAGAAGGTCGGGCGTCAGGTCTTTCTTGATCCTGTTGTACAGGTCTTTTATGGAAGCCGGCATCGCTGTTCTCATCCCTGCACCTTCCTGAACTTCTTCTGGATCTGCTTCAGGTAGCCGGTATAGTGCTTCGACATTGCCAGGAATTTTTTTTCCAGCTCCAGCAGCCTGTTGTACAGCTCCGGGTTCTGCGCCTTCATCTGGTAGTTGTCGTTGTCCTTTATTTTACCATGCATCCCCTCGATGTTCCTGACGACCTGGGGAGTGAACTTGAGCGCGGAAAACGGCGTGACCGCCTGCTTGTACCTGTCCCAGTCACCGCCCGTATCGTCAAAATCCAGGGCAAGAAGATCGGTTATAACCTTGCTCACCATCCCGATCTTCTGCTCGTAGGAGACCTGTTTTCTCTCGATCCCGTTCAGGTAAAACGCGAGCTCCATGTTGTGGCCCAGCATGCCGAAGGAAAAATTGCTCAGGTTGTCCTCCTTGTAGCTCGCGGCAAGGAACTGCTCGAACGGGGTCAGCGAATAACCCCGGGCCGCCAGGTACGCGGTGATGAAGTTGGCCTCGATGTTATACGAGTCCAATTCATATAAATAGTTTTCAAGGTCGCTGTTGCGCATCGCGACGAAATACTTCGTATTATCGAAGTAGCTCTTCGCGTGCTGCATCTCGTGCACCAGTGCGGAGAGCACGATCGAGGGGACGTCCTTGTACAGCCTGATCATGTACGGGCTCACGAGTATGACCGGCAGCTGCTTCATGGCGGTATCGCACTGGAACTGCATGCCGCTGTAGATGTCTTCGTCCAGGTCCGGGTCGATCGTTATCCCCAGCTTCTTTTCCTTGAACTTCGCGAACGAGAGGTTTACCGCCGCGGTAACGCTCGCGTGCCCCTTAATCGCCCGGTCATTGACCATGTCATGCAGGTCCCCGAGAATCGCCTCGCACGCCTGGATGTGGCGGTCCTTCTCCGCATCGCTCATCGAAAAGAGCGGGCCGGCAGGAAGGAGAAACAGCGTGAGAATGATGAAAATAACGCGCCTCATCGTGGAGCCTCCAGTGGCATTATTGTCCCGGGCAGCGTGCGGCTGGCAGTGTCCGGCATGCATACCTCATTTTTTTCCATACGGACACGCATAGAGGCACATGCCGCAGACCGCATACTTCCGGTTCTTCTTCAATGCCTCGAAATACGCCTGGCACTTGCGGAAGTCAAACCGCTCCTCGCGTGGCTCGCCCGGAACAAAGTTCCTGCCCCGTATGGCTTTCACCGGGCAGACTTTCAGGCATTCTTCGCAGTCATGGCACTGCTGGGCGAGCGGATTGTCGACCGTTTTTAAGGGCGCGGCCGTCAGAATAGTAATAAACCTGACGCGCGGACCGTGGTCCTTCGTTACCAGCAGGCAGTTCTTCCCGATCCACCCGAGCCCGGCTATGTGCGCTATCATCTTGTGCGATACGGTCGGTATGGCGTCATCATCGTTCGTCCTGTCGGCGACCGCGATCGGAAGTGTCCGGTGCCCCTTCCGGTTGAGGAACGACGATACGATCGAGGCGGTCACGTTCAGCCGCTGATTCAGCACGTCGTAGCCATGGACCCGGTACTCGCACGACACGTTGGGGTCGTCGCGCTGCGGAACAAGGTCGGCAATGGCATCGGGAATTTGCAGCCCGATGCTGATGCCGCTGTCATACCCCCTGACGATGGCGCCCCCGAAGACGGCAAGGTCATCCCGGTAGGACCGCAGATCGGCGAAGCCGATATAATCGACATAGTGGGGCTTCAGCATTTTTATTATTGCACCGTTAAGGCTCATTCATCCCCCCCGGCGTCATGGCTTTTTGAGAATGGACTGTATCAGCTTCAGCGTGTCAAAATACACTTCGTTGCGCGTGATTGTGCCGTCCCGCATCTCGACTATGTCAAGGCCATACTCGGTCACTACTTCAGCCCCTGCCGGTATAACGGCCTTCCACTTGAGGACAAATCCCTTTTCGGTCGGCAGTATCTCCTCGCGCGTCCATTTCCAGGCAGGGTTGTTCTTTAAAAGCTTCGTAAAATAAGGAAGCATCTCGCCATGCCCGTTCAGCCCGTTCTTCACCGTCGGGTCGAGATAGAACGCGTCTTCAGCGTAAAACCCGATCAGCTTTAACGGGTCGTTGCCGGTCCACGCGGGAAGCCAGGCATTGCAGAAATTCTCAGCGTCGCAGATGTTCATGAGTGCCTCCTTTATTAATAGATGGGAGTTGGTTCAATCCATGCCCCCCCCGGATGTACCGCAAGCCCTGTGTTCTCATCGCTCAACCACGGTCACCAGGTTCTTCGCCCTGAACATGGACTCGGGCGATATGACCGGCTCGTTATAGGGAATGCTGTTCCCATATCTCTTTTTCATGAGCCTTTTTACGCGGGCATCGGAAAGGTCGAATTCTTTCAGCTTCTCGAGCCTGCCCACTTCCACGTTCAGCGCCCTCTTGTATATCTTCCAGATCAATTCCGTGCAGTATATCCTGTCGTCGCTCCACCCGAAATAAATATCATAATTTTTCCCTATAAACGAATTTCCGATCTTCTTCATCCGGGAAATTCCGCCACCGGCAACAAGGGCATCGCGGTTCCCCAGTCTCTTGATTACAAAATGACGGCCAAGGCCCCGGTTTATAAACGAATCGAGCGCGGTTATTTTTACAGGCTGGACCGCTTCCAGCACCTTCCACTCGTCATGATACCTGAAAATAATGCCCGCATGCGTATACCGTGAATGAGTTGCCAGCTTGACGGCCGTCGCCTGCCCGGATACCGATTCATGAAATATAATATCTCCCTCTTTCAGGAACGAATAGTCAACCCGGGCCACCAGGCCGGAGGACACGACAATGATCGCGAGCACGATAGCGATAACATTTTTATTACGCAAATATGACACTCTTCAATCCTGGTTGCACATCAAATTGCAGGGATTATCATGGCACCCTGTCACGCAAACGCCGGTTCCGCAATTACATTTTGATGAAATCTTTAAAAAACAGGCAAAAGACGGCGATTCCAATGGCCATGTTCACCGGCTTCACGGGCGGGCAGACCAGCAGCATGACCCTCGTGGGCAGTATGCCCGAAACGACAAGCGCCATCAGGACCGCGGAAGCGGTCCTGTTGCCTGCAACGAACACGCTCTGCACTATCTCGTGCCCGAACGCGAGCATGAACGAGATGGTGAACGGGAACACGTACCGCTGCATGATGCGCTTCTCGAACAGCATGTCAAGGGTCTCCTGGGAGCGGGACAGCAGCCTGTACCCGGCAGTGACCGTGAACAGGACGAGGAGCGCCACGGCGATATAGTTGTCCACGAGCGACATGAAGGCGGCGATCAGGAACACGGGCCCGGCGACGTACACGGGCGCAAGGTAGGCGTAGATGCCGGCGGAGGCCTTTTTATGGTACGCCTCCCCGCCCGCCTGGCCCAGGTTCCAGCCCAGCACTAGCGCGATCGTGCCGGTAAATATGTTCATGAAGTTGAACATGAGTATGACCATGTTGTCCTTGTAGTACTGTACGAGAAAGAACGGCATGGCGAACACGATGAAGAAGGCGGTAAACAACAGCACGGCAAATGCGATGTACGAGAGCACCCGGAACGCGGTGTTACGCTCCCTGTTCAGCCTGAACTGCGAATAGATGTACGACAGGTACCAGGGCGACAGGAGCACCATGAAAAACAACAGAACAACCAGCACATAGGGATTGAAGATGTCCACGAAGGACCGGTTGTTACGCCCGAAAAAATAGATGATGCCGAAAATCGCGAAAATGCCCGCGTCAAAGAGGATCTCTTCCACGTTCACGTAGCGGCGCACGTTGCCGAGGATTTGTTTCATGGCGTTACAACCGCTTCTTCCCGACAATGCACGCGTACATGTACTCGTTCACCCGCGCATCCTTCACGGCGGCGAAGCCGGCCGCGTCAAGGAGACGGCCCAGCTCCGGCCTGCCGATCCGCTCGGTCAGGGGCGGGCCCATGGGAGACTCGACCGTGTCCCATTCCACGATGGTGAGGGCGCCGGACCCTTTCAGCAGGCGGCCCATTTCACGGAGATACGCGGTTTGATCGTCCACCTCGTGGAGCACGAAGGCGAGCAGTATCATGTCGGCGGACGCATCGGCCAGGAGAACGCTGTCGGCGCCGCACAGCACCGTCTTGACCTCGACCCCGGCCGCCCGGGTCCGCCGTGTCAGCTCGTCCAGCATTTCCCGCGAAATATCCGCGGCAATGACGTTCCCGCCCTCGCCCAGGCGGGCGGCCGCGGGAATGGCGAAATACCCGATCCCCGCGCCAACGTCGAGAAGGGTAACGCCCGGACGCAGGCCCATCAGGTCCAGCACGGCCTCCGGCGGCACCAGCGCGCGCCGCTTGCCGCTGTCGAGCCTATGCATGTTTTCATGGCGGAACCGTTTTTCCATGTGGCGGTGACTCTTTACGTATGTTTTACGGGAAGTGGTTACTATACAGATGGAGAGGGGGGATGTCAAGCCTTATGATATCGTCGGGTTTAAACCCGACGATATCAGCGGTTCACCCGCGCAGGTTCCCGGAAGTGAGTTGTTTTATAAGGAAGTTTAGTTATAACATGCGGTTTGCGTTCGCTCGAGGCGCAGCCGGCATTGCGACATCCATGTCGGGAACCTCCTTTCATTTTGGCTCTCGCGACGCCTGTCCTGAGCCTGCCGAAGGGCCGTGCATCCATGCACGGCGACCGGTTGCATAGCTTATAGTGTTTATCCTGCAAAAAGCGTTATGCGAAGCGTCAGGCCGGGCCCCGGATCATGATCACGAACCGCCCAAATCCGGCAGCCCTACCCGCCTAGCCCGAAGCCAGATCGCCATTAAAAACTCCGCTTCAACAAGGCACCAACGCCGCTTCAACTCCTATCTTTTGGCACTCCAAAGGCCTGAGTGCCAGTGGGCGGGAAGCAGGAAAACTAGAGGCAAAACCACATGATGGGAAGGATGTTAATGAAATTATTGCGGCGACAAAACATGTTCGCATAACGGTTTTCAAGGTTTCTTGGCAGACGATTTTCGCCCTGCTCTACTTACCGGAGGGAGCTCCCGGGACAGGGCCTGCCGCTTCGGGGATCAGGATGGTTTTACAAATCTATCGTTTATCCGGTATAAAAAACTGACAGTACAGGAGGCGTCAAGACCCCCTTTCCCAAAAAACCGATTGTACTTTTCCATTGGCAGGATAATCGAATTACCGGAAACTGTTATCGAATAGAGCCTGTAATATTGGAGGGATTTCTGGCCAACAAAAATGTTCAATCTGCCGGCCAGCTCGCATGAAAGCGTAACGTTATCGCCGATATTGAAATTAAAGCCAAGCGAAACGCCCAGCGGCGCGCCGAAAGCCCGGTAATATAAACGGTAATTAACGTCAGTGGCAAAAAACGAGCCGGTATTATTGTTGAAAATGGATTTATTATTCAAGTATGAAATTCTTGTATAAAAATAGTGGAGACCCAGGCTTGGGCCGATCCAGATCCGGGCACCAGTATTTCTGAAGACACTGAACCCGAATATGTTATCAAGCCTGATGCGCGTTATTATTCCCTTGTGTTCTTTCGGATATGAAGTATCAATTCCCGCATTAAGACGATAATTGAATTTTTTATCCAGCGCGCATGCCGTATCCAGCACAAAACCGCCGCCCAGCAGTACATTTCCCGGATAGTGGTTATGATACGTTACGGAAGCATATCCGCCAATGCCGAGGGCATAGGATGAGCCGGTAAACAAGAGGAAGAAGACTGGTGCGTATTCCGGTGAAACCTGCCACCCATTCCGGTCAAAACTTGACCACTTGGATGACATTACCAATCCACTGACAAGCTAATCTCGATGCGGCAGGTTTCGTCCAGAATTTTTTGCATGAGCCTTTCTCATTGATC
>JAKQPV010000034.1:0-1144 GCA_029564515.1 Spirochaetota bacterium | reverse complement strand
GATGAACCGGTGAATCTTCTCCGCATCCCTGATCGATGCCGGGTCGCATCCTTTCAGGTCCACGCTCGTGTACAGTCCCCAGCACCCGCGTTGCCTGAACTGCGCAACGATCTCTGCGTCGCTTACTGCCTCTGCCATAACACTGTTTGCCACAGCGCTGTTTGTCATTACCTTACTTGCCATGAATCACCTTCGAGAAGTTCTCGTGATCGATCTGATCCCTGTAATTTTTGATAGTTCAGATTTTAAACTTATCTTTCGTACTAATGGAGGATAGCCGTTATTTCCTCGTTACCTCCGAGCAATCTCTCTCTATCAAAGATTCTACACCATATTCAATCGGTATTCGCAAAACGGTGACTTTGCATCGTTTATTTGTCTTTGAGTATGTAAACAATCTACTAAATGTAACACTTTATGTGATATTATCACGGAATCAAAATTTTCAGGCGGTCCCCGCTACGGGGACTGGAGGGTGATCGGGATTGTGAGAAAAATCCCTTTTCACGGTACGGCCGCGGGATTTATTCTTGAGTATGAAAAACCTATATATACGAATTTATAAACTTTTGCACCTGCACCGGCCAGTACCACGGCCGGAAGGCAACCGGGCAGTGACTACGGGGCCATCCTTCCCGGTCCGGAAATCAAATATCTCCACCTCCCGCCGCGCACCTCCTGACTCCACCATCACGCATACCGCCGGGAGGCGGGGACGGAGGGTGCCGCATATCCCGCCTCTCTCCGGACGATCGGAGCCCCGTAATGCACGCGCGAAGATATTCGGGCCGGAATATCGTCCCGCAGGCCTACTCACCCATCCCTGCCGCGATCTCTGCAAGTGTCCGTCCGGAGACGACCGACCGGGGTTCCGTCGCGACCGGATCCCGGCCGGGATCCGCTTCTTCGTCATCCATCTTCACGAGGAGCCAGGCCTCACCTTTCCCGGTCCTGAAGCGGGTGAGGGCGTACCCGCCGCGGAGCTTCTCCCCTTCGAGCCAGATCGATGCATGGCCCCGCCCGATCGCCCCGGTAACCCCGATCTCCTGTCCGTTCTCTTGCGTGAGGTTTTTGTAAGTTCCCCGGTCCCAGATGAGGACCGTCCCCGCCCCGTAACTTCCCGCCGGGATGACGCCCTCGAAGT
>JAKQPV010000032.1:0-1091 GCA_029564515.1 Spirochaetota bacterium | reverse complement strand
AGCTCCCACTCCGGGCACTCCGCATCCATGCACGCGCGGAAACGCGTCATCCGGCTGGTCAACTCCGAGAGAGGGACGTTCGTCATAGGCGCGGACAACGTACTCGCACTGCCGGCCGAGGAAAGAAAAGACACGCGGGAGTGTCGCCGCGCCTTACGTTTCGCATCCGAGCGATTCGATCCGGAGGTTTCGGACCGACGCTCGCCAGCAGCGCATATCGTGTGGGCTTTCGAAGTACACCTCGGTGGACTCCGGCTCAGCCGGCCCGTAAAAGATGATCTCTTGCGGCTTCAATGTGCGTATTTCGTTTATAAATTGCGCCATCCACGGTTCAACTTTCGCGGCCGCGAGCACCGACTCGGGCATCTGTTGGAGAAATTCAGGGAGGTTTCTGGCGAGGTCATAGGCGCGCTGTAATAGTACCGGATCAGGGAAACCTTCGCCGTCGATCACGACCGAGAGTCGGCCCCCATCGGACAAGATTATTGCTTCCCACATTGTCGGGTCGTTTTCCCACCGGCGCAGATCTCCGAGCACGGGATCGTGGATTACGCTGGGTACCTCATCGAGGCGTAGCTCCTTTTGGCGGTGCATCTCTTTGCGTACCGCTCGGACCGCCATGAATGGAGGGATAACGCACATTATCGCCACACTGAGGATCGCTAGCCATTGTACTTCGAAGACCAGCGCGGGAGTCATCACCAGGATCAGGATGCCGAGATCGACGACGATGCCCGCAATGGAATGGCTGAATGCCTCCCATATTAATTTTGATTTCTTTATCCCATGGCTGGCCTTTCGGTGAGTTGCTCTGGTACTTAGCTTTCACGATTCTCTAGCCTTCGGCCAGAATAACTTCTGTGTTTCCCGTTTCACCATTAGTTGTCAGGTTTTCGGTGGATGGGCGATGCCTTGGCGCCCCTTCGCTCGTCTTCCACTGTTTGCAGACGGGGGGAATTGCGCAGGCGGGGGCTTGCGGGTGCGGTGGCGCCCTCGCGGCCCGAATCGGAAAACCACCCCGGTTTTGCATTCGGGCGTCGCGGCCTTCACACCTTTCTGCAAACCCATCTCCATCCATGAGCCTCGTCATC
>JAKQPV010000025.1:0-1469 GCA_029564515.1 Spirochaetota bacterium | reverse complement strand
TGCCATACCAGATAATTATCATTTGCAATATATAAAACCGAGGTTGAACCAATGCGGCAGCCTGAAGATTGCGTCATCACCGGCCGGGCGCTCCTCGGCGAAGAACTCCTGGAAGAGGACGTCAGTATAACCGTCTCGGGTGGTATCATCACCTCGATAGAGCCAGTCTCACGGACGTCCGGGCTCTGGATCGTGCCGGCCTTCTTCAACGCCCACACCCATCTCGGGGACACCGTCGCGATGGACATCCCGGCCCGTGGAAGCCTGGCCGGCCTGGTCAAACCGCCGAACGGTTTGAAGCACCGGATCCTTGCAGCAACCCCGCGCGCCGACCTGGTCAGGGGGATGCGCGCGAGCATCACCACCATGATGGCAACCGGGACGGCCGGGTTTGCCGACTTCAGGGAAGGCGGGGCTGATGGCGTTGCGGCACTGCGCGAGGCGGCAGCGGGGCTTGACTGTTTCCCGGTCATCCTGGGCCGCGATGGAGGAGAGACGGTCGGTGACGGGGCGGGGATCAGCAGTGTTCATGACGTGAAAAACGCTGAAGAGATCGTGAGAACGGCGCGTGCCGCAGGGAAACTTGTCGCATTCCATGCCGGGGAGAAGAACCCGGACGACATCGACAAGGCGCTCGCGTTTGAACCCGACCTGCTCGTTCACTGCACCCACGCAACAGATGCGCAACTGCGCCGGATCGTCGATATGGGAATACCGGTCGCCGTCTGCCCCAGGTCAAACTGGGTGCTCGGCGTCACGGCATCACCCGCCCACCCACCGATCGCGCGCATCATCGAACTCGGCGGCATCCTTTACCTCGGGACGGACAACGTGATGTTTGTTCAGCCGGATATGCTCCAGGAGATGGCGTTTACTGCAACCGTCTATCGTGCATCCCCGGAAGAGATCCTGCGTGCCGCGATCGCGGGCGCGAGGCTTGCCGGGGTCTCCGGATACCTTGAAGAGGGGCAGAAGGCGCATTTCATCGTTGTAAATCCGTTAAAAAGTAATCTGTCTTTCAGCAGGGACATCCGTGCGACCATTGTAAAACGGCTGGATTCTTCATCGATCGGCCAAAATATTTTAACCCTGCAATAGAAATGAAATACGCAGTATCTGTTCTGCGTGGTGTGTATGTTCCGTAAAATACTTGTTGCTATAGATGGCTCAGAACAGGCCGACCGGGCTTTCGAGGCTGCTCTCGCTGAGGCCGGTGCCTGGAAAGCCGAGGCTCATGTTGTGTATGTAGTCGAATCGGGGCTATTTTCATCTCTTCCCATGGACAGCACACTCGAGATAATATACAGTGTTCTGCAGAAAGAGGGTGAAGAGATACTCGAATCGGCCAGAAAGAAAGCAGAGACAGCAGGTATTCCGTTGACCACCCACCTTTGCCAGGGGCATGTGGGTTCTCAGATAGTCTCCAAGGCAAAGGAACTGGGTGCTGACCTCATCGTCCTTGGTTCATA
>JAKQPV010000007.1:0-32131 GCA_029564515.1 Spirochaetota bacterium | reverse complement strand
GTAAACACGAAGAGGATTGATAATATTCCAAGCACAAGCGAAGCGACGGCCATAATGCCTCCGAATGGTCACTCTGATTCAAGGTATTTTTTTATTTCTTCATTTGTTTTGAGCAGGGCCAGTGTCACACCGGCAATGCCGAGCTGCATGATCACGAGCAGCCAGCTTACCTTTTCGCCGGTTACGCTCGCATAGATTACCCAGAGCACGTTATACAGGGCGAGCCCTGCCGCGTACCTCTTCAGCCATTCAATACCCCCGGCCGCGCCCTTTAGCACCATGATACCGCTCATGAGGGCCAGAACGCCGACCGCGAATATCAGTATGCCGAATATTACCAGAAACACGCCACCGACCCCGGACAGGAGCTGGTTTATGCCTCCGGCAATCATCAGACCGCCTTGTATGACCGAAAACACGCCGGTAATTATCGCCAGCGTGGCAAGGAGAGTCAGAACCAAGGGTTTCGGAGTGTCTGACATGAGCCACCTCACAATGTTCAATATAATCTGAAGCAAGATTAATGCACATTATGCTGATGGATATCAATTAAAATCAAGAAATTAATGATATTCATCTGAATACTTTTCTTTCATGAGGACCGGGAGCAATGCATCAAGAATGCGACCAGTATAATTGACACAACCGTGCCCCATCGTTATTCTCAACCCTATCGTGCGCTGGTATAGTTACAACCGTAATGATCAATTGATTGGCCGGTGAACATATTTTACATTTTAACCTCTGTCATATTAATCCGAATTATAAAAATGCATTCATGAAAAATATTCATTCATAATTGAACCGACGATTTGATATCGCAGAAATAAATCTAGAGAATTAAATATTATTGTAATAATATTTTGCTTGATTAATTAACCAGTAAAGAGGGTAATAATGATTTCAAGGGGGTTCCAGTATATTTATCCAACATTGATTTTCTGACCAATTCAATAAAACAAGGAGGATTTCTAATGAATACGTTAACTGTTGGCGGGATTTTGACAAATAGTTTCCAGCGCGGCATGAAGAATTTAATACCTGTTTTAGTGAATACCATATTATGGATTCTGACAATCTGGATTCCATACCTTAATGTTGGCACCACGATTGGCCTCATGGCAGGTGTTGTGGCTAAAATGTCCCGCGGTGAAACAATTTCCATGACAGAGATATTCGACCCGGTTTATCGCAAGCGCATGGGCGAATTTTTTCTTGTTACCGGACTGATCTTCATGGGAACATTTGCAGGGTTCATGTTTTTCATCATACCCGGGTATGTAATAAGCATCGCCTGGATGCTTGCACCCCTTCTTGTTGTTGATAAGGAAATAAATCCCATTGAAGCCATTAATAAAAGCAACACGATGACCTATGGGAAAAAATGGACAATATTTTTCGGCATGCTCGTGATCGGTATTTGCGTTGTGGTGGCGCTGGCCGTCATCCTGGGCATACTATCCTTTATCTTTGCAAAGCTCGGTAAATTCGGCGCAATTCTGCTGGTGCCCTGCTATATCGCAGGTTATGCCGCATTCTTCAGCGTTATGTTTGCTGCTCTCTCGTATATTTATGGGGAGTTAAATAAATAATTACGCACAAATTGAAAAGGGGCTTCAAGCCCCTTTTCAATTTTATGCCGACAACAACAATTACTGGCGGTGAACAATCATGGCAACAGCGGGACTGATTATCGGCATTCTTGCAATATTCGGCGGTATGATTGGTTGTGTTCCTTTTTTAGGCTGGGCAAACTGGGTCAATATCCCTTTCGGCTGCATCGGAATTATACTGTCAGGAATTGATCTGTCTCAAAAAAACGAGAAAACAAAGAACATTGCAACAGCCGGGCTCATTCTTTCTTCAATAGCCGTCCTGTTCGGTATCATACGGCTGATGAGCTGCGGAGGATTTATTTAACATGCATCTGTCATAAACTACCGGTCCCGGTAGATTATGACATCAATGATTTATTCAGATTTCCCCGATACCGGTAACCTTCCCCTGATCAGGTTGATCGATAGAATTTCTTTACCGCCGCGTCTTTCAGAAGAATTACCATCACCAGGACTGGAAATAATATATTTATCGCAATCGGCAGGATTCCGTTCATCAAGCCGCCCAGGCCGCCGGTGATCAATCCATACGCGAGCCATATCACGGCCATTCCTATTGATGCGCATGAGAAATGCAGGTTAAGCTTAAGTGCTACCGGCCTGTCCTTAAAAAGGAAAACGCCGGCAACCACGGCCAGCAGGGATACGATGACAAGCGCGATGTTGATGAATAAACCGAATGAAAGGCTCAGACTAAAAGCGTGCAGGCTCGAAATGCCAAGCACTCCGAAAACGATGTCGAGCACTCCGAATATCGTCGCAACAATCGGCCTTGTCGTAGAATCAGGCATACTGTCCTCCAGCTGAATTATTCAATACTCCCGCGCGTCGCCTCCGCCGGAAACGACCCGCCGCCGGTTTCCGTGCCGGTTACCGGGTACTCCTCCTGTCGAGGAAAAACTCCTTCAGGAGTGCCGCAGCCTCCTCCCCCAAGAGGCCAAACTCCAATTCCGGCACATGGTTAAGGGAGCGGTTGCCGCACACGGACAGCACCGTGCCGCAGGCCCCGTACCGGGTGTCGCGCGCGCCGACAACCAGCCTCCTGATGCGCGCGTGCACGATCGCACCGGCGCACATGGCGCACGGCTCCTTGGTCACGTACAGGTCGCAGCCCGTAAGACGCTCGTTGCCGATCGCGCCGCATGCCTTCTCGATCGCGATGATTTCGGCGTGACGTACCGGATTGCCCGTCTCCCGGTTGTCGTTACGGGCGGACGAAATTACCGCGCCGTCCTTCACGATGACAGCGCCCACCGGGATTTCGCCGCGCGCCGCTGCTTCGCGGGCAAGCGCGAGCGCCGCTTGCATGAAATTAGTATCGTCCATTGTTGTCCCAGGAGAACGCATGTACCGTTTTTATTATCAAGAGTCAACTGAATCTCGGGCCGGGTAAAAATTTTTCAACGGTTTTTACCAGTTTCCCGTAATGGCTTCCTTTCCAGTATATCCTTCCGCAGCCGCGGCAACGGTAATACTCGCGGCACCATGCGCGCACGCCCGGCGGGATCCCCGCGGCTTCAGCTCCTCCCGGCACGTCCGGGTCAAGGGACTCAATCATCTCGTTGCACTCGATGCACCGGGTGAAGGGCCTGCACCGGCCGCGGAGATCGAGCCGGTCCAGCACTTCCGCGACCTGTTTTTCCGGATCCGTGTTTCGTATATAGAGCCCGCGCGCGACTTTTCTCCGCATCATGAGCTGGCGGTCGCGGCTCAGCAGTATCCGCTCCTCCGCCTCGGCGATATCCGCCAGCGCCGCGTCGTCGCGATCCGGGCTGAAATCGACATCAAACCCGAGAAGACGCAGGCGCCGCGCCAGCTTCCGGAGATGAACATCAAGGACGAAACGCGGCTCCCGGAGCGGTTCCGGCCTGAGCCGCGTCACCGGCCCGATGTCGATCGATTCGAATACCGGGTATACGCTGATACGGTCACCGTCAGCGACAATGCGGGAAAAATCGACCGACTCGCCGTTTATCAGGATGAGATCGACTTCCACGTGTGGCACGCCGAACGACTCGACCAGGTCTTTGACCGACCGTCGCTCCGGGAAGACGGCGTCTATATCACGCTTGCGGCGGGATGGTTCAAGAAAATCGTTCAGCTCTTCATAAAATCTGATAGTAACGCGGTACATCGCTTTATCAGAGGTCGAGAATCAGCTCGTCCAGCGGTCGTTTCGGCACATGATGAGCCCCCTTCCCGTCGCGCCAGTAGCGGATATCTGCCGACTCCCCGATATCTTCTATGATTACCTTCTCCTTCGGTTTTCCGAGAGCCACGACAAGGAGGATATCGTAGTGCAGGGGTATGCCGAGTTCAGCGCGCAGTCCCTCTTTTTCCATCGCCCCGATCATGCACCCGCCAAGACCCCTTGACACGGCGCCAAGAAGGATAGTCTGTGCAACGATTCCATGGTCGCAATCCACCGATTTGCTGATCGTGGTATCGTTGAGTATGATGATATAGGCTGCCGGCCGTTCTCCTTCCTCGGGTCCGCTCCAATCGGGCAGATAGGCCGCCCAGGCCAGGTACCGGAAAACGAGGGCATTTTTTTCCGGGCTGGCCGAGAGTATATAGCGAAGGGGCTGGCGGTTTGCCGCGGAGGGTGTCAGCCGTGCAAGGCCGACCAGGTCCCGGAGCTGTCCGGGTGTGACCGGGTGGTCCTGGTGGAACCGGCGGTAACTGCGGTTCTTCTTTACAAGTACACTGAAGTCGGTCACGGTCAGATTATTTTCCTCTAGAATAGGGCTAAAAAAGAATGTTCTCGCAGAGACGCTGAGGCGCAAAGAAAATAATCATTAAAATTCTCTAATGAATTTTATGTCATCCACGATTGTCCTGTCAGGCTTGACGAACCAAACTAGAAAAACTCCGCGTCTCCGCGCCTCTGCGAGAGATTATCCAGAGATCAACTAGATATATTTCGGCTCCTTGTAGGAGTACATGTCGTGCACGCCGCCCTCAAGCTGGGCGGACAGCGACCTCAGCTCAAAACGGAGGGTGCCATCGTAGAGCTTGTCGTGCAGCGATTTCATGTCCTGGGTACCCATGTCCTGGAAGGAATGCTTCAGGCCCTGGATCAGGTAGGGCACGAACTCGTTGAGGGAGCCTTTGTCAACCACGGCGCCGGAAACGCCCTGCACGACCTTGATCTTGGTGTCTTCGGCGAAATAGCGCTTGGCTCCTCCCGCCTCGAGCGCCTCCTGTGAGGCCATGCCGCGGTATTTCTTCAGGCGCACGCCGTTCTCGTAGAAGTATTCGCCCGGCGCCTCGCTGGTGCCGGCGAACATCGAGCCCATCATGACGGCCGACGCCCCGAGGGCGAGCGCCTTGGCGATGTGGCCGATGTTCGCTATTCCGCCGTCGGCGATGATAGGCACATGTTGCTTACGCGCATACCGTGCTGTCCGGTACACTGCCGTGGCCTGTGCCCTTCCGACCGCCATGGTCATCTGCGTGGTACAGATGGAGCCCGGGCCCATGCCGATCCGGAGAGCGTCGGCGCCTGCCTTGATGATCGTGGCGCCCTGCTCCTCGGTCACGACATTGCCGCCGATCACCTGTATGTCCGGATATTTCTTCTTTATGTAGGCGATCATCTCGACCTGGTAGATCGAGTTACCCTGTGCGGCATCGATCACAATGACATCGACCCCGGCCTGTGCAAGCGCCTCCAGACGCTCTCTTGATTCTTCGCGGGTGGAGATGGCCGCGCCCACCATGAGCTGCTTCCGCGGGTCTTTAGACGCCAGGGGATATTCCCTGTTTTTCAAGAGGTCTTTTCTCGACATCAGCGCAACGAGCCTGCCCTGGCCGTCAACGATGGGCAGCTTGCCCTTCTTGGAGTTCTTGAGTATCTGGTTCGCCTCCGAGAGGGATATCCCTTTCTTTGCCGTGACAAGGTCGGTTGTCATTACCTCTGACAGCTTCTTTGTCCGGTCGGTTTCGAAATCAACATCACGGTTGGTAACGATGCCCAGGAGCAGTGAATTGAGCTTCCCGTTCTCGGTGATGGGTATGCCCGAGAAGCCGTACCGCTCCTTGATCCGGTCTATGTCGCTCAGGGTATTGCCCGGCGAAAGCACGATAGGGTCGTTGATAAAGCCGTTCTCGAACCGCTTCACCTTGCGTACGTGCTCGGCCTGCTCCTCTATGGTGTTATTGTAATGGATGATCCCTATGCCGCCAAGCATCGCCAGCCCGATGGCCATCCTCGATTCAGTGACGGTGTCCATGGGACTCGAAACCAGGGGGTTCTTGATGCGTATGTTCCGGGTAAGATTGGATTCCAGAGTGACATCATCCGGCGAAAAGTCAATATAACCGGGCAGGATAATGAAATCGTTGTATGCCCAGCCATTTTCTTTTGTAAATAATTCTTCAGCGGAAAAGCCGTCCATTGGTAATGACACTCCTCAGACCAGATTATTCAAAACATCGATGAAAGTATAGACCGTACTGTCAGCAAGAAGATACATAACTCTGGGTAAAAAATAGACACGCAGCGTTTCTTTTTTTGTTTTTTTTCCTCCCGATGCAGAAGATGCAGGGGTCGGAGAAATTACTTAAATAAGAAATGCAGCATGTGTATTTTAAATTATTTTTATTGCATATTTTGTCAAGCATTAACAGACTTGATCATTCCTTAAAAGGACGGAAACGCAGCCATGGGCCACTGTAAACGAAGAGGATACTGCTGTCAGGATGTCCGACTGGCCGAATCTCCGGATTTGCTCAGAACAGCCTATGAATTCTGGAAAAAATCATCGAAAGTCGACCCGAATTTTTCAGAAATATACATGATATTCCACATGCTGGTATTCAAACATGAAAATCCCGAGGAAGACCTCCCGTACCATTATCAGTGCAAGCATTATACCACCGATGAAAACGGCGTGCCCACCTGTTCCATACATCCGTGGCGGCCCAGGATGTGCCGCGACTTCCCCTATTACGAGGACGTCAAGCACCTGGATCGGGACGAACCGCTTTCACCTTACGAGGGCTGCGGGTACAATGACCCTGACTGATCTTCCCGGCCCGGAACAATAAAATATTTGACATGCTGAAAAAGGTGCTGATTTATAATTATTTTACGATGGGGCGGCCCACAATTGTACGGCTGTTGACCGGTCACCGCCGCGCCACTCCGGCAGGAGACGGCCGGTAAGGCGCCGGAATTGAAAATCCAGGACTCGGGTAACAAAATGGAATACATTAATATCAGCCACAAGCGGGAATATGAATACAAGATTCACGCGGTATCGAGCGAGCAGCACGAATCCTACTCGGTGTTTAACGTTCAGCGCGATAAAGGGCACTGGTCAAGCCGGAAAAGCGACGAGAACATCCAGGAGTATATCATCCTGGATTTCCAGAGCGCCGTCACCATAGATTTTATCGAGATGACCGCATCACCCGGCGGCGCCAGGAACTTCCCGCACGACTTCCGTTTCGAGGGAAGCCTGGACAACTCCAGCTGGATGGTCATCCACACCGAGAAAAAGCTGGAGCTTGACGACGCGCCGTACCGGCTTGACATCCCGCTCACGCTGGTGCGCTACCTCAAGATTCTTATCATCTCCAGCCATCAGCAGGATGGAAAATATTATTCTGAGATTGGGCGCATTCGCGCCGGTATCGCCGGCATCGCCGAGATAAAAGCGAGCAGCGCGGCGTCCACAGACCACGGTGCCGAGTGCCTTCTCGCGGGCAGTCCTGAATCATACTGGGAATCGGAGCCAAAGTCCCATGCGGTCAAGGAGACAATTTCCATAGACCTCGGCAAAATTTTTCACGTCAACAGGATCATTCTCGGCTCCGCCGCACGGGGTTTCCCGGAAAACATCTTCATAGAGACAAGCTCGGACAACAATGTCTGGATGCCGCTCCTGGAAGAGAAAAACTTCAAGGCGCAGGTAAACAAGAAATACTTCTGGAACACCGACATCACTCCCGCGCGATATATTCGCATCGAGGCGAAGGGGACAAAATACCCGGAAGGCAAATATGGCATCCAGCTCACCCAGCTGGAGATCTCGGCCGCGGCCTTCAATCCATTCCACACCCATAACATCGGCGATCTTACCCCCTACTCATCCATATTCCAGGCGGGGATCGTGCGCTTTGCAAAGGACGGCGACGACGCGCCCGGTACCGCGGTCCAGGCAAACGACCGGCGGCTCCGCGACGCGACAACCATATTCAAGGGCATTGTCCAGCTCGCAGAGGACGGCGATCACTCACAGGGCCTGGCAGTCCAGTCATCCGACTCACGCCTGAAGCCGGCGACCGACCTGAAGTACGGCACGGTCAGGCTGGCCCACAACCGGGAGACAAAGGCAGGCTCGGTCGTCCAGGGAAATGATTCCAGGCTCCAGGAGGCAACGAGCGGCAATTTCGGCATAGTCAAGCTCTGCCCGGACGGCATGTACAAGGACAACGCGGCAGTCACCGGAAACGACAAGCGCCTGCACAAGGCGACCGTGGAATCGTTCGGCATATGCAAGCTTGCCGGTGATGGTTCAGTTGCACAGGGGACTGTCGTGCAGGCCAATGACAGGCGCCTTCGCAATGCGACGTCTGAATACCCGGGAATCATCGAGCTGGCCGAGGACGGCGAAGCCGGTGCCGGCGTCGCTGTACAGGGGAACGACAGGCGCCTCAAGGACGCAACCACCACGGCAAAGGGTATCGTTGAACTGGCCGATGACGGTGAAGAAAGGGCCGGTGTTGCAGTACAGGGCAGCGACAGGAGGCTCAAGGACGCAACCACCTCGGCAAAGGGTATCGTTGAACTGGCCGATGACGGCGAAGATAAACCCGGGGTCGTGGTACAGGGAAACGACAGGCGGCTCAAGGACGCGACGATCGCAGCGAAAGGCATCGTTGAGCTGGCGGAAGACGGCGAAAACAAGGCCGGTGTCGTTGTCCAGGGAAATGACAGGCGGCTCAAGGACGCAACCACTACGGCAAAGGGTATCGTTGAACTGGCCGATGACGGCGAGAATAAACCCGGGGTTGCGGTACAGGGCAATGACAAGCGGCTCAAGGACGCAACCACTACGATAAAGGGTATCGTTGAACTGGCCGATGACGGCGAGAATAAACCCGGGGTCGTGGTACAGGGAAACGACAGGCGGCTCAAGGACGCATCCACTACGGCAAAGGGTATCGTTGAGCTGGCGGAAGACGGCGAAAACAAGGCTGGCGTTGCAGTCCAGGGAAACGACAGGCGGCTCAAGGATGCATCCACTACGTCAAAAGGAATAGTCGAACTCGCCGAAGATGGCGAGAATAAGGCCGGCGTTGTTGTACAGGGAAATGATAAACGCCTCAAGGACGCAACCACGACGGCAAAAGGAATAGTCGAGCTCGCCGAAAATGGCGAGGACGCACCGAACGTCGCTGTCCAGGGTAATGACCGGCGCCTCAAGCCGGCGACGGAAAAGGATCCGGGGATAATAACGCTTGCGAAAAACGGCGAGTCGAGGCCGGGATATGCGGTCCAGTCAACCGATGAGCGGCTGGCCGACGCGCGTCCCCCTCTCCCCCACGAGCATGATTACGCGGGCCGTATCCATGATTTCAGCGGCCACTCGGGCACCCTCGCCATTCACGGCAGCAAGCATGAAACAGTATCCGAGATCACGCCGCCTTCCGACGGATCGGCCATCATTCATGCGAAGAACGTATCGCCGGACCCGGGTTCGATCGGCGTTGCCGGCATCGCCGGCGCTTCATCGGAAAAAAACTCCGGCTCTTACGGCGTTATGGGTCATGGCGGACATGTCGGCGTCCGGGGCCAGTCCTCCGGCGGCACCGGGGACGACGACAAGGGGTGCGGCGTTCTCGGGCTGTCACGTTTCGGCGCCGGCGGCGTATTCTCGAGCGAGCATGATTTTTCCCTGGTCGCGGACGGCTTCGGGAATGTAAAGCGCTATGACGGCACTGTCGGCATGACCGGAAACGGCGATGCCCTGTACGTAAGCGGGACATCGGAATTCCACGGCAGGATGCATATCTTCAACAAACAGGATAGCGACCGGAGCGCCTTCCCGGCGAACATGGTCGAGATTTTCGAAGTGGATGACGCCGAATATGTGTCGCCGGGAGACCTTCTCGTCGTGAGCGAGGCCGGCAAATCGGTGCTGTCGCGCGCGCGGCAGGAATACCATCCGGGCGTGATCGGGGTCGTTTCCGGCAACCCCACCATCATCATCAACAACTGCGGGAAAGAAAAAAAGGTCTATCCCGTGGCGCTGACGGGAACGGCTTTCTGCAGAATTGACGCGCGGAAAAAGCCGGTTCGCCCCGGCGATCTGATCGTGACTGCCGAAACGCCGGGCTGCGGCATGTCCGGCACAATAGATTCCTTTGATAAAATCGGGACCGTCATTGGCAAGGCCCTCGATTCACTCGATGACGGCATCAACGTCATCCCGGTGTTCATCTCTCACAAGTAAATCGGGGGGGCTGCAGTGCCGGCGCGCGCTACATGCTCATTTTCTTGAGTATGGCAAGCTCCGCGTTCTTGAAGACGCGGGTCCGGTAGTCGCTGAGCTCCTTGGTGATCTTGCTGTCAATGTAGGTGATCTTGCGGCAGTACGGTTTGTTTTCATACCGGTCGACCCACATGATGATGATTGTCGAATCCCCCTTCCACGCGAGTGCGCCCTGGTCCTTTACCAGGTTCTTGTCCGTGTATGTCCCGTACGCGTCCGTGATTTTCTTCTGCACGTCCTCCATCGCGAGATAGGGAAATTTCACCTCAACGTAAAAAAGCTTACCGTCGGTCGCCTTCTCCTGACCGGCGGGCTCAACCACGGCCGGCTTCTCGCCTTCAATGCCGCTCTCGACAGTCGGATCGATGTAGAAAAACCCGTAATAGTATTCCAGGTTCTCCATGTTCTCTTCCCGCGAGAGGATAAGGGTCTTGTCATCGGTAAATACCAGCTTGCCCCGGATCTTGTTTCTTGCCTCGGACAGTCTGGTGCCCCATCCGATATTGTTGTAACCGCCCGGTATGGATGCGGTCCTGGGAGCGCTGTTCTCTTCGCCGTATAAAGCGCAGACGGCGGAGATTATGATTATCACGAGAAATAACCGTTTCATACTGGCACCTCGGGAGAAATATAATTATTTTCAGTTATGATGTCAACCGGGAACAGGGACGGCCGGACGGAAGCACCCGGGACCGGGACCCTCCCGGACTTACTCACGATATTTATCGGCAAAAATACGGCTTTACTGTTAAAAAATAGTGGACTGACCATGCCCCCGGTATATAAAAGTATACGATTTGCGCGGCGCATAAATCGGCAGATTCATCCGCCCCGAAGCCTGAGCGATAATTCCCGGCCGCCGCCAGCGGCGCCGGGACATACATTTTACCCGGGAGGCTCCTATGTCAAAGCTGGTCGAGGTCAACAGCTCCAATTTCGACGCCACTGTCATGAAATCCGCAACAACCGTATTGATAGATTTCTGGGCACCCTGGTGCGGCCCCTGCAAGATGCAGACGCCCATACTCGAAAAACTGGCCGAGTTGCCGGAGGTCAAAGCAACGATCGTAAAGATTAACACGGATGAAAATCCGGAGCTTGCTCAGAAGTTCGGTATATCCTCCATACCCACGCTCATCCTGATGAAGGGCGGGTCCGAGATCGAGCGCTTCGTGGGCGTCCAGCCTGAAGCGGTGCTGAAGCAGAAACTGAAGGCATAAGCCATGCGGGCCGTTCTCCAGCGGGTGCTCGGCGCTTCCGTTGAAGTTGACGGAACCGTTGTGGCCTCCATCGGGAAGGGCCTCATGGTGCTGGCAGGACTCCACGAGTCTGACACGGATCGTGACATGGATTATATCGCCGGGAAAATAATCGGCGCCCGCATATTCGACGATGCCGCCGGCGTCATGAACCTTTCCGTAGCTGAAACCGGCGGAGAGGTGCTCCTCGTTTCCCAATTCACCCTGTACGGCGACCTCCGAAAGGGAAAGCGGCCCTCCTATTCGAGCGCAATGAAGCCCGAGCCCGCGCGCGAGGCCTTTTCACGCTTCGTTACAAAATGCACATCGCTGCATCCGGCCACCCGGGCCGGCATTTTCCAGGCAGACATGAAAGTATCCCTGGTGAACGACGGGCCGGTCACGATCCTGGTCGACAGCGGCAGGCAATTCTAAGCGGGGACGTCACGGAGGCGGATTCAAGAGGCCGGATTACAGTTTGCCGCCCCTTTTCCAGAGAATAAAGCCGAGGATGTTCGATTCCCTCTCGTCCGGCTTGATCTTGCCGATAGCCATCATCGCGTCAATTCTATTGATAAGCTCGTCTCCCATGAGGGACAGAAGGGGGATGATGCGGTCGAAGTATTCACGGGGCAGAAAATCGACAGCTATTATCAGGGCCTTGGCCATATCGTCATCGCGCAGGGCCATGAGCAGGCCTTCCCGGCCCGCGAATATAATGATCGCGCTGAGCATTTCGTACAGGTCATTGAGAAACGAATTGTAATAACCGATGTTCGGAACCGTTCCCAGGACGCTCATGATCCAGCCGATGGAGCGCTCGTTGATGATCGTATTTAGGCCGGAATCGATGTACTGCATCACGAACATGAGCGAATTGAGGTTGTCGGGGATACTGTTTTTTTCCAGTGTAACGCCATCGAACGCTTTCACGTATGCCACGAGCCTGCCGTATGCATCGTCACCGGGGCCGGCGAACTCCCAGCGCCTGAACGCCGGTCCGAACTTTTTGAGTCCGACCAGAGCCATACTCTTAATGTCCTGCGGCCCGGGCTCACAGGCGATCGTATAATAAAAATCGAGAAGATCGTCGCTTTCAAAGGAGATGAGGCAGCGGATGATCGATTTCTGGAGCAGAGGCTGCTCGACGAACTCGCTGATAAGGAGGGGCACGTATTCCTTGAGGCGGCACTGCCTGATTACAATGGTATCCTCGTGGGTGAGGAGACGCTTGTTGAGGTTGTATGCGTACGCGTCCCTCCCCGCGTATACGTCCAGGAAGATAGTGAGCCGCGCATACAGGTCATCGATGACGTATTCTCGCACAGCGGCGTCCGCGGGAAGGTTCTCGGTCATTTCGAAAACAATCTGGTCAAGGAGCCGGATGAAGTTCACCGATATTTCGTCCGGATGATCGGCCGCGGAGAATTGATACTCCTCCAGCCGCTTTGAAACAAGATCTGAGATCGATTGCAGCGCTTCGAGCTTCGATGGAGCAGATTTAATTTTTTCACGACACGCGCACGCGCATTCAAGAAGCTGCTCCCCCCGGAGCAGCAATTCCGTCGCCATAAACGCCCCCGAAAAGATAGAAAACAATATCCGCTACCAATTGGAACGCGCTGTTTTTTCATGTCGAGAAATATTTCTCACATGATGAAATTTTAGCACTGTATTTCAGGCCAGGAAAAAACCTTGACATTTGCCCGTGAAATAGCCATTTTATCAGGACTCCAGGCACGGTACATGCAATGATTACAATACCCATCATCGATCACGAGCACTGCACCCTGTGCGGCAGGTGCGTTGAGATCTGTCCGAAACAGGTCCTGGTCGAGCATGATGGGAGGATAACGCCGACCGTGGATGAATGCATGCTCTGCTCCCACTGCTACACCGTGTGCCATTACAATGCGATCCGGTTCGACCCAGACGCGCTCGTGGACCTCGCGTTCAGATCGTTCCCCTGCACCGAGAAAATGTATGCGCCCGGCCGCTTCAACCCGGCCGAGCTCGTTAACCTTGTCCGTTCGCGGAGAAGTGTCAGAAAATACAGGGACGCACCGGTCGACGACGCGGTCCTCTCTGATCTGGTGGAGTTCGCGGTGAGCGCACCGTCGGGCAGCAACTGCCAGAACTGGGAATTCCTCGTTGTCAACGGGCGTGACAGGGTCTGGGCCCTCGCACTCGAGATAGGCCGCTTTTTCGAGAAACTCAACCGCCTCGCCAGAAATCCTTTTATACGATGGCTGTCCGTCCCCTTCATGGGCGGCGCCCTGGTCCGCTACCGCCGGGACCACATGGAAAGCGTGGAAATGGGCCTGCGCGAAGCGGCTGCAGGCAACGACCTCCTCTTTCACGCCGCCCACGCCCTTGTCATCGTGCACGGGACCGGCGAGGGGAGCACGCCCCTCGAGGACGCCCAGTACGCTTCCTACAACATGACGCTCCTGGCACACGCCCTGGGACTGGGCACCTGCTATATCGGATACGCGGTTGAATCGATAAACCGCGCCGCCTCGATAAAACGCTTCCTCGGCCTGCCGTCAGCGAACACGGTGTATGCCGTCCTCGCCGTCGGGTATCCCGACACCGACGCAGTCCGGCCTGCACTCAGGAAAAAATACAGGGTCAGGTTTTTCTGACAGTTTCCCGAAAAACTCCATCCGTGCAGTTTTTCAGGAACGGTTTTCTATGTAAATGAAATGTAAACGATTATTTTGGAAAACAGATTTTCAATCTGTTTCCGGAGTTTACCCTAAAGCCTCACGTTTTTCTCGACTTACGCCTCGAAAAACGACGATTCATCCATGTATCGCTATGCAGATTCAATAGTAAATACCCCGATTCATGTCATCCCCGGGGAAGCGGGGATCCATTTCATACCTGTACGGTTTCCAGTTTTCACCTGATCAAACCCATGCTTTCTGGATTCCCGCTTTAGTTCATCCCGAGCCAGCAGGGGAGCGGGGATGAGAATTACCCGAACCCTCATTTCCCCTGATCCCGGCAGCCATTCAAAAATTTTTTTATTTCCGCGCGTCCCGTTCGTATAAGGGGCAGAGGAAATGACATGTTCAGAACTATCGCACTCATCGCGCTATGTATACTCTTCCCGGCTTCGAACCTCCCCGCCGGTCTGCTCATCAATGAATTCGTCACCGGTACGTCCGACGATTGGGTCGAGCTGTCCCTGGTCGGTGCGGAAAACGAAAAAATGGATATTTCGGGTCTCTTCGTGACCATGTATTACGGTACGAACGAGCCGCTGGGCACCGAGCCTGTTACCATCTATGGCGTTAACAGGCCGGAGACCCCCTACGACGACCGGTTCATCGTCGTCCACCTCACCAGCCCCGGCATTCCGGACGAGACCGACCGCACCGGTGACACGAACCGTAACGGCCATGTCGACGTTTATTGCGGCAACTACTCCGGCAGCCTCTGGAACAGCGACGGCGTGATCGCCGTGGATTCGGACGACGACCCGGCCAACGGCGGCATTATCGATTTCGTTTTTTATTCAAACCGGGACGGGAGCCCAAACGAAACGATACTCTCCTATCTTGCTTCCGCGCAGGCCGCCGGCCACTGGACGTCAAGCAGCGAAGAATCGCCGCAGGAATGCGCCGTCTTCATCGGGGCCAAGGGGCTGCCGTCCTATTCCGGCATTTCACGGAAAGGGGCGGGAGATAGCAACAGCTCCGCCGACTTCATCATAACCATGTTTCAGACCCCCGGCAGGCCCAACCTTAATCTTATTATTACGATGGGGAACAGGCTGTTCAAGCCGCTCAGAAAAACAATCACCATGATACCGGGCCATCGTTTATTCGGTACCGGCGAGATCCCGGTATTCGTGTTCGCGCCCTGCGTGATGAAGCTCCGCATCTTCACGGTTACCGGCGTCCAGATCCATGATTCCCCGCGCTTCCCCTCGCTCAACCCGGGACTGCGCAGCCTGTACTGGAACCCGCTCCTCCAGCACCGCATGCCCCCGACCGGACTCTACCTCTGCAAGATCGAGGCCGTGAACCCGACCCTGCGGCATTCGCAGGAGGAAACCATCTACATCATAGTGAGCCATTACCGATGATACACCTGGCGGTCGTTCTCATTATCACCGCCGGCCCTATCGGCGCGTTCGAGTACCGGGAGACGCCGCCGGCGTCGCTTTTCCCCTTCTCCCAGGCCGCAGCCGATCCGTCGCTGCCCGACGCGATCTCGAATCCCGCGTACCTGCCGGCGATCACCTATCCCTACCTGCATTTCTCCGGCGGCATGCCCTACACGATGAACGGACTTTATGCGAGCTCGCTCCGTGCCGGGTATGGTACGCGCGGGTTCGGGATCCAGGCCGCGTGGGACCGCTTCGGGCTCGAGCAGTATACCGAGCACATCGTCGAGGTGAACATCGGTTATATGCCGGTCAGGTACGTATCGATCGGAGCGGGCGCGTATTACTACAACCTCTCAATCGACACGGTGGAAACGGGGCTCCGCACCCACCAGGCTGACGCCCGCGCCTCGATCGTGGTGTCGCCGTGCCGGTGGCTCGATATATCGTTTCTCCAGGAAAATATCGGATCGATTTTCGTTACAAAGAGGCGCGACCTCATGTTCCCCGAATGGAGCGCCGGTGCGGCCCTGAAGCCCGTCCGCGGCTTTGCGGTCGTCTACAACATAAACAGCACCGCGGCTGGCTACGTGAACAGCATATCGGCATCGGCTACCGTGCTCAAATATTTTTCCCTGCGCGCGGGTTACGCGGTTGAAGCGACAACCTGCGCAGCCGCACTCTCCTTCATATACCGTTACATCGCGGTTTCGTACGGCATCAAGTATCACCCGCACCTCGGCCTGACTCATTCAGTCGGGGTCACTCTCTCCGCGCTCGAGATGAATATCGAGCCGATCAGCTATGGGCCCGTTTTTCGGGGGATCGGCGCCGATCCCGTCCCCGCGAAAACGAATCTGAATATATGCACCCACGACGAGCTGCGCGCGCTGCCCGGGACCGCCGGACGTTTCGCCGACCGGATCATGAAGTACCGGAAAACGATCGGGCCGCTGACGCGCACCGGCCTGCTCCAGATCGGGATGAGCGAGGCGGAGATCAACGAGCTCATGGAGCACGCTACCGGACTGGCACCGGAGACGGAGGACAGGAAAACGGGAATACTCAGAAGGAACGCGGCCGAGAAGTCCCAGAAGCTGCTTTTCAAAAAGCTGGTCGGCGAAGGGCTTTCCGCGTCAACGGCGCTCGAGCTCTCTGACCTGGCCGCGGGCGGCCGCCGCGAAGCGCTCATCGACAGGATCAACTCCCTCCGTGACATCGACGCCGGGAAAAAGAGAAGGGTGATCGAACTATGCACCGGATTGCGTTAATGCTGGCCGCACTTGCCTGCTGCGCCTCAGTGCACGCCGGAAAGGAACCCGGCGCCCTCAGGCTCGAGATGCAGGCGGAATACCGGCGGGACGTGCTCGACTATGACGACAGGGAGAAAAACTTCACCAGGGAAAAAATCCGCCTCGGGTTCGGCGAAAGCTTCGCCGACGTCACCCACGTCTATGTGGGCGAAGACCGGGGGCACCGGTTTACCGGAAGCCTGGCACTGCGCGGCATTACCCCTTATTTCGACTGCGTGGCAGGACATTATTACGCAAACTTCGGCGCAGGCCTGATCGCCGGGAAAAAGACCTATGCATCGCCCGATCCCTTCACCCGCGGCCCGATCCTCACCCGCGGCGCCCCCTTCACTCCCTGCACCGGCGGCAACCCGCTGTACTGCTTCCAGGGGCTGGCGGGAGGATTCATCATACCGGCGGGCCCTGTTTCCCTGTCTGTGCGCGGATTTTTCTCGTACCGGGACCGCTTTGTTCGAAACGACATTTATCTGCCGGACGTTACCGGTACCTCGCTCGGCTCTATAATCGCGCGGCGCGAAAAGGACTACCGTTATTCCGAGCCGGTCGTGATCAGCGATTACGGGTGCGTTATCGAACTGTGTATCGCGGAGCGTCTCCTCCTGCAGGGGTATTTCATCCACTCCGGAATCAGTCGCACGACAGGCCGATCGCTACTCTGGAATTACGGGGACCGCCACCTGCTGCTCGGCGAGAAGACTTTCTATGCGTACGGCTTTTTCTCGCAGTACCGGGATGATTATATCAGGATCTTCCTCGAGGCAGGCATCCCCTCGCGGGTTATGACAACGGTGTCGGGAAAGCGCGCCGTCCTCCGCGATTACGGACTGGTCTACGGCCTGAGCTTTTCGCACGGGGCATGCGCTATCTCGTTTACCGGAAAAAATTGCGGCAATGATTTTTATACGCCCTACGGAGCGGGCGGCTCCCATGCTGAATCGTCATGGCTGGCGGGAGTTGCCGTCAGGCCCCTGCGCGGGCTTGCCGTGGAAGGGTCTTTTTACGCGGAAAAGAAAAAGTCGTCCGGGTCCGCGCTGAGCTACCTTCCTTTCATCAAGCGGGAACGTATCCGCATCAGGTATGCGGTTCCCCGCGTTGCATATTGTTCGCTCGGGGCCACGGCCCTGCAGGAGGAAAAGAAAAACGGCCGGCAGCGCGCGCTGCAGATCAGGGCGGCGGCGGGCATCTATATTTTGAAATCGATTCTTATCTCTGCATCTGGAACGGCGCAACGCGCGGAAGATGGCCGCTGGTCGGGATCGCTCAGGGCAGGAGCATCTTTCTGCATGCTTCGATTCGTTTCATTGTCCTTTTCATATTCCAGGTTCTTTATTTCGGGCGGCGGCCCCCTCTATACCCCGGCGGCATCCGGCCGCAATTCCATCAGCACGGGCCGCTACGTCAGCGAATCGTCCCACGTTGCGGACTGCACCCTCTCGGTCCGATACCGTGGCTGCCGGCTTAGCACCCGTTACCGGTGCGAGTTCACCGGCTCCCGTCCCCTCAAGCATCGTGTGGAGGTGTCGGGCAGGGCCGTTTTCTGAAAAATCTCTTGACAGCGCCGCCCGGCATATTAACTTAAAGTTAACTTTAAGTTTAATTACGCCATGCAACACGAAACCTACACCATATCCGAGCTGGCCAAAGAGCTGGGTATTAACCCCTCGGCCATACGCTACTACGAGCAGAAAGGACTCATCAGGCCCGGCCGCACCCGCGGGAACCAGCGAATCTACACGAAGCGCGACAGGGCGCGGCTCAAGCTCATCCTGCGGGGCACGCACTTCAACGCGACCCTTGACCAGATCGGCGAAATGATAGGCCTTCCCGACCGTGACATGACGGAGAAAAACCAGATAGAGAAAAGCCTCTGGTATATCGACCGGAGGATGGAGGAGATCGTTAAGCAAAAAAATGAGCTCGCGCTGTTCGAGTCGGACCTGCTCTCTCTCAGGAAAAAGCTTGTACGGAGAAAACGCGAGCTTTCAAAATAATGCGGTGCACGAGTGCGGTGCCGCAAAACCACGTAACGGAGGATTGGCATGTTTGATTTCATCATGACAGACGCTCAGAAAAAGCTTCGCGACGAGGCCCGGGAATTCACCCGATGGGTCCCCAAGGAAATGATACTTGCGATGGACTCGGAGACCATACAGTTTCCCCGCGAGTATTTAAAAGAAGCGGGGAGGCGGAACCTCCTCGGCATACGAATTCCGAAAGAATACGGCGGCCGGGGCCTCGGATGGGTTGACGATTGCATCGTTGCCGAGGAGATCGGCGTGGCAAGCTATTCCCTTGCCTGTCTCTGGGGCGTTGGTGCCGATATCGTGTGTGAGGCTATCAGTGTTTTCGGCTCCGAAGAGCTGAAGCAGGAAGTGGTCGTGCCGCTCCTGAAAGGCGACGTTTACGCCGCTGAAGGGCTCACCGAGCCGCGGGGCGGTTCTGACTTTTTCGGCGCAACGACCACGGCTCGGAAGGACGGCGGCGACTGGATCATCAACGGGCAGAAACGCTTCATCGTCGGCGCCGAGGGAGCGGACTGGTTCCTGGTCTACGCAGTCACCAATCCAGGTGCGCCCCCCCACCAGCGCATGACCGCTTTCATGGTCCCGCGTACCGAAGGCGTTGAGAGCAAATATATTTACGGGCTCATGGGCGTCCGCGGCGGCGGCGCAGGACGCGTGATATTCAATGACGTCCGCGTGCCGGAGCGTTACGCACTCAACGGCATCAACAACGGGTTCGAAGTCTTTGTGCGCATGATGATCCCCGAGCGACTCGGGACTGCCGCCATGACCATCGGCTCGGTCCGTCCCGCGCTTGAAATAGCGACACGGTACACGTCGCGCCGAAAAGCATTCGGTCAGCCGATCTGCAATTTTCAGGCAGTAGGATTCAAAGTTGCTGACTGCGCGCTTCTTCTCGATGCAGCCCGATCCATGGTTTATACCACCGCACTTGCGATCGATTCAGGTAAAACGCACCCGGGCAGGATCAGAAGGATGGTCTCGCAATCGAAAAAATTCATCACGGAAACCGCATGGGAAGTCGCAAACAACTGCATGCAGGTCGTCGGCGGCATAGGATATACCAACGTGTTTCCGCTGGAGCGAATCGTCCGCGACATACGTCTCAGTATGATCTGGGTGGGTACCAACGAAATCATGCAACTCATCATCCAGAACGAATGGTACAAGGAATACGGCAAGGTCCTATCGAAGGAGCCGGTACGGGACGTCGAAAGCGACGCCGTCAACGCACACGAGCAGGAAGAAAAGGTTTATGAGTGATAATGCACGCCTATGACATCCGGTAACAGATCCGGCGCGCGGAAATGCCCCTGCATATCAGCGCGCCGGAAACATCTAAAATAATTTCAATCCGGCCATAATTTTGATTGAAATTTTTTTTAATATGTTCGAATTTCAGTAGTAAAGGTGAATTCCGAACATCTGGAGAAAGGAACCGATTAATGCAGATAAAATTATGGGGATGCAGGGGGTCTCTTCCGGCGCCGACCACCAATGAAGAATATTCACATAAAATAAACCAGATCCTCGAACGGGCGCTTTCTGCTGGGATAAAGAATTCCTCGGAAATTCCGGGATTCATCAATTCACTGCCTGCCGATCTGAAAAATGTGTTTGGCGGCAATACCACATGCGTGACGGTAACATCGGATAGCGGCGCGATGTATATCCTTGACTGCGGCTCGGGCATCCGGCTGCTTGGCTATGAACTGATGAAAGGCTCCTGCGGAAAGGGAGAGGGAGTGATGAATATATTCCTCACGCATAACCATTGGGACCACCTGCAGGGACTTCCCTTTTTCACGCCCCTCTATATCAAGGGGAACGTTCTGAACTTTCATTCTCCCTTTAAGAACCAGCAGAAGATTCTCGCCGACCAGATGAGGGCGCCCTACTTCCCGGCTCCCTACGAGGGAACTGCTTCCACGAAGACCTACACACTGCTCGATGTTAAAAAGAGAACGCCGCTGCAGCTTGAAGAGGACCTTCTGGTCGACTACTTCCCGCTGAAGCACCCTGGCGGAAGTTTCGCATACCGTTTCAGGCAGAAGGGAAAAACATTCATCTTCGCCACTGACGCGGAGTTCACCGGCGAAGTATTTGAAAACTCGCATGAAGATACAGCCACGTTCTTCAACAAGGCTGACCTCCTCATCATAGACTCCCAGTACACGCTTGACGAATCCTTTACGAAATTCGACTGGGGCCACACCAGCTTCACCATGGCTGTCAACTGCGGACTGCGCTGGAATGTCAAAAACCTTGTCCTGACCCACCATGAGCCGGCCTATACCGACGCGAAGCTGAATGAAAACTACCAGGCGGCCATCGAGCACGGGGAAAACTGCAAGAATGAATCAATGAATATATACATAGCGACCGAAGGAATGTTATTCACGCTGTGACACCCTCACGCCGCGGAGCCCGCCCGACGGGATCGCGCGTGACAGCGCATGACGACACACCAATGCAATCAAAACGACCGACATTCTGCATCCGCACCGTATCTCTCGCCCTGGTCCTCATCGTCACCTTGCTATCTTCACCCGCGCAGTCCCAGAGAACCAGGTCAAGCACGTATGCCAGGCAGCAGAGAAATTCGGAAAAGGGGCTGCACGACAACCGCTATTTCTTCTATTTCATCAATACCTCGATAACAAACCTGGGGACCGATGAAGAAAAAAAGCTGTTCAAGGAGGCTATCCAGCGCGACATCATTGCGCAGCAGCTTTACATGAAGTTTCTTTTCGGCGAATCGTGGGATGAGATACGGAAAGCGCAGAAGATTTTAATTGACCTGTACCGGAAGGCTTTGAACCGGGACATTGCCATGTCAAAGAAGCTACTGAACGGCTTCGCGCCCGGGGTTGTCAAGTCGGACACCTTCATGCCGCGCCATTACCTGCGCCTGGGGTACCGCGATACCGAAGACGCACGAATCGACCTGGTCATGGCCGACAATTTCCAGGAGCAGCTCTACTCGATGAGGCTTTACCGGTACTCAAAAGCAATTAAGAAGGTAAAGCACGGGAAACGATATGCCATGCTGGCACTGCTGGAAACGAAGATATCCCACGATGCCAGGACGGAATTCGGATACAAGACCTACGACGAACTGAAAAAACTCATCACCGAGGCTTCGGACGATACAAACCGGGACAACAATCTTCTGGTACACGCTGATAATTATTATAAATCAAAAGATGACAAATCGCTTTTCGACTCGGTCTGGGAAAATCCGGACCTTTTTGAGATCCCTGAATACCGGCACTACCTGGAAATACAATGAGACATCTATGAAACCACGTTACGCACCTGTCGTTGCCCTGACACTCCTGTTTGCATGCGGGAATACACCCGTCGATGAACGCGCCGTCTCCTCATACGGCTTTTACTCGACCCCCGAGGCAACCATCGCCGCGCTCGGACCGGGCGCCCGCGGATACCAGGAGCATTTTGTGCTCGGGCTGGCTTATAAAAAGCAGAAAAAATACAAGGACGCAATCCTTCATTTTGCCAACAGTTGTTTCAAGAGCCAGCGGGACGCGCGGTTGAGGCTCTTTCCCCAACCGGTCTACCAGTTCATGAAAGGCTTTCACATAAAATCGGACTACTACGACGACGCGGCCTATGAAATCGCCGAGCTCTTTGCATTGTACGCGGAGCATGCTTACGTGATCAGGTACGTCGACCTGATGTCCGGCGCCCATGGCGCCCTGTACCGGGACGCGCAGCTTTTAAAGGCAAAATCCCTGGGTGCCCTGTCGCGCTATGACGAGGCGGCCAGCACGCTTGAGTCCCTCGGTGATGATTATGATGATTCCGGGTCCCGGGCGATAGTGGCTCTCCGGACCGGCTCCCTCCTTGAAAAAAAGCCTGACCCCAAGGGTGCGGTGAAAAGCTATCTCAGGGTGCTGGAGGCTGATATTACGGGATGGCAGGCGGCTACCGCAACGAAACGCATCCTTCAGATCATGAAAGATCCTCCCCTGACGCTGGACTCAGTGCAAAACGCCCTCTATGCAAGGGGCCTTTTCCATGCCGGAGAGTATCGTGAAAGCATCGCCCTCTTGAACAAGCTTAAAAGCGCCGGTGATGATAGCCTTGAAGCAAACTCGTACCTAGCCAGGGGTTTGACGCGTAACAGCGAGACGGCTGCGGCGGATGCGCTCATCCGTGCGCATGCAGGTGCCGCGGAAAAACGCGCCGCACTCCTTAAAGCCCGGGCGGATGAGCTCTGGGCCATGAATCAGAAAGACGCCGCAGTACCGGTCTACCGTCAGATCATCACGACCGGCGCAGAGCCTCTTGCACAGGAATCTCTGCGCCAGATCTCCAGATACATGGAAGAAGGAAAGCGGGCGGGATACGAGCAGCTCCTCATGGAGTATAAAAACAAATATTCTGACGATGATGCCGGATATTTTCTCTGGCTGCTGGCGCGTAACATACTCCGCGGCAACGATTACGGACGCGCGCTCCCGCTCCTCGAGGAGTCCGTATCCAAGTACCCCGGGGGCAGCCACTCGGACGAATGCCGCTTCTGGCTGCGCAAGATATACGCCCGGTCCGGCAACGCCCAGATGGCTCTTAAAACCGCCCGGGACATGATCGCACTAAACCCTGACTCCGCCTATACGTGGCTGCTCATGAAACAGCTGTCGGACGAATATGCCGAGTCCAAGCTCAAAGAAGACTATCATGCCGCTTTGCAGCAGGGCGAAGCAACGGCCGCCCTCTTCAGCCACGCGCTCCTCTTCATGAAGGAGAAATCGTTATTGAACAGGAGCGGCCGGATCGGCGACCTGGATGACCCGTCCATCGCTCAATATCGCGCCCTGGAAAAAAAGATTTCGGACATGAAAACCTCGTCAGGTTACGGCGGCATGCTGAAAAACCTGGACCGCTACTTCGCCGTCGGCCACACGGCCGGCATTTACCGGGAGCTGGGGATCCTGCCTGACACGAACGCATCCCGCATTGACCGGTTTATCGCCCTTGCCCATTACGGTGCCCGGTATAAGCACGCGCATCTCGGGACCTATTCTGTGCTTGAGCTCCTGAAACTCTATGGCCTGAAGGAAAATATCATGTTGATGCCGGAAAGTCTGGTGCGCCAGCTCTTTCCGCTCCCGTTCGCCGAATGTACGGCCCGGTATGCAACGGAGTACGGTGTAAACCAGAACATGCTCTACGCCCTGATCAAGGCAGAGTCCCTGTTCAACCATAACGCCGTATCGTCCGCCGGCGCCGTGGGCCTGATGCAGCTTATGCCGGCGACGGCACGGGGCCTTGCCCGCCAGATGAAGTTACAGGCCTATGATCTCACCGACGCCTGCGCATCCATACGCTTTGGCGCCAGATACATCGCCGGGCTTGACAGGGAATTCGGCGGTAATTTTCAGTACGTGGTGGCGGCCTATAACGCCGGTTCCGGCAACGTAAAGAAATGGAAAGACAAGCTCCAGGGCGACATGGATTATTTCACCGAATTCACGCCTTTCATCGAGACGAGATATTACATATTACGCACGGACAAGTTCCTCACCCAGTACGGCCTGATCTATCCCCGGGTAAAACCGGCGCAGTAGCGGCCGATGCGTGACTACGGGCCGGAATCCCGCTCCGAACCGTGCGCATATCGGGGCGCAGGATCGTGAACGCACAACTGACAGTGCTCTCCTGTGTTGCCGCGGCGCTCCTTGCCGGCTGCGGACTGCACCATAAAGCAGAGGCGGTACGCATCCAGAACCAGCGGTCCTGGGCCAATAAATACGCCATGGGGAACTGGATGGACCGGCGCAAAGCAGTGCGTGAAATCGTCAGGTATATCGGCCCGCAGAAAAATGACCTCATTATAGGGACCCTGAAGGTCGCCTCAATTGATCCCCATCCGGCCGTCAGGATCGAGGCCATGAAGCGCATACCGCTCATCAAGTCAGACGAATTATCCGTACTTCTGAAAAAAGCCGCTGCCGGCGACAGGGACGGCAATGTCCGCTGGTATGCGCTGCAGTCGCTCAGGCTGACCAGGGACCCTGCCTCAGCGGATGTGTACGTCAGGGGCCTTGCGAGCGGAGACTGGCTGATACGCGAGGAATCGATCCGCGGGATACTCGAGCTGGACGAGGCGGTCATCCGGCCGCGGTTGATACCGCACATCATTCGGGCATTGGGCGACCCGCGCACAAGCGTCGTCATTTCAACGCTCAACGGCCTGAAAATCAGGGATGATGCGCTGTATCGTGCCATTACCGGCAAGCTGTTTGCGGCATCAGAACACGATTACTCGATGCTGGAGGCGGTTCTGACGGCCCTGGAAGGATACTCCCTTGATCCGAAAACGAAGGAGAAGGTGATCAACCTTCTCCTTCACAACAACTACCGGATCAGGGTCCTCTCGCTCAGAGTTTTAAAGAAAGACCGTGGAAACAAAAAGGCCGGGGAGTGATCCCCGGCCCCGTGCCTTCAGTTTTTCTTTTCCTTGGTCTGATATATGACGTTCTTGTTATCGACCTGGTCCTTCTCATACTTGTCGAGGTACTTTGAGAACAGTTCTTTTTTCTTCTGCGTCTCAAGCTCTTGCTGCTTTTCTTCCCGCCGTGAGTATTCAAGTTCCTTCTTTGCAAGCATGGCCTTGACCTCTTCCTCCGCCTGACGCTTGCTTTCGAGATCGGCAATCACCCGCATCATCTGAAACATGCTCTCCTTTGCGCTCCGGTAATAATAGATCGCGTTGATGAGGTCCATCGCCGAGGCGGCCTTCGCCTCCTTGTAGCGCTCGTAGTAGTCATTGGCCTTGAGCACGCCGCCCTGGGCCTGCTCGAGGAACTTGTCGGAAGGACTGCGATCATTCATCTTGATGAGGTTCATTTTAAACTTCGCCCGTGTGTTCATCTTGATGCTGTCGGTGAGGATTGCGGTGGCGTCCTGGTTGTATTTCGCAGCGAGCTGCTTCGCCGTCGCCATGATGGCGGCCTGGTTTTCCCTGAAGGCCTTCGCGGACTCGAACATCTTATTCTGGAAGTAAAGTGCGCTGGCTTCGGCGTACTGGTCGATCAGCTTGTCGATCTCGCCTTCACCGCCGCCGAAGTTCATGATGGCCGCATTGAGGAGCTTGATGGACCTGAAGTTCTCATAACTGAGAAGCCGTGATATTGCCTGGGGATCGCCCTTCAGGGGCGGCGGCTCATATGCCGGGTGATAATCAGATTTGTAGGATTGCGCATATGCCGATGAAACGATAAGCAACAGTACAAATGACATAATCAGGCTTGTTCCTTTTCTCATCGTAAAAATCTCCCTTAAATAATGAATTAATGCCCACGGAACAACGTGCATGGAAAATGTACATGACTTGAGTATTAAGTCAAGTACAAATGCATCCGGGCAAAAGGTTTGTGAGATAATTTACGCTACCGCTTTTTCCGGTGGTCGATATGGATGGCCTTGACTTTCCGCTTCTTTATCTTCACGGCTCCCTCGGGATTGTAGCGCTCCTGGACTTCCTCGATCGGCTGCGAGATAAGCATGTTCACGACCTTTTCGGTTTTGTTCAGGACATCAATCAGTATGAGGTTCTCGTCGTCGGTGAAATCCTGGAGGAGGTATTCCTCCATCGTGACTCCCTTGTGGGGCGTCCCGATCCCGACGCGTATTTTAGCGAACCGCTCTGACTTGAGCGCACGGGTCATGGACTCGATGCCATCGTGCTTGAGATTCGAGAAAAGGTAATCGACCCTCATGTCGCCAAGCTTGAGGGAGGAATCTTCCACGATGCAGATGATGTCGCGTACGTTGATACGCAGAAATGACGCTATATAGAGGACGGACTCCCCGATGAGATTCACAAATGTCTGGGGCTTGAGAAGGACAACATCGGTGCCGAGGATCTTGCCCCTGCCGATAACCGATTTTTTCTTCTTTATCCGGACATCGATATTCTCGTTGTTTCCAATTATATCAATAACCTTGAAACCGATGTTCTGCCTGTTGTTCGCGAATTTCTCACCGGGATTTCCAAAGCCTACGATTAACTTCAATCATTCCGCTCCCTTAGGATATAATCCCGGCCCTGGGGCCGGGTGCAGAAACATGAGGCCCTTACTTCTTATCCTTCTCCTTGGTATCCTTCTCGACGGATTTTTCACCGCCCTCTTCAGCCTTCTTGGCCTCTTCGCCTTCGCCCTCGGCTGCAACGGCTTCCTCGACCTTCTCTTCAACTGCCGCGACTTTCGGAACATGGACGGACGCAATGGACGCTTCCGGAATGCTCGTGATCTTCACCGCGTCGCCGAGATTGACGTCCTTTACGTGTATTGAGTCGCCGATATCGAGATCGGTTACATTAATCTGTATTTTTTCCGGAAGATCCATGGGGAGACATTCAACCTCGAGTTCGCGCATGTCAACTTCGAGAATCCCCCCCAGCTTGATGCCCTTTGCCGTACCGGTGAATTCGATTTTGACGTGGGTGCGAATCCTCTCGTCCTTGGTTACCCTGAAAAGGTCCAGGTGCAGGATCTCTCCGGTCATGGGATCAGCCTGGTAATCCTTGACGTAGGCCATCTTCTCGGTAGTGTCCTTTTTGTCCGAGCTGAGTATATCAAAAATGACGCTTTCGGATATCCTTCCCTTGAAAAGCTTGAAAAAATCCTTTTCCGGCACCTGGATAGACTCGGATTTTCCATGGGAATACAGCACACCCGGGATAAAACCCTTTTTCCGTATTCTCCGGCTGGCATTTTTACCGAAATCTATTCTCGGTTCTACGGTTATACTCTTTGCTTGCATTGGTGTCCTCTTGTATTATTAAATAGTATGCTTAAAATTCTGTCCCGCGTACTCTATACAAACAGGGAGCTGACAGATTCCCCGTTATGAATTCTCCTGATCGCCTCGCCGAAAAGCGGCGCGATCGAAAGGATCTTCATCCCCACCATATCCCTTTCTCCGCGGAAGGGGATGGTGTTGGTGAATATGATCTCCTTGAAGCCTGCGCCCTCCATGTTGTCGATCGCCTTGCCGGAGAGCACCGGGTGCGTGAAGAGGCAGTACACGTCCTTCGCCCCTTCCTTCCGCAGCGCCTCGGCCGCCTTGGATATTGAACCTCCGGTATCCACCATGTCGTCGACCAGGACGCAGTTTTTGCCGCTCACATCGCCGATAACATGCTGTATCTCCGCGACGTTCGGCTCGGGCCGGCGCTTGTCGATAATGGCCAGTCCCGCGTTAAGCTTTTTCGCGTAAAACCGGGCGCGTTCCGCGCCGCCCGAATCGGGCGAAACCATGACTGCTTCTTTAAGATGCAGGGCCTTCATGTAATCGATCACGATCGGCGCTGAATACAGGTTGTCGACCGGTATGTCGAAAAAGCCCTGTATCTGCTCCGCGTGCAGCTCCATGGTGAGGACGCGGTCCGCGCCAGCAACCGTGATGATGTTTGCCACCACCTTCGATGATATTGGCACGCGGGGCTCGACCTTGCGGTCCTGGCGCGCGTACCCGAAATACGGGATCACCGCCGTTATCCTCCCCGCAGAGGCCCGGAGCGCCGCATCGATCAGCAGAAGAAGCTCTATGATGTGGTCGTTGGTCGGGCTGCAGGTGGACTGTATGATGAATACATCGTGTCCCCTGACGTTGTCCTTTATCTTGACCGATATCTCACCGTCCATGAAGCGCTTGAGCTCGCACCGCGAGAGCTCTATATTGAGATACCGCGCGATTTCCTCCGCCAGTCCGGGATTCGATGATCCCGAGAATACTTTGAGCAAACTGTCACCCATGCCGTCCTATCCTCTGGTCCTTATTCGATAGTAATCTTCAAGACGCCCGAGCTCCTCCCTGGTATTTACACCGCTTCCCTCCAGGGCGTCATCCAGGAGCATGGTTCGCACCGTGAACCCGGAGCGGAGGATATGTTCAAGTGCGTCGGGAAGATAGTACTCACCCTGTGCGTTGTTCGTGTTGATGCGCTTGAGTCCCTCGAACAGCAAGTCCTTGTCGAACACGTACGTTCCCGTATTCACTTCCCTGATAGCGCGCTCGTCCGCGCCAGCGTCTTTCTCTTCAACGATTTTCCGGAAATTACCGGCACCGTCTTTCACGATCCGGCCGTATCCCGTCGGGTTGTCAAGCTCCATGGTCAGCACCACGGCCTTGACCTTATCGGTGCCGGAAGCCGCTATCATGGCGCGAAAGGTATCGGGCCTGATGAGCGGTACGTCGCCGCAGGCGACGATGACGTTTCCGGAAAAAGCCTCCATGGCCTCCTCGGCCTGCATGACCGCGTGCCCGGTGCCCAGCTGTTCGCGCTGCCACGCCGTCCGCGCGCGGTTACCGACGGCCTCGACAACCAGCTCTCCCCGGTATCCCACGATGACGCAGATATCGGATACGCCGGCCTTCTCGAGACTGTCCAGTACGTGAAGAATCATCGGCCTGTTCAGAAACGGTTGAAGCACTTTGGGCAGGTCGGACTGCATCCGGACTCCCTTGCCGCCCGCCAGTACGATTGCAGTTGTTGCGTTGATGCTCGGACTCCCTTCACTGATATGCTGAGGTGCCAGGATTCGAACCTGGGGTCACGGGACCAAAACCCGATGCCTTACCGCTTGGCCACACCTCAATGTCATGTAGACATGATAAATGCCTCATGGGTCCGCGCCCATGAAGAATCAATCATCTGTACATTCCGGCATCTCACACAAAACGGGTCACTATGACTTCCCGGTAATCTACCGCGAGCCGTGCTTGCGCCCGTTCCGCCGCTTCCCTGCCCGGGAAGAGGCCGATCACCGTCGAGCCCGATCCGGTCATGATGGAAAAATCCGCGTCCAGCTCAAGCAGCCGCTCCTTGATCCGCCCGATCTCAGGGTGCCGGCTGATTACCGTCCCCTCGAAATCGTTGACCGCGAGCCCCTTCAGCTCCGCCGCCGATCCCCGCGAAAGCGCCAGGACCATGCGTTTCGTTGTTGCCGCAATAGCCGCCTCCCGCCCGGCATCCGCTTCCGCGCCCCGCTTCAGGGAGCGGTATGCCGAAGCCGTGTCGACATGGATGCCGTCATTGACAATCACCACCCATGACTTCAGGGTCCCGGGGACCGGCATGACGATCTCGCCGATACCCCGGCACAGTGCGAAGCCGCCCGTCAGGCAGTAGGGCACATCGGCCCCGATTTTCGAGCCGATCTCCGCGAGCATGTCGTTCGGGAGCTTTTTCGCCCTGCCGTTCAGCAGCTTCAGTGCCGCAGCGGCGTCGCTGCTTCCTCCGCCGAGCCCGGCGCCGGCGGGGATGTTCTTCTCAACCGAAAAGTCAGCTCTCCCGTTCATGCCGGTGCGCTCAAGGTAGAGGGTCGCCGCCCGCGCGATGAGGTTCTCGTGCGCGGGAATCGCATCCGTCACGCTGCCGTGCGTTCCGCCATCGTTCCTGACTGCTACGGCAATGTCCACAGCGCCTTCCGAATCACGCAGATGCGCGTCTTCGAGTTTTAAAAGATCATGGAGCGCAACACTAGCCATGAGGCTGAAAATATTGTGGTACCCGTCATCTCTGCGGTTCAGAACCTCGAGATGGAGGTTTACTTTTGCGTGTGCTCGTATCGAATCGGCCAATAGTGCCCTGTACTCGTCCTTTTGGAGAGGCAAAAATATTATGCCGCACTTTTTTTGTCAAGGATTAATTATTTTATGAAGAACTTATTGACAAGCATTTCGTATATATTTTTTTTGGATATTTCAGGGAAAATATGAACTTTTTAACAGGCAAGCGGCTCATCATCTTTGATTGCGACGGCGTATTGATCGACGCAAATCAAGCCAATATCAATTTTTTCAATGAATGCCTGAAAAGAGGCGGCTACCCGCCCCTGCCAGAAGATTTGCATGAAAAAGTCGTATACCAGTCCACAAAACAGCTCATGTTCGAGCTGTTCCCCGATCCGGCCGAGGCCGGGCGGATGCATCAGATCAGCCAGGAGACGGATTATACCCCTTTCCTCGATGATGTCCGTCCCCTGTTCGATTATGGCCGGGTGCTGGGCGCGCTCCGGAAGCGTTTCAGCCTCGCCGTTGCAACCAATCGGGGCAGGTCGCTGGACAGGCTGTTTAAACACTTCAATCTCGACACCTGGTTCGAGTACCGGGTCTCGGTACTCGAGGCGGAGCCCAAACCCCATCCCGAGATGCTTCTGAAATGCGTCGGGCACTTCAATGTCTCGAAATCCGAGGCGATCTACCTGGGGGACTCTAGTACTGACAGGGAGGCTGCGATCAACGCCGGGATCGATTATCTCTGGGTTGGCAGGGACGCGGAACCGGGAATCAGGTCCGTATCCGACCTCGCTGATTATTCCTGATACACGCTCCCGGACCCACACAACGCCCCGCTCAGAGCCGTGCTGCAGGCATGAATATCGGCCCAAAACCGGCCCTCAACTCATGGATAACGTGCCGTAAAACTCCGCGACAATCCATAATTCCGGTTCAAGGAAAAAAAAACTTGAACATTGGTCGTCAGCTAAATATCTTTCTCTTATATATAGAAAATCGCCCTTATTGCTTTTACATCAAAGCACAGGAGACCGGAAATGAATACGCCATTTAAATGGATGATAGTATTTTTACTGGTTGCAGGCCTCGCGGGAGCTTTCGGCTGCAAGAAGCAGGAAGAGAAGAGCGGTATCGTGACGCTTGCCGTCGGTTCAGTCTCAATTCAGCGCCCCGGTTCAGGGCCGGCAGGCCTGCAGGTCAAGGACCTCGTTGCCAGGAACGACACCGTCATAACGGGAGCTATGTCTCTCGCGGTCGTACAGTTCTCCGACAATTGCGTCGTGCAGGTGCAGGAGAACTCGAGATTCCAGGTCCTCTCCTCCGGTGCAAGCGACCGCGACCTCTATGTCAAGGACGGGCAGGTCCTGGCAAAACTGATGAGGACCGGTGACAATAACGCGACAGTGCGGACCCCCACCGCGATCGCGGGCGTGCGCGGCACGCAGTTCAGCGTCAATTTCAGGGAAGGCACGACCCGGGTGGCCGTTTCCGAGGGTAAGGTGGCCGTCAAGGCATCCCGCTCCGATGAATCGGGCACGGCCCTCTCCGAATCGAAGGAAGAGACCATCACGGCCGCAGGCAGCACCGCCGAGGTGACCGCGGCGCCGAAGAAAGCCGCCGGCGAAGAGCCGGCACTGGCCGTGAGCGTACGCCCGATAAACGAAAACGAGAAACAGGCGCTGAAAAAAATAGAGGCCGTTCCGGTCATAGTGGACCCCGGCAGGAAAACCGGCGAAGAGATCGAGTCAGCGGTGAAAAAAGCC
>JAKQPV010000006.1:0-1110 GCA_029564515.1 Spirochaetota bacterium | reverse complement strand
CAATTTGCGCGATGGATCCCGCCGATTGCGCCGGCGGCCATGCGGTCTGCCTATGCCTCCGCGGATGTGGTCCTGAACGGTTCCTTCTCCGAGGGGCTTTCCAACGTGCTGGTCGAGGGGAAGGCTGCCGGCAGACCGCTTCTTGTCTCGGACGTCCCCGGGAACCGCTGGCCCGTGCTGGGCGATCAGGGCGATGCGCCCATGGGGCTTCTCTTCGAACATTCCCGAACGGACGATTTCGTGGGCAAGGCCCTGAATCTCATCGACGACGCGGGACTTCGGCGACGCCTGGGAGAGGCAGGGGCGGCCTACGCATCCCGCATGCCCGGGCCCTGCGACGAGGCGCGCGCGCTCATTACCGTATATATAGACGCAATGGGAGGGCTGCGAGGGAAGGAACCCACGGGATCAGGGTAAGATGGCAACACCCTGCCGTTCCCCGTCTCTTGACGATAAACCTGTCCACGACGCCGGGAAAGAAAATTCACCTGGCGAACCCGATTTTCATGCTGCAACCCGGACCCGCTGTGCAAAGGATCCGCTCTTTGATCCCAGATCGTCGAATAATCTTACAGTGGGGCATATCCTTCTATCATATTGTATTCTATGCAGAATTGCTGACACCGGCCGACGCCGGCCGTTTGAACTGTAAAGACATTTTACGGAAAATCCCGCCATCCACAGCCCCCAAGGTGAATATATTGAATGATATCAAGGTGATACAAAATGGTATTTCTTTTGCTACATATTTATCCAGTTTTACCTTTTTCTGTTGTTGTTAACCTTCCTTACTCGTTCATCACGTTAACGGGCTCCTTTCCTGATGATCTGGAATAATAGAGTTATTTTTCGAATACATACAATCTTCTCATGACAAAATGGCCATACCGGTGGAGGGTTTCCATGAAAAAGCACACTTCGGCGCTCGCACTCTTTTTTGCGATACTTCTGACGCTTCTGTTCCTGTCCGGATGCGGAAAGATTGACCTCAAGTCGGATTACCAGGTCGTGTTTCTGACCAACGGCCAGGCCTTCATCGGCAAGCTCGAGGGCGCGGGCTCGGAATATCCGCTTCTCAAGGACGTGTATTACATCCAGAGCGGGGTGGAG
>JAKQPV010000131.1:0-1154 GCA_029564515.1 Spirochaetota bacterium | reverse complement strand
TACAACCGGGACACCTTTCAGGCTAAAGACCGGCAGTACAACTGCGAAGAGCACGGATTGGAAGGGCCTCTGGACGATTCCGAACGGGAAATGTACGCCACGGATTTTGATGCCGAGCTTACGACCGTTCAGATCGTAACGCGCAGGGTTCTGCAGGCGCAGGAAAAGAGGATCGCATCGAGGGTTTTCGATACCGCGGTTTTTACGGGATCGAAGCTCTTTACCGACTTCTCGACCGCGCCGTGGGATAACGCCTCGAGCGATGTCATTGCTCAGGTGAGAGCCGCGCGCGAGCAGGTGAGGCAGAACTGCGGCATGGAGCCGGGAACGCTCATCATGAGCAAGGCGAACATCGACCGGCTTCTCGGCAACGAGAAGATCAAGGCCGCAATCCAGTATGTCGCAAGGCTGACGGAAGCGGAGATCCTTAACGCCATGGCGGACATTCTCGGCGTGAAGAGGATACTTGTCGGCAAGGCGATCTATAACACCGCGAAAGAAGGCAAGGCGTTTCAGGGTGCGGATATCTGGAGCGATGATTTCGCCATGGTAGCGGTGATCGGCGAGGGGCAGAGACTGTCCGATCCAACAGTTGGAAGAACATTCCTCTGGACGGCGGACAGCCCGGAGAACGCCACGGTCGAGCAGTACCGCGACGATGCGGCCAGAAGTGATATTTTCCGCGTGCGTCAGCATGTGGACGAGATAATCGTGGATCCGTATTTCGCGCATCTGATGAAAGTCGACGCTTAAACACAGGGATGCCCGGGGGCGTAACTGCTCCCGGGCCCCTATTGGGGATGTGTTCATGAGCTTAAAAGAACAAATGCCGAAAGATGCCGTCGGTTCTTTCTTGAACATGGGCGAGTTTGCCGAGGAGATCACGTATACGACCGGCGCGGGGGTGTCCAAGGTGATCGCGGCTGTTGTGGTGCGCTATGAGCTTACACCGGCAGAGGAAAACATCAACCGATCGCTCAAGAAGCAGGCGGAGGTCTACATCGCCAATGATGCTACCAGCGGTATCGCGGCAGTGAGTAAAGCAGACGACCGCATCACGCTTAAAGACTCGGAAGGATTCGACCGCGAGGCTCGCATCAACGATGTCATCAGCCGTGATGAAGGGATGTGGCATTTGCTGGTGGGGTGGTAGG
>JAKQPV010000123.1:0-1087 GCA_029564515.1 Spirochaetota bacterium | reverse complement strand
CGACGGCAATGATCCAGATGAAGACCTCGAAGAACCCGAGGACCGGGGCGACCATCTTCATCCCCCGCGAGACGAAGATGATCCGCATCGTCCCGATAGTGACGTCGCAGATCCGCGCAAAGAAGATAAACGCCGGGACTGTGACCAGGGATAAGACCTCCGGGTCGATACCCGGGATGGTACCGAGCATGGATCATTGTTGATGAACGAGAAATATAATTCTATCCATATGTAAATACATACCGTCGAGAAAAGGCTCATGAAGTCGCGTTTTCGAGGATATTGACGGATAATTACAGACTATGCCGCTGGAATGAAGTTGAGATCCTTTTGTGGGCATAGCACCCGCCGGGCATCTTTGTGTACCTGGAGTTCCTCGATCTCTTCGTCGACCCCGCCGGTGCTCTCCTCCTCCCGGGGGGCCCACCTCGATGAGCAGGCGGGAGGAGTCGCCGGCATGTGCTCCCATCGGTGATATCCCTGAAGATCCCACGGGTAGACTCGTTCCCGGCGGCGTCGGTCATCCGGTTGTAAATCAGGACGGTTTCAATTATGCCGGAATCTACCGGCACGCGGCGAGAAGAGGAAAGTCACGGCCTCTGCCGGGATTTCGAATGTCGGCCGTTGCGCGATGGGGAGGAGCCGCCGGCATGGCATCGATGAAATCGATCTTTTTTCAAAAAGTCAGGTAATTACGCAATATTATTAGCATATCGTGACGCTTAAGTTGGGAATAATATCCATACACCTAAATATCATTCCGTGAAAGTTACCCCTGAACGTATGTTTCAGGTGATCGAAGTGAGTAGAAGACGGATCAAGGAAATTCGCTCGATGTCATCTTTTTTCGCGCTGATAGTGTTTATCTGCGCGATGCTGATAGCACCGGCAGCTGCAGACTCCCTGCCGGACAGGGTCTATGTGAACGCATCGTATAACGGTGAAACGCCCGGTTACGGGACACTGAACTTCTCGAGCATCCAGGAGGCCGTCGATAATGTCACGGATGGCGGCGAGGTGTGGGTCTACAACGGGACCTACAACGAGCCGATCGTGATCGACAGGGCCATGACCGTCACGACCGTCT
>JAKQPV010000110.1:0-1731 GCA_029564515.1 Spirochaetota bacterium | reverse complement strand
TGAGGGGGGCCATTACTGCACCTCCAGTGTCGCGTTGAGTTCCGCGACCCGTGCTTCGACCACATCCCGATCCGCCGTATACCCCCCGGAGTACTCCACGTTGCCGCCGTGCAGGGGCTGCGTCGGATCACGAAGGCGACCGGCAATGTATATCCGCCGATCTTCGATCACTTGTGAGAACACGCGCCACGACATCAAAACCAGGCCCCCGCGAGGGCGGTCTGAATGCTGTTGAGCGTTCCCTGTTGGCGCTGCACTGCGCACTTGAGGTTGTGGATCTGAGTCTCCTTCTCTTCGAGCATTCGGACAACTGCATAGATTTGAGTTATTGTCATCCCCGTCCCGGAGAGGTGCTCAACCGTGCGGAGGTCGCTCTTCAGGAGTTGGATTCCGTTTAAGTCCTTCTCAGCGCAGAACTTCACGAACGCCAGTTTGTCGTCGCCGGTCGCCATATAGACGGGCTCGATTATGCTCTCGTAGTACTCTGCGGGGAAGGTCCATCCTGCGTGCTGGTTCATCAGGGTTTCAAATTCTTGGAGTTGCATCTTACTTCACCTGTTACAATACATACATTATACGTATAAGTATAAATAACTTTCCACTCAGGGCATGGCAGGGGCACGTAGGGCACGAGAGATCATAATTTTCCCATGAAGAAGAGATCTAAAAAAGTTACGAAAACTCATGCCCTTCGTGCCCCGGGGCACATTGGGGCACATAAGATCAGGAGTATTCCATGAGATTTCAGTACAAAAAGTTCCGTTATTATGTGCCCCACTGAATCGGGCAGGGGAAAAAGGGGTTCAGAGGTTGGCTTTCCGGGCGTCTCACGAGATAGGCGAGCGCCACGACGAGCAGCACGGCCCCGATCATCACGGCGACGCGGGCCGGAGTCCAGAAAGAGGTTTGAGAATCGATCATGTGAGAAAATAGGTGGAAGGGATATTTATAAGGGGGTGTTATGTCACAATCCCGTACGGCGCCACGTACGGCGTAGCATAGATCTCCACAGTAACGGCGCCGGCGCCCCCCGTCCGCGAGATCGTCAGAACATCACCAGACGCTATCGAAAGATCCTCGAATGCTGTCGTAGTAAACGCGGGGAAGTAATAATCATCGCCGCCCCATACTGATCCCTGCGACATAGTCCAAATCTGGGAGCCGTTTTTCAAAATCTTGAATGTCCTCGTGCCAGACTCATTTGCACCTGCTCCTTTTACGATCACTTTGACATTTCCGTGCCCTGCTTCAATCTGCGCGAACGTCACTGTAGTGGATGAGGTGTGCGTCTTGGTTATCAGGAGCGGGTCGCCGCCGAGAATGGTGAGCCACGAGATCGGGGAGATCTTCCCCAGGTTCGTGATATTCTTCCAGTTCCAATTCTTATCCGCGTCGATCGCGATATCCGAGATCCCGAACCCGCTGATCACCTCATCCACATACGCCTTCCGCGCCGCATGTGTCTCGCCGGTCGGAGCCGGCAGCCCCGTCAGCGCGTTGTTCTGCATGTTCACCGGCCCCGTCACCTCCAGCTGCGACGACGGCACGTATTGCGGCGCCGCGGCCCCGCAGAGACTCGCACTCCCGCGCTCGTCGGTGATCTTGGCGGACAGGATCGAGGTCGCCCCTGCCTCCACCCGGACCTGTGCAAGCGACAACTCCCAGGTCTCCGCGGTCCGGGTCAGGGCCGGTGCAGCAGGCTCCGGGGCAGCAGTCCCAGGCTTCACGACG